>NZ_JBBKZS010000001.1:0-939659 GCF_037889955.1 Variovorax robiniae
AATCCTCATACCCCCGCCGCTTAAAAAAGCAGCAGGGTAGGCTGAACACCCGGGTCAAATTTGAACCGGCACAACCCTCACAGGTGGGTCAATTTTCGGCCGGCGCCAACACGCCTTGTCACATCGAGGGCACGATGAAGCGCAACGGCGAGGCTTGCGATTGGAAGATCCGGCCGGGGGCGACCGGCAGCATCCGGTGCAGGGAGAAGACCGAGTACTTCGTGTGCGACACCTGCACGGATTTGTTTGGCAACTGAAGGATCAGCCGATGCAATCGAGACAGGTCAGGAGAGCAATCGAGCCGATTGACCTCGTTCGTTGGCGAGCTTCACGGCTTGCTTATCGAACGACACGAAGGTCTCTCCGCCCAGCCATGAACCTTCGTAGGCCATGATGCCATCCGCGAAGTCGCCACCGCCTTCCAGAAAGGACAAGCCGAATTCCACGGCGGGGCGATTCATCACCACGTTGCCGGCATCGAACAGCAACCGGATGGCGTGTCCGATGCTGGCGCCATCGAGTTTGTAGCCACGGCTCAGCACCCAGACGAATTCGCACAGGGTGGGCAAGGACACAGCAACCAGTTCAGCAGATTGCAGAAGTTTGTCAGCGGCTCGCGTCTGCTTTGCGTCGTCGCGAACGGCCGCCCTGACCAGCACGTTGGTATCTACGATGACTTTCAACGCTCACCGGCCCATCCGGCCGCGATGGCCTCGTTGATTTCCTCGATCGTGAGTTTCCTTGTGGTCTTGTCTGCGAGGCAACCGAAGAATGCGCGAATATCGCCGGCAGGGCGCGAGGCCTTCACCCGCAGTTCGCCACCCGGCATCTTGTCGAACTCGATGCGCTCGCCAGGCTTGATGCCGAGGTGCTGAAGCAAGTCGCGCTTGAGCGTGACTTGTCCTTTCATGGTGACGACCAACGAAGTCATGGAAATCCTCCTGATGCAATTGGTGCAATGGTAATTGAAATTTGCATTACATGCAGGGTTCTGGATGCCATACGCCGAAACGCCGGCTCGTGCTCACCGCGCCCGCAAATGCAGCGCCCGCTGAATCTCCTCCAGGCGCTGCCCGCGCGTCTCGATCCCGCTGCGGATCAGCAGCGCGGCGGCCACCGCCATCGGCACCGCGATCAGCAGCGCCGAGGTCCCGAAATGGGTGAACACACCCATCACGCCGAGTCCCGCGCCCACGATGCCGCCGAACTTGGAACTGGCCGCGATCACGCCTGAGCCCGTGCCGCGCAGGTGCACCGGATAGATCTCGGCGGCATACGGAATCAGCATCGCGATCACGCCGCTGGAACTGACCAGCAGCAGCGCGGTCGCGGCGACGATGGCGAGGCTCGATTGCACCTTCACCATGCTCATCGCCACGAAGAGCAACAGGGTCGCGGTCGTGAGCACGATGAACAGCACCAGCGCCTTGATGCTGCTCCAGCGGTGGTAGAGCCAGATGACGAGGCCGATGCCCGGCAGCGCCAGCAGCGCGGAGCGTGCAAGCAGGGCGCTGGCGGCGCTGGTGTCCATGCCCATGGTGCCCAGGTTGGTCGGCAGCCACAGCAGGAATCCGAAGTTGACCAGGCCCCAGGCGATGCCGCAGACCATCAGGCCCCAGGTGATGCGGGCATGGCTGCTTCGGAGCAATTGGGCGAGGCCGGCGCCTGGCTCGTCCTCCACGGCCTCGACGACAACTGCTTCGCCCGTCGTGCCGGCGGCGCCCGCACCGGTGAATCGTTCGAGCACCTCGCGCGCCTCGTCCACAAGCCCCGCATTCGACAGGAAGCGTGGCGACTCCGGGATGTAGCGGCCGAGGAAGACGATGACCAGCCCGGTCGGCAGGCCCAGCAGCCACAGCGCCCGCCAACTGAATTCCGGCACCAGCCAGGCGGCCGAGCCGGCGGCCAGCAGGTAGCCGGCGGAGGTTCCGACACCGCCGAGCGCCACCAATAGCCAGCCGCGATGCGCCGCAGGCACCGACTCGGCCATCAGCGTGAACGTGATTGGCAACAGGCCACCGGCCGAGGCACCCATCAGGAAGCACATGGCCAGGTTCCAGCCGAAGGCCGGCATCGCGCCGCAGATGGCCGTGCCGATGAACATCAGCGCCGACAGCAGGATCGCCGCACGGCGTCCGAACACATCGGCGATTCGGCCCCAGACCACCGAGCCGACGGTCGTGCCGGTGAGCGCGACCAATGCCAGCACGCCGGCCGTCTCCTTCGAGATTTCATACTCGCGGGTCATGCCCGGCATCACGAAGCCAAGCGTGGCCGGCTTCAGCACGTCGACCGCGAGGGCGATGACCAGCACGATGACGAGCTTCCAATGCTCCGCATTGAGCGGCACGCCGTCGGCCACATGGAATTGCAGGTGGCTGCCGCCGTGCTCGCTCTTCGCCATGCGCCCGATGCGCGGCATGAGGCCGTAGGCCGACAGCAGCACTCCGAACGGGACCATCGCCATGCCAATGAGCATCGGCGTGTCCATCGGCATGCCGACCATTTGGTAGCCGTTGTGGCGGCCCATCATGAACATCGGCATGTGCGAGAGCACGCCGCCGATGATGGCAATGCAGCCGATCCAGAAGGCGACCGGGTGGTGGAAGGAGATCGAGCGGTTGCGGTTCATTCGAAGCGCCGTCCGCCCTGTCCGGTCAGCCCAGCGCCTTGTCCACGATCGCCTGCGCCTCGCTGATGATGCTGCGCAGGTGCGTCTCGCCCTTGAAGCTCTCCGCGTAGATCTTGTAGATGTTCTCCGTGCCCGATGGCCGCGCGGCGAACCATCCATCTGCCGATATGACCTTGATGCCGCCGATGGCCGCGCCGTTGGAGGGCGCATTCGAGAGCACCTTCTCGATCTTCCCGCCAGCCAGCTCGGTGCTGGTGACCTGCTGCGGCGTGAGCTTCGACAGCCTGGCCTTCTGCTCCGGCGTGGCCGGCGCGTCGACGCGGTCGTAGGCCGGATCGCCGAATTCCTGCGTCAGTTGCCGATACAGCTCGCTCGGGTCGCGTCCCATCTTCGCGGTGATTTCCGCCGACAGCAGCGCGGGAGCGAGGCCGTCCTTGTCGGTGGTCCAGACCGTGCCGTCGCGCCGCAGGAAGGAGGCGCCCGCGCTCTCCTCGCCGACGAATCCGAGGCTGCCGTCCATCAAGCCGTTCACGAACCACTTGAAGCCGACGGGCACCTCCTGCAACGGCCGGCCGAGCCGCGCAGTCACGCGGTCGATCATGGTGCTGCTGACCAGCGTCTTCCCGACTGCGGCGTTGGGGCTCCAGTTCGGTCGGTGCTGGAACAGGTAGTCGATCATCACCGCCAGGTAGTGGTTCGGGCGCATGAGGCCGCCGCTCTTCGTGACGACGCCGTGGCGGTCATGATCGGTGTCGCAGCCGAAGCCGACGTCGAACTTGTCCTTCAGGCCGATCAGGTTCTGCATCGCATAGATGGATGACGGGTCCATGCGCACGCGGCCGTCCCAGTCGCGCGGCATGAAGGCGAAGGTGGCGTCGACGTCGGGGTTGACCACGGTGAGGTCGAGCTTGTAGTGGTCGGCGATGCGGCCCCAGTAGTGAACGCCCGCGCCGCCCATCGGGTCCACGCCCATGCGCACGCCGGCGGCGCGGATCGCGTCGAAGTCGAGCACGTTGCCGAGCTCGGCGACGTAGTGGCTGAGGTAGTCGTGGCGATGCGTGGTCGCAGCGCGCAGGGCTTGCGCGTAGGGCATGCGCTTCACACCTTGCAAGCCCGCCTTGATGAGCTCGTTGGCCCGGTTCTCGATCCACTTGGTGACGTCGGTATCGGCCGGGCCGCCGTTGGGCGGGTTGTACTTGAAGCCGCCGTCATCGGGCGGGTTGTGAGAAGGCGTGATGACGATGCCGTCGGCCAGGCCGGCCGTGCGACCGCGGTTGTGGACGAGGATCGCATGCGAGATGGCCGGTGTCGGCGTGTAATCGTCGTCGGTGGCCAGCATCAGCTCGACGCCATTGGCCGCCAGCACCTCGATGGCGCTTGCAGCTGCCGGCTCGGACAAGGGATGCGTGTCGATGCCCAAGTAGAGCGGCCCGTCGATGCCCTTTTGCGCGCGGTATTCGCAGATCGCCTGCGAGATGGCCAGCACATGCCACTCGTTGAAACCGGCGGTGTAAGAGGAGCCGCGGTGGCCGGAGGTGCCGAAGGCCACGCGTTGGGCTGCCACCCCCGGGTCGGGCACCAGCGCGTAGTAGGCGGTGACCAGGCGCGGCAGGTTGGCGCGTAGGGAGGCGGGGGCGATCTTGCCCGCGAGTGGACTGTCGGCCATGGGTTTGCTTCTCCTTTGGGTGCTGTCGGCGAGATTGCTTTCGGACAGGAAGGCTGTCTTGGGCATGGCAGACATGCGCCGAGGTTAACGCCAATGGCCTACGCTCTCCTATACGAATCAGCGGGGTGCGGCAGCATCGGCAATCTGCTTGCGCCGATTGGCGCCCTGGCGTTCAAACATCCAGCCGGGGTATTCCGCGGGCAATTGGCCGGCGTCGGCGATCTGCTGCAACTCGGCCGCGCTCAGCGCCACTTGCGTGGCTGCCATGTTGTCGGCCAGTTGCTCGGGCCGCTTGGCGCCGACGATCACGCTGGTCACCTGCGGCTGGTGCAGCAGCCAGGCCAGCGCGACCTGCGCGACCGACACGCCGTGCGCGGCCGCAATCGGCCGCATCGCGTCGACGCAGGCCCAGGCCCGGTCGCGATTGACCGGCGGGAAGTCGAAGGTGGTGCGACGGCTTCCTTCCTCGCCCTGGTGCTCGCGGTCGTACTTGCCGCTGAGCAGGCCGCCGGCCAGCGGGCTCCACACCATGAGGCCGAGGCCTTCGCTTTCCAGCATCGGCACGATCTCGCGCTCCAGGTAGCGGCCGGCCACGGTGTAGTAGGCCTGCAGCGATTCGAAGCGCGACAGCCCCAGCAGCTCCGCGATGCCCAGTGCCTTGACGATCTGCCACGCTGCCCAGTTCGACACGCCCACGTAGCGCACATGGCCCTGGCGCACGAGCTGGTCCAGCGCCCGCACGGTTTCCTCCACGGGTGTGGCCGGGTCGAAGCCGTGGATCTGGTAGAGGTCGATGTGGTCCAGTTGGAGCCGGCGCAGGCTGCCCTTGACGCCGTCCATGATGTGGCCACGCGAGGCGCCGCGCGCATTGGGGCCGGCACCGGTCTCGCCGAAGACCTTGGTTGCGATCACCACGTTCTCGCGCGGTACCTTGAGGTTCTTCAGCGCCTGGCCGGTGATCTCTTCCGACTGGCCTTCCGAATACACGTCCGCCGTGTCGATGAAGTTGATACCGCCGTCGAGCGCCGCGCCGATCAGGCGTTCCGCATCCCCTTGCTGCACCTCGCCGATCTTGTTCCAGAAGCCGCCGGTGCCGCCGAAGGTCATGGTGCCGAGGCAGAGTTCCGACACGTAGAGGCCGGTGCGGCCCAGGGGATGGTTGCGCATGGGAGGGGCTCCGTTGGGAAAGCCCCGCAGCATAGGGCGATCCCGCGGATCCTGCTCTCACACGACTTCGCCTTCAGCCGCATCACTGCGTTGGATCGCCTTGCCGTGCTACAGCACTGTCTGCGGCGCTCCGCCTTGTCCTGCGACTGAATGCAAAGTCGTGTCAAACGCTGTCATAGGCTGATTTCAACGCTGCAACATCCAGCTTGACCATCTTCAGCATCGCCGTCATGACGGCGTTGGCCTTGCGCGGATCCTTGTCTTCCAGCATCTGGCCGAGCGCCTTGGGCACGATCTGCCAGGACACGCCGAACTTGTCGTCGAGCCAGCCGCACTGGCTGGGCTTGCCGCCTTCGAGCAGCCGGTGCCAGTAGTGGTCGACTTCATCCTGGGTTTCGCAACTCACGAAGAGCGAGATGGCCGGCGTGAACTTGTACATCGGGCCGCCGTTGAGGGCCATGAATTCCTGCCCGTCGAGCGAGACGTTGGCAGCCAGCACCGAGCCCTTCTTGCCGGGGCCGGCATCGCCGTAGCGCTTGACGTTGTAGACGCGCGAGTTCCTGAAGATGCCGGCATAGAAGTTGAGCGCTTCTTCGGCCTGGCCGTCGAACCAGAGGCAGGGGGTGATCTTTTGCATCGGGCTTTCCTTGGGTTGATCAGGGTTGCTGGAGGTGATGCGCGAGCTTTTCGAAGGACAGGGTCCATCCGCCTTCATGGCCGTCGCGCGCGGCCTGGTCGAAGAACTGGGTGTGCACGAAGTTCATCCGCGTGCCGGTCGGCGTCTTCACGAAATCGATGGTGACGAGCGACTCGCGTTCCGGCGTGCTGCGCCAGGCCCAGCTGAATTGCAGGCGCCGGTGCGGCACCACGTCGAGGTAGAAGCCGCTCACGCTGTGCAGTTCGCCGTCGGGCGTGACGAACTCGATGCGGAAATAGCCGCCCATGCGTACGTCGGTCTCGGCATGCGTGACCGAACCTGGCTCGCCGGTGCCGAACCAATGGACTAGCGCTTGCGGGTCGGTCCAGGCGCGCCAGACTTTTTCGGGCGGGACCGGGAAGTGGCGTTCGAGGCGGAGTTCGGGACGCTCGCGGATGGGGGCTTCGTCGAGGGCGTTGAAGTTGGGCATGGCGGGACTTCTTCCGTTTGTTGGAGGTAGCGGCCGAGCGCGTCGAAGCGCGCGTTCCAGAACTTTTCATAGCGGGACAACCACACAGCCGCCTCCTGCAATGGCGCGGCCGACAGCTCGCAGCGCACCACGCGGCCTTCCTTCGAGCGGGCGATCAGGCCGGCCGCTTCGAGCACGCGCAGGTGCTTCATGAAGCCGGTCAGCGACATGCCGTGCGGCTGTGCCAACTCCGAGATGCTCTGGTCGCCCTGGCCGAGCGCGGTCAGCACGTCGCGCCGCGTGCGGTCGGCCAGCGCGGTGAAGACGAGGTCGAGATCGGGATCTGATAGCTGAACCATTTGGTTCAGTATTGAGCCGATGCGCCCGGCTTGTCAAGCGGGCGTTGATTTCAGCCGCGCACGCGTCGGACGCGAACCGTCGCGGTCAGGCCTTCATAGGCCTCGGGCTTGCCGAACCAGCTTCCCGCGATGGGCGTGGCCAGGGCCGGGTCACGCGCCACGCCGACACGGATCAACTGGCTGCTGCCCATGAGGTTGTTGGTCGGGTCATAGGCGACCCAGCCGGCGCCGGGCAGGTAGGCGTGCAGCCAGGCGTGCGTGGAGCCGGCGCCGACCGTGACGCCGGTGTCCGCAGTCTCGTCCACTTCCGTGCCCGGCTCCACGTCTTCCGCGACCTCCGCATCCTTCGAAGGCGCGGGCTTGTCCAGCGCCGCGTCGTAGAGGTAGCCCGAGACGAAGCGCGTCGCCACGCCGAGTCGCCTGGCGGCTTCCATCATCAGCAATGCATAGTCGCGGCAACTGCCGGAGCCGAGGTTGAGGGTTTCGAGTGGGCTCTGCGTGCCTTCCTCGTCGCGCGCCTTGTAGGTCAGCGTCTTGCCGATGTGCGCGTTCATGCGGGCCAGGACCTCGCGCGTGCTGTTGGGCTCGTCGGTGTAGAGGAACTGGTGCGCCCAGCGGATCAGCGTGCCGTCGGGGTCGGGATGGTGCGGGCGCAGGTAGTGCTCGAGGTCGAGGCGGTCCTCGATCGAATAGGCGAAGGGCAGGAATTCGGCGGCAGGGTCGAGTTCGCTCAGCGGGTCGTCGGCCGCGGGCACCTGTTCGATGGTGAAGGAGCACACGACCTTGAGTTCGGTCGCTTCGCCGAGCGGCTGCACCAGCGCAACGGAGTTGGAGTGGGGGTCCTGGATCAGGCGCACATTGGCGGTGGGGCTGACTTGCAGGTCGGTGGCGAGCACGCGCAGGTCGTGGCTGTCGCGCGGGCGGAACATCACGCGGTGCAGCCCGAAGGTGACGGGCTGGTTGTAGCTGTAGATGGTGGTGTGTTCGATGTCGTAGCGGGTGGGCATGAGGGATTCTGACGGTTGGTCGGCGCCGCGGGCAACGGCAGAATGCGCGCACCGCATGACAAGCCTTTTGCTCTTCTACATCCTCGACCTGGCCGGGACGTTCGCGTTCGCCTTCAGCGGTGCCGTGGCGGCGCGCAACCGGGGGCTGGATGTGTTCGGCATCTTCGTCGTGGCCTTCCTGGTGGCCTGTGGCGGCGGCGTGCTGCGGGATGTCTGCATCGGCGCGGTGCCGCCGGCGGGGCTGTCGGATTGGCGCTACCTGGCGATTTCATCCGTGGCGGCGGTGATGGCGATGTACTCGCGCATCGTGCGGGAACGGCTGGAGGCACCCATCGTGCTGTTCGACAGCCTGGGGTTGGGGCTCTTTGCCGTGACCGGGGCGCAGAAGGCGATGATCTATGGGCTGACCTCGGAAGGTGCAGTCATCCTCGGCGTGTTGACAGCGGTGGGCGGCGGTATCGCGCGGGATGTGCTGCTCAATCGCGTGCCGGCCATCCTCAAGGGACAGATCTATGCATTGGCGGCGCTGGCCGCGGCCTTGATCGAGGTGGTGGGCCACCGGGCGAGTTGGCCGGCGGACCGGCGCGCGATGGCGGCGCTCGCGACCTGCTTCGTGCTTCGCTTCCTCGCCGTGCGCTATGACTGGCACCTGCCGCGCTTCGTCACGCCGCCGGACGACGAGGATCCGAGGAAGTAGCGCCTGGGCTTATCTCAGCACGAGCACCGGCGTGGTCGAGTGCGTCAGCACGTGAAGGGTTTCGCTGCCCATCAGCAGGCGCTTCAGGGTCCGTCGCCCATGCGAGGCCATCACGATCAGGTCGCAGTTGTGCGTGGTGGCCGTCTCGATGATGGACTCTGCCACCTGGTTCGAGGCGACGACCGCCACTTCGACATTGCGCACGCCCTTGTTCATGGCATTGGCCTTGACCGCGTCGACCAGGCCATGCGCTCCCGCGACCGACCGGGCGCGCACTTCCTCGACCTGCATCTGGCTCAGCACCGGAGAGCCTTCAAAATAACTGTGCGGTTCCAGGTGCGCCACGGTGACGACGCACAGGTCGCCGCCGCACAGCAGGGCCAGTTCGACAGCCTTGTCGACGGCCTGCTCGGACAGGGGGGAACCATCCGTGGCCACAAGAATTCGCTTGAACATGTTGCTTCTCCTCCGGGTGAATGGGGGATGCATTTGACAGCGATCTTCCGGGGAGCGAAAGCGATATTCGGTGGGGTACGGGCTTTGTTCGGGCCGCGGGGTCAGGGAAGGCGGCGCGTGTCGAGGGCTTGGGCGAGTGTTGCCGGCACGGGCAGGGGCTCGGCCTGCCAGTGCGCGGCCAGCAACTCGGCGCACAGTGCTGCAAAAGTCAGGCCGCGCGAGCCGAGCGCGGTGCAGGCCCACAAGCCCGGCCGACCGGACAGCGGGCCGACCAGCGGGCGGCGGTCTGCGGAGGCGCAGCGCACGCCGGTCCAGGGGGTCGCTGCTTCGAACTGACTTTCCAGCACCGATGCGGCCAATGGATGCAGGCGGGCGAGTCGTTCGCGATTGGCCTGCGTGTCCGTGGCGTTCGGTGCCAAGTCGGTGCTGTCGCGGTCGAAGGTGGCGCCGGTGAGCCACAGGACGCCATCGCCATCGGGGACACCCGCGATCAGGTGGCCGTCGCCGTTGATCGGGACTTGCGGCATGTTCGTGCCGGGCGGCAGGCGCCCCCATTGGACCTGGCCGCGCACCGGTTGCAAGGGCAGCGATGGCGTGAAGCGGGCGCTTTCGAAGCCTGCGGCGATCACCACGCGGTCGAATTCACCCAGTGATTGATCACCCCCGGCGAAGAGCTGCCAGTGGTCGCCGGTGGGCGCGAGGCGTTCGATGTCGCAGTCGGGGATCAGGTGTACGCCGGGTGTGGCCAGCCACGCTTCGACCAGCGCCCGTGGGCGCACCCAGCCGGCGCGACGGTGCCAGAGCGAGGCGGTATCGGTGGGCAGGTGCGCGGCCCCGAGTTGCGATGCACCTGCGGGCCACGAGAGGTTCGGGCCTTCCGCGTTCCAGCCTGCCGGCAGGCGTATGTCGCCATCGGGCCGGCGCTCCAGCACGCCGCTGGCGCGCCAGTCGTGTCCTTCGACGAGTCGCTCTTGCAACTGTTGCCACGTCGCGCGGATGCCTGCGCGCGTGAGGCGCGAGAGCAGGGCGTCGTCGGGCGAGGCATGCGGCGCGAGCACGCCGACCGGCAGGCCCGAGGCACCTGCCGCCGCGTGTGCGGCCTTGTCGAATACGTCGACCTGCCAGCCTCGTCGCGCCAGGCTGGCTGCGACGGCCGCGCCCGCGAGACCGGCGCCGATGACGGCGCAGCGCCCCGGCGTCGCGCATTCCGCGGGCGGGGTACGGCGGCGCGGTGTCCAGGCCGGGTCGAACACGCCGCGCAGGCAATCGCGCTTGGGTGGCAAGCCGGGCGACTTGCGCACCTGGAAGCCGTTTTGCGTGAGCGCATCCCGCACCGCGCGGGCAATGGTCCAGGTGGCAATGCCGGTGCCGCGCCGGGCAAAGCGCGAGACGGCCTTGAGCGTCTCGGGCGACCACATGGCGGGATTGCGGTCGGGGCTGAAGCCGTCGAGGTAGATGCTGTCGGCCTCGAAGCGCTGGGCGCGCAGCATGGCCTGCACGTCGCCGATGCACAGCGTCAGCAGCACATGGCCGCCTTCGAAGCTCATCCGGTGAAGGCCGGGCAGGAGTTCCGTCCATTGCGCGGCCAGCGACTGGGCGAGTTCAGCCAGTTCCGGGTAGGCCGAGGCGGCACGCAGCAGATCGTCGACGCCGACCGGATGTGCCTCGATCGAGACGAAGTGCAGCATGCGCGGCCGTGCCGGGTCCGTGCGCCAGGCCTGCCAGGTTGTCAGGAAATTGAAGCCAAAGCCGAAGCCGGTTTCGAGAATCCGCCATTGCGGCTGATCCTGCCAAGCCTCAGGCAGGCCGCAGCCGTTGAGGAACACATGGCGGGACTGGGCGAGGGCGCCGGTTTCGGTGTGATAGATGTCGTCGAAGCGCTCGCTGCGCGGAACGCCATCGGCGCGCCACTGGACGGGTTCGGGCATCAGGAGACGGGAACAGGGAAGCGGGCAATGCCCGCTTTCAAGGGAATGGGATCAGGCGCTCGGCGGCACGTAGCCTTGCGCCACGTCGGCGCCATCGCCGAAGAAGTGCTTTTCCATCTGGCGCTTCAAGTATTCGCGGGCGCGCTGGTCGGCCAGGTTCAGGCGGTTTTCGTTCACGAGCATGGTCTGCTGCTTGAGCCAGGCGGCCCAGGCTTCCTTGCTGACGCTTTCCCAGATCTTCTTGCCGAGTTCGCCGGGGTAGGGGGGAAAGTCGAGTCCCTCGGCTTCCTTGCCGAGCTTCACGCACTGAATCATTCGTGCCATTTGGAAGGGTCCTTAGTTGATTTGGCTATTTGGAACTGTGAAAACGGTAGTTCCAGTTTTGTAGGGTGGCTTTCAGAATCGGCAGCTTCTTAGTCAGATTGCCTTTCGAAAGACCGCCATGAGCCTTCGCCGCGACTTTATCAAGCTTTCCCTCGGTGCCACGCTGGGCGCGAGCATGGCCCTGACGGCGCTGCCGTCGTTCGCCCAGACCATCAACCTGCTCAACGTGTCCTACGACCCGACGCGCGAGCTCTACGTCGACTACAACAAGGCCTTCGCCGCCTACTGGAAGGGCAAGACCGGCCAGGACGTGGTGATCAAGCAGTCGCATGGCGGCTCGGGCAAGCAGGCCCGCTCGATCATCGACGGCATCGACGCCGATGTGGCCACCCTGGCCTTGGCCGGCGACACCGATGCGCTCGTCACGCACGGCGGCCTGGTCAAGCCGGACTGGCAGAAGCGCCTGCCGCACAACTCGGCGCCCTACACCTCGACCATCGTGTTCCTCGTGAAGAAGGGCAACCCCAAGGGCATCAAGGACTGGGACGACCTGGTCAAGCCTGGTACGCAAGTGATCACGCCGAATCCGAAGACCTCCGGCGGCGCACGCTGGAACTACCTGGCCGCGTGGGAGTTCGCCAAGCGCAAGTACGGTGGCGATGCGAAGGCGAAGGAATTCGTCGGCAATCTCTACAAGAACGTGCCGGTGCTCGACGCGGGCGCACGCGGGTCGACGATTACCTTCGTGCAACGCGGCGTCGGCGACGTGCTGCTGGCCTGGGAGAACGAGGCCTACCTGGCGCTGAAGGAATTCGGTGCCGACAAGTTCGACATCGTCGCGCCCTCGATCAGCATCCTGGCCGAGCCGACCGTGACGGTGGTCGACAAGGTGGTCGACAAGAAGGGCACGCGCGCCGTGGCAGAGGAATACCTGAAGTACCTGTATTCCGACGAGGGCCAGGACATCGCGGGCCGCAACTACTACCGGCCGACCTCGGACAAGGCCAAGGCCAAGTACGACAAGCAGTTTCCCAAGCTGACGCTGTTCACCATCGACCAGGCCTTCGGCGGCTGGGCCAAGGCGGACAAGGAGCACTTCGCCGATGGCGGCTCCTTCGACCAGATCTACACGGCGAAGCTGAAGTAGGCCGGCCGCCTCATTCCCTGATCGCCCCGATTCGTAGTGCGCCTGCACGGCAGGCGCCGGGGGCGAACTCACCTTGAAATTCCCGGAAAGTTTTGCGTGACCGTCCTCCTGATTGCCGGCAGTCCCTCGACGCCGTCCCGATCCACCGCCTTGCTCGAATCGGTGGGCGACCGGCTCCAAAGGCGCGGTGCGCGCATCGAGCGCATCACGGTGCGCGACCTGCCGGCACAGGCGCTGGTGCGCGCCGAGTGGGAGCATCCCGACATCGCGCATGCCATCGCCCAGGTGGCGCAGGCACGCGTCGTGGTGGTGGCCACGCCCGTCTACAAGGCGGCCTACAGCGGCGCGCTGAAGGTGTTCCTGGACCTGCTCTCGCAAGGTGCGCTGAAGGGCAAGACGGTGCTGCCGCTGGCCACCGGCGGCAGTGCACATCACATGCTGGCGCTCGACTATGCGCTGCGGCCGGTGCTGCAGGCGCTGGCGGCGCGGCACATCCTGCCGGGCATCTACGCGACCGACGCGCAGATCACGGCATCGCCGCAAGGCGAGTTCCGGGTGCATGACGACCTGGCGCATCGACTGGACGACGCGGCCGAGGTGCTGGCCGCCGAAGGGCTGAAACTGCCGCCGATGCGGGGCTTCGAGCCGATTCATTTCTCGCGGGTGCGATGTAGCGTCTGACGCCATCGCCGCGCCTGGGCTCCGAGGCGCGGCAACCGATTCCCCATTCATCGTCCCGATTTTTTCGCCGCTCGCTTGCGGCGCGGGACAAGGCTTGCCTGAAGGAATCCATCATGACCTCTTCGACTTCGATCCAACGCCGTCGCCTGCTTCAGGGCGCGGCCACCGCCATTGCGCTGCCGTCGTTTGCGGCGCTGGCGCAGGGCCCCTCGCGCACGCTGCGCGTCGGCAACCAGAAGGGCGCGCTGACCGTGCTCAAGGGCCGCGGCACGCTGGAGAAGCGTCTCGCGCCGCTCGGCGTGAACGTGACGTGGACAGAGTTCAACGCGGGGCCGGTGCAGCTTGAAGCGCTGAACGTCGGCTCCATCGACTTCGGCGACGTGGGCGAGGCGCCGCCGATCTTTGCGCAGGCCGCCGGCGCGCCGCTGGCCTATGTGGCCGCTACCGTGCAGCGGCCGAGCGCCGAGGCGGTGCTGGTGCCCAAGGACTCTGCGATCAAAAGCGTGGCAGACCTCAAGGGCAAGAAGGTCGCGCTCAACAAGGGCTCGAACGTCCACTACTTCATCGTCAAGCTGGCCGAGCAGGCCGGGCTGAAGTACAGCGACCTGAACGTCGTGTTCCTCGCGCCGCCCGATGCGCGCGCTGCCTTCGAGAAAGGCTCGATCGATGCGTGGGTCATCTGGGACCCGTTCCTCGCCTCCGCCGAACTCACGCTGGGCGCGCGCATCCTGGCCGATGGCAAGGGCGTGGTCGGCAATCGGGGCTACTACTTTTCATCGCTGCCCTATGTCGCGAAGAACGCCGACGTGCTCAAGCTGGTGGTCGAGGAGATCGACAAGCTCGACCAGTGGGCCGTGGCCAACAAGAGCGCCTATGCGCAGGAGCTGTCCACGCTGTGGGGCTTGCCGAAGCCGGTGGTCGACGTGTCCGTGGGCCGTGCGGCCTATGGCACGGCGCCGATCACCAAGGCCATCCTGGCCGAGCAGCAGCAGATTGCGGACACCTTCTTCGAACTGAAGCTGATCCCGAAGAAGATCAACCTGCTCGAGGCCGCTGGAGCGGGGATCGCATGAGCGTCTTGCACACATTCGGACGACGCGGCCTGCTGCGTCTGCTGGCCGTCACCGCGCTGGCCTGGGGCGTTGGCGGTCCCATCGCGCTGGCGCAGCCCGGGGGTACTTCAAAGCCGCTGCAGCAACTGCGCATTGGCTACCAGAAGTCGGCGGCCAACCTGGTGATCGTCAAGCAATCGGGGTGGCTGGAGAAGCGCTACCCCAACGCAAAGATCGCCTGGATCGAATTCCCCGCGGGTCCGCAGCTGCTGGAAGCGCTGGCGGTGGGCAGCCTCGAATTCGGGCTCACAGGTGATTCGCCGCCGGTGTTCGCGCAGGCGGCCGGCAAGGACCCGCTCTACGTCGGTGCCGAGCCATCGAAGCCCGACAGCTCGGCCGTGCTCGTGCTGAAGGATTCGCCGCTGAAGACGCTGCAGGACCTGCGCGGCAAGAAGATCGCGCTGCAGAAGGGATCGAGCGCGCACTATCTTCTGGTGCGTGCCGTCGAGAAGGCGGGGCTCCAGTGGTCCGACATCCAGCCCGTGTACCTCACGCCCGCCGATGCGCGCGCCGCCTTCGAGCGCAAGGCCGTGGACGCGTGGGTGATATGGGACCCGTTCTATGCCGCGACCGAGTTGGCCATCCAGCCGCGCGTGCTGGCCAACGGGCGCGGGCTGTCGGGCAACAACTCGTTCTACCTCGCCTCGCGTGCCTTCACCGAACAGCATGCGGACGTGCTCAATGCATTGTTCGAAGACCTCACCCGCGCCGACAAGCTGGTGCAACAGGACCGTGCCGGTGCGATCAAGCTCGTCGCTGATTTCAGCGGCCTCGATGCTGGCGTGGTGAGCCTGTTCCTGCAACGCCGCCCGCCGTCGCCCGTCGGCCCGATCCAGCCTGCCACGGTGCGCGACCAGCAACGCGTGGCCGATGCCTTCCATCAACTGGGGCTGATCCCCAAGCCCGTGAACGTGGCGCAAGCCGTGTGGCGCGGCACGCAACCTTGAACGCATCAACATGAAGATCTTCTGGTTCCTCCCCACCCATGGCGACAGCCGCTACCTCGGCAGCAGCGAAGGCGCGCGGCAGGTCGACCTGCCGTACCTGCAACAGATCGCCGGCGCCGCCGACCAGCTCGGCTATGAAGGCGTGCTGATCCCGACCGGCCGCTCCTGCGAAGACCCGTGGGTGATCGCGTCCAGCCTGATCGGCGCCACGCGCAAGCTCAAGTTCCTGGTCGCGGTGCGTCCGGGCCTGCACCAGCCGAGCCTCGCCGCGCGCATGGCCGCGACCTTTGACCGGCTCTCCGGTGGAAGGCTGCTGGTGAACCTGGTCACCGGCGGCGACCAAGCCGAGCTCGAAGGCGACGGCGTGTTCCTCGACCATGCATCGCGCTACGAGCAATCGGCCGAGTTCATCCGCATCTGGCGCGAGATCCTGGCGCGCAGCCATGACGGCGAGGCCTTCGACTACGAGGGCAAGCACTTGAGCGTGAGGGGCGCCAAGCTGCTGTACCCACCGGTGCAGGCGCCGTATCCGCCGGTGTATTTCGGTGGATCCTCGGAGGCGGCGCATGAGTTGGCGGCCGAGCAGGTCGACACCTACCTGACCTGGGGCGAGCCTCCGGCCGAGGTGGCGAAGAAGGTGGCCGACGTGCGAGCCCGTGCCGCGCGACGGGGCCGCACGGTGCAATTCGGTATCCGCCTGCATGTGATCGTGCGCGAGACCGAGGACGCTGCCTGGCAGGCCGCCGAAGAACTGATCAGCCGCGTCGACGACGACACCGTGATCCGCGCGCAAGCTGCTTTCGCGCGCATGGACTCCGAGGGGCAGCGCCGCATGGCCGCGCTGCATGCCGGCGGCCGGAAGCGCTCGCGCGCCGACCTGGAGGTGTCGCCCAACCTGTGGGCCGGCGTGGGCCTGGTGCGCGGCGGCGCGGGCACGGCGCTGGTCGGCGATGCGAAGACCGTCGCCGCCCGCATCGAGGAATACGTGGCGCTCGGGCTCGACAACTTCATCCTCTCCGGCTATCCGCACCTGGAGGAGGCCTACCGCTTCGCCGAGCTGGTGTTCCCGCTGTTGTCGCAGCGCGTGAAGCAGCAACTGCGCGGCGGGCCGCTCGGTGGTCCCTTCGGCGAAGTCGTCGCCAATCTCGATGCGCCATCGCGCCTTCACTCGCAAAGCTGAACACCATGAACGAACAAGTGCATACCTTGCCTGTCGAATCTCCATCGCCGACGGGAGCGCTCAAGGCCTTTGCCGGCAGCGTCGGCGCGCGGCTGGTGCCATGGCTGGTGCCCATCACGCTCATCGTCGTCTGGCAGATCGCCTCGTCGCTGGGCTGGCTGTCCACGCGCGTGCTGCCTGCTCCGATCGACGTGGTGAAGGCCGCCTGGAACCTGGCGCTTTCGGGCGAACTGTGGACGCATGTGAAGGTGAGTGCGGGCCGGGCGCTCGCGGGGCTGGCCATCGGCGGCGGACTCGGGCTGGCACTGGGGCTGCTGACCGGCTCGGTGAAGTTCTTCGAGACGCTGCTCGACTCCACCATCCAGATGGTGCGCAACATCCCGGCGCTGGCGTTGATCCCGCTGGTGATCCTGTGGTTCGGCATCGACGAGTCGGCCAAGCTGTTCCTCATCAGCGTGTCGGTGTTCTTCCCGATCTACCTGAACACCTTCCACGGCATCCGCAATGTCGATCCGCAACTGATCGAGATGGGGCGTACCTACGGGCTCAGCCGCTGGCAGCTGTACCGCGAGGTGATCTTGCCGGGGGCGTTGTCCTCGATCCTGGTGGGGCTGCGCTTCTCGCTCGGGCTGATGTGGGTGATCCTGATCGTGGCCGAGACCATCTCGGCGCAGGCCGGCATCGGCTACCTCACGATGAATGCGCGGGAGTTCCTGCAGACGGACATCGTGCTGGTGGGGATCCTGTTGTATGCGCTGTTGGGCAAGCTGGCCGATCTGTTTGCCCGAGGGCTCGAACAGTGGTGGCTGCGCTGGCATCCTGGGTATCAAAAGAAGACTGCTTGAAAGAAGCGCAATGACCGATCAAACGAATTCCAATGAGGGCGGCGTCAAGCTCGAAGTGCGCGGCGTCCACAAGCGCTACGGCCAGCGCGAGGTGCTGCGCAACACGCGGCTCGTCGTCGAGCCGGGCCAGTTCATCGCCATTGTCGGGCGCAGCGGATGCGGCAAGAGCACCCTGCTGCGCCTCGTCGCGGGCCTGGAGCAGGCGAGCGAAGGCGCGCTCTTCACCGATGGAAAGGCCATCGACGGCCTTCACGACGACACGCGGATCATGTTCCAGGAGGCACGCCTGCTGCCGTGGCGGCGTGTGCTCGACAACGTCACGCTGGGCCTGCCGGCGGAGGCGAGGGTGCGCGGCAAGGAAGTGCTAACGCAGGTCGGCTTGGCCGACCGCGAGAACGAATGGCCGGCGCGTCTGTCGGGCGGGCAGCGGCAACGCGTCTCGCTGGCGCGCGCGCTCGTGCACCACCCGCGGCTCTTGCTGCTGGACGAGCCGCTGGGTGCGCTCGACGCGCTGACGCGCATCGAGATGCACCGCCTCATCGAGGACCTCTGGCAGCGCCACCGCTTCACCGCGCTGCTGGTGACGCATGACGTGCAGGAAGCCGTGGCACTGGCCGACCGCGTGATCCTCATCGAGGACGGACGCATCGCGCTCGACGAGAACATTGCGCTGGCCCGGCCGCGCTCGCAGGGCGACCCGGCCTTTGCCGCGATCGAGAAACGCATCCTGGACCGCGTGCTGCAGAAGCCCGACGGCGAGCCGGCCAATGATCTTCACTGGGCCGACGGCCCGGCCCATGCATTGCGCTGGGCGCTCTGATTCATTTTTCAAACCAAAGGAGTAATCCATGTCCATCCAAGCCATCAACGTCCGCAACCAGTTCAAGGGCAAGGTCAAGGAAATCATCCGCGGCGACGTCGTCTCCGAAGTCGATGTCGAGACCGCCTGGGGCGTCGTCACCTCGGTCATCACCACGCGTTCGGTGGATGAACTGCAATTGCGGCCTGGCTCCGACGTCGTTGCGCTGGTGAAGTCGACCGAAGTGTCGATCGCCAAGCTGTAGCAGGCCGGACGCTCGCTTGCGCCGTGTAGGAACTTGCGAGCATCGACCTACGCGCATTGCGCCCCGGCACCCACATGGTGCCCGGGGTCGCGTGGCAACAGTGATCCATCGACACGGCGTGTTGCCGTTCGGAAATCACAGGAGTTGCCAAATGGATGAATTGCAGACGTACAAGACCCCCGCTCAATTGGCCGAAGATGCCCGCCGCGCAAGTCACGACGCCACGCTCGCCGCGTGGAATGTCGCGGCCGAAGCACGGACCACGGGGCAGCATGCCGCGCGCGTGGCACGGGATGCGGCCAGCGATGCCGGCGACATCGCATCGGACGCCGCGACGACGGGGCGGGTTTACGCAAGGAATGCGGCTGTCGCTGCGAGCGAGAAGTTCAACGAGAAGTTCGGCCAGTTGAGGCGCAGGGCGCACGACTTGAGGACGAACAGTGCGAGCTACGTCGCCAACCAACCGGTGCGCGCCGTCGCTTGGGCAATGGCAGGCGGCGCTGCCTTGATGGCCGTGCTGGTGGCGACTCGTCCGCGCCGGTACTGAAATAGCGCTCAGCGAGGCCGGCGCGCCCGGTCTGCCAGTACCCGCCGGATCCGCTTGGCCAAGGCGTCGTGCGTGTAGGGCTTGCCCAGCAACTCGACTCCGCTGTCCAGGCGCCCGCCGTGGACGATGGCGTTTTGCGTATAGCCTGAGGTGAAGAGCACGGCGATCCCGGGCAGCATCTGCTGCGCCATGCGCGCCAGTTCCGGGCTGCGCAGCTTGCCCGGCATGACCACGTCGGTGAACAGCAGGTCGACCTGGGCGCCGTCCTCGAGGATGGCCAGCGCGGCGCTCGCGTCGCGGGCCTCCAGGACGTTGTAGCCCAGTTGCCCGAGCAACTCGACCACCGTGGCGCGCACCGCATCGTCGTCCTCGGCGACCAGGATGGTCTCGTCACCGCCATCCATCGTGTCAGTCTCCACCGTGGGCGCGGTCACTTCGCCAATGGCGCGCGGCAGGTAGAGCTTCACCGTGGTGCCGTGCCCCGGCTCGCTGTAGAGCTTCACGTGTCCGCCCGATTGGCGCACGAAGCCATAGACCATCGACAGCCCCAGCCCGGAGCCCTTGCCCTCCGCCTTGGTCGAGAAGAAGGGCTCGAACACCTTGGTGAGGAGTTCGGGTGAGATGCCGCTGCCGGTGTCCGTCACCGCCAGCATCACGTACTGCCCCGCTGTCACGCCGGGATAGTCGCGCACGTAGCGCTCATCGAGCGAAGCGTTGCCGGCCTCGATGGTGAGGCGCCCTGAACCGTCCATGGCATCGCGCGCGTTGAGGGCCAGGTTGAGCAGGGCGTTCTCGACCTGCGCCGCGTCGACGTAGCAGTTCCAGAGTCCGCCCGAAATCACGCTCTCGATCTCGATGGCATCGCCGAGCGTGCTGCGCAGCATGTCTTCCATGCCGCGGATCACGCGGCCAATGCTGACCACCTTGGGGTCCAGCGGCTGGCGCCGCGCGAACGCAAGCAACTGGTTCGACAGCCGCGCGCCGCGTTGCGTGGCGGCGATGGCGTTCGCCACATAGCGCTCGGATGAGCCATTGGCGGCCATGGTCCGCGAGAGCAATTGCAGGTTGCCGGAGACCACCTGCAAGAGGTTGTTGAAGTCGTGCGCCACGCCACCGGTGAGCTGGCCGACGCTTTCCATCTTCTGCGACTGGTACAGCGCGGCCTGGGTGCGCTGGAGGGCCTCGGCGGCCTCGCGGTCGGCGGTGATGTCGCGGGCCACGGCATGGATGATCCGGCCTTCAGGCACGGCGGTCCAGCTGAGCAGGCGGTAGCTGCCGTCCCTGCAACGGTAGCGGTTCTCGAAGCCCAGGGTCGCGACGCCGTCGGTCAGTTCGGAGACCCCCGCCACCGTGGCGCTGCAGTCGTCCGGATGCACGAATTCCATGAAGCTGCGGCCGACGAGTTCGGCTTCGGTCCATCCGAGCACCCGCGTCCAGGCCGGGTTCACCGCGTGGATGCGTGCGTCGAAATCGGTGACCAGCATGATCTCTGTCGACAGGCGCCACATGCGGTCGCGGTCCGCGGTGCGCTCGGCCACCTGCTCCGCGAGCATCTGGTTCAGGTTGGCCTGCATCAGTGCGGCGGCCTTCTGGTCGTCGATGTCGGTGTTGGTGCCGACCCAGTGAATGATCGTGCCGGACTCGTCGCGCAGGGGCACTGCGCGGGTGATGTGCCAGCGGTACGCACCGTCGGCGCGGCGCAATCGGGCTTCGACCTCATGGGCGCGGCTCGCGGCCCGCGAGCGTTCCCATTCCTCGGCCACGCCGGGGATGTCCTCGGGATGCACCATGCTCGCCCAGCCATGGCCGGCCAGTTGCGCCTGTGTCATGCCGCTGTAGGTCTCGGCGGCGTGGTTGAACCAATTGACCAGTCCATCGGCCGGGGCGGCCCAGACGTGGCTGGGCACGGCTTCGGCAAAGGTCCGGAAGCGCGCATCGCCGTCGCGCACGGCCTGCTCGGCCCGCACCTTGCCCGTGGTCTCGATGACGATGGCCATCACGCCCGCCGGCTGGCCGGACTCGTCCAGCAGCGGCGAGTAGTCGAGGTTCATGAAGACCTGCTCGGCGACGCCTTTGCGGTAGAGCGTCAGCTCCTGGTCCAGGTAGCTGAGCGTGCCGCCCGCCAGGCAGACCTTCAGCACGTTGTCGTTGAAGTCGGCGACCTCGGGCCAGCCCTCGCGCACGTTCGAGCCGAGCACTTGCGGATGCCGCGCTTGCGCGAAGACGGCAAAGCCGTCGTTATAGACCATCACGCCATCCGAGCCCCAGAGCATGATGATGGGAACGGGCGAGCGCAGCATCAGCGATACCGCCGCCTTCATGAATGGCGGCCACCCGTCGATCGGCCCCACACCAGTGCTTGCCCAGTCGAAGTCAGCGATCAGACGCGCAGCCTCCCCACCACCATGGAGGAATGGATGCGTCGAGCTCTTGGGCTTCATGGCGTTCTACAGACGAAAGGTGTGACAGCACCTCGATTTTTAGCACCGCGCGGCGCGAATCCGAAGGGATAAAGCACGCGACCGTGCATTGAATTTTCAAGGCGGTGCGCAGCTGAGAACCATTGGCCTAAGAAGCTGCCGAGGCTGTGTCGCGCACAAGCATCGACCGTGTGACTGCGGGCTGCGCCTGGGTCCGCGGGCGCTCAGCGCGCGCGTCGCGCCTTGTCCGCCAGCACCCGGCGAATCCGCTTGGCCAGGGCGTCGTGGGTGTAGGGTTTGCCCAGCAGCTCCACGCCGCTGTCCAGTCGCCCGCCATGGACGATGGCGTTCTGCGTGTAGCCGGAGGTGAACAGCACCGCGATGTCCGGCAGAAGCTGTTGCGCCTTGCGCGCGAGTTCCGGGCTGCGCACCTTGCCTGGCATGACCACGTCGGTGAACAGCAGGTCGACTTTCGCGCCCGCTTCCAGAATGGCCAGCGCCGCGGCCGCGTCGCGTGCCTCCAGCACCGTGTAGCCCAGGTGCCCGAGCAGCTCGACGACGGTGGCCCGCACCGCATCGTCATCCTCCGCGACCAGGACGGTCTCGCTGCCACCATCCAGTTCGTCGACCTCCGCCGCGATGGGCGTCACTTCGCCGGCGGCGCGCGGCAGGTAGATCTTGACGGTCGTGCCGTCGCCCGGTTCACTGTAGAGCTTCACGTGGCCGCCCGATTGCCGCACGAAGCCATAGACCATCGACAGTCCCAGGCCGGACCCCTTGCCCTCTGGCTTGGTCGAGAAGAAGGGCTCGAAGACTTTCGCGAGGATCTCTGGCGGGATGCCGGTGCCGGTGTCCGTCACGGCCAGCATCACGTACTGGCCAGGGGCTACGCCGGGATAGTCGCGTACGTAGCGCTCGTCGAGCGACGCGTTGCCCGCCTCGATAGTGAGGTGGCCTGAGCCTTCCATCGCGTCGCGCGCATTGAGGGCCAGGTTGAGCAGGGCATTCTCCACCTGGGCCGCGTCCACGAAGCAGTTCCAGAGCCCGCCGGAGACGATGGTCTCGATCTCGACCGCATCGCCGAGCGTGCTGCGCAGCATGTCGCCCATGCCGGCGATCACGCGGCCGATGTTCACCACCTTGGGGTCCAACGGCTGGCGCCGCGCGAAGGCGAGCAACTGGTTCGACAGCCGGGCGCCGCGCTGCGTGGCGGCCACGGCATTCGATACATAACGCGCGGCCGACCCATCGACCCCGACGGTGCGCGACAGCAACTGCAGGTTGCCCGAGATCACCTGCAGCAGATTGTTGAAGTCGTGCGCCACGCCGCCGGTGAGCTGGCCGACGCTTTCCATCTTCTGCGACTGGTAGAGCGCCGCCTCGGTGCGCTTGAGCGCCTCCGCCGCCTCGCGGTCCGCCGTCATGTCGCGGCCCACGGCATGGATCAGGCGATCGTCCGGCACGGCGGTCCACATCAGCAGGCAGTAGCTGCCGTCCTGTCGGCGGTAGCGGTTCTCGAAGCGGAAGGTGGTGGCGCCACCGGCCAGTCCGGCGACTTCCGCGAGCGTGGCGCTGCGGTCGTCGGGATGCACGTAGTCGATGAAGCTGTGGCCGATGAGTTCGGTCGCGGACCATCCGAGCAGGCGTGTCCACGCCGGGTTCACGGAGACGATGCACGCGTTGAAATCGGCCACCAGCATGACGTCGGTGGAAAGCCGCCACATGCGGTCGCGGTCCGCGGTGCGCTCGGCCACCTGCTCCTCCAGCGTCTGGTTCATGTTGGCCAGCATCAGCGCGGCGGCCTTCTGGTCCTCGATGTCCGTATTGGTGCCGATCCAGTGGACGACGGCGCCGGCATCGTCGCGCAGCGGCACCGCACGCGCGATATGCCACCGATACGCGCCGTCGACGCGGCGCAGCCGGAACTCCACCTCGTAGCTGCTGCCATCGGTACGCGCGCGCTCCCATTGCTGCGCGGCATGGGGCAGGTCGTCGGGATGCACGATGGCGGTCCAGCCGTTGCCGGCCAGTTGCTCCTGCGACAGGCCGCAGTAGGCCTCGACGTTGTGGTTGAACCAGTCGAGCAAGCCATCGGGTGCCGACGCCCAGACGTGGTTGGGCATGGCCTCGGCAAAAGTCTGGAAGCGCGCATTGCGCAGGCGCACCGCTTCTTCGGCGCGCACCTTGGCCGTGGTCTCGACCACGATGGCGATCACGCCGGCGGGCTGGCCGAACTCGTCCAGCAGCGGTGAATAGTCGAGGTTCATCCAGACCTGCTCCGCCTGCCCCGTGCGGTAGAGCGTGAGTTCCTGGTCCTTGTAGCTGAGCGTTCCGCCTGCGAGGCCGACCTTCATCACGTTGTCGTTGAAGTCGGCCACCTCGGGCCAGCCTTCGCGCACGTTCGAGCCCAGCAACTGCGGATGGCGGGCGCTCGCGAAGACGGAATAGGCGTCGTTGTAGATCATCACGCCGAGCGGCCCCCACAGCATGACGATGGGAACGTCGGAGAGCAGCACCATCGAGATGGCGGCCTTCATGCCCTGGGGCCAGTCGCCGATGGGGCCGACGCCAGTGCGCGACCAGTCGAAGTCCGCGATCAACTGCGCTGCTTGCCCGCCGCCGGTGAGGAAGGGGTGCTTGGCGGGGCCGGTTTTCATAAGAACTTTGGCGTTCAGTTGGGGATGTGGATCGGATTTGTAACACTGGGGTGCGCGAATTCAGGTAGGCCAAATTCGCATCACGATCGCTCGCCCTTAAAGCATTGGTGCGGAGTGCCGAGGCCGGCCCCGGCCATGCGTCGTAAGAACAAGCCCACGAGGTGTCGCGGACAAAGTGGCCGGCGCTGCCATGCGGCGGCACTGCATGCTGTGCGGCTTCGGCCAAACAGTGAAGGACCACACCATGCGCAACCCCTGGACCACCAAGAACCCCTTCATGAGCATGTGGCTGAGCGCCGCGAACCGAGCGGTTGGATCGGCCAAGGGCCAGGCCACCGCTGCAACCAGGCGCAACATCGCGACAGCGCAGGCGGAAGCCACGCGGCAGGTGCTCGACTTCTGGGGCGGCAAGACGGCCACCAAGGCCGCCACGAGAAAGAAGACGCGTCGCTGAACGCGGATATGGCAAGGCGAAAACCAGTCCCGTCGTGGGCCTCCATCTTCCAGCGCAGCCTCGCCTCGATGACCCGGCTGGGCATGCGCGCGGGGCAGAGCGCGATGGCCTCGGTGGTCAATCAGGCGGTCAAGCAAACGGTGAAGCAGACGCTCAAGAAGCGCAAGCCGCCTGCGGGCGCCGGGCAATGGCTGCAAGGCGTGGCGATGGGGGCGGCCGGCATGCGCCGCTATCGACTCTACCGCCCGCCCAACGTCAAGGTGGGTGAGCGCCTGCCGTTGATGGTCATGCTGCACGGCTGCAGCCAGGACGCCAGGACCTTCGCCAACAGCACCCGCATGAATGTGATTGCGGCGCGCGAGCGCTTCATGGTGCTCTACCCGGAGCAGGACCGAGTCTCCAATCCGCAGGGATGCTGGAACTGGTACGACACCTCGGGAGGCAGGGCGTATGGAGAGGCCGCGCTCATCATGAGCGCCATCGACCAGGTGACGCTGCTGTACGGGGCGGACCGCGCGCGCGTTGCCGCGGTCGGGTTGTCGGCAGGAGCCAGCATGGCGGCACTGCTGGCCAGCCGGCATCCGGAGCGGTTCAAGGCGGTGGTGATGCACTCCGGGATTCCGCCCGGCACCGCGCATTCGACGATGTCCGCGGTGGGCGCGATGCACGGCCTGCGCTCCACCAAGACGCTGGCGGCCAGGCCGCTGACCGTGGTCGAGTCCTGGCCGCCGCTGATGGTGATCCACGGCAACCTGGACCGCGTGGTTTCCCTGCACAACGGCCACGCAGCCGTGCAGGCCTGGGCGAAGGCCAGCGGCGCCCGCGCCACCGCCACCCGCAGCGTGCAACGCGGCACACGCTATGCCACCAGCGTGACCGACTACAAGCGAAAGGGCAGCACCGTCGCCACATTGGTGGAGGTCGCGCGGCTGGGGCATGCGTGGAGCGGCGGAGCGGCGACGGAGCACTTCAGCGACGACAAGGGGCCGGATGCGTCGCGCATGGCCTGGACCTTTGCGTCGAAGCAGTTCCGCCGTTGAGGCTGGGCGCTGCGCGCCCGGCATTCCTGCCGAGACCCGGTGCGGGTCCGACGCCTGCCTGCAAGCGCCTTCATGACGCGCCGTGCGCCGAGGCGATTTGTCTGCCCGCGACTACAGGCCCCGCCACGTCGGGCGCACAGGATGGCCCGTCTTCACATCACCGAGTCCAGCATGACCTCACCCCGTCGAACGTTCCTGATGACCGCCGCCGGCCTTGCCCTTGGCACCACGCCCTGGCTGGCAATGGCCGCACAACGACAGCCTGCGGCTGGCCCCGCGTCGCTCGACACGCTCAACGCAGCCCGCGACACACCGCGCCTGGCGCAAGGCTCGCGGGGCGCAGCCGTCATGCGTGCACAGATCCTGCTCGACCGCGCCTGGTTCTCTCCCGGCGAGATCGATGGCGGCTTTGGCGCCAACATGCGGCGCGTCGTCGCGGCCTACCAGAAGGCCAACGGTCTCGCGGCCAGCGGCAAGATCGATGCGGACACCTGGGCTGCGCTCAACGCCGACACCACGCCGCCGTTCGCGCTGTACACGATCACCGCGAACGACGCGGCAGGCCCGTTCACTCCCACCCCCAAGGACATGACCGA
Organism: Variovorax robiniae; assembly: GCF_037889955.1. Lineage (NCBI taxonomy): Bacteria > Pseudomonadati > Pseudomonadota > Betaproteobacteria > Burkholderiales > Comamonadaceae > Variovorax > Variovorax robiniae. Next base: position 26,033 of record NZ_JBBKZS010000001.1, read on the forward strand.
GCGGGCCACGCTGAAGTCGCTGGACTACGAGAACCTCCAGGAGGCGCTCGCGGAGAAGTACCACATGTCACCCCGGGCGCTGCATGATCTCAACCGCGGAGGGCGCTTCCAGGCCGGCGATGAGATCATCGTCGCCAACGTTGCCGGCGCGGCGGATGCGGGCATCGTCAAGGCGGCCAGGTCCATCGAGATCGACAAGGGCGATCACATGCTCTACGTGCTGGACCGCGACGGCAAGCCCCTGGCCGGCTTCCCGATCAGCATCGGCGGCCCGCTTGATCCGTTGCCGCTGGGCAAGATGAAGATCACCAACGAGGTCGACAACCCGACCTTCACCTATGACCCTTCGATCCTCAAGAAAGTACCTGCGGACGCGAAGAAGGTCAAGGTCGCGGCCGGCCCCAACAATCCGGTCGGCAACGTCTGGATGGGCCTTTCGAAACCGCACTGGGGCATCCATGGCACGCCGACGCCGGAGCGTGTGGGGGATGAGGAAACGAATGGCTGCATCCATCTGACGAACTGGGATGCCGCGCGCGTCTCCAGGCTTGCCAAGGCCGGGTTTGCGGTCGAGGTGAAGGCTTGAGGTGAAGGTGATGGAACGGGCTGGGTGGGGGGCAGTGCTGTGCAGCCTGATGTCGGCAGGAGCGATGGCGCAGGGCATCGCTCCTGTGCTGCCGTCATCTCCGGCGTCGATTGCCGCCGACGGCTCTGCGCTGCTGGCCGCACGACCGCTTCGGTTCCCCCTCCAGGGCATGAATGCGGACAAGCTCAGGGACACCTTCGACGATGGACGGCCCGGTCACCGCCACGAAGCCATCGACATTGCAGCGCCGCGCGGCACCCCGATCCTTGCCGTGGACGATGGGACAGTGGTGAAGCTCTTCAGCAGCAAGCCCGGCGGCCTGACCATCTACCAGTTCGATCCGGGCGGAAGGCTGGCGTACTACTATGCGCACCTGGACCGCTACGCGGACGGCCTGGAGGAAGGCAAGGTATTGCGGCGTGGCGAACTCATCGGGTACGTCGGCACGACCGGCAACGCGCCACCGGATGCGCCCCATTTGCACTTCGCCGTGTTCCTGCTGGGGCCTGCGAAGCAATGGTGGAAGGGCGAGGCGATCAATCCCTACGAGGCACTGCGGCAAGCGGGTCACTGACACCCGGCACACGGCTGGCCGCGATCGCATTGCCTCGCGGAGAATCCCCGCGTGTGTTTGCAGTTCGCATGAACAAAAGGCCAGAAAGACCACGATGCCCGCCTCCCCCTTTGAGCCCACCGACCCGCCCGACAACTCCGGCATGCGCAAGGGCCTGACCAGCTACGGCGACCAGGGCTTCTCGCTGTTTCTGCGCAAGGCCTTCATCAAGGGCGCGGGCTTCACCGATGCGGCCCTCGACCGCCCCGTCATCGGCATCACCAACACCGGCAGCGCCTACAACCCCTGCCACGGCAACGCGCCGCAACTCATCGAGGCGGTGAAGCGTGGCGTCATGCTGGCGGGCGGGCTGCCGATGGACTTTCCAACCATCTCCATCCACGAGAGCTTTGCCGCGCCGACCAGCATGTTCCTGCGCAACCTCATGTCGATGGACACCGAGGAACTGGTGCGCGCCCAGCCGATGGACGCGGTGGTGCTCATCGGCGGCTGCGACAAGACGGTGCCCGCGCAGCTCATGGGTGCGGCCTCGGCAGGCATTCCGTCGATCCAGCTCATCACCGGCTCGATGCTGACGGGCAGCCATCGCGGCGAGCGCGTCGGAGCGTGCACCGACTGCCGGCGCTACTGGGCCCGCTACCGCGCGGACGAGATCGACGCGGAGGAGACGGTCGACGTCAACAACCAGTTGGTCGCGAGCGTCGGCACCTGCTCCGTGATGGGCACGGCCAGCACGATGGCATGCATCGCCGAGGCGCTGGGCATGACCGTGCCCGGCGGCGCATCGCCGCCGGCCGTCACCGCGGACCGCATCCGCATCGCCGAGCAGACCGGTGCGCAGGCGGTGCAAATGGCGCGCGACCGGCGGACCATCGACAAGGTGCTGACGCCGGCCGCCTTCGAGAACGCGATGCGCGTGCTGCTGGCGATCGGCGGCTCGACCAACGGCATCGTCCACCTCACGGCGATCGCCGGCCGCATGGGCCTGGAGATCGACCTGGCCGCGCTCGACCGCATGGGCCGCGACACGCCGGTGCTGCTGGACCTGAAGCCGTCGGGCCAGCATTACATGGAGGACTTCCATGCCGCGGGCGGCATGGCGACCTTGCTGCGTGAACTCAAGCCGCTGCTGAAGCTCGACGCCATGACGGTGACCGGCCGCACGCTCGGCGAGGAGATCGAGCGGGCCGGGCCGGGGTTCAGGCAGGACGTGGTGCGCTCCATCGCGAACCCGATCTATCCGCAAGGCGGCATCGCCGTGCTGCGCGGCAACCTTGCGCCCGGCGGCGCGATCATCAAGCAGTCGGCCGCCGATCCTAAGCTCATGGAGCATGAAGGCCGTGCCGTGGTGTTCGAGAACATCGAGGACCTGGTGACGCGCATCGACAGGGACGACCTCGACGTGACGGCGCAGGACATGCTGGTGCTGAAGAACATCGGGCCGAAGGGCGCGCCGGGCATGCCCGAGGCCGGCTACATCCCGATCCCGCGCAGGCTGGCACGGGCAGGCGTGAAGGACATCGTGCGGATTTCCGACGGGCGCATGAGCGGCACGGCCTTCGGCACCATCGTGCTGCATGTGACGCCGGAGTCCGCGATCGGTGGGCCGCTGGCGCATGTGCGCAATGGGGATCGCATCCGGCTGAGCGTTGCGAACCGCGAGATCAGCTTGCTGGTGTCGGACGAGGAATTGGCGCGACGCGCCAAGGAATCGCCGGTGGTCGAGCCGACGGCCGAGCGCGGCTATCGCAAGCTGTTCCTGCAGTCGGTGATGCAGGCCGACAAGGGGGTGGACTTCGACTTCCTGCGGGCGGCGAAGATGGCGGGCAAGGCGCCACGCGAGGGTTGACGCGCGTGCCCGCAGTGCTGCAAACCTGAACCATTGCGCCTACATTCACGCTACCAATCGACTGCTCAACGAAAGTTCTCATGAAGATCAGCGCGCGCAACGTTCTCACCGGCAAGATCGTCAAGATCGTCAAGGGTCCTGTCACCACAGAGGTCACCCTCGAAATCGCTGACGGCGTCCAGATCGTCTCGACCATCACCTCCACCTCGGCCGAAAGCATGAACCTGGTCGAAGGCGGCAAGGCCCACGGCGTCATCAAGGCGTCCAGCGTCATGATCGCCACCGACTGAAGAAGGCGCGAATCTTCCTACTGCGGACGCCGATCTCGGGCCTGGCGTCCTCACCGCACGAGAGTGCGGTTCCGGGCGCCAGACCCGACCTCGGCGCCCTCGCTACCGAATCTTCACGCCTTCTTCGGCTCAGCCGTGCCGGAGGCACATCCTGAAGGCGGGCCTTGCCGGAACCTGTTCCTCTGCGAGCGCGAGGAGCGCCGCCGCGAAGCAGGTCACGCTGGCGGTGCGCAGCGGCAGGAACGGAACCTCGTGGCGGGCGCAGAGGCGCTTGAGGTTGGTCACGGAGTCGTGGTCGACGCAGTCCACGGGAAACGCGACCACGTGCGCGCCGGCGAGAGCGCTGGCGAGGAGGCCCTTGCGGTCTTCCATGCCGCCGTCGTGATGGACGAATTCACCGCCGGAGTCGGTCACCAGCTTGCGGATGGCGGGCGTCGAACTGGGGCGACCGCCGACGTAGAGGATGCGCTGGCCCTGGATGGCTGGTTGCAGGCTCTCCGAGGTGCCGTGTCCGGGTGCGGCGAGCGCTTGCAAGTGCGCTTCCGCGCCACGGAGTTCGCGGCTCAGCATGTCGATCTGACGCCTCGCGCCATCGAGTTCGGCCTGAAGACGTTGCTCGTTGGCTTCGCTGGCGGCCTGCTGGCGCTCCGCCGCTTCGCACCGCTGCATCTGCAAAGTGCTGAATTGCAACTGCGCCAAGAGCTCTTGCTGCAATGACTCGACTGCGCCCGCGGGCTCCGTCGGCTTGGCGCGGGCCAACGTGATGTCCATCTCCAATTCTCCGACCCGGCGTCGCAGTTGCTGGTTCTCCTGAAGCAGCTCGGCGATGCGCGCCTGCTGGTGTTCGGACTGTTCGCGCCAATCCCCTGTTTCCTGTTCCAGCGCGGCCAGGCGCCGGATGTCGGCCCGGTTGGCGGCGCCAACGAGGTGCGACAGCATGTGCACGTCGCCGAAGGCGCGTTGCCGCAGCTCGGCCGTCACGTGGCGGTGCGACATCAGCGCCCAGTAGGCCCCGGCGATGGAGCCGCCTTGCAGCGCCTGCTGCCAGAGCGCCTCCAGTGCCTCGGCATCCTTGGCCTTCTCGAAGCTGCGGATGACGAGTTCATGGCGCTTGTCCAGCGCCTTCGACAGCGCCTTGCCACCGCCGGTCTGGCTGGCGATCGACACGCCTTCATGATGAATCTCGACATCCGACGCACGCGCCGCATCGATGTGGCCGTGCTTCGCGACGATCTTGCGAAGCTCCGCCGTGCTGAGGCAGGTGCCGATGACCGAGCAATGCACATGCGGGTTGAGTTGCTGCACACGTGATCTTCCCTTGCCTTCGGGCTCGGCCTCGGTGGTGTTGTCCTCGCAGCAGGCGACCTGGCGATAGACATTGGGAACAGGTCCCGTGGCAAAGCCGGAAGAACGCGACAGGTTCAGCGCGAAGGGGGCGGACATGCATCGGACGCTCCATCGATACACGGAAGAATCGCGCAAGCTTGCCACGGCGTGGAGTCTGTGCGATATGTTTTGCCGGATATTACGATAACTCTGCCGATTCGAGTTGTTGCCACTCCTTGTCCATGAAAAGGCGGGACCGCGCGAGGAGGGCCCGTCCGGACCTTCCAGCGAGAACATTCGCTGCGCGCCGGCACAGATTTCCCCTATGTTCCAACGCACCAAGGTCGGGGTAACCTGCGGGGCAACAACTCCCACGATCCGCCGAAATGCCCAGAGCCCCTGCGAAATCCGCGCCCCCGACTGCAAAAGCCGCCAAGGCCGCCGTCAAGCCCGTCAAGTCCGCGAACGCGACGCCGGTCAAGCCGAACGTCCGCTTCCGTATGCGCATCACCACCGGCGACACCATTGCCATCGGCCCGGGCAAGATCCAGTTGCTCGAAGCCATCCTCGAGACCGGTTCGCTCACCGCCGGCGCGAAGAAGATCGACATGTCCTACCGGCGTGCCTGGCTTCTGATCAACGAACTCAACAGCGCCCTGAAGAAGCCGGCCGTCGAGTCCGGCAAGGGTGGCGAGCACGGTGGCGGCAGCGTGGTCACCGACGTGGGTTGCCGGCTGATCGAGCACTATCGCAACATCGAGACGACGGCCGCGGAGGCCTGCAAGGCGGAGATTCGCGCGCTGACCGGCCTGATGGCGGCCGTTGATTCGCAGGTAGCCTTCAAGCCGCCGGCGCGGCGCCCGGCGTGAAGCTCAGCGCCAGCCCATTCATGCAATAGCGCAGCCCGGTCGGCTTCGGCCCATCGTCGAACACGTGCCCCAGGTGCCCGCCGCAGCGCCGGCACAGGACTTCGTCGCGGCTCATTCCGAAGCTGTTGTCGGCGGCCTTGACGACGGCATTGTCGAGCGGCTTCCAGAAGCTGGGCCAGCCGGTGCCGCTGTCGAATTTGGTCGCGGACGAGAACAGCGGCAATTGGCAACCCGCACAGGAGAACACACCGGCGCGGTGCTCCTTGTTGAGCGGGCTGGTGAAAGGCGCTTCCGTGTCGGCCTGGCGCAGCACGGCGTATTGTTGCGGCGACAGGCGCTTCTTCCATTCGGCGTCGCTGAGCGTGACCTCAAAAGTCGCCTTGGCGGCCCGCGCCGTGGGGGTCAGCAACATGCCTGGCAGCGCGGCCAGCGACGATGCCGCGAGGGTGTTCAGGAAATGCCTGCGGTGGTACATACGAAGTCTCCGGGGGGTCCGTTGAATTGGACTCGCGTGGCAATGGTCCGCGCTCCGGAACAACCCTGTGGCTGCAAAGGAATCGGAATGACGGATGTACACGGTGAAAAGGCGCGCGACTTGGCGGCGGCGGTGCTGGAGCAGGTGCTGAAGTGGAAGGATGGCGGCGCCGGCGTGGTGCTGGCCACGGTGGTGAAGGCATGGTCCACCGCCCCGCGGCGCGCCGGCACGCAGATGGCCGTGCACGAGAACGGCACGCACTTCGGAACCCTGTTCGGCGGCAGCGTCGACACGCTGGTGGTGTCGGCCGCGCTGGGGGTGCTGGCGGAGGGCAAGGACGCGATGGTCAACGTGTCGGTGGACGACGCGACCGCCTCGGCCGCTGGGATGGCATGTGGCGGCGGGTTGGAGATCCGGCTGGAATGCATCGATGGCATCGGCAGAGGTGGGCAGGGCGGGCAGGTCGACGTGCTGCGCGAGGCTTTGGATGCGATGCGCAGCGGCCACAGCGTCGTGCTGTGCACCGGGCTGGCCGACGGGCGGCGCCTGCTGATCTCGGGGGACGGGCCGGCGTCGGGCGCATGGGCGAGCGAGGCGCACAAGCGGGCGCGCATGGACGACACCGCCATCGCGCTGGTGGATGGGGACGAGGTGCTGTTCCAGGTGTTCAACGCGCCCTTGCGGCTGTTCGTGGTGGGGGCGGTGCGCACGGCCCGGGCACTGCGCGATGCGGCGCAACTGATCGGCTTCGAGGTGACCATCATCGAGCCGCGAGACGCCCATGCGGCAGGGACGGAGTTCGCGGGCGCCAACATGCTGGTGGGCGACGTGGGCGCGACCCTGCGCTCCCTGCACCTGGACAGCCGCTGCGCGGTGGTGGTGCTGGCGCACATGCCGGAGATCGACGACCCGGCGCTGATCGAGGCGGTTCGCAGCCACGTCTTCTATATCGGTGCGCTGGGCAGCCGGAAGTCGCATGCGGCCCGGCTGGCGCGGCTGGAGCAGGCGGGCGTGACGGCGGAGCAGAGCGCGAGGATCCATGGGCCGGCGGGGCTGGACATCGGTGCGATCGGGCCGGCGGAGATCGCGGCGTCGATCGTGGCCGAGATGGTGTCCGTATTGCGCAAGCCGCATTGAGGGCGCTATTCGATCAATACATCCGCGCGCAGCAGTAACGCTTGGCGCAGCGTCAGCCCGATCGCCTTTGCGGTCTTGCGGTTGATGACCAGTTCGAAGGTGGTGGGTTGCTCTACCGGAAGATCGGCGGGATGCGCGCCGCGAAGGATCTTGTCGACGTAGCTCGCGGCCCGGTAGAACTGCTCGGCCAGGTTGGGGCCGTAGCTCATCAGCCCGCCGGCCTGCACGGGCTCGCGCGTCGAGAACAGCGTGGGCAGGCGTTGCGGGATGGCCAGGTCGGCAATGCGGCGCGCCTGTGCGAAGAACAACCCGTCGCCCAGAACGATCAGCGCCTGCGCGCGACCCTGCCGGATCGCGTCGAAGGCCGCGTCGATCTGGCCGGGGTCCGCCGCCTGGAGCGGCAGCACGCGCACCGACGCGGGGGCTGCCGCCTGGATGCTGCGCAGGTAGTCGGGGTGGCCCGGATGCCCCGGATTCATCAGCACCGCGACCGTCGAGAGGCCCGGCAGCGCTTCGCGAAGGAACTCCAGGTACTTGCCGCTGAGGTCGGCGCCGACGCTGGACACGCCGGTCACGTTGCCGCCGGGCCGCGACAGGCTCTGCACGAAGCCGAAGACCAGCGGATCGCCGCTGGCCGCGAACACGATGGGCACGGTGCTCGTTGCCTTGCGCATGGCCTGGATGGCGGCCGGCCCCGCGGCCACGATGAGGTCCGGCTGCTGCGCCAGCAAGGCCGCGGCGAGGGCGGGCAGGCGGTCGTACGCGCTCTCCGCCCATTGCGCATCGATGGCGATGTCCTTGCCTTCCGCGTAGCCGAGGTCGCGCAGTCCCGCGCGGAGCCGATCCAGCCGCTGGCTGCCGATGCTGGCCGAACTGGTGTCCACGTAGCCGATGCGCAGCGGCCTCGACGCCTGCCGTTGCGAGAGCGAAGCGCGGGGGACGCAGGCCGCGCCCATCGTGAGCGTGAGGAGGATTCTTCGGTGCATGTTCACGACCGTCACGTCCCTTTCTTCCGGAAAGAGTGCGGCGAGTATGGGCCGTGATGGGTCATTGCGCCACGTCAAACCCCGTGGAAGCACGACTGCGATAGTCGCCAAGCCCACCTATATTCGACGATCGCAACGGTCCACAGGAGCAACTGCATGTCTTTCGAGGCGCTGTACCAGGAAAAGCGGACTTCCGCGGCGCAGGCCGTGCGGCATGTCCGCGATGGCGATTTCATCATCGTGCCCACCGGCGTCGGCGAGCCGCCGGCCTTGCTGACGGCGCTGTCCGAGCGGCGGCTTGACTTCCGCGACGTGAAGGTGGCCCAGATCCTGGCCGTCCGCAAGTACGCATACATCGACCCTGAGACGACTCAGCATGTGCGGCACGTCGCCTTCTTCTACGGCGGCGCGACGCGTGCCGGTGGGCAGGCCGGCTGGATCGATTTCATCCCCAACTATTTCTCCGAGATCCCGCGAATGATCGAGCGCGGGCAGATCCCGGCGGATGTGGTCTTCAGCATGGCCTCGCCGATGGACGAGGAGGGCTACTTTTCCCTGAGCCTCGGCGCCGACTACACCATGGCCGGCGTCGCCAGGGCACGCGCGGTGGTGCTGGAGGTGAATCCGAACGTGCCCTTCGCCTTCGGCGATTGCCGCGTGCACGTCTCGAAGGTCGCGGCGCTGGTGGAGAGCAGCGAGCCGGTGCTGGAGGTCGGCCTGCCGGTCATCGGCCCGGTGCAGGAGGCGATCGGCAAGCATGTGGCCGAACGCATCGACGACGGCTCGACTTTGCAGATCGGCTATGGCGGTATTCCCGATGCGGTGGTCATGCAGTTGACGCACAAGCACGACCTCGGCATCCACACCGAGATGATCGGCGACGGCATCCTCTCGCTGCTGGAAAGCGGCGCCGTCACCAACAAGCGCAAGAACTACCTGCCGGGCAAGTCGGTCGCGACCTTCGCGCTCGGCTCCCGCAGGCTGTACCAGTACATGCACCGCAACCCGGCGCTGGAAATGCACCCGGTGGACTTCACCAACGACCCGGCGCTGGCGGGGCTGAACGACAACCTGGTCTCCATCAACGCCACCTTGCAGATCGACCTGCTGGGCCAGTGCGGCTCGGAGAGCCTGGGGCTGTCACCCTATTCAGGCACGGGCGGGCAGTCGGACTTCGTGCGCGCGGCCAATCGCTCGCGCGGCGGCAAGTCCTTCATCGTGCTGCCGTCGACGGCCAAGGGCGACACCATTTCGCGCATCGTGCCGGTGCTGTCACCGGGCACCCATGTGACCACCAGCAAGAACGACATCAGCTACGTCGTCACCGAATACGGCGTGGCCCAGTTGCGAGGGAAGTCGGCGAAGCAGCGGGCGCTGGAACTCATCGGCATCGCGCATCCGGCGTTCCGAAGCGAGCTGACGGATCAGGCCAGGTCGCTGCGCATCCTCTGACCTTCACTTCATGTTCCGCAACTTCACGAAGGCCAGGCCCGCCATCACGGCGTCGTTCAGCGCATCGTGCGCGTCGCGCAGTGGCAGGCCCAGGTCATTCATGATGGTCTGGAAGCGCAGGTCGATCGTGCCCCCACGCTCGTGGGCGGGCAACTGGCGGCTCTTGTAGTCGTAGTACATCGCCGAGACCTCGACCATCGGCTGTGGCAGGCGCACGCCGAGCATGGGAAAGACTTCGCGGTTGAGCATGGCCACGTCGAACTCCAGGTAGTAGCCCACCAGCGGCCGGCTGCCGATGAAGTCCAGCAACCGGCGCACCGCTTGCGCCGGGTCCATGCCGAGCGCGACGTCCTGCTCGCGCAGCCTGTGCACGATCACGCTCTCGCTCTTCAGCGCACGCTCGGGCCGCACCAGCAGTTGGAGCCGCTCGCTGGTCAGCAGGCGATTGCCGACGATGCGCACCGCGCCGATCGAGATGATCCGGTCGCGCCGCACATCGAGGCCGGTGGTCTCGCAGTCGAGCGTGACCCACTCGTCCTTCGGGGGCGTGTCGTACATGAAAGCGAAGTGCGCATCCGCCAGGTGATGCAGCATCCAGCGACGGCGCAGCGCGCCCAGCCAGCGCGGCGTCATGCCGTGTCCAGGTGGAACTGGTGGCGCACCAGCAACTTGAACCGCTTGACGACCGCCAGCGCATCCTTCAGCAGATCGCGTTCGAGGCTGCTCAGCCGGCGGGTCGAGATCGCGCTGCTGACCGCATGCCCCGCGTCCAGTTCGGCCAGGCCGGCCTCCAGCTTCAGCCCCATCATGAAATGCAGGCTGTCGAGCAGGTCGTCGGCAAGGTCCTGCGACAGGCGGCCGATGGCGACGAGCGCGTCCAGGCGCGCGGCCGTGCCGGTGGCCTGCACATGGTCGCGCAATGCCAGGCTGCGCACGCCGTGCACGATCGGGAAGATGCCGGCCTTCTTCAGGTCGAGTGCCTGCTTGTCGTGTTCGCCGAGGAGCAGCCTGTTCCACCAGCCTCCGCCCGCGTCGGGGAACGCGTCGATTGCCGCAGCAAAGCGGCTGAGCCATGCGTCGTCCGACGCAACGAGCTCATCGACCTGCCTGCGCACGCCGGCCAGCAGCGCCGCGTCGCCTGCCACGGCATGCGCGTCGATGAAGATGGCAAGCGCCATCAGGCCCTCGGCATCGGGCTGCCTCAGCCAGTGGCGCACGACGGCCGCGAACTCGTTCGCGCCGTGGCGCCAGGCGGGGTTGCTGACCATGATCCGGCCCGGACAGTCCGGGTAGCCGAAGTCGCGCAATGCGGCAGAAAAGCGGGCGCAGGCATCCTCCACCACGTCGTCGGCGATGCGGGTGTCGTCGCGCAGGACCAGGCCGTTGTCCTGGTCGGTCTTCAGCAACTGCTCGCCGCGGCCCTCGCTGCCCATGACGAACAGGCAGCTGTCGGCCAGCAGTTTGGGCGGGGCCACCAGTTGCCAGGCGCGCTCGAACAGCTTGGCGTTGAGCGCCTGCACCAGCCCGCCGATCTGGCCGACCCGCGTGCCGCCGCGATGGAGCAGGGCGACGAAGCGAGTGATCTTCTCCGCCTCGGTGCGCAGCGCGTCGAGGTCCTGCGCCCGTACGATCCGCACGGTGATGAGGTAGGAGTGATTCGACAGGAAGCTCAACAGGTCGAGTTGCTCCAGCAGCCCGACGATGCGCCCATCATCCGACACGACCAGGCGGTGCACCTGGTGCTGGATCATGAGGGCCAGTGCGTCGAACAAGGGGGCGGACGGCGCGATGCTGACCAGCGAGAACGCGGCCAGATCGCGCACCGGCCAGGCGGCAAGCGGCCGGCCGTCGGCCACTGCACGCTGCAAGCCGGTATTGGTGAAGATGCCGAGCCGCCCGCCATCGCGCACCAGCACGCTGCTCGAATGGTTCGCCTGCATCACCCGGGCGACCTCGACGATGCTTGTCGTGCCCTCGACGACATGCGCCGGGCGCAGGAATGCGTTCTCGACGCGCGACATCGCCAGCGCCTGCATTTCGCGCTGGCCGTGGCGCTGCGACAGCGCGCCGAGCTTGCTGGACAGGTCGGAGAACAACAGGGCACCAAAGCCCGCGTTGCGCGCGATCAGGTCGCTGACGGTCGCTGCGGCAAGCTGGTAGGCCAACACCTCCTCGGCGGCGACGAAGTGGCTGATGACCCGCCCGGCGACCAGCGCGCGGCCGTCGAAGCAGTCGTTGGGGCCGTAGCTGGCGATGGCTTCATGCCCGTCGAACTGCGCGACGTGGCCCTTGATGAGCACGAACAGGTGCAGCGGCTCGATGCCGGGCGCCAGCAGCGTCTCGCCCTTGCGGAAGTAGGCGATGTCGACGCTGTCGCGAACCATCCGCTGCTCGGTGGCATCCAGGCAGTCGAATGGCGAGGCCGTGAAGTCGAATGCGTTGGGCATGGCTGCCAATGATGGCGGCATTCGACGCGCTTGTCAGTGGCCGGAACGTCCCGGTGCCTGGACACGCCCTCTCGCTATTCCGGCGCCGCAGCGGCATCCCGCTCGCGGCGCCAAACGCCTGGCGGCTTGCCGACCATCCGCTTGAAGGCACGCGCAAAAGCGGCCTCGGAGTCGTAGCCCACGTCCAGCGCAATGGCTGCCACGGTGGCGCGCGTCTCGAGCAGCATTCGCGCGGCGGCCTGCATGCGCCATTGCGCCAGGTACTGCATCGGCGCCACGCCCACCAGTTGCACGAAGCGGTCATGCAGCGCGGAGCGTGACAGCCCGGCGTGCCGGCCGAGTTCCTCGACCGTCCATTCCTTTGCGGGATGCTCGTGCATCAGCGCGAGCGCCCGGCCGACGAAGCGATCGCGCAGGCCGGCCAGCCATCCCGCGCTCTGAGTCGGTAGCTGGTCCGCATAGCGCCGCACCGCATCGACGAACATCATCTCGCTCATGCGCGCCAGCATGGCCTCGCCGCCGGCGCGTTGCGCATGCGACTCGGCCACGGCCTGTTGCGTGAACTTCGCGATCCAGGCGCCGTCCTCGCTGGCGCGCAGGTGCAGCAGGCGCGGCAGTGCGTCGATCAGCGGATTGAAAGGCTGCAGGTCCAGGCCGAGGAAGCCGCAGACGATGTTCACGTCGGCACCGTCGGCGGCCGTCCCTGCCGGCGGCAGCAGCACGTTGTTGCCGTTGTAGTCCACCCGCAGCGGCAGCCGGCCCGCGCCCTCGACTCCGGGGAACCAGCTGAAGTCGCCACTGCCGCGCAGGCCCGGTGCGCTCGACACCACGTGCGCATCGCCATGCGGAAACATCACGACGTCGCCGGCCGACAGTTGCACCGAAGGCCCGCCCGGAATGCCGGCCCAGCAACTGCCTTGCGCCACCGCGTGGTACTCGATCACGTGGTCGACGCCGCGCATCAGCATCGGCGCGAGTTCCTTCGCGGAAGGCGCCTCCGCGGCCCAGTCGCTCTGGGCGCTGATGTTGAAGAACACCGCGCCGCGCAGGCGCACGCCGCGCAGCACGTCGGACAGCGTGTCCTGGCTCATGCGTGCGTCACCGCGGTGGCGTTTCGATCAAGTCGCGCGGACGCGCGATCAAGCCGGCGCCATGCGCACGCACAACAACGGATGCGCGATCAAGTGCGGTGGACGCGCGGTGAAGCGCGCAAACCGCCCCGGCAAAAGAATGACTGCACCCGTCGAGAACCCATCGCGGTGGCTTGTTCTTCAACATGTTTGTCACAGGAGCACCTCATGCAATCTCTCACTTACCTCACGCTGGACAAGGATGTCCGGCAAGTTCGGCAGCAAGACGTCGATGCCTTCGCAGCGCAGGTCAGCGGCGGCGTATTGACCGCCGTCGATGCGGCCTATGACGAGGCACGCAAGGTCTGGAATGGTACCGTCGATCGCCGACCGGCGCTGATCGCGCGCTGCATGAACGACAGCGATGTGCAGGCCGGCGTGCGCTTCGCGGCGGCGCATCGCATGCTGATGAGCGTGCGCGGCGGCGGACACCACATCGCGGGCAACGCGGTGGCGGAGGGCGGCTTGATGCTCGACATGTCGGGCATGCGCGCGATCGAGATCGATGCGGCGAAGCGCACGGCCCGTGTCGGCCCCGGCGCCTTGCTCGGCGATTTCGACCGCGCCGCGCAGGCGCATGGCTTGGCCACCCCGCTGGGCATCAACTCCACCACCGGCGTGGCCGGGCTCACGCTGGGCGGCGGCTTCGGCTGGCTGACGCGCCGCCATGGCATGAGCATCGACAACCTGCTGAGTGCCACCGTGGTGACCGCCGACGGCGCGCTGCGCGTGGCATCGGCGACTTCGCAGCCCGACCTGTTCTGGGCGCTGCGTGGTGGCGGCGGCAACTTCGGCGTGGTGACCTCGTTCGAGTTCCAGCTGCATCCGGTCGGGCCGGAGGTCTACAGCGGCCTGGTGGTCTACCCGTTCTCGCAAGCCCGTCAGGTGCTGCGTGCATGGCGTGATTTCACGATGAACGCGCCCGATGAGTTGAGCGTGTGGGCCGTGCTGCGCAAGGCGCCGCCGCTGCCCTTCCTGCCCGAGTCGGTGCATGGCAAGGAAGTGGTGGTGCTGCCCCTGGTCTACTGCGGCAAGGTCGAGGACGGTGAGCGGGTGGCGGCGCCGGTGCTGAAGTTCGGCGACCCCGTAGGTGTGCATGTCGGCCCCACGCCCTATGCCGGCTTCCAGACCGCGTTCGACCCGCTGCTGGCGGCGGGTGGTCGCAACTATTGGAAATCGAACAACTTCAGCAGCCTGAGCGATGCGGCGCTCGATACGGTCATTTCATCGACCGCCTTCCTGCCGGGACCGGAGTGCGAGATCTTCATGGCCCAGCTCGGCGGCGCGATGGGCCGCGTGAAGATGACGGCCACCGCCTTTGCCGGCCGCGACGCGCGCTACATCATGAACGTGCACGGCCGCTGGTCGGACCCGCAGGACGACGACAAGGTGCGCGCCTGGGCCCGGCGCGCCTTCGAGGAAGCCGCGCCGCACGCCACCGGTAGCGGCTACGTCAACTTCCTGACGGAGGACGAGGCCGAACGCGTGAGCATGAGCTACGGCGTCAACTACGCGCGGCTGCAGGAGATCAAGCAGCGCTTCGACCCGGACAACCTGTTCCGCATGAACCTCAACATCGCGCCGGCGGCGCCTCCGTTTCGGCGGGTGGCGATATGAGTGCGACGCACGGCGTGGAAGCGGCGCGGTGTGCCGCACCTGGGGCACTCATGAGCGGGGCCACGGACGCGCGGGGCTGCCGCATCACCGGCGCCACGCCCGCCGCCCTGCTTGCCTACGAGCGTTCGCTGGCTGCCTTCCAGAACTGGCGCGCCGGCGCTGAGGTGGACGTGAACCTGGCGCTGGAAGCGGCGCCGGGCTTCGTCATGGCGCACGTGTTGAGGGCGTGGCAGTTCCTCTGCAGCCGTGACCCGCGGCGCGTTCGGCTGGCCCGGCCGCTGTTCGCAAGCGCTGCGGCGCTGCCGTCCAGCCTGCGCGAGCAGCGGCACCTCACCGCCATCGCCGCCGTGCTGGGCGACGACTACGAAGGCGCGAAGGCGGCGCTCGGCGCCTTGCTGAAGCTGCACCCGCGCGACGTGCTGGCCCTGCAGGTGGCGCATGCACTGGACCATGTGACCGGCGACCTGGTCGCGATGCGGGAGCGCGTGGCCGCGGTGCTGCCGCATTGGTCGTATTCCATGCCCGGCTATCACGCGGTGCTGGGCATGCACGCCTTCAGCCTGGAAGAAAGCGGCGAATACGAACGCGCCGAGGCCGCGGCCCATGCCGCCTTGAACGCCAATGCGCTGAACGCACGCGCGCACCACGCCCTGGCGCATGTCTTCGAGATGACCGACCGGGCCGACGAGGGCGTGCGCTGGCTGGACCGGCATGCCGACGCCTGGGGCACGGACACCGTGGTCGCGACGCATTGCCGTTGGCACCTGGCGCTGTTCCACCTGGCGCGCGGCGATGTCGATGCGGCGCTGGCACTCCATGACCAGTACATGGGGGCCGGGCCCGCCGCCGACCTTTCCGACCTGATCGACAGCGCCGCGTTGCTGTGGCGCGTGGAACTGGCGGGCGGCGATCCGGGGGCGCGCTGGGCGCCGCTCGCGCAGGCCTGGGCGCCACGCATCGACGATGGCTTCTGCAGCTTCAACGACCTGCATGCGGCGCTGGCCTTCGTCGGCGCGCGCGACTGGGACAGCGCGAAGCGGTTGGAAGAGTCGCTGGTGCGCGCGCAACGGTTGCCCACGCGGCACGGCGAGACGACGCGACAACTCGGCCTGAACGCATGCCGCGCGTTGATCGCCTTCGGCCAAGGCGACGACGCGCTGGCGATCACGCTGCTGGCCAGCCTGCCCTTGATGGCGCACCGGCTCGGCGGCAGCCATGCGCAGCGCGACGTGCTGCACCTGACGCTGCAGAAGGCCATCGATCGCATGCGGCGGCCCGCAAGGCGGCTCGTCCACTTTGGATCGGCAACGAACTGGGAGGAGCCCGAGGCACTTGCGGGACTTCGTTAGCGGGCCTGGCGGCCTAGAATTTTTGCGAACCCTTCCACCTCGCCAGGCCCACCATGACCCAACCCTTCGCCGATACCCCGTTCCTCTGCGGCCCCCTGCGCAAGCCCCGCCAGATGCTGGCCGACCAGCGCTACGACGGCCACAAGTCCATCCACGACGACGCCATGGCGGAAGGCCTGGGCCTGCGCGCGGGTCCGATCGAAGGCCCGACGCATTTCAGCCAGTTCGATCCGCTGCTCTACAAGGTGTTCGGCCAAGCCTGGTTCGAGACGGGCTGCATCAGCGCGCACTACCAGAACATGGTGGTCGAGGGCGAGGAGGTGCGGGCATTCGTCGAAGCGGCGCCGTCGCAGCATCCGCGCTTCGTGCGCATCTGGGCCGAGAAGCGCGACGGCACGCCGGTGCTGACCGGCTCGGCCTCCATCGGCGACGCGAATGGCCTGCCGCACGAGATCCAGAATCGCATCGCCAAGCTGCGGCCGGCCACCGGCTTGGTCATCAACCGCGACCTCAAGGTGGGCCAGCGCGGCGCGGTCGTCGAGAAGATCCGCATGGGCTTCGACGACCACATGGGTGACCACTATCCGTTCACGCTGGCCGACAAGTTGAAGGTCATCACCGAGCCCTGCGCCTGGTATTCGCGTGAGACCGGCGGCCAGTCGCCCTGGGGCCGGCCGATCATCCCGATGGAGATGATCAGCGTGCTGCTCGGGTCTACGTCAGCTCAGGCCCAACTGAGCGGGCGCAAGCCGGCCGTCGGGCTGTTCGCGGGGCAGGAGATCCGCTTGCTGAAGGGGCCGCTGTTCGTCGACCAGGACTACGAACTGGAGCGCGAGATCGTCGCGTTGAGCGAGAGTGCGCGCACGGAGTCGGTGTGGATTCGCACGCGCGTTGTCGAGGCAGGCTCGCGCGACGCGGTGGCGGAGATGATCCTCAACGGCGCGGTGATGAAGGCGTCGTATCCGACCTATGAGGAAGAGGCGCGCGCGCTCGGCTTGGGGTGACCGGACGCTCCGGTTCGCAGCCGGGATGCGATCGACGAATCCCTCTGCTCTGAAAAGCCCAAGCCCGACCGGCAGGAATCGGGCTTGATCGACTGCCTGCCTTCCCGGTTCCCATCGAACGGGTCGTCGCTTCGACACTTGCCGATGTGCGGGTGAGCGCGCAGCGCTTGTTCTCCCCATCGATCGCCAACGCGACTTCTGGCGATCCGAAAGTCTCCGCATCGCACTGAACCCGCCCGGCCGCCCAGGCTGCCGCTGCGGTGCACAGGGTCGTGCGCCATCTCCGGAGCCATACAGAAAACGTTTGCCAAACAGACATAAATGATATTTGTCATATGGATGTAGCTCGCTGACCATCACGGCTCCCAGCGCCCAAACCGGCCGGCGATCGAGTCGGGCCCGGCGCGGCGCACCAGATACGAGAGGCATTCCATGACAAGCGACTGTTCCAACCTTCCCTTCGAGGCCCGTGACGCCTTCCAGAAGCGCATGCCGGGCTTCGTGCCTCGCGTGGCGATGGTGCTGGGCTCCGGCCTCGGTGCGCTCGCCGAGCAGATCAGCGACGCGGTGACCTTCTCCTATGCGGACCTGCCGGGCTTCCCGATTTCGACGGTGCACGGCCATGCCGGCGAACTCGTGGCGGGCCGCCTCGCCGGCGTGCCGGTGGTGTGCATGAAGGGCCGCAGCCATTTCTACGAAGGCAAGGGCACGGCGGTGATGAGCTCGGCGATTCGCACCTTCAAGCTGCTTGGTTGCGAATCGATCTTCCTGACCTGCTCCGCCGGCTCGCTGCGCCGCGAGGTGGGCCCGGGGCAGTTGGTGGCGTTGACCGACCACATCAACACCATGCCGGGCAATCCGTTGGTTGGCCTGAACGACGAGCGCTTCGGCCCGCGCTTCATGAGCATGGCGAACGCCTACGACGCCGGCCTGCTCGCGATCCTCAGGGACGCCGCCGCCGAACTCTCGGTGCCATGGCACGAAGGCGTCTACGTCTCGTACAGCGGCCCCAGTTTCGAGACGCCGGCCGAGATCCGCATGATGCAGGTCATCGGCGGCGACGTGGTCGGCATGTCGACGGTGCCCGAGGTCATCACGGCGCGCCACTGCGGCCTCAAGGTCACGGCGGTCGTGACCATCACAAACCTGGCCGAGGGCCTGTCGGACTTCCAGCTGTCGCATGAGCAGACGCTCAAGTACGCGGCCATCGGTGCCAAGGACCTGACGCGCTTGATCCATGGGTACCTGGCACGGATTGCGCGCATCGAAGCCGTGGCTGCCTGATCCACCATGACACGCAGTTTCATCCTCGTGCTGGATTCGCTCGGCGTCGGCGCCGCACCCGATGCAGCGGCCTTCGGCGACAGTGGTGCGAACACACTCGGAAGCATTGCCGGATGGCGCGCGGCCCAGGGCCAGCCCCTGCGCATTCCGCACCTGGAAAGTCTGGGCCTGGCGGCGGCGTCGCATGCGGCCAGCGGCACCTGGCCAGCCGCATGCGCGCAGCGCGATGGCTTCACCGGCGCATGGGCTGCGGCGGCGGAGCGCTCGCGTGGCAAGGACACGCCCAGCGGTCATTGGGAGATGAGCGGCGTGCCGGTCGATTTCGACTGGGGCCTGTTCCCGGCGCCGGACCCGTGCTTTCCGCCGGAACTGATCCGTGCCTGGACCGAAGCCTGCGGCCTGGACGGCATCCTCGGCGACTGCCATGCGTCCGGCACGGAGATCATCGCGCGCCTGGGCGATGAACACGTCGCCACCGGCCGGCCCATCGTCTACACCTCGGGCGACTCGGTGTTCCAGGTCGCCGCGCACGAAACGCACTTCGGCCTGGAGCGCCTCAACAAGATTTGCAAGGTCGCTTTCGAACTGCTGCAGCCGTACCGCATCGCCCGCGTGATCGCGCGCCCCTTCACCGGCGCCAATGGCGAATACAAGCGCACCGCCAACCGCAAGGACATCGCGGTGCCGCCACCCGGCGAGACCCTGCTCGACGTGGCCTCGCGCGCAGGCCGCGAGGTGATTGCGCTGGGCAAGATCGGCGACATCTTCGCGATGCGCGGGGTGACGCAACTGCACAAGGCGCCGGACAACATGGGCATGTTCGACCACCTGATGACGCAGGTCGACGCCGCCCCCGAAGGCGCGCTGGTCTTCGCCAACTTCGTCGATTTCGACCAGAACTACGGCCACCGCCGCGACCTGGCAGGCTACGCGCAGGCGCTGGAGGAGTTCGATGCGCGCCTGCCGGCCTTCATGGCGAGGTTGCGCCCCGGCGACCTCTGCGCCTTCACGGCGGACCACGGCTGCGATCCGACCTTTCCGGGCAGCGACCACACGCGCGAATACGTGCCGCAGCTCTTCGCCGGCCCCGGCGTGAAATCGCAATCGCTGGGCCTGCGCGAATCCTTCTGCGACCTCGGCCAGACGGTCGCCCACCACCTCGGTCTGCCGGCACTGGCGCACGGCACCCCGCTTTCCCTGAGCGCATGACCATGACTTCCCATTTCCGTCCGGGCGGCATGCCGCTCGACCTGTCGCTCGTCGAATCGGTGCGCGTCAACCAGCCCGCGGTACGGCGCCGCATCGATTCGCTGAACGCCCGTCGCTCGCAGAAGAAGGACTGGCAGGCGGCCTGGCTGGTGAAGGCCATCCAGTGCATGGACCTGACCACGCTGGCCGGCGACGACACGCCCGGCCGGGTCGCGCGCCTGTGCGCCAAGGCGCGCCAGCCGCTGCGCCGTGACCTGATGGCCGCGCTAGGACTGGACGCGTTGCAGACCGGCGCCGTCTGCGTCTATCACGAGATGATCGTGCCGGCCGTGCGCGGCTTGCAGGGCAGCGGCATTCCGGTCGCGGCGGTGTCCACCGCGTTCCCTGCGGGCCTGTCCAGCATGGAGACCAAGCTGCGCGAGATCGAACTCTCCGTGCAGGACGGCGCACAAGAGATCGACATCGTGATCAGCCGCCGCCACGTGCTCACGCAGGACTGGGCCGGCCTCTACGACGAGATGAAGGCATATCGCGCCGCCTGTGGCGAAGCCCACGTCAAGGCCATCCTCGCCACCGGCGACCTGCAGACGCTGGACAACGTCGCCAAGGCAAGCTGGGTCTGCATGATGGCCGGCGCCGACTTCATCAAGACCTCGACCGGCAAGGAAGGTGTCAATGCCACGCTCGACGTATCGCTGGTGATGGTGCGTGCCATCCGCGACTACCAGGCGCTCACCGGCGACAAGGTCGGCTACAAGCCCGCGGGCGGCATCGCCACCGCAAAGATGGCGTTGCAGTACCTCACGCTGATGAAGGAAGAGCTGGGCAACGACTGGCTCCAGCCCGACCTCTTCCGCTTCGGTGCCTCCAGCCTGCTGACCGACATCGAACGGCAACTCGAGCACCACGTCACCGGCAGCTATTCCGCGGCCCATCGCCACGCCATGCCCTGAGCGAGATCCCCATGTCCCACATCAACGAAATCCTCCAGACCATGGACTATGGCCCGTCGCCCGAATCGGCCGCCGCAGCGCAGCAGTGGCTGGACCGCCATCAACGCAGCTTCGGCCTTTACATCAACGGCGCCTGGACGCCCGCGGCCACACAGTTCGAGACGCGCAATCCGGCCACCGGCGACACGCTGGCGCAGGTGGCACAGGCCAGCGACGCCGACGTCGACGCAGCCGTTGCCGCGGCCACCGCGGCGCTCGGCCCATGGCAGAAGCTCGGCGGTCACCGCCGTGCGCGTTACCTCTACGCCCTGGCGCGCGCCCTGCAAAAGCACAGCCGCCTGTTCGCGGTGCTCGAATGCCTGGACAACGGCAAGCCCATCCGCGAGACGCGCGATGCCGATGTGCCGCTGGCCGTGCGGCATTTCTATCACCATGCGGGCTGGGCGCAGTTGCTGGACACCGAGCTGCCGCAGCATCGCGCGCTGGGCGTGGTCGGGCAGATCGTGCCGTGGAACTTCCCGCTGCTGATGCTGGCCTGGAAGATCGCGCCGGCGCTGGCCTGCGGCAACACGGTGGTGTTCAAGCCGGCCGAGTTCACGCCGCTGACGGCGCTGCTTTTCGCCGAGATCTGTACCGAGGTGGGCTTGCCGCCGGGTGTGGTCAACATCGTCACGGGCGATGGCAGCACCGGCCAGCGCATCGTGTCGCATCCGGTCATTGCCAAGATCGCCTTCACCGGTTCCACCGAAGTCGGCCGGCTGATCCGCGAGGCGACGGCCGGCAGCGGCAAGAAGCTGAGCCTGGAGTTGGGTGGCAAGTCGCCCTTCATCGTGTTCGCGGATGCGGACCTCGATGCCGCGGTGGAAGGCCTGGTCGACAGCATCTGGTTCAACCAGGGGCAGGTGTGCTGCGCCGGCTCGCGCCTGCTGGTGCATGAAGCCGTGGAACAACGCTTCCTCGACAAATTGCGCCGTCGCATGGAAAACATCCGCGTCGGCAGTCCGATGGACAAGTCCACCGATATGGGCGCGCTCATCGATGCGAGCCAGCAGCAGCGCATCGCGCGCTACGTGGCGCAGGCACGGGAGGAGGGCGCGACCGTGTGGCAACCCACCGGCGAACTGCCCGGCGCCGGCTGTTTCTACCCGCCGACGCTGATCACCGACGTGAGCACCAGCGCGACCGTGGTGCAGGAAGAAATCTTCGGCCCGGTGCTGGTGGCGATGAGCTTCCGCACGCCGGCTGAAGCCGTGGAGTTGGCGAACAACACGGTGTACGGCCTCGCGGCCTGCGTGTGGTCCGAATCGATCAGCCTGGCGCTGGACGTGGCGCCGCGGCTGAAGGCCGGCGTGGTGTGGATCAATACCGCGAACCAGTTCGATGCGGCCTGCGGCTTTGGCGGCTATCGCGAATCGGGATACGGTCGCGAAGGCGGTCGTGAAGGGCTGCTGGAGTACCTGGTCGCGTGCACCGAGGACGCACGGCCCGCCTCGCCGAAGAAGCTGGCAGCAACGCAAGGCACGACGGTCGATGCAAGCGCCATCGACCGCACGCCCAAGCTCTACATCGGCGGCGCGCAGGTGCGGCCGGACAGTGGCTACAGCGTGGAAGTCCGCCTGGGCGACCAGGTGCTGGGCCAGGTGCCGGAAGGCAACCGCAAGGACATCCGCAATGCGGTCGAAGCGGCACGCAAGGCGGTGGGCTGGGAGCGCAGCACCGGCCATGCCCGTGCGCAGGTGCTGTACTTCATCGCGGAGAACCTCGAGGCGCAGCGCGCGCGCTTCGTGGCGGCGCTGGCGCAAGTGCAGCCCGTCGTGGATGCGCAGCGCGAGTTCGACGCCAGCATCGAGACCTTGTTCCACTACGCCGCGTGGGCCGACAAGTTCGACGGTGCGGTCCACCAGCCTCCGATGCACGGCATCGTCGCCGCGCTGAACGAGGCCCTGGGCGTGATCGGGATCGTGTGCCCCGACGAGGCACCGCTGCTGGGCCTTGTCGCTTTGGCCGCACCGGCCATCGCCCTGGGCAATCGCGTGGTCCTGCTGCCGTCCACGACGCTGCCGACCATCGCCACCGACCTCTACCAGGTGCTGGACACCTCGGACCTGCCGGGCGGTGTGCTCAACATCGTCACCGGGCCCGTGGCGGCGCTGGCCAGCACGCTGGCCTCGCATGCGGACGTGGATGCCATCTGGCGCCACGACGGCGATGCGGCCGGTTGCGCCGAGGTCGAGTGCCTGTCCATTGCCAATCTCAAGCGGACCTGGGTCGGCGGCGGCAAGGGGCGCGTGTGGGCCGATCCGGCGCAAGGCCGCGGTCCGGAATTCCTGCGTCACGCGAGCCAGGTCAAGAACATCTGGGTGCCCTACGGAACTTGACCCGCATCACAAGAAAACGATTCGACAACAAAGGAGGAGAAGACAGTGAGATTCCGTATTCACGTTGCCATGAGCGCGATGGCGCTTGCATCCATGGCCAATATTTCATCGGCCCAGTCACTTGCGACAAGCGGCCCTGCTGGCGATTACCTCAGGTTTTCAGGACTGCTGGACCTCGGCATCGGCCAGGTGATCAACAAGTCGGCTGCGGGAATCAAGGGGACAGTCAACGAAGTGCACCAGGCTGGCAGCGGCGGCTCCGTGCTGGATTGGATGGGACGCGAAAACCTGGGCGGCGGCATGTATTCCGGCTTCTTCCTGGAGACATCGGTCCAGACCGACACGGGCGGCATTGGCAGCCCGCCGCCGGGCCCGTATTTCAACCGGACGTCGGCTGTCTACCTCGGCAACCAGTGGGGCGAACTGGCGCTGGGCCAGGTCCGTGCGCCCACCTATTCGAACCTCGTGTTCCACGATCCGATGTTCAACAACGGCTACAACGGGGGCATGAAGCTTGTCAGTGCACTGGGTACGAAGGTGAACTCGCTCTACCAGAACATCAATTCGATCAACTACTTTCTGCCGCCGGGCGCCGGCGGGGGCTTCTACGGGCATGTGCAAGGGACGCTTGGCGAAGGGCAACCCAACCAGAAATATTTTGGCTGGAACTTCGGCTACGCGAGCGGTCCGGTGGACGTCGGTGTGGCGCGGGGAACGACCCAGACCACGCCGGGCAATCCCAACTACGTGATGACCAACGTGGGCGGTTCCTACGATTTCGGCGTCCTCAAGCTCATCGGCTTCTACGTCAACTCGAAATACGGCGCCGCGTCCCAGAACGTCTATCTTGCGGGCATGACCTTCCCCATCGGAGTCAACCAGGTCAAGCTGACCTATTCCAGGGGTCTGTACTCCGGCGGCATCCTGGACGGTGCGCGAGCGAATGCCGCAGGCGTGCAGGTGATCCACTTCCTGTCGAAGCGGGTGGGCATCTACGGCAACCTTGCCCGTGTCAACAACTCCGGGGCGGCCGCGTTCCGGTTGCCGACGCCGCAGAACACGTCGTCAACGCTCGGGGGCTCCTCGACTGGGTTCGACGCCGGCTTTCGCCTCGCGTTCTAGAAGGGCTGCGGGAGTGCCTTCAAACAGGCGCTCTCAGAGCTTCGCCACGTCCCGCATGACCTCGATGAAGCGTGCGACGGCGGGGGACGGCGCCTGTTCGCGGACATGCAGGTAGAGATCCGCCGCCGGCAGTTCCTCCTCGACCGGCTTGAACACGACGCCCGGCCAGGAGATGCGGGCAAGTTCGCCCGCCAGCAACGCAAAGCCCAACCCGTTGGCCGCTAGTGCCAAGAGGGTCTGGGGTTCGCGCGCCACGTGGGCCACTTCGGGTGTGAGACCGAGGCCGCGCATCGCAGTCATGGAGTCAGCCGCAATGCTCGACATGGTCGTGTTCAACGACAGGTAGGGCAGGGACTTCAGCGCCAGCAGGCTGACCTTGCGTCGGCGCGCCTGCGGGTGGTCGGCCGGCAGCACCACCATCAGCTTGTCCTTGCTGATCAATATGCGTTCGAGGCCGGGAAAGGGCTGGCTGTCGCCGCGCCAGACGCCTACGTCGATGCGGTGGTCGTGCAGCGCTATTACCTGGTCGGCGGGGTTGGATTCGCGCAGCGACCACTGGACCTGCGGATAGCGCAGGTGGAACGCCTTGAGCATCTGCGGGAAGTCGCCCCACATGATCGAGCTGACGATCCCCACGCGCACTTCGCCCATCTCTCCCCGCCCGATCTGCATCACATGCTCGATGCCACGCGCCGCGCGCGCAAGCACCGAGCGCGCTTCCTCCAGCATCGCCTTGCCCGCTTCGGTGAGGAAGATGCCGTTGCGGTGGCGCTCGAACAACTGGACGTCCAGCGTCTGCTCGAGTTCCTTGATCGTCACGCTGAGCGGCGGTTGCGAGAGATGCAGGCGCTCGGCGGCGCCCGTGATGCTGCCAGCCTCGGCCACCGCCACGAAGTAGCGCAGATGGCGCAGGTCGATCCGGCTCGACAGTCGGTTTGCATCGGGTGATGACATATGTGAATCCTATGGCAACGGTACGAATTTGATATTTGATGGAGGCGTGACCACAGCACATCATCGAAGTCCCAAGCGGTCGAGCAAGCATCGCGCCACCCCTGCGGAATCCTACATTCCGTCGCATCGAGGCCCACTGATTCAACATGTCTGCGAACAATTCATCCAACCGGGCCTTGACCCTCCAATCGACCTATCAAGGCGTGTTCCCTGTCGCGCCGACGCCATTCACCGAGGCGGGTGCGCTGGACATCGCCAGCCAGAAACGCTGCATTGATTTCATGATCGACGCAGGCTCCGACGGAATCTGCATCCTGGCGAATTTCTCGGAGCAATTCCTGCTCTCCGACGACGAGCGCGAGTTGCTCACGCGCACTGTGCTCGAACACGTCGCGGGCCGCGTGCCGGTGATTGTCGCGACCAGCCACTTCAGCACCTCGGTCTGCATGGAGCGCAGCAGGCGAGCCCAGGCGATGGGCGCCGCGATGGTCCTGGTTGCGCCGCCCTACCACCGCGCGACATTCCGCGCGACCGAGCCCGACATCCTGAGTTTCTATGCGCGCCTTTCGGACGCACTGGACATCCCGATCATGGTCCAGGATGCAACGGCCAGTGGCGAAGTGCTTTCCGCTTCGTTCCTGATGGAGCTTGTGACGGCAATCGAAAGGGTCGCCTACGTCAAGATCGAGACGGCCGGCGCTGCATTGAAGTTGCGCGAACTCATGCGCCTTGGCGGCAAGGCGATCCAGGGGCCCTGGGTTGGCGAGGAAGCTGTGACGCTGGTGTCGGATTTCGAAGCAGGTGCAACGGGATCCATGACGGGCGCGGCCTATCCGGATGGGATGCGCGCGATTGTCGATGCCTGGCGGACGGGTGACCGCGAAAAGGCCGTGGCGCTGAGCCGCCTGTGGTTGCCGCTCCTGAGCTACGAGAATCGCCAGACCGGCCTGCTGGGAGCCAAGGCCCTGATGAAGGAAGGTGGCGTCATTGCCTGCGAGGCACCGCGCCATCCAACGCCCCTGATCGATCCGGAAAGTCGCAAGGGGCTCATCGAGACTGCAAGCAGGCTCGATCCGCTGGTGCTCCGTTGGGGCCGGTGAGGGCGCAGGGGGATGCGCCGGGCTCGCCAGCGCGCGATGCGGGTGGCGCCGTGCATCGGATGGCCACGCCCCTTCCACTAAGGGATTTCCAGCATACGTATCGCATAGGTCAGATCAATGAACTTGATATTTGATATATGCGATGGCGCCGCGCATCATTGAAACCAAGGTGGTAAGCATGGATCGTGCAACCCACCCAAGGCGTTCCGCATTCCAACTTGAGGCCATCTGATTCATCATGTCTGCTGCCATAACGTACAAGAAGGTGTCACGCCGATACGGCGATGTCATCGCATTGAGTGAGACCGATCTGAACATCGGTGCCGGGCAATTCGTCGCGCTCGTCGGCCCTTCGGGCTGCGGCAAGACGACATTGCTCAGGCTCACCGCGGATCTCGACCAGCCGAGCACCGGCCAGGTCGCGATCGGCGACATGCCACCGGCCGCCGCGCGCAAGCAACGTCGCCTGGGCCTGGTGTCCCAACGGCCCGCGGTGCTGCCCTGGAAGCGTGCGATCGACGATATCCGCTTCACGCAAATCGCCACGCAGAAATCCGGTATTGCCGCGGAGGACCTGCTGCGCGATTTCGGGCTGGCGCAGCACGAGAAGAAGCTGCCGCACCACCTCTCCGGCGGGATGCTGCAGCGGGTCAATTTCGCGAGCGCCATCGCGCATGACCCCGACGTTCTGCTGATGGACGAGCCTTTCTCCGCGCTCGACGAGATGAAGCGCGAGGAACTGGGCCTGTGGCTCGGCAAGGTGCTGGCGGAGCGGCCGAAGACGGTGCTGTTCGTGACGCACCATGTGGACGAGGCTGTGCTGCTCGCCGACCGCGTGCTCGTGTTCTCGGCCTCGCCCGGCCGCATCGTTGCCGACATTCCCGTCACCACCCCGCGCCCGCGCACGGCTGCCTTCCGCACGCACCCCGAGTTCGTCGAATTGACCAACCAAGTGCGCGGCCTGCTGTTCGGCAAGCAGGAGGCTCATGCATGAACGCCGTCCCCTCGTCCCAAGGCATTCGCACCGCAGTACGCAGCACGGAGGTCACCCCCATGAGCCAGGCAACCCACAACAACGAGGCACGCAAGCCCGGCATGCGCGCACTGGCGATCGCCGGCCGCGTGCTGTTCCCGCCGCTGTCGATCTTCGGCTTCTGGTATCTCGCGGTGGCCTTCCTGGGACTGCCCGACTTCGTGATCCCGCGCCCGGGCGCCGTGCTCGGCGTGCTGATCAACGAGAACCACTTCATCCTCGAGAACCTCTGGCCCACGCTGCAAGCCGCGGCGATGGGTTACGTGCTGGCCAACGTGGTCGGCATTGCACTGGCGGTGATCGTGACCTCGGTGCCCTTCCTCAACCAGTTGCTGATGCCGGCCGCGATCACGCTGCGCAATGTGCCCTACGTGGCCCTGGCAACGGTGCTGGCGCTGGCCATCGGCGACACGATGCTGTCGAAGGTGCTGATCCTGACGATCGCCGGCTTCTTCCCGGTCATGGTCAACACGGTGCGCGGCATCCAGTCGGTCGACTCGGTGGTGCTGGACCGCATGCGCATCCTCGACGTCAGCCCCTGGCGCGTGTTCTGGCAGGTGCGCCTTCCATACTCGCTGCCCTTCATCATGGCCGCGCAGGAAATCGTCGGCAGCGCCAGCATCTCGATCGCCATCGCGGCCGAATGGATGCTGTCGTCGAGCGGACTCGGCTACGTCATCAACCGCGCCATGTCGCAGTACCGCGGCGACGAGGTCTATGCGGTCGCGCTGCTGGCCGCACTCATTTCCTACATCGTCTACCTGCTCATCCAGTACGCGAGCCGCAAGCTCGACTGGCTCGGCAAGACACGTCCCACCAAGTAACCCGTTTCCGGAAAAGATAGCCATGTTCAAGATGCTCAAGAAATCCGTGCTGGCCCTCGCCATCGGCACGGCCGCGGCCCTCGGCCTCCATGCGGCGGCGCAGGCGCAGCCCAAGCTCGAGGAGGTCAAGGTGGCCTTGTTCTGGCTGCGCAATGGCGAGGTGTCCGCACTGATGGTGGCCGATGCCAAGGGCTACTTCGCGGAGCAGGGACTGAAGCTCACGCTCGTCGATGGCGGACCAGGCCGCAACCCGGTGCCCACCGTCGGTGCCGGCCAGGCCGACTTCGGCGTGGCGCCGGGCTCGGAGGTGGTTCGCGCCAGGCTGGCGCCAGCGCCGGTGGACGTTGTCGCGATCGGGTCGATGGAGCAGGTCATGCCGCTGGCCTACATCAAGCTGGGCAATCCCGGCGATCCCGATCCGACGCCGAAGGACCTGGAAGGCAAGACAGTCGGGATCCAGGCGCCGGGCAAGTTCTTCCTGGAGTCGATGCTCAAGCGCAACAACATCGACCCGGCGAAGGTGAAGACTTCGATCGTGCTGGGCACGCCCGAGCCCCTGATGGTCGGCAAGGTGGATTACTTCGCCGGCTTCCTCACCAACCAGACCTACCAGATCGAGCAGGAAGCCCTCAAACCGACCGCGCCGCCGGCCGTGAAGGGCAAGACCTGGAAGGCGATCCCGTTCTACAAGTACGGCTTGGCCATGCCGACCAACGTGGTCTTCGCCACCAACAAGACCCTGAAGGAGAGGCCCGAGACCGTCCGCAAGTTCATGCGCGCGCTGGCGATGGGCATGAAGTTCGACCACGAGCACACGGCGGAAGCCATCAAGCTGGTCGATGCCTATCCGGCCCAACTGGAACGCGTCGACAAGCTCGCTTGGCGCGCGAAGATCCAGCATCCGCTGGAAGTGAATGAAGGCACGAAGGCCAACGGCCTCTTGTGGACCGACCCCAAGGTGTGGACAGACATGATGGACTTCTACAAGGAAGCCGGTGAAATCAATCGCGTGGTCCCGGCATCGGAAGTGATGACCAATGCCTTCAACGCCGGCGTCAAGCTCGCGAACTGAAGGCGCCACGACCATGACGACAAAGAAGCCCGCAGCGGCGTCTGCGAACCCGGCTGCGCCCCAATCCGCCGCCAGGCCGCAGGATGATTTCCCCACCAGCGGCCACATCGGTCGCAGCCACCTCGAATCGAGCCCGTGGTTCGATCCCAAGCCCAAGCCATCCGCGGGCGCGCGGAACGTGATCTATGTGGTGCTCGACGATGTGGGCTATTCCGACCTGGGCTGCTTCGGCTCCGAGATCCGTACGCCGCACATGGACGCGCTGGCGCAGAAGGGTCTTCGCTTCTCCAACTTCCACACCACGACGCTGTGCTCGCCGACGCGGGCCTGCCTGTTGACCGGCCGCAACCATCATTCGGTGGGCATGCGCTACCTGTCGAACTTCGACATGGGCTGGCCCAGCGGGCGCGGCGCCATCTCGCACAAGGCCGCGACCATCGCGGAGATGCTGCGCGACGTGGGCTACGGCACCTTCGCGGTCGGCAAGTGGCACATCGCGCCGACCGACGAGGCCAGCGCCGCCGGCCCCTTCGGGCAATGGCCGCTGGGACGCGGCTTCGACCGCTTCTACGGCTTCATGAACGGCAGCACCGATCACTACCATCCGGAACTGATCGAGGACAACCACCCGGTGAAAGCGCCAGACAGCCCGGAAAACGGCTACCACCTGAGCGCCGACCTGGTCGACCAGGCGATCCGCATGCTGTCGAACCAGGTGTCCCTGCTGCCGGCCAAGCCTTTCTTCCTGAATCTTGCGCTGGGCGCGGGCCATTGGCCGCACCAGGCGCCTGCGGAATATCTGGCGCGATACGACGGCGTCTATGAACCGGGCTGGGATCGCATCCGCGAGCAGCGCCTCGCGAAGCAGAAAGCCATGGGCCTGGTGCCGGCGGCGACCGAACTGCCTCCCTCCAACCCGGGTGTGCAGCCTTGGGCTGATTTGAGCGACGACCAGCGCCGCGTCAGCGTGCGCTTGCAGCAAGCCTATGCGGGCTTCCTCGAGCACGCGGACGAGCAACTGGGCCGCCTGTTCGCCTTCCTCGACAAGACCGGCCTGCGCGACAACACGATGATCGTGCTGCTGTCCGACAACGGCGCCTCCACCGATTGCGGCCCTGAAGGCACGACCAACATCCTGCGCTGGTTCAACCAGATCCCGGACAGCACCGAGCGCAACCTCGCCGACCTCGACGACATCGGCGGCCCGCGCAGCGCCAGCAACTACCCCTGGGGTTGGGCACAGGTCAGCAACACGCCGACGCGCCTCTACAAGGGCTACACGCACGGCGGTGGCGTTCGCGATCCGCTCATCGTCTCGTGGCCCGGCCACATCGCGGACGAGGGTGCGATCCGTCACCAGTTCCATCACGTCACCGACGTGGTGCCGACGGTGCTCGAGCTCTGCTGCGTGAAGGCGCCCGAGGTCTACCGCGGCACACCGCAACTGCCGATCCACGGCACCAGCTTCGCTTACCTGTTCGGGAAGGGCGAAGGCGCGTCTCGCAAGGACGTGCAGTACTTCGAGATGTACGGCCATCGCGGCATCTGGCACAAGGGCTGGAAGGCCGTGACCTGCCATGCGCCGGGCCAATCCTTCGAACTGGAGGACTGGGAGCTCTATCACCTCGACGAGGACTTTGCGGAGACCCGCAACCTCGCGAAGGAACATCCGGCCAAGCTGCGCGAACTCATCGAGCGGTGGTGGGCCGAGGCCGGCAAGTACGACGTCATGCCGATGGACGACCGGCGCGACCTGCTGTTCCGCCCGCGCCCCAAGCCGGGCTCGATCCGCGCGCAGACGCGCTTCACTTTCTATCCGGGCATCGCGCCCATTCCGGCAGAGTCGGCACCGCTGACGCAGGACGTGTCGCATCGCATCGCGGCCGAGGTCGAGTTGCGCGAGGGCGACGAAGGCACGCTGGTTTCCTTCGGCAATTGCAATGGCGGCTATTCGATGTTCGTCAAAGGCGGGCAGCTTTTCTACGCCTACAACCGTTGCGGCGAGATGACCCGGCTGGCGTCGAGCGGCGCCTTGCCGCTGGGGCGCGTGACACTGGCCTTCGAGTTCCGCAAGACCGGCATCCTGAAAGGCGTGGGCACATTGCTTGCCAATGGCGAGCAGGTCGCGGAAGCCCGCTTCGACACGACGATGCGGCGCCTGTCGATCCTGCCGATGCACATCGGACGCAGCGGGTTGCCGGCTGTGGCGGATGAGGTGGCGGATGCGTTTCCGTTCAGCGGGCGCCTGGAGAAGATCACTTATGAGCTCGGTGGTGACCGGGACATCGTGCCGCCGGACGGCGACATCGATTGATTTCAGAGCAGTTCGATGCCCGGCAGCGTCTTGAAGCAGGTCTCGCGCGTGATGCGCACGAAGTCGTCCAGCCATGGCCGGCTTGATGTGGCCGCGCTGCATGCCATGTGCAGTTCCCCGGTCAACCCCTTTCGGCCCACCGGCCTTGCTGTCACATAGCCGCGCTCCAGGTAGCCCTGCACCGCCCACAAGGGCAGGGTGGCGATGCCACGTCCGCTGGCCACCAGTTGCAGCATCGCGACCGTGAGCTCGGTCGTGCGGCGATGCGCCGGCTCGACACCGGCCGGCGCCAGCACCTGCCGAACGATGTCGAGCATGTCGTCCGGCACCGGGTAGGTGATCAGCGTCTGGTCGGCGAAATGGCGAGCCGTGAGGTTCTCCTTCGCGGTGAGCGGATGGTCGTTGGCCAGCAGGGCCATGATCTCGAAGCGGAACAGCGCGTGGTAGTCGACGGCTTCGCCCGCGTCCTGCTCGGAGACGATCGCGACCTCCGCGCGGTCCTGCAACACCAGCGCGATCGGGTCCGGGTGGAAGCCCGAGACGATGTCCAGTTCGATCTCCGGCCAGCGGTTGCGGAACTCGTCCATCGCCGGCATGAGCCAGTCGAAGCAGGTGTGGCACTCGACCACGATACGCAGTTGCCCATCCGCGCCCTGCGCCAGTCGTGAGACATCACGCTCGGCCTCGTCGACTAGGGCCAGCGCGGCATCGGCCAGTTGCAAGATGCGCTGGCCCGCGCCGCTGAACTGCGGCGGCACCGACTTGCGCTCGAACAAGGCGATGCCGAAGTGCTCTTCCAGCAGCTTGACCTGATGGGACAGCGCCGACTGGGTCAGGTTGAGCATCTGCGCCGCGCGCACCAGGCTGCCGGTGTCACGCAGCGCGGCCAGCGTGCGAAGGTGGCGGATCTCGAGAATCGAGGAAGGCATCTTGAAATGCTTTCATGTTGTGACGCAATAAGTTTCGTTTGAATCATACGACGTGCCACGGGATGATCGGCGGATGACACGTACACACACCCTCGGCTTCCCTCGCATGGGCGCCCAGCGCGAGCTGAAATTCGCCCTTGAAAAGCACTGGCGCGGCGAGATCGACGCCGCTGAACTCGAAGCCATTGGCGCCGAGCTGCGCGAGCGGCACTGGCAGGCGCAGCGCGATGCCGGACTCGACTTCGTGACCGTCGGCGACTTCGCCTTCTACGACCACGTCGCCAACCACATCCAGCTGCTGGGCTGCGAGCCTTCTCGCTTCGACTTTCCCGGTGACGAGCCCGAGTTGTCGCGCTACTTCACGATGGCACGCGGCGTGGCCCATGAGGCCGGCCACGAAGGCTGCACGCATGGCAGCCACGACAGCTTCGCGCTGGAGATGACCAAGTGGTTCGACACCAACTATCACTACCTCGTGCCGGAGTTCGGCCCCAATACGCGCTTCAGCCTGGCCTCGGTGCGGCTGTTCAACGAGGTGGCGCAGGCGCAGAAGCTGGGCCACCCGGTCAAGGTGGTGCTGCTTGGGCCGCTGAGCTTCCTGTGGCTCGGCAAGGAAAAGCAGGCCGGCTTCGATCGCTTCGAACTGCTCGAGTCGCTGCTGACCGTCTATCAGCAGATCCTGGTCCGGCTGAAATGGCAGGGCGTCGAATGGGTGCAGATCGACGAGCCGATCCTCGGGCTCGACCTGCCCGAGGCCTGGCGCAATGCCTTCGAGCGCAGCTACTGGCAACTTGCCCGGAGCGCGCCCAAGCTGCTGCTGGCGACCTACTTCTCGCCGCTGTCGGAAAACGTGCGCCTGGCCTGCCAGCTTCCCGTGGCGGGCCTGCATGTGGACGCGGTGCGCGCGCCGGCCGAGCTCGTCGGCGTGGCCGACTGGCTGCCGGCGCACAAGGTGCTGTCGGTGGGCATCGTGGACGGCCGCAACATCTGGCGCACCGATGTGGATGCGGCGTTCGCGCGGCTGGTGCCCGTGGCTGCCAAGCACAAGGGCGAGCTGTGGATCGCGCCTTCCTGCTCGCTGCTGCATGTGCCGGTCAGCCTGGAGGGCGAGCATCGGCTCGATGCGGAGGTGAAGTCCTGGCTTGCCTTCGCGATCGAGAAGCTCGATGAACTGCGCGTGCTGCGCGCCGCCCTGGATGGCGAGGAAAGCGCGGTGGAAGCAGAGCTGATCGCCGCCCGTGCAGCAGTCGCCGCCCGCCGCAGCAGCCCGCGTGTGCACCGCGCCGATGTGGCCTTGCGCCTCGCGCGCAGCGTGGCCGGAGATGACCGCCGCGCCTCAGGCTTTGCTGAACGCCAGGCCGTGCAGCGTGTCCGCTTCGCGCTGCCGCCGCTGCCTACCACCACCATCGGCTCGTTCCCTCAGACGAGCGCCATCCGTGCCGCCCGCGCCGCCTTCAAGCGCGGTGAACTCGATGCCACTGCCTACCGCGAGAAGATGCAGGCCGAGATCACCTTGGCCGTGCGCAAGCAGGAAGACCTCGGCATCGACGTGCTGGTGCATGGCGAGGCCGAGCGCAACGACATGGTCGAGTACTTCGGCGAGCAGCTCGACGGTTTCGCCTTCACCGCCAACGGCTGGGTGCAGTCCTATGGTTCGCGCTGCGTGAAGCCGCCGATCATCTTTGGCGACGTGGCCCGTCCCGCGCCGATGACGGTCGAATGGACCGCCTACGCCCAGAGCCTGACGAGGCTGCCGATGAAGGGCATGCTCACCGGCCCGGTCACGATCCTGCAGTGGTCCTTCGTGCGCGACGACCAGCCGCGCAGCGTCACGACCGAGCAGATCGCCTGGGCCATCCGCGACGAAGTGGTCGACCTGGAAGAGGCCGGCATCGGCATCATCCAGATCGACGAGCCTGCGATCCGCGAGGGCCTGCCGCTGCGCCGCGCGGGCTGGAAGAGCTACCTGGAAGGCGCGACGCGCGCATTTCGCATCAGCGCCAGCGGCGTCTCGGACCGCACGCAGATTCACACCCACATGTGCTATTCGGAGTTCAACGACATCCTGCCGGAGATCGCCGCGATGGATGCCGACGTGATCACCATCGAGACCAGCCGCTCCGACATGGAGCTGCTGCGCGGCTTCGGCGACTTCAGGTATCCGAACGAGATCGGCCCCGGCGTCTACGACATCCACTCGCCGCGCGTGCCGACGACCGACGAGATGGTGCGTCTGATGCGCAAGGCCGCCGCCGTCGTGCCGCCTGCCAATCTCTGGATCAACCCGGACTGCGGACTCAAGACCCGCGGATGGCCGGAGACCGAGGCGGCGCTGGCGAACATGGTCGCTGCTGCCAAGTTGTTGCGCAGCGAACTCGCCGCAGCCTGATCAGCCTGCGCCCTTGTCCTTGCGCGCGGCGGCCGGGGTGGTGTCGGCCACCGCATAGGGCGTGAACCGGCTCTCGTTCTCGTTCACGTCCAGCGGCCGGCCGACGAAAGGGAAGGCCCGTTGCGGGCAGGCCGTGCGCTCGCAGACCTTGCAGCCCATGCCGATTGGCGTGGGC
Source organism: Variovorax robiniae (assembly GCF_037889955.1). NCBI lineage: Bacteria > Pseudomonadati > Pseudomonadota > Betaproteobacteria > Burkholderiales > Comamonadaceae > Variovorax > Variovorax robiniae. The sequence goes on from NZ_JBBKZS010000001.1 coordinate 60,860, forward strand.
ACCTCCGGGTCCTTCAGGTCCAATCCCTTGGCATAGACCAGGCGCGGCGCGTAGCGCACATCGCAACCCAGCCCGATCGAGAAGGTCTTGCTCGGCGAGCCGAAGCCGCGCTGCCCATGCGAAACGGTGCGCGCGATCCACAGGTAGGCCCGGCCGTCGGGCATGCGCGCGAGCTGGGGCAGGATGCGGCCCGGTTGCGCGAAGGCTTCGTACACGTTCCACAAGGGGCAGGTACCGCCCGTCTTGGAGAAGTGGAAGTGCGTTGCCGACTGGCGCTTGGAGATGTTGCCCGCCCGGTCCACCCGAATGAAGAAGAAGGGCACGCCGGGCGCATCGGGACGCTGCAGCGTGCTCAGGCGGTGGCAGACCGTCTCGAAGCCGACGCTGAAACGCCGCGCGAGTTGGTCGATGTCGTAACGCTGGGTCTCCGCCGCTTCGAGGAAGGCACCGTAAGGCAGCAGCAGTGCGCCCGCGAAATAGTTGGCCAGGCCGATGCGCGCCAGTCCGTGTGCGGCGGCATCGCCGAAGCCGGCGTCCTGCACGAGTGACTCGATGAGCGTCGATTGCTCGAGCAACGCGAGTTGCGTGGCGAGTTGAAAGGCCTGCTGCCCCGGCTCCAGCGCGGACGACAGCCGCAGCACGCGGCTCGCGGGGTCGTAGCGGCGCTGGCTCGGCTCGGCGCCTTCCTCCGCCGCAACCACGCGCACGCCGTGCTGCTTCATGAGCCGCTGCATCAGCCATTCGCCCAGTGGTCCGCCATGTGCGCGCGCCTCGCCGGCCAAGGCTTCCGCCGACACGTCCAGCGCGTCGAAGTAGTTCTGATGGGCAAAGAAGAAGTCGCGAACGACCTCGAAGGGCATTGGGCGCCCGCGCGCCAGGTCGCCACGCCCGTCGCCCAGTTCGCCCGCCATGGCTTCCAGGCGTTCCAGCGCCTCCTGGTGGCGGCGATGCAGCGCGATGAGGGCGCGTCCCACCGCGGGCATCTGCGAGGCGATCTCGGTAAGTTCGGGCAGCGCGATGACTTCGCCGCCGGGGTTGTCGGCCACGGCATCGCGCATGCCGGCGACCAGGCGCGCTTCCTCGTCGTCGGAGAACTGCTGCACGTCGACGCCGAGCGCGCGGCTGATCTTGAGCAGGACCGCGACGGTCAATGGACGCTGGTTCTGTTCGATCTGGTTCAGGTAGCTGGGCGACAGGTCGAGTGCATTCGCCAGCGCCACCTGGCTCATGCCGCGCTCGCTGCGCAGCTTGCGCAGGCGCACGCCCATGAAGGTCTTGCGCATCATTCGCTCCTGCACGGATTGTTCGCAAACTTCGCAAATTCGAGGCAGTTCATTTGCAATCATTCGCCATTTCAGTCCTTCATTATGGCGCTGCATTTGCGTAAATTGCGAAGCATGACGCAAGACACCCACGCCATCGAGATCACGGAGATCGTGTTCCCCGAGCACGCGAATCACTACGGGACGCTGTTCGGCGGCAACGCATTGCTGCTGATGTCCAAGGCCGCCTTCCTGGCGGCGCGCCAGTACGCGAAATCGGATGTCGTGATGGCACGTTGCGCCGACGCGCAGTTCGTGGCCCGCGTGCCGATCGGCAGCGTGCTGCGCCTGCGCGCCTTCGTGAGCCGCGTCGGACGCAGTTCGATGACCGTCTGCGTCACCGGCATCGCCGAGCGTCTCGGCGAAGAAGCCAAAGTCGCGCTCAAGGGCGTCTTCGAAATGGTGGCCGTCGATGCCCAAGGCAGGCCCGCCAGGATTCCCCACACCTACCTGCACAAAGAACTGGAGACTGCATGAACGCCCTCACTTCGCCCGCCGGCTTCAAGCCGAAGAAGTCCGTTGCCCTGTCGGGCGTGACCGCCGGCAACACCGCGCTGTGCACCGTCGGGCGCACCGGAAACGACCTGCACTACCGCGGCTACGACATCCTCGACATCGCGGAGGTCTGCGAGTTCGAGGAGGTCGCGCACCTGCTGGTGCACGGCAAGCTGCCGACTGCCGCTGAACTGCGCGCCTACAAGGACAGGCTCAAGGCCATGCGCGGCCTGCCTGCCAGCGTGAAGCAGGCGCTGGAGCAACTACCCGCCGGCGCGCACCCGATGGACGTGATGCGCACCGGCGTCTCCACGCTCGGCTGCGTGCTGCCCGAGAAGGACGATCACAACCTGCCCGGCGCGCGCGACATCGCCGACCGCCTGATGGCTTCGCTCGGCTCGATGTTGCTGTACTGGTACCACTGGTCCACGCAGGGCCGGCGCATCGAGGTGGAGACGGATGACGACTCGATCGGCGCGCACTTCCTGCACCTCTTGCACGGCCGGATGCCCTCGGCAAGCTGGGAGCGCGCGATGCACACCTCGCTCAACCTCTACGCCGAGCATGAGTTCAACGCCAGCACCTTCGCCGCCCGCGTGGTGGCCGGCACGGGCTCCGATGTCTACTCGGCCATCACCGGCGCCATTGGCGCGCTGCGCGGCCCCAAGCACGGCGGTGCGAACGAGGTCGCCTTCGAGATCCAGAAGCGCTACGACTCGCCGGATGAAGCCGAAGCCGACGTGCGCCGTCGCGTGGAGGCGAAGGAAGTCGTGATCGGCTTCGGCCACCCCGTCTATACGGTGAGCGACCCGCGCAACGTGGTCATCAAGGGCGTGGCCAGGTCGCTGTCGCAGGAAGCAGGCTCGACCAAGATGTTCGACATCGCCGAGCGGCTGGAGCGCGTGATGTGGGAGGCGAAGAAGATGTTCCCCAACCTCGACTGGTTCAGCGCGGTGAGTTATCACATGATGGGCGTGCCCACGGCCATGTTCACGCCGCTGTTCGTGATCGCGCGCACCTCCGGCTGGGCCGCGCACATCATCGAGCAGCGCATCGACAACAAGATCATCCGCCCGAGCGCAAACTACACCGGCCCGGAAGACCTCGCCTTCGTGGCGATCGGCGACCGCAAGTAATCTCCCTCTGCTCACGATGAACACGAAGCACAGAAAACGACTGCCCCACACGACGCTGGACTACTTCGATGCGCGCGAAGCCGTCGATGCAATCCAGCCCGGCGCCTGGGCCAGGCTGCCCTACACCTCGCGCGTGCATGCCGAGAACCTGGTGCGCCGCTGCGACCCGGCCATCCTCGTCGACTCGCTCACGCAACTGATCGAGCGCCGACGCGACCTCGACTTCCCGTGGTTCCCGACGCGCGTGGTGTGCCACGACATCCTCGGCCAGACCGCGCTGGTGGACTTGGCCGGCCTGCGGGACGCCATCGCCGACATGGGCGGCGATCCGGCGCAAGTGAACCCGGTGGTGCCGACGCAGCTCATCGTCGACCATTCGCTGGCGGTGGAATTCGCCGGCTTCGACCCCGATGCGTTCGAGAAGAACCGCGCAGTGGAAGATCGCCGCAACGAGGACCGCTTCCACTTCATCGAGTGGACGAAGAAGGCGTTCAGGAACGTCGAGGTGATCCCGCCGGGGAACGGGATCATGCATCAGATCAACCTGGAGCGGATGTCGCCCGTGATCCATGCGCAGGGCGGCGTGGCCTTTCCCGACACGCTGGTCGGCACCGACAGCCACACGCCGCACGTCGATGCGCTGGGTGTCATCGCGATCGGCGTGGGTGGGCTGGAGGCGGAGAGCGTGATGCTGGGGCGTGCCTCGTGGATGCGCCTGCCGGACATCGTCGGCGTGGAGCTTGCCGGCAGGCCGCAGCCCGGCATCACCGCGACCGACATCGTGCTGGCGCTGACCGAGTTCCTGCGCAAGGAGAAGGTGGTCGGCGCGTATCTCGAATTCTTTGGTGAAGGTGCGTCGGCCCTGACGCTTGGCGACCGCGCAACCATTTCCAACATGACGCCGGAGTTCGGCGCCACGGCGGCGATGTTCTACATCGACCAGCAGACCATCGACTACCTGCGGCTGACCGGAAGGGAAGACGCGCAGGTGAAGCTGGTGGAGCGCTATGCGAAGGAAGCTGGCTTGTGGGCGGATGCGCTGGTGACCGCGGAGTACGAGCGGGTGATCCGCTTCAATCTGTCCGGCGTGGTGCGCAACATGGCCGGCCCTTCGAACCCGCACAAGCGCCTGCCGACTTCCGAACTGGCCGCGCGCGGCATCGCGGCGCCATGGCAAGAGATGCCTGGCCAGATGCCCGACGGCGCGGTGATCATCGCGGCGATCACCAGTTGCACGAACACCAGCAATCCGCGCAACGTCATCGCGGCCGGCCTGCTGGCGCGCAATGCCAATGCGCGCGGCCTGGTTCGAAAGTCATGGGTGAAGTCGTCGCTGGCGCCGGGCTCGAAGGCCGTGCAGCTCTATCTCGAAGACGCCGGGTTGCTGCCCGAGCTGGAGAAGCTCGGCTTTGGCATCGTGGCCTTCGCTTGCACCACCTGCAACGGCATGTCGGGTGCGCTCGATCCGCAGATCCAGCAGGAGATCATCGAGCGTGACCTGTATGCCACAGCGGTGCTTTCGGGCAACCGCAACTTCGATGGCCGCATCCATCCGTATGCGAAGCAGGCCTTCCTGGCCTCGCCGCCGCTCGTGGTGGCCTATGCGATTGCCGGCACCGTACGCTTCGATATCGAGAAGGATGTGCTGGGCATCGATGCGAACGGCCAACCTGTCACGCTGAAGGACATCTGGCCGAGCGACGAGGAGATCGACGCCATCGTTGCCGCCAGCGTGAAGCCCGAGCACTTCCGCCGCGTGTACGAGCCGATGTTCAAGGTGGGGGTGGCAACCGACGACCAGGTCAGCCCGCTGTACGACTGGCGCCCGCAAAGCACCTACATCCGCCGCCCGCCGTACTGGGAAGGCGCGCTGGCCGGCGAACGCACATTGCGAGGGCTGCGCCCGCTGGCCGTGCTGCCAGACAACATCACGACCGACCACCTGTCGCCGTCCAACGCCATCCTGCGCGACAGCGCAGCGGGGGAGTACCTGCACAGGATGGGCCTGCCCGAAGAGGACTTCAACTCCTACGCCACGCACCGCGGCGACCACCTGACGGCGCAGCGGGCCACCTTCGCCAACCCGCAACTGGTCAACGAGATGGCCGTGGTCGATGGCCAGGTGAAGAAGGGTTCGCTGACCCGCATCGAGCCCGAGGGCCAGGTCGTTCGCATGTGGGAAGGCATCGAGACCTATTTGCAACGCAAGCAGCCGCTCATCATCATCGCGGGCGCCGACTATGGCCAAGGCAGCTCGCGCGACTGGGCCGCCAAGGGCGTGCGCCTCGCAGGTGTGGAGGCCATCGCGGCCGAAGGCTTCGAGCGCATCCACCGCACCAACCTGATCGGCATGGGCGTGCTGCCGTTGGAGTTCAAGCCCGGCGTGAATCGCTTGACGCTGGACCTGGATGGCACCGAGACCTATGACGTGGTGGGTGAGCGTCGTCCGCGTGCCGACCTCACGCTGGTCATCCATCGCCGGAATGGTGAACGCGTCGAAGTGCCCATGTCCTGCCGGCTCGACACGGCCGAGGAGGTCTCGATCTACGAAGCGGGCGGCGTGCTGCAGCGCTTTGCCCAGGACTTCCTCGCATCCGCAGGAGTGCCCGCCTGATGCCACACCTTCCACAGACCAGGATCCCCGCCACCTACATGCGCGGCGGGACCAGCAAGGGCGTGTTCTTTCGCCTGCAAGACCTGCCCGAGGCCGCGCAAGTGCCAGGCAAAGCGTGCGACGCCCTGCTGCTGCGCGTGATCGGCAGCCCCGACCCGTATGGCAAGCAGATCGACGGCATGGGCGCGGCCACGTCGAGCACCAGCAAGACGGTCATCGTGTCGAAGAGCGCGCGGCCCGACCATGACGTCGACTACCTGTTCGGCCAGGTGTCCATCGACCAGCCTTTCGTGGACTGGAGCGGCAATTGCGGCAACCTGTCGGCGGCCGTTGGACCGTTCGCGATCAGCAATGGTCTTGTCGATGCGAGCCGCGTTCCGTGCGATGGCGTCGCCACGGTCCGCATCTGGCAAGCCAACATCGGCAAGACCATCATCGCGCATGTGCCGATCACCGACGGTGCCGTGCAGGAGACGGGCGACTTCGAACTGGACGGCGTGACCTTTCCGGCCGCCGAAGTCCGGCTGGAGTTCATCGACCCGGCTGACGAAGGCGAGGGCGATGGTGGCGGCGCCATGTTCCCGACCGGGCATGTGGTCGATGACCTGGAGGTGCCCGGCATCGGCATGCTGAAGGCCACGCTGATCAACGCCGGAATCCCGACCATCTTCGTCAACGCCGACGCCATTGGCTACACGGGCACCGAGTTGCAGGACGCGATCAATGGCGATGCGAAGGCGCTGGCCATGTTCGAAACCCTCCGCGCACATGGCGCGCTGCGCATGGGGCTGATCCGGCACCTCGACGAGGCGGCCAGGCGGCAGCACACGCCCAAGATCGCTTTCGTCGCCCGGCCCGCCGGCTACACGGCGTCCAGCGGCAAGGCCATTGGAGAGGGCGATGTCGACCTGTTGGTGCGGGCGCTGTCGATGGGCAAACTGCACCACGCGATGATGGGCACGGCTGCCGTGGCCATCGGCACCGCGGCCGCGATTGCTGGCACGCTGGTGAACCTCGCGGCCGGCGGCGGCGCACGCCAGTCCGTGTGCTTCGGCCATCCCTCGGGCACGCTGCGCGTGGGCGCCGAGGCTGCGGTGGTCGACGGCCAGTGGCGCGTCACCAAGGCCTTGATGAGCCGCAGCGCCCGCGTGCTGATGGAAGGCCATGTCCGCGTGCCGTTTTCGAATCCCTGAGGAACCCCGAATGTCCACCCGCAAGCAACTCAAGACCCTCGTCGAAGCCCGTCGCGGCGTGATCGTGCCCGGCGCGTTCAACGCGCTGTCAGCCAAGGTCATCGAAGACCTGGGCTATGAAGCCATCTACGTCACCGGTGCCGGCGTCACCAACATGTGGTTCGGCATGCCGGACCAAGGCTTCATGGGCCTGCACGAGATCGCCGAGCACACGGCGCGCATCCGCGATGCCGTGAGCCTCCCGCTGATCGTGGATGCCGATACAGGATTCGGCAACGCGCTGAACGTGCGCCACACGGTGCGCGTGCTGGAGCGCGCCGGCGCCGATTGCATCCAGCTCGAAGACCAGGTCGCACCCAAGCGCTGCGGCCATTTCTCCGGCAAGGAAGTCATTTCCACCGAGGAGGCTGTCAGCAAGATCAAGGCGGCGGTGGATGCCCGGCACGACCCCGACTTCCTCGTCATGGCCCGCACCGATGCCTGTGCCACGCAGGGCTTCGAGGCGGCCATCGAGCGCGCCGCGAAGTTTGCCGAGGCCGGTGCCGACATCCTGTTCGTCGAAGCAGTCACCACGGCCGAGGAGATCCGCGCCTTGCCGAAGCGCCTGGGCAAGCCCCAATTGATGAACATGGTGATCGGCGGCCGCACGCCGATCTTTGGCGCGGAAGAACTGGGCGCGCTGGGCTACGGCATCGTGCTGTACGCCAACGCTGCGCTGCAAGGCGCGGTGGCTGGCATGCAGAAGGCGCTGACCGTGCTGCGCGAGACGCGGCGCATCGACGAGGATCCGGCCCTGGTAACGCCCTTTGCCGAACGCCAGCGCCTGGTTGGCAAGCCGGAATGGGATGCGCTGGAGAAGCGATACGCCTGATTCAGCAGCGGCGGCTCATTGGACAACGAGCGGCGGCGGGAAGTACGTGCGTGCCGCCACGCCACCCTTGGGCCGATAGAACCGGAACGTCAGGCTGTAGCGCGAGCCCTTGGGCGTGGGCAGCCAGTTGCCATTCGGAACCCCTTCAGGTTGCGCATCGGCGAAGTAGAGCGTCAGCGACCCATCCGCGCCGTATTGCAGCTTGGATTCCTTGTTGAGCAGGTAGCGCTTCAGAGGGTTGGGCAGTACGCGCCGCTGGACCGAATCGACGGCGATCACCGACCAGAAGTGCGTCGCGTACTGGGCGGGCAACTGCTCTTTCGTGAAGTGCAGGATGTAGCCATGGTCCCCCGACAGCGGCTTGCCCGCCGCGTCCGCAAAGGATTTGTAGTAGATGACTTCCTGCGGGGTGTTGGCCCAGATGCCACCGTAGTTGATGAGCGTGCGCACCAGCCAGTCGTCGCCGTAGATACCCGAGGTCGACGGCAGCGACCAGCCATCGCGCGTCGTGCCGTGCCCGAGATTGGGCAGCGCCTTCTTGATGTCGGCGAAGGCCTGGCTTCGGATGACCTCGTCGATGCGCTTGCGCTCCTCCGGTTGCTGGATGGCCTTGGCGATCGCGCGCACGTCGGCTTGCAACTTCTCCATGCCGGGATTGATGTCCGCCTCGCTGTCGAGCGCCAGTTCGGCCGACTCGAAGGCTTCGACGCCCGGCAGCGCATCCATCTCGAACATCACCGTCTCCGGTATGGCGGGCAGGGGCGGTTGACCCGACGCGCGGATCTCGAACTGCTGCTGCAAGGCGATCGCCTCGTCCCAGTTTGCGCCCAGTTCGACCCGCGACAGCACACGCATGGCCTTGACCGGCACGTCGACGCGCTGCGTGTCGGCCGGCACCTCCACGCTGCTTCCCTCCAGGCACACCGCGAACTTGCCGCTCGGGTGTTGGGGGAATACGCGCTCGTTGAGGTTGGCAACGGTCTCGCCCCAGCCGTTGAGGAACTGGACCGTGTAGTAGCGGCCCGTGATCTTCGGCACTGTCACCAGTGCGCAACTCGTCTCGTCGATAGCGACCCAAGCCTCCGAATAGGCGACATCGAGATTCGGGTTGGGCCAGTCGACTTCGCCGGGCTTGCGGTGGACGAGCCCGTTCCATTGGAAGCCCTCCTTGAAGTCCAGTTGCTGCTGCCGAAGCACGAGCAGTCGGCTCAGGAGGTAGATCCAGGCGTCGCTGACCTGCTGGTCCGTCAGGGTCGGGGTGCTCATTGGCGGTCTCCAGTCACTTGGAGCGAACCACGTTCGGCAGCTTGTAGCTGCGGTCGAGCAGTGCTTGCGTCGGCACGTACGCACGCACGAGCAGCGCGAACTGCCCGTCGGGCGCGGGCAGCCAGTTGGCCTGCGCATCCTTGTCGGACGGCGGATCGCGGGACAGGTGCAAGGTCAGCGAGCCATCGTCCGCAAACTTGAGTTCGTTGGCGTCCAGGTTCACCGTGCCGATGTTGGTGCGCCCATTGGGGCTCTTCGCGAGCATGAAGTAGTCGCGGTCGTACATCGTCAGGGACCAGAAGCCGCCGCGCTCGCGATCCACCGGCGGCAGGGCGTCCTTCGGGAAGGTCACGGTGTAGCGGTAGCGCCCTTGCAGCAGCGCGCCCTTGTCGTCGGTGCCGCGGATGAAGTAGATCGCCTCGTGGAAGTCGTTGACGTAGATGTAGATGACGGCGGCCTGGGCGCGGCCGAACCAGTCGGTGCCCCAGGCGCCGCCGTTGTCCTGGCATTGCCAACCATTGCCCGCATCGACACCGACCTGTTCGTATTTGGCGCTGTCGTGCAGTTCGGCATCGGCGGCGAGGGCGGTGCGGTCGAGCAGGGCCTTCCATGCGGGGTCGGAGGCGCGCAGCGCCAGCAGCGTGCGGGCCTGCGCGGCCATCGGCGCGTCGTCGGCGCTGACCTCGGAGTTGAAGTCGAGTGCCTTGGCCAAGGTGTCCCAGAAATGGGTCGGGTCCACGGGCTTCGCACGCAGCATGTCGGGGTCCGCCGCCACCATCTCGGGCGTGACACCGGGCGGGAACACCTTGTTGCGCGCACTGGCCTCGCAATCGAAGCGAAGCGGGCCGGGCTTGTCGAGGCTTTGCGCGACCATGCCGATCTGATTGAGCACGGTCCGCGCAAGCGCCTTCGATTCGCCGGTGTTCGCGGCGAAGCTTCGCCCGAACACACCGACGACGTTGGTGGGACTGCGCAGCACGTCGATGTATCCGCTGGGCGTTTCACCCGTCCAGTTCGGCCCGACCAGCAGGAACTTGCCGCCCGGCGTCTTGCTGGCCGAGCCCAGTTGGTGGATCACGGTGGTAAACAGGTCGCAGATCTGGATCGTCCAGTAGTGTCCTGGGGGTGCGTCGCTGGGTGTCTGGACCACGACCGGTCCGTCGGTGAGATCGGCGAAGCCGGCGCCGTAGATGGTGTCGCGTTGGGCGTGACGACCTTGCGTTGCGCGGATGACATGTGGTCGTCGAGGTAGCCCATCATGTTCTTCGGTGCACCGGGGAACAGGCCCATGGTCGCGCCGGGGCCGGCGGCCTTCATCACATCCCAGCTGCTGGTGCGGCCGAAGGCGTCGACGGCGGGATAGGCCCAGTAGTAGACGATGCGGGCCAGCGATTCGATGTACTTCTCGTTGGCCAGGCGGGCGGGCACGCCGGCCGCATTGGCGAGATCGGGGTGCGCAGGATTCAATGCCCTCACGGCATAGGACGCGTTCATGGTCGACTCCATCAGGACATTCGGGCGCAGGGCTCGGCCCATTGCCGTGGGCTCGGGGCAGCGGACATGCTAGGAGCCGGGAATTCCTTGCGCAACGGCCCTTTGGTGCATGCGGGCCATGCGCGGATCAAGGGTCGCTCGGAGCCGTGTCCAGATCGATGGGATCGCCGCAAGCGGCGCTATGAAAAGCCTGCCAGCTCGCTGGCCACCAACTCGAGGAATGTCTGCCCAAGCTGCGAGGGTGGCCGGTTGACATTGGTCACGCTGTAGATCGCGAACCGGGGCGCGTCCGGGATCTCGATCAGCGTGAGGTTCTCCGAACGATGGGCCCGCGCCGACAGGTTGTCGACGAACGCGACACCTGCGCCGCTCGCGGCCATCGCGCAGGCCGCATAACCCGAGCGCACCTCCACCGCGACCTGCCGCGCAATGCCGAATTTTTCCAGCCAGCCATCGATGACCCGGCTCTGGGGTGCTTCAGGGCTGTAGACGACCAGCCGCTGGCGCAAGGCCGTCGCCAGGTCGAACTTCTTCTTCCCCAGCAATGGGTGGCCCTTGGGCACGACGCACTGCAAGGTCCAGCGCCCGATCTCGCGCACCTCCAGCACGGGATGGTCGAGCGGGGCGCTGGAGATCGCCACATCCGCCTCCTCGGCGACCAGCGTCTGGACGATCTCGCGCGTCGGCAGCGACTCGAAGAACACCTTCGAATGCGTGAAGCGTTGCAGCAGCTTCGCGGTGGCGCCAGGCACGAGTTGCAGGGCGGTATTGGCACTCGACAACACCCGCAGCGTGGCATGGTCGCCGAAGCGCAAATGGGCCGCCACGTTCTGCACATGCTGGACGCCGCGATACACCTTGTCGACCTCAGCCTGCAAGGTGTGCGCCTCCGGCGTGGCGATGAGGCGGGCATTGCGACGTTCGAAGAGCGTGACGCCCAACTGGATTTCAAGGTGCCGGATGAGCCGGCTGACCCCCGGCTGCGACACATGCAGCAGCCTGGCCGCATTGGTCGTGGAGCCGGTCGTCATGACGGCGCGAAAGACGTCGATCTGGCGCAGGTTCACGCTGAGCCTCGTACTACTGTCTGGTCGGTGGAAACCCGGATCAAGAACCTCATGTTATAGCCTGGGCCGTGATTGGTATTGGACCGGGGTGGCATGCGTTCCTAGCATCGATGCCATTCACACCATCCTTGCAAAGAGACAAACATGAACCCGATCTTCCGCCCCGTGGCCAAAGGCCTCCTGGTCGCCGCCGCCGCATTGACGCTTTGCACCACGCAGGCACAGACCTGGCCTGCCAAGCCCGTGTCCCTGGTCGTCGGCTTCGCGGCCGGCGGCTCGGCGGACAACCTGGCGCGCCTGTTGGCGCAGAAGCTCGGCAGTTCGCTCGGCCAGCCTGTCATCGTCGACAACAAGCCGGGGGCGGGCGGCACCATTGCAACCGCTGCGGTGGCCGCGTCGAAGCCGGATGGCTACACGCTGCTGATGGTCACCAGCGGCCATGCAGGCAGCGCGGCGCTGTACCCCAAGCTCAGCTACGACACGCAGAAGAGCTTCGAGCCCGTGGCCAAGGTCGGCGCATCGCCGGTCGTGATCGTGGCGCCGGCCTCGGCGCCCTACAAGCAGTTGAAGGACGTGATCGATGCGGCCCGCAAGAGCCCCGGCAAGCTCAACTACGCGGCGGGCGGCGGCGGCGCGACCACCACGAGCCTGGCGGCCGAGTTCCTGAAGAACGAAGCGAAGATCGACATGGTCATGGTGCCGTACAAGGGCTCCGGCCCCGCACTGACGGCGCTGCTGTCGGGCGAGGTCGACCTGGGCTTCGACATTCCGTCGAGCGCACTGCCGCACATCAAGGCCGGCAAGCTGCGCCCGCTGGCGGTGACCACGAAGACGCGATCGAGCGTGCTGCCCGATGTACCGACGGTGGCGGAGCAGGGCATGGCCGGATTCGAGGTGACCGGTTGGTTCGGCGTGCTGGCGCCGGCCGGAACGCCTGCCGCGGTGGTCGCGCGGCTCAACAAGGAAATCAACGCCGTGCTGGGCGATCCGGAAACGAAGGCCAAGCTCCAGGCCATTGGCGTCGAGGCGGCCCCGGGAAGCCCTGCCGATTTCGGCAAGCTGATGGCCAGCGAGACCGTGCGCTACGGCGACGCCATCCGCAAGCTCGGCATCAAGGCGGAGTGAGCCGCGACATGAATGCCACTGAACGAACTGCCGACGTCGTGATCATCGGCGGCGGCCTGGGCGGCGTCTCCGCCACGCTGGCGGCGGCACGGCTGGAAGCGAAGGTCATCCTGGTGGAGGAACTCGACTGGCTCGGCGGGCAATTGACTTCGCAAGCCGTTCCGCCCGACGAATATCCGTGGATCGAGTACCTGACGGCGTCGCAGAGCTATGCCACGTTTCGTGAAACGATCCGCGACTACTACCGGCGGCACATGCCGCTCACGGACGCGGCGCGCACCCGCATTCGCCTCAACCCGGGGCAGGGCAACGTCAGTTCGTTGTGCCACGAACCGTGGGTTGCGGTGAAGGCGATCGACGAGTTGCTGGCGCCGCACCTTGCGGCGGGCCGCGTGACCGTGCTGCGCAAGCATCGCGTGCTCCAAGCCGAGACCGACCGGGACCGCATCCGCGCGGTGCATGTGCGCGACCTGGAGGCCGACACGGAGCTTGTGCTGACCGCCCCGATCTTCATTGACGCCACGGAGATCGGCGACTTGCTCGAACTGGCCAAGGTCGAGCATGTGTTCGGCGCGGAAGCGCAGTCGCTGACCAATGAACTGCACGCACTGCCTGAAGCGGACCCTTTCGACCAGCAGGCCATCACCTGGTGCCTGGCCGCGGACTACCTGCCCGGCGAGGACCACACCATCGACAAGCCGCGCGACTACGAGCGGCTCAAGACACTGCAACTCGACTGCTGGCCGGGCCCGCAACTGAGCTGGACGCTGAGCGACTTCGTCACGCACCAGCCGCGCGAACGCCCTCTGTTCGTCGGACCCACCGACACCGACTCGCTCTACGACCTGTGGCACGCGCGGCGCATCGCGTACCGGCAAAACTTCGTGCCGGGCAGCTATGCCAGCGACATCACGCTGGCCAACTGGCCTCAGATGGACTATTGGGAAAAGCCAGTCGTCGGCGTGCCACCCGAGGCGCAGGCGCTGGCGCTGGAAGAAGCGCGCCAGTTCAGCCTGGCCTTCTTCTACTGGATGCAGACCGATGCACCGCGTCACGATGGCGGCTACGGCTACCGCGGCCTGAGGTTGCGCGGCGACGTGCTGGGCACGACCGACGGATTGGCCAAGCAAGCCTACTACCGTGAAGGGCGGCGGATCCAGGCGGAGTTCACCGTGCTGGAACAGCACATCGGCGTGGCGGCGCGACCGGGCGAGACACGCGCCGAGCACTTTGCCGACAGCGTGGGCATCGGCGCCTATCGCATCGACCTGCATCCGAGCACGCGCGGACGCAACACGGTGGACATCGACTCGTTCCCTTTCCAGATCCCGCTCGGCGCGCTGCTGCCGGTGCGTGTCGAGAACCTGCTGCCGGCCTGCAAGAACCTGGGCACCACGCGCATCACCAACGGCGCGTACCGCGAGCACGCGACGGAATGGAGCATCGGTGAAGCGGCCGGCACGCTGGCGGCGTTCTCTCTCGCGCGCAAGCAACCCTTGCGTGCAGTCCGCGCCGACAAGGGCCTGCTCGGTGACTTCCAGCGCACGCTGGAAGGGCAAGGTGTGCTGCTGGCGTGGCCAAGCTTCGGTGCATTGACGCCTGTTCAGCGCGTGGGCTACCAGCACGCCAAAAGTTGATGAGACGAACTTGTCAGCCGCTTCAGATGCGCGTGGCGATCAGCGGCGAATAGCGGTTGGACGTGGCGTTCATCTTCGTCGCGCGGGCGTAGGCGTTGTAGAAGGTCTCGCGCGTCGAGCCGCCGTCCATCGGGTTCCAGTCGATGACGATGGTGGCGGGGCTGGCATAGGTGTAGTTGCCGGTGTTCAGCGGATGCGCCGGCGGTGGCGAACTGGAAGTGGGTTGCGTCTTGATGTACTGCACCGTGCCGTTCGGGAAGAAGTAGTAGTAATAGTCGCTGCCATCCCAGACCTTCCACCAGCCGTACAGCCAGGCCATCGCGGCGTCGCCGGCAGTCGGCGAGACAGCGGCATCGAAGTAGGTGTCGAGGTCGATCCAGCCGACCAGCTTCTTGAAGTCGTAGGGGCCGTTGCCGCGCACGCGCTTGATGACGTCGCAGCCCATGCTCTTGCCGCCTTGGCCCCCGGCCGCGCGCAGCAGCACATCGCCATCGAAGCCAAGGCACACGTCCACATGGAAGGACGCGTGGCGAAGAATGTCGCCATAGGAGCCGGTTGTTCTGCCTCGACACCACCCACGATGTCGGCTTGCCGGCCTTCTTCACGATGCCTTCCAGGTCGAAGCCGCCGAGGTAGGTCTTCGAGCCCATCTTTGCGCCGTACCAGCCGGTGAAGCCATTGCAGCCGGTCATGATGCCGCCCTTGGCCCAGTTGTCGGACATGACCTTCTGCGAGAGGCCGGTCATTTCCGTGTACTTGGAAGCCGTTGCACCGTTCGAGGTGATGACGGTGTTGCCGGGCAGGACCGAATCGAGCAGCTTGCGCGCGTTGTCGCGGACAGTGGACATGGGTGCCTCCTTGAAGGTTGACTGATCGCCGGTTCGAAATCAGTCTAGGCAAGGGAGGCCGACACTGAAAGAGCCGAGGGGCTGTTGGGTCACCAATCCATGGGAGGTAATAGTGCCCAAATCGGGCACGTCCGATGGGCGTTCTACCGCGTCATCGGCAGCGCCACGCCCATTGCCGCGAACATCCCGCCGCACACGCGGTTGAAGTTGCGCCCCGCGCGCTCCAGCAGCGGACGGATGCGATGCGCCAGCAAGGCCAGCAGGTATTCCACGATCACCTCGATCGTCACGAAGACCACGGCCATGATGACGAGTTGCGTGGCCAGGTCGCGCGCCGGGTCGATGAACTGCGGCAGGAAGGCGCCGTAGAAGAGCAGGGCCTTCGGGTTGGAGACGGCGGTCAGCAGGCCCTGGCGGAACATCGTGGCGCCGCGCGTGTCGGAGGTCGCGGCATCGGCCCGCAGCTGGATGGCCGGTGCGCGCCAGAGCTGGATGCCGAGCCAGATCAGGTAGGCGCCGCCGACGAACTTGAGCACGACCAGCGCATGCGCCGAAGCTTGCAGCAGGGCGCCGATGCCGAGCATCGAGAGCGCGATCAGTGCCGTGAAGCCGACGGCGCCGCCGGCCACGGTGAACAGCGTCTTGCGGTGGCCGTGCAGCGCGCCATGCGTGAGCACGAGCAGGCTGTTGGGCCCGGGCGTGAGCGACAGGCCGGTGGCGGCGACGAGGTAGAGCAACCAGGTGTGAAAAGTCATGCGGGGATTGTGTGCGTTTTGCGGCGGCGCACATGGACAGCCGGGTCGCCAGCGCCTATTGTTCTGGCCGGAAGTCGACGATGAGGCAACTATTGCGAGGGATGCACGATGAAGCTCCACTACCACCCGATCTCCACCACCAGCCGTCCGGTCATGCTGTTCGCCGCGGAGAGCGGCATTCCGCTGGACATGCAGGTGGTCGACATCTTCACCGGCGAGCACATGAAGCCGCCCTACACCGGCCTCAACCCGAACAAGCTGATTCCGACGCTGGAGGACGGTGATTTCGTGCTGACCGAGAACTCGGCGATCCTCAAGTATCTCGCCGACAAGACCGATTCGCCGGCCTACCCGAAGGACCTGCAGAAGCGCGCCCGCGTCAACGAGCGCATGGACTGGGTCAATACGCAACTGTGCATCGACCTGGTCTACAGCCTGGTCTATCCGCAGATCTTCGACACCCACAAGCGGCGCAGCGACGAGGCGCAGGCCGCCACGCTGGAGCGGGGACGCGAGCGGGCACTGGGTTGGCTGAAGGTGCTGGACGAAAACGTGCTGGGCCAGGGCAACAAGTACCTGTGTGGCGACGACATCACCATCGCCGACTACCACGCCGTGTCCTACGTGGCGCTGGCCGAGGTGATCGGCAGCGACCTGGCGGCGTTTCCGAACGTGAAGGCCTGGCTCGGGCGAATGAAGGCGCTCAAGAGCTGGGGCAAGGTCTTCGAAGTGATCGACGGCTATGCCGCGTCGCTGAAGAGCAAGCAGATGATGGCCGTCTGAGCCATCGTCATTACCGCAGGAGCACCCCATGATCCGCAAGCTGCACCACAACGCCTACCGCTGCCGCGACTCGGAAGAGACGCGCGCCTTCTACGAGGACTTCCTGGGCCTGCCGCTGGTGACCACCCTGGAACTCGGCCAAACCAAGACCGGCCGCGAGACGCATGCGCTGCACACCTTCTACCGGCTGGACGACGGCTCGCAC
Organism: Variovorax robiniae; assembly: GCF_037889955.1. Lineage (NCBI taxonomy): Bacteria > Pseudomonadati > Pseudomonadota > Betaproteobacteria > Burkholderiales > Comamonadaceae > Variovorax > Variovorax robiniae. The sequence goes on from NZ_JBBKZS010000001.1 coordinate 77,671, forward strand.
CTGGCCTTCTTCGAAGTCGACGACATGCCTTTCGAGTTCAAGGAGCAGCACGACTTCGACCTGCACATCGCGCTGGAGGTCGGCGCCGATGTGCTGCAGCCGATGATGGCCAAGGCGCGCGAGAAGGGCATGGAATGCCGTGGCCCTTCGGACCACGGCATCATCGACTCGATCTACTTTCGCGACCCCAACGGCTACGTGATCGAGTTGTGCGCCAAGCGCGCCAACCATGACGAGATGATGGACCCGGCGAAGAACGGTGCGCGCGAAAAACTGGAGCACTGGACGGCTGCAAAGGCTGGCACGCCTGCTTGAAGGCTCCCTCTCCCCTCCGGGGAGAGGGCTGGGGTGAGGGGCCACCTCGCCAGCGGTCACCAACCGTCCGTGCACCGCGCTCCACCCAATGGCATGATCGCCGTCCCACCTGGAGCACAACCCCATGATCGTCGAGCGCATCTGGACCGGCAACGCCTATCGCAACTACAACTACCTGATCGCCTGCCCCGAGACCGGCGAGGCCCTGGCCATCGACCCGCTGGACCACCAGAAGTGCCTGGCCGCGGCCAAGGACAAGGGCTGGGACATCACGCAGATCCTCAACACCCACGAGCACCACGACCACACCGGCGGCAACGAGGCCGTGGTCGCGGCGACCGGTGCCAAGGTCATCGCGCACCACCAGTCGGGCTCGCGCATCGCGGGCGTGGACCGCGGCGTCAAGGCGGGCGACATCATCAAGGTCGGGAAGACCGTCGAGCTGGAATGCATGGACACGCCCGGCCACACGATGTGCCACATCTGCCTGCTCGCGCACACCGACCAGCCGGCCCTGTTCTCCGGTGACACGCTGTTCAACGCGGGCGCCGGCAACGTCCACAACGGCGGCAATGTGGAGAGCCTCTACAGCACTTTCGTCGACCAGCTCGCGAAGCTGCCCGGCCACACGCGCGTCTATGCCGGTCACGACTACATCGAGAACAACCTGCGCTTCACGCTGGCGCGCGAGCCGGACAACGCGGCCGCGCAGGCGCTGCTGTCGCAGGTCGCCGGGCACGACCCGGCGACGGTGCATGTGACGACGCTGGACGAGGAGAAGCGCATCAACACCTTTATGCGCCTGGCCAGCCCGAGCGTCATCGCGATCCTGCGCAAGGAGTTTCCGGACCTGCCGGAGCAGCCGGATGCGAAGACGGTGTTTGTGAAGTTGCGCGAGCTGCGCAACAAGTGGTGAGCTGAGTTGGTCGGGCCGGCCGTTCACTCACACCGGAAATCGACGCCGGTATCGCCCGGGGCCTTGCCCAGCATCTTGGCGGTCAGCTGCTTGTTCTCGCAATAGGTCGCGGCGCCGTTGTAGCTCGATGAGCGCAGGTTGCCGTTGCGCAGGTGAATGACGTCGTTCGGCACGACGCCGCAGCCGGCGAGGGCGAATCCGAACAGAAGGGCGGCGAGGTACTTGGTGAGGCAGGTCATGGAGCCGGTGAGGGTCAGGCGGAGATGGGGCGTTGCCCGCATCGTACCGGACCAGGCCGGCGTGCAGGCAACTATGGGCGCGACGGATAGACGCCTGCCGTGCAGATGCAGTAGATCGCACCCGGAACCGGCTCCTTGCCCTTGAGGTTGGGCAAGGCGAAGGTGCTCTTGCCGTCGCCGCCGTACGTGGTCCCCAGCAACGAGAAGAGCGCCGTGTTCTGCCCGATCTGGTGCAGCGATCCATCGCACAGCATCCAATCCTTGGGGGCGTAGTTGAAGGCGAAGAGCTGAATCGATCCGAGGAAGTAGTCCATGTGAGTCCTTTGGGAGGTGGCCGGGGATGCTACTGCTGGGAGCTGGTTTGCCGGGGACTTTGCGGCGGCCTACATCATGTGGCCAGCGGGCAAGGCGACGGCGCTTTCAGGCATCGTGCACCCGCACCGATCGCACCGCCACGTTCGCGTTGTTCATCGCGAGTGTCTGCAATGAACCCGCGGCGAGCGTCACATCCGCACCAGCCCGAATCACCGCCACCAGCAGTACGACCGAATTCGGTGTCACACCGGTCAGGTCCAGGTCAAAGGTCGCGACGCCGGCGTGCAACGCATCGAGGGTCTGGCCCGCAAGGTTGACGCGCCGCGTCGCATCGGTCGTTCCGACAAAGCGCCACCCATCCCCGAAGGTCAGCGCCGTGGTCCCGCCGGCCGAGTTCAGCACCTCGTTGACCGCCCCCGTCCATGGCACCGTCGCCGTCCCCCACGTGGATGCATCGGCCCAGTTCGCCGGGCTGTTCGGATCCGGGTCGACGCGTCGAAGCAGCGTCACGCGCACGTCTGCTCCGGGCCTCGGGGTGAGGCCGCGGTGGTGGACCACGACATCGACCTTCACGGGCGCAGGTGGCAGGGTGCATGACGTGCTGGTCGCCTCGCCTTCGCTGAGCGAGGGCGTCAGTTCGTAAAGGTCCGCCTCGCTCGGCATGCCGGTGCCCCAAGGTTCGGCCAGGGCGTTGGTGCCGGTCACATGGGTGGTCCAGAAGTCAGCGTCGATGCCGACCATGCCGGGCGCCTGCTCCGGTGCGCCGTGGTAGCTCAGCACCTCCTCGAAGTACGGGCTCCATTCGCCGGTCGCGCGAATGCGCGCGTCGCCGGTGGAGGCGCGGAAGGCGGCCTGGAAGCGGCGCAGTTCCTCGGTGTCGAGGATGAAGCTGACGCGGGTCCACGGCAGCGACGTCGGCACCGGGATGACCGCCGGTGCGACGCGCGGTCTCACGTCCGGGCTGCCGTGCCATGAGCGCGCCGTGAGGCCGTCGCGTTGCAGGGCCAGGGCACTGGCGCGGTGGCGCTGGTCGTCGTCGTGTGCGCGCAGGTAGCTGAGCGCTTGCAGGTCCGCGATGTCGAGCCTCACCTCCCACACGCCGCGGCCGGCGATGCCCGCGCGCAGGAGGCGCAGGCCGCCGTCGCTGAAGATGCTCAGGGTCTCGACGGGCGCCTCGGGCAGGCCGTTGAGGCGTGCCTGCCAGGTCCAGGTGGGATCGGCGTCGCCGGCCTGTGCGCGGGTGCCTTTCCACACGCCGATCGTCGTACCGACGAAGACCTCCAGGGGGAAGGCCGGGTCGCAGACGATCGCGGTGACGGGGGCGCCGGCCACGGCCGCGCGCAGGCCCGTGGGAAACCACGTGTCTGTGCCGTTGAACCACCACAGCGTGTCCACCTCCGCCTCGGTCGGGTGGCCGTTGGTGCCGAGGTAGACCGCGCCGCGCGTGCCGTGCATGGCGGGCGGCTGGCCGGCGGCAGGCGGTGCGTCGAGGTTGACGGCGATGTCGGTCCAGATGCCGGCCTTGCGGATCGGGCCTTCCGCGGAGGTGGCGTCCTTCTTGGGCTTGATGTTGCGAAGCAGAATGAGTTCGGAGGTCCAGGTGCCGGGGCCGCTCGTGGCATCCGTGGCAGCAGTGCGCGCATAGCGCACGACGCGCCTTTCGCCGAGCACCCAGGCCACTTCGGAGCCTTGCCAGGTGCAGACGGTGATGGGTTCCTCAAAATCGTCCTGCGTGAGGTTGCCGGGCAGCGGGTCGGTGCCGGTGGGCAACGTGACCCAGCTCAGGCCGAAGTTCTCCGAGTACCACAGGCGTTTGGTGCCGACGAGCAGCTGGCCGACGTTGGGCGTGGTGGGGGCTGGGGTGCCGCGGCTCTTGGCGATGGTGGCGGGCACGGAATAGGGCGCGCTCGAGGTTTGCTCGGTGCGCGCGGACGCGGCGCCGCGCGTGACCAGTTCGTCGCCGGTCAGTTGCCCATCAGACGTGGCCCAGCGCCCGGCGCCGCGCTGCACGATGTAGTCGCGCGGGAACAACGGGTCAAAGGCGATGCCGCCGGCGCCTGTGCCTTCGAGCTGCGTCCACACGCCGCTGGATTGGCGCTCCGCCACCACGTCGCCGCGCAGGCTTGCGACGAGCCGGCCTTCGCAGGTCGGATGGCAGCCGAGTTGCACCACCTCCGCTGCGCCGATGCCGTCGTTGCGGGCGTAGAAGCCCTCCGCCACCGAGGGCAGGTCCGAGCGGAACACGCCGCCGTCGCAGGCGGCCCACAGCCGGTCGCCGTTGTTGCTGAACTTCAGGTCGTGCACGGTCGGGGGCACGCCGATGCCGTTCATGTTGAAGTTGTTGGGCGCGGTGCCGAATTGCAGCGCGCCGGGGATGGCTGTCACATCCGCCCACACGATGGCCGCGTTGCCGCTGACGGGCACGATGCTGTCGGTCAGGGTGTCCATGTCGGCACCGCCGAGCACGACGCGGTCGGGCGTATGCGGGTCGACCGCCATCGCGATGGCGTCGAAGCCTTGTTGTTTCAACACGTCCGGCAGGCCGATCACCCGTTGCGCAACCGGCGTGGCCGCGCCCGCAGCCGACACGCGGAAGAGCAGCGGGCGCTTCATGTTCGGGTAGATGGCGTTGATGGTCGAGATGTCGCCCGCCGACAGGCTGGTCCGCTGCCCGATGGCCTGGCCGCCGAGCGGGACGATCGTGTCCTCGCCGTTCTTGCTGAAGTCCTTGCGGCCGTAATGCATGATCGAGCCGTAGTTGTAGGGGCCGACGTCATCGCCGTCGTCGATCTCCTGGTCGAAGTTGTGCCCCTTGCCGTCGATCACGTTCTCCATCTGCACGCGCACGTAGGTGTCGCGGTCTTCGCGGCTCTGCTCGTGCCACAGGCCCAGCGCATGACCGAGTTCGTGCACGGTGGACATCACGGTGCAACCGGGTGCCAGTTCCAGCACCTGCTGTCCGGTGTTCTGCATCCCCGCGTCCGACGCGCAGCGGGTGCCGACCTGGGCGGAGATGTAGTTCGGATACAGCGCCTGGTTGGTCGCGGTGCGCTCGACGAACGTGATGCGCGATTTCTGCTCCCAATGCGCGATGGCGCCGACGACCCGCGCGCGGGTGTCGGCCTGCGAGTCCCACGGCACGATGCCACCGGGCCACCGGTACTCGTCGCCCGAGCGTACGACGCCGCGCAACACACCTGGAGGTGCGATGTGCGCTTCATCGGGCCGGATGCTGGCGGCGGCCAGGCTCTTGCGCACCTTCGCGCTGAAGGCTTCCACCTGCTTGACCGTGCCGAGATGGATGCAGCCTTGGTAGTAGGCCTTGCCGTTGACTGCTTCGTAGGTCACCGGCTTGATCACGCGGCCGCCGCGCAATCGGATGTAGCCTTCGCGCAGTTCGGCAGGCGGCTCTTCGTTGCACTTGTCGTCTTCGGGTGTCGAATGCTGCATCGCGACGGAGAAGGCGGCGCGCGCGGCGGCACTGGCGCCGACGGCGGCGGTGGGACCGATGGTCGTGTCGTCGGGCTGGTCGGCGAAGACCCAGACCTGGTCGGGTGGCGTCGAGGCCGCGAGCACGGCGCGCCGGCCGCGCGAGCCGGGGGTCTCGATGCGGGAGAAGTTGGCCTGACCCGTGGCGCGCACCCACAGGCCCGCGTTGGCACCGCCCTGCACCCAGGCCCAGACGCGGGCGGGACGTGCGCCCGCAGCGGGCGTCCACATCACGTCGGTGCATTCGACCTCCAGCGTGTCGAAGGGCGTGCCGGTGAGGCGCACCCAGTCGCCGCCTGCGGCAGGGCGCTGGTAGAGGCCGGTGAGCGTGGCTGCGATGGCGCCGGTGCCCCCGGGTTCCAGCGCGATACGGTAGACGCCGTTGCCGACGAGGTTGCTGGCCTCGCGTGTCCAGGTCACGGGTGAGCCCGCAGCCGGCGCGTGGGTGCCGCGCAGGATGCCGATGCCGCCGAAGGGCCTGCCCGTCTGGCCCGACATCCAGTCGCGGGCCTGCACGCCGTAGGGGTGCGTGACCTCGCCGGTGCCGACGTAGACCACGTCCGGGTCCGCGCCGCTGCCGAAGGCCACGGCGATCGCGCTGCAGGCGTTGCGTGTCACGGCGCCATTGATGCCGGCGATGGGCGTCGCATCGGTGCCGCCGAGCGACTCCCAGCTTGTGCCGCCATTGGCCGAGTACCAGACGCCGCCGTTGGCCGAGGCGGCGTAGATGCGGTCGCCGTCCGGGTGCACGCAGAGGGCGTTGATTCGGCCGGTGACGCGGGGCTTGCCGGTGGCGTGGCCACCCAACATCGTCGCGGGGCCGAGGGGTTGCCAGAGATTGGCGAGGCCGCTGGCGGGGGCGCGTGGGGCGACGGGCGTCTTGCCTTTCGTGGCGGTCGCGGGGGCGGTCGGTTCAACGCGGTCCGGCGATGAACGACGGCGCGCAATGAAGCGGTCGCGTTGCAATGCCTTCTCGAGGGCTTTCGCGTCGGTGCCGGCTGGCGGCCATTGATAGCGGCTCATGTGGAAACCTCCGCGCAGTGCGCTGCGGCATTCGTCTCGGGAGCGGCCCGGCGGCTCATGTCGCACTCCCCGGTGTCGTAGGCGCCACCCGGATCCACCCCTCGCGCAACTCGGCCGGCGTGTCCGGCAGCAAGGCGGTCTGCGTGGCGGCCAGGATCGCATCGGTGCGCCAGGTCGCGGGCGTGTCGCGCCACAGGAAGTTCTGGTCCTTGCCGAACACCGACACCTTGGGCAGCCGCACCTGGCCTTGCGGGTCGAGGTCCGTCTCCACCATCACCGGCCCGGTGCGCAGCGAGGGCGCGATGGCCGCAAGCCCCGGCCCGACCCAGTCGCGCGCCAGCGCCACCGCCTTGCGCGGCAGCAGGCCCGAGGTCAGCGAAGCCTTGCCTGCAGGGTGCATGAAGATCGTCAGCGTGACCGTCTGGCCGATGTGCAGGTTGAGCGTGTCGGCATCGTCGGTACCGGCGATGTAGGGATGCTTGATCGTGGTCTTCGGCGGCATGCCGGTGACGGTCGAATACAGGCCCAGTTGGCCGCGGCTGCGCCCGGCATCGGTGGCGGTGCCGGCGATGGCCTTGTCGACCAGGCGGAAGCGCGAGTAGTCGTCGTCGACGAAGAAGCCGAGCACGCCGTCGTCGCTGCGCGTGAGTTCGCCGATGCGCACCGGAAAAGCGAAGCGCGCGGCCTCGCGTTCGGCATCGGCCCATTCCTTGGCGCGGTCCGCGTTGCTGAGGTTGACGTCGTCCGGCGGTTTCAGCTCCAGCCGCAGTTGTGCACGGACTACCGCGGCCGGGCGGCCCACCAAGCCTGCGACATGCTCGCTGCCCATCGATGCGAAGGTGTCGACGGTCCACAGCGTGGTGTCGATCGCGCGCAGCAAGGCCGACAGTGCGGACTCGGGGCTGACGTCAGGAACTAGCGGCGCACCGGCGCGGCCGGCCGCATCGGCAGCGACCAGGCCGGCGGCAAAGCGGCCGAGCGCCAGTTGCTCGGGGGCCAGGCCATACAGCGGCCCCGAATCGGCCGGGCCTTCGCGGCCTGCCGCGATCTCCCACATCACGCCGCCGCTCACGGCCTCGTGCAGCAGTTCGCCGACGGGCGAGCCGTCGACGCTGAACACTTCGAGGCTTTCATCGAGATGGTCGGGCATCACGAAGCCGGCGACAGGGTTCACCTGCAATGAGGCCTCGATCTGGTCGACGCGCGCCTCCGTGCCTTCGGTGCCGACAGCGGTCTTCGCATCGACCAGGCGGAACTGCCAGCGCGAGGGCCGCAGCAACCGCGGCGCGACGGCGAGCGCGCCAGGGGCAGAGGGCAGGGTGCCGTGCATCGGCGTGGACACCTTGTTCACCGGCACGTCGAGCGTGCGGCCGAACACGTCGAGCAGGCGGGCGCGGCTGAGTGTGACCGCACCCGCCAGCAGCATGCGCGGCGCGCCAGTGGGCGCTGGATTGTTGACGGTGCCGCCGCTGCCCGGACGGCGCAAACCATCGCTCACCGGAAAGCCGAGCAGTTGGGTGCGCACGCCATCGAGCGCGGCGGTGACGATATCCAGGTTCTTGATCGCCTCATCGAGCGTGCGGAAGGCGTCCTCGGTGGCTTCGTCGACCAGGCCCGCGCCGACCTTGTCGAGCGCATCCTCGCGCTTGAGCCAGTCGGTGATGGCATCGTGCAGCGTGCTGGCCGCGCCGGTGGTGAGTTGCGCGCGGCCGCTCAGTGTGACGCTGTCGCCATCGAAGGTGGTGGTCGACGATTCGAGGTCGACCTCGGCCAGTTGCCAGGCTTCGAGCGTGGGTGGGTCCAGGCCTTCGACCTTCACCTCCCACTCCAGCCACATCGGCACCCACGGCTGCGCCCAGGTCGTCACGCCGACCAGATCGGGGTCCACGCCCTGGTACAGCGAGAACTTGCGCACCTCGTCGGCCACCATCGTCTGCTGTTGCTGCTTGCCGGGCGTGATCGGGTTGTTGGCTGCAGCGGCCCTGGCGCGGCGCGTGTTCGACGTGGCCACCGCGCCGGTGAAGGCGACCGTGGCGCCGTCATAGGTGCCGTCCGCGCCGAAGCGCAGCACCGACTCGGCCTTCAGCCGGTTGAAGATGCCGGTGCGGTCGGCCTTGGTGGGTGAGACGGCGGTGGCGATCCAGTCGTCGTGATACGGGTCGTGCAACACGGCCTCGCGTGCCAGCGTCAGCACCTCGCCGGGCACCGAGCCGCTGCCGAGCGAGCGGATGAAGCGGTCCTTCGCGATGACGCCGGTGATCTCCTGGATGACGTGCGTGGGCCAGCGGCAGGTGAGCTTGCCGTCGGCCGAGCCGCGACCGTCGCCACCATGGCGCAGGCTGCGCGCGGCGCCGCGAATGGCGACCATCGGCTCGTCGGGGAAGGTGAAGCGCGCGGCCGGGCGGTTGACCACGCGCGCCTCGGTGGGCGCCAGCACATCGCCGACACGCGAGCGGGCGGTGTCGTTGATCATCATCTCGGTGGCCTTGACCAGGTTGGGCTTGGCGCTGCTGGCGAAGACGGTCGTGCTGTTGAGCGATTGCTGCTTGGGTGCGCCTGCGCGGGCGACCTTCGGCTGCGCTTCGAAGACAGGCTTCTGGACATCGACCGTGGTTGCATGCTTGCCGCGCTGCTTGCCGATGTTGAGCCCGCCCACGCCGCCGGTCTGCACGCGTTGCAGGAAGCGGTCGGTGCCGGCCGTGCCGCCGGGCATGGAGGAGAAGGCGGAGGCATGCTCATGCTCCTCCAGTTCGACCAGGCCGTCGGCGGAGCCCAGGCGGTCGATCTTCTGTGCGGTGAAGGCGGTCAGCAGGCGCTCGGAGGCGCGGCGCTGTTCGGGCGTGGCCTGCGGCGCGGCGGAGAGCGCGGCGAGCATCTCGTCCTCATGCTGGCCGATGGCGACGGACAGCGCGTTGGCGCTCGGTCGCCTGTCCACCGGTGGCTTGCCGGCCACGGGCACGCCATAGATGGCGCCGTGCAGGAGCGACGAACGCAACTGCCAGGCCGGTGCGACGAAGCGCTTGGCCGCATCGGTGGCAAAGGCCGACGTGGCCGTCAGCGTCTGCGCATCCATGAAGGTCTTGTCGACCGGCATGTAGGTCACGGGCGCCGCAGCAGCCGCAGCGGCCTTGGCCACGGGGCTGCGGGCCACGGTCGGCACGTTCAGGGGCCGCTTGCTCATCCACCGGTCCTCGGTGGTCAGGCCGAGCGCCTTGCGCAGTTCGAACTCCGCGGCCTGCTGCTGCAGCGCCCATTGCTCGTCGCCCCATTCGGCCAGCAGGCGCCAGCGCAGGCGGTCGAGCAGTTCATGCAGGCTGTCGTTGCTGCGCGCCTTGTCGAGCGGGTCGCTGGCCGCATCGCTCCACCAGCCAGCCACGACATAGGCGGCGCAGTTCTCGTCGACGCCCTTGGGCGCGAGCGCGGCCACGTCGGCGAGCGGGTCGTGGAAGGCAAAGCGGTTGAGCACCGCGTCGTACACGCCTGACCAGCTGATCGCGCCGCCCACGGTGCCGGTGAGCTGGCCCTTGTCGATGGCGACGCCGGCCGGTACGGCGCTCTTGTTCGGCCCTTCGGTCCAGGAGCCGAGCGGCACGGCGATGGCGCGATCGGCCTCCAGCACCCAGCCGGTCATGACGGCGTCGGTGCCGCCGGCGGGCAGCAGGATGCGCAGCACCACCCAGCGGTCGGGCAGGAGGGGCAGTTGCAGGCGATTGGCCGAGCCGCTGTCGCGTTGGGCGAAGGTGCCGCGCAGCAGGGCGTCTGGCATGGCCCAGTGCAGGTGCACGCCAGGCTCGCGCGGCGTCCCTTCGGTGAAGGGGTCTGGCATGCCGTCTTCCGGGTTGCTCACGCCGACGCCGTTGGCGCCGGCCACGAGCATCGGCAGGCGCACCATCTTCTCGGCATTGCCGGGCTCGATGTAGAGCGCCTGCACGTCGATGGGCACCAGCAGGCGGCGCTCGCGCAGCAGGTACTTGTCCCAGGTGGCGATCTCGCCAATGTCGAGTTGCGCGCGGTCGGCGGCAAGGAAGCGCTTGCCGTACGTCAGCGTGCGCGTGTCGGCGGCACTGATCCTGAGTTTCGTGGCCATCACTCCACCGCCTTGTTGACGTTGACGGCCACAGTCGTCTTCCAGTCCACCAGCGACACGCTGGCCTTGAACTGGTCGATCGCGTAGAACTGCTTGCCCTCGGTGTTCTTGGGGTCGCCGAACACCTGCCGGTAGGGGAAGCGCAGCATCTGCAACGCGTATTCGTTGGGCTCCAGCGAGCCGCCGGAGTTCGGCGACTTGGCGGCCAGGCGCTTGCGCAATTCGCCGACGTTGATGACGCCCGACGAGTTGCGGCGGAAGGGCACGTCGACCGAATTGGCCGGCGTGATGTCGTCCACCGGCGGCACCGAATTGCCATTGGCGTTGTCGCGCACATGGACCTTGGCGGTGCGTTGCGCTGGCGGCGCGTCGGTGTCCACGCGCACGCCGAACTGGATGCCCTGGCGCGGCTCCTCGATGTGGACCACGGCCGGTTCACCGTCGATCAGGACCAGCAGCACGGCCGGCGCGAGGCGCTCCATGCGCAGGATCTTCAGGCGGCTCGGGTCGGACTCGGCGGCGGTGGTCAATGCGTCATCAGGCAGCAGGTCGCGCGAATAGGCGCGCACATGCAGGTTGGGCCAGCCCGACACAGCCCGCGAGCGCAGCAGGAATCCGGTGATGGTGCCGCCTGCGCCTTTCAATGGTTGCTCGCCCTTGGGCCGGCGGATGGCGCGCTCGGCCTCGTCGACCTCGTCGCGGATGTGCGGGTACACCGCCTCCAGTTGCGCACGGTCGGCGCTGGTGATGGTGCCGATGCTGAGCGCGCCTTGCACCATCGCGTCGGTCCATTGGCGGTCGATGTAGAAGAAGCGGATCGACTCGATCGGCAGCAGTTCGGCATCGGGCACCAGGTAGTTGAAGGGCACGCCGTGCAGCAGGCGCAGGCGGGCCATGAAACGGCGCAGCTCGCCGGGTACCACGTGGTCGCCGTCGTCGGGGTCGTGGTCGGTGACGATAGCGGCGTAGTTCACCGAGGCCGACAGCGCCGCGTCGAGTGCGACGGCGGCGGTCATGTAGTTTTTCATGGGGTGTCCTCCTCTTCGTTGTCGACCTGGGCTTCGGCGTCTTCGATGAGGGCGTCGAGTGCGTCGCGGTGTGGGGCAGCGGCCTGTGCTGCGCGCGCAACGGGTCGAACCGCTATGACCGGGCCGGTGGGCGTGACGGGTGTGACGGGCCGCGTCGGTTGGACGGGTGTGACAGGGGTGACGGGTGTGACAGGGGTGACGGGTGTGACCGGCGTGAGCCCGCCCTTGGGCATTGCCACCCCCAGCGCATGCGACAGCTCACCTTGCAATGCACTGCGCAAGCCCGCCACCGCCTTGTCGTCGAAGCGCATGCCACCGTCCTTGCTGGCCACAGGCACGCTGGCCTGCGCGACAGCCGCGAGCAGCCCGACCCGGTCGCTGTTCTTCTTGATCGCCGCGAGATCGAAGCCCATGCCCGCCGCAATCACCTCGTCGAGCGCGCCTTTCACGGCAATCGGCCGCCCCGGGTCCGCCACGGGCCGGCGCGGGCCGATGATCTTCTCGGGGTACTTCGCCATCTCGCCCATGGCCTGCAACGCGACATAGCGTCCCAGGTCCACATAGCCGTTCGTGAGCTTCGGCATCTGGTAGGGCAGGCTCTGCGCCAGGATCTCGCGCACGCGGCCGACGCCAAACTGTTCGCTGCGAAAACGCATCAGCGCCGACACCACCGACAGTTGCGATAGCCCGATCAGCCGACCGATCTCGAAGCCAGCCGCCAGCGACAGGTCTTCGCGCCCATCGGGCACCACGCGACGGATCTGGTCGGCCGAATGCGCGAGCGGCGGCAGGCCGGACCCTGCCGCGGCATCGCGTGCGGTGGGAAAGGGCACACAAGGCCCCCGGTACCAGGCCCGCACCGGATCGCCGCGCCGCGTGCGATTGCCCAGGCCGATGTGCCCCGTCTCGACCACCTCCGGCCCCGGCCCGGGCTTGGGCGGCGCGCTGGCCGGCGGCGCGACTGGCATCGTGCCGAGCAGGCCGACATCGAGGTCCTGCATCAGGCTTTCGAAGGTGGCGCCTTCGCTGGTCGTGAAGGACCAGTGCGCGAGCACCGGGAAGCGCAGCACCTTCTCGACTGCATAGGCCTCGATCGGGTAGCGGAAGCCGATGCCCATGGTGTCGCGGACCATCTTCTTCGCATCCGGGTCGAGGGCCGCGGCCTTGGTTGCATCGGAGGCGGAGAGCCACTGCGCGCCTTTCGCGGCCTGCTTCATGGTCTGCGAGCCGTCGAGCGCGTTGCCGACCTTGGCGGGTGCTTGCGACTGCAACGCTTGCTTCGCAGCCAGCGCCGCCGCAGCCGGTGCGTGGGCCGCCTGCGCCGCCTTGGCACCCTTGCGCGGAGCCGCACCGTGCGCGATGTTCCCGCCGACGGCAGGCAGGACCACATTGCCCAGCCCAGTGCCGCCCATCACCAGGGGATCGGGCCCGCCCAGCGGATTCACCGTGGCCAGCACCGACCAGTCCTGCGCCAGCTCGAAGTGGAAGTGGTCTTCATTGACCGGCTCCGGCGGCGGCAGCGCATCGAGCTGGCCTTCCAGGTTCACCAGGCAGGCCATGTAGCGCACCGATGCGTTCTTCACCTTGTCGAACACCGGCAGCCGATTGGCCAGCACGACCGCCAGCCAGCCATCGTCGTCGCCGTTGGCCAGTTCGGTGTCGTTCACGTCTACCTCACGCACATGTACCAGCAGTTCCAGGTCTTCCTTACAGGGAAAGATCTTCTTGACCACCGTCTCGGTCACGCCAAGGTAGAGGCCCTGCTCGACGTCCTTGTCCTGCGGGTCCAGCAGCGTGGTGCCTTGTGTCACGCATTGCGCCACCGGCGTGGCGGTTGAGAGCGCCGCTTCGCCCTCGGCCACCACCACCAGCGCGAGCCAGGGCGTGGTCGACACTGCGACCTGTCCGGCCGGGTTGCGTTCCCATGGCAGCGTGCGGCGCTTGAGCACGATCTGCGGCAGGCGGTCGCCAAACGCCCCTTCGCCATTGGCCGGCGGGAAGCTCGACAGGATCTGGTCCGTCGGCATGGTGAAGCGCGGCGCGGCGATGGTGACGTGCGTGTGCTCGGCCTCCACGTCGAAGGGCAGGCCGGTCTGGTCGGTGACGAGGTCGTACTTCCCGGCCGTCACCTTCGGCATCACGTTCGAATGCAGCACGAAATATCCGGTCTTGGGCATCAGCGGTGCCCTCCCTTCTTGCGTCGGATGGGTTTGTCTGGGCCTGTGGCAGTGACCAGCCGCCGGCCTTGGGCCATGGCGCGGGCGGCATGGCGTTGCGAATCGTTGCGTACCGGGCCGTTCCACGCGAGCCGCGAGGCTTGCGGGTTGGCCGGCGCCGCGGCAAACGGGCGAATGGCGGCATCGAGCCCGCGCGCGGAGATCGTGGAGACGGCGCCGGTCGCATCCAGCTTGGCCGAGCCCATCACGCCGACCAGCGACCAGCCCGCCTGCGTCGCGATGGTCACCATCACCGGCTTGCGGCCATCGGGCACGATGTCGTAGGCGAGCACGCTGCGGTTCTCCATCGACAGCAGCACGGGCGGCACATCGTTGCCGAGTGCGTCCTGCACGCGGGCGGCGCCGTCCAGGCCCATCAGCAACTGGCGTGCATCGATGGTGTCGCCGAAGGCGGCCGGATCGTCCAGCACGATGACCACGGTGCGCAGCGCTTCGCTGAAGGTCGTCGCCACGGTGCTGACGCCGCGCGCCAGTTCGGCGCCGTTGATCCAGCCCGCGTCGAGCCGCTCGCGATGCAGCTTGATCGTCTCGCCATTGGCCCGCACCACGCAGCCTGGCGCCACCGCGCTCGACCAACCGCAGTAGGGCATGCGCAGGCCCGCGTGCCAGCCGGCCAGGCCCGCATCGATGGCCGCGCCGGCCTGGTCGCTCTGGCCGATGGCGACGATGCGCTCGGTGCCAGCGGGGATCCCGATGCTGCCGGGCTTGCCGGTGACGTCCGGTCCCGCCAGTTGATCGGCCATCAACGTGCCGCCGTGGCCGAGCAGCACCATGCGCACCGGTGCGCCGCTGATGGTGATCTGCGGACGCGGGGCATCGATGTCGGCATCGGCATGTGCGTTTGGCATTTTCAGCACCACGGTCTGGCCGGGCATCAACACCGCATCGGCGACCGCACCGACGGCGGCCGGTGCCGCTGCACGCGCGACACCCGAGGGCGTGGCAATGCGCTTGCCAGCCGCCAGTGCAGCGGTGAAGCTGCCGAGCATCCCGCTGGCCGCGCCGCTGCGCGCCACCACCACCGGCGCGGCATGCGCCACTGCCGTCAGCGGCACGCTCACCGCGCCGATCACGGTATTGCCCGTCTGGTCCGTGCGCACGGCTTGCGGCTCGGCCAGCACCAGCCGTGCGGCAATCGACTTGCTGCGGCTGGCCTCCACCTTGGCCATCGTCGGCGGTGCCACGCGCCAAGCCTTGGCCGAGCCCTTGACCGTGGTGCGCGTCGGCGAGGCCACGCGCAAGTCCACCGTTGCGCCGGACATGAAGCCCACGGCAATCGGCGCATCGATGAAGTGGTCGTAGACCTTCTGCACCGGCCCCGTGCCCACGCCCGGCACGACCGTGGACGGGTCGATCATCAGGCCCTCGGTGAGCGTCCCGAGCAGCGGCGGCGACTGCCGCTCGCCGCGCAGTGACGCGGCAGCCGTCGGCGATGCGGTCAGGAACTTCTTTGCATCCTGGAAGGCCGCCGCCACCGTCACCGGCGCGGTGATCAATCCGGCCACCGCCTGCGCCTGCGACTTGAGCGTGCTCACATCCACCGCGCGGCGCGAGAAGGGCAGCGGCTTGCGCTTGCCGATCTCCACTTGGTAGTACGGAATCTCCGGCCCGCCGGGCGATTTGGTGGCGACGCAGACGAGGTCGAGCTCGTTCAATGCCTCGACCATCTCGGCCTTGGGCACCTTGCGGTTGTTGGCATCCTGCGCCGGACCCCAGATGCCGACCGGGAAGGCGCCGAAAGGCCGTGCCGTGGCCACGAAGGGGAAGGGCTGCGTCGCACCGTTGCGCGTCCAGGTCAGGACGATGGTGTTGGCATTGATGTTCGACTCGAACATCGCGGCCACACCCAGCGTGCGGCTCGGTGCATGCGTCGTCAGCGACCCTTGCGTGCGCTGCACCTTGCCGGCCGGCACCGTGCTGGTGAAGGTCATGCCGAACTCGACCACCACCACAAAGGGCCGCGCCTCCGAACCATCCGGCGTCGAGTCCTCGCCCTTGGCCGGCAACGCGCCGAAGGCGGTGATGAGCGCATGCGCCTTGGCCCCGCCACTGTCGCCCGTCTCCAGGTACTTGGCGATGAAGTCGGGCGCCGGCAGCGGCTGCTTCTGCGCACGGTCGCTGCCGCCGAACTCGACCGTCAGCTCGACCGGCCCGACCTCGAAGGTCGCCTTGCCATGGAAGTCCGGCCCGGTGACTTCGATGCGCGCACCGAGGCTGATCGAGATCGTGATCTCGCCGAAGATCCAGGTGTCGATGGTGATGCCCGCGGCGATGCGCGCATAGGCATCCACGTCGTAGTGGAAGGGGTCGAAGTAGACGATGCCGTTGGCGCCGAACTTCACCTCCGCCCAGGCCGGGCCAAAGGTGGCCGAGGCTTCGAAGGCACCACCGGCCATCAGCGCCTCTGAGGTCAGCGCGAAGTAGCTTTCCGCCTTGATGACGATGTAGTCGCCGATGGTCCAGCGCAGGCCGAGCCGCGGCACGACCGGGTAGCCATCGCGGTGGAAATCGGGGTGGTAGCCGCCCAGCGTGATGACGAACTCGCCCTTGTGCTCGCCCTTCCACCACATCACGTAGGCAAAGCCGCCGGTGAGCTTGATGTCGGGGTAGAGCAGCCAGGAGTTGTCGGTGAGCTGGCCCTGCACCCACAGCACGCCTTCGCTGCTGGAGAAGTGCACCAGCAACGCCAGCTCGATCGACACCAGCGCCGCCTGCGGACGCGGCAGCGCCATGCGCGCCAGGCCCAGCAGGTTGATGTCCAGCCCGTCGCCGATCTCCACCGCCAGCACCGCGATGCCATCCACCAGCGCGAAGCTGTTGAACGAGATGCCCGCCGCGAACCAGAAGGTGCCCTTCTGCATCGGGAAGTACTCCCCGAGCTTGCGCAACTGCGTCATCGGGTCCTGCGGCTGCGCGGCGATGTCCAAGGCTTGAATCAGCGGGTAGTCGCCAAAGCGCGAGAGATCCGTCGGCACGATCAGCTTGCGATTGATGCCGAAGCCGCCGCCGATACCGGTGAGGAAGAAGGCCGGCGGTCCGCCGATCGGCCCATTGACCGCACCGACCGCGAAGAATGCGGTGAACTTCTCGTCGGTGCCCGGCACCTTGCCCTCGCCATAGCCGCCGTAGATGGTGATGCCGTAGACGCCGAAGCGGCCCAGCAACATGCCCAGGTACTCGATGCCGGCCGGCGTCTGCTGCTTGAGCAGGCCGCCCGCGATCGACACGCCCGCCATGTTGGCCGACACCGCGAGGCCGGCCAGGTCGATGGCCCAGTTGTTGGGGTTGAAGAAGTCGCCGTTGGCGGTGACGTAGGTGATCTGCAGGTCGTCGACCGTGCAGCTCAGGCCGAACATCGAGACCGAGCCGTCCATCAGCAGCGAGACGCGCTCCAGCTTGCCGTTGGGCATGGTCGCGCCAAAGCCGATCTGCTCCAGGTACAGCGGGCCGAAGCCCTTCTGGATCGCGATCCACCACGGACCGTCGCCGTCGCCTGCGCGCAGCGAGACCTGCACGTCGCCGTTGCCATGCTTCTGGATCGCGATGGCGGGCGAGAAGGCGGGCTTGGGTGGCGTCGGGCCGGTGTCCTTCATCACGCCTTGCGCGATGCCGTTGTCGCCCTTGGCGCCGCCGGCCGACACGGCGAGGTTGGAGAACTGCAACTGCACGCCGCCGCTCGGCGGGCCCGAGGACGTGATCTTCGCGTAGGCATGCAGCGCGATCGATTCGAGCGTGATGCCGAAGTCCAGCAGCGGCCCGGAACTCTTGCCGATGCGCAGGCCCACGCCGTTCACGGCCAGCGTCGGCGTGAAGCGCAGCGGCAGCGTGGAGGGCAGGAAGCCGACGAACAGGCCGCCCTTGTTGCCGTTCGGGTTGCCGTTGTTGGTGATCCAGGTGGCATCGTTCTCCAGCCACAGCATCACGTCGCCGGAGATGAGTTCGAAGCGATCCTTCAGCCCCAGTTGCAGGCCGATGGTGAGGTCCTCGTCGCGCGTGAAGGAGAGCTTGAAGTCGCCCATCGTGATCGCGAACTGCGCATCGGCGATGTTGCCGAACAGCTTGTGCACGCGCGGGAGCAATGAGTCCGGGTCGAACATGCCGGTGATGAGTTGCGTCGGATTGGCCACGTCCTGCAGCACCACGCCGCGCATGAGCTTGCGCACGGTGGTGCTCGGCGTGACCTGCGTGTCGAGGAGTTGCGCGACCGCGGGCTGGGCCATCGCGACGCCGGCCACCAGGTCCGCCACCACCTCGACCACACGCAGCGCGACCGCGCCCGGGTCCAGGGTGTCGACGCCGCCGATCATCGGCCCGTCGGTGGCGACGATCGCGAACTGGTGCGTGTCCAGCAGCCAGCGCACGGCGAAGCGATGCGTGGCATCCACCGTCATGCCGATGGCCACGCGCCGCGTGTGGGCCAGTTCGAGCGCCTTGCCGACCGCCACGGTGACGAAGGGCCGCAGCTCCACGCCGCCGGCATTGATCGACGCAGGGCCGGCGGTGATGCTCAGTTCCTCGATGCCGGTGTCGGCCAGCGAGAGGGTGAAGCTCACATGCTCGATGCCTGGCACAGGGACGTTGTTGCCGGTGAGCGAGACCACGCCAGTGGCCGGGCTCCATGCGAGGCCGAAGGCGCCGACGCTGACGGTGAGCGTATTGGCATTGGCCGTGGCGTTGACGGTCGCGGGCAGGAAGTCGTCGAGCAGCGGGGCGAGGGTGGTCAGCCCGGTCGAGACGATGGTGGGCAGCGATTGCACCAGTTCGCCGACCGGGTTGATGGCCCAGTCATGCAGGGCCGTGGCGTCGAACTTGCGCGGAGCGCCGCTGCGCAGGCCGAAGGCATCGCCGACGGTGCCGACCAGGTCGCCGACGGTGCCGTTGATCTCGGCCAGCTTGTCGAGCAGGAAGGGCAGGGCCGCTTCCGCCGCTGCAGCAAGGGAGCCGAGGCCGGCGAAGGGGACCAGCGAGATGTCGTTGCCGACGGCGGGGCGCACGAACAGTTCGATGCCGGACGCGCCGATGCGTGCGTAGACGGCTTGGCGGCCCGGTGTCGCTGCGCCGCTGATGCCGACGTGCAGTTCAAGGCCGAGGCTGGGTGCGCCGGATGGGCCCAGCGTGAGGCTGGCGCCTGCGCCGGCAGCCAGCCTTCCGGCGACGCCGTTGGGTGCGGTCCAGGCGGTGGCATCGACGTCGAGCGCCAGGCGTGCGCCCGGGCCTGCGGCGGTCACGCTGAAGCTGACGCCGCTGCCTAGCGCCAATGGTGTGCCGGCTGCGCCCGGTGCGCCGAGCAATGGGCGCAGCGCATCGAACAGCGACTGGATCTTGGCCGGATTGGCGCCCAGCGAGATGGAACTGCGCAGGTAGCCGGCCGGGTCGGCGAGCAGCCCGGCGATCGGACGGATGGCGCGCTGCGCATCGCCGATGGTGCCGGCGAGCAGGCCCAGCGCATCGAGGGCCGCATCGATCAGCGGACGCACCGTGTCGTCTGCGCGGCGCATCAGTTCGAGCGCTGCGTGGCCGCCGATGCTCGGTGCGCTGCGCGCGATGGCGCGGCCGATGGCGGCCGGGTCGGGGATGGGCCAGAGCGCCACCGCGTCGGTGCTGCCGCCGGCCTGGTGCCATTGGAATGACGCGGTGAGCGGCTTCAGCCCCAACACCAGGTTAAGGTTGCCGCCGGGCAAAGCACCGTCCGCGCCGATACGCAGTTCTCCGTCGATGCCGGTCGGCGAAGCGGTGATGTCTGCATGCCAGCCGAAGCGCCCGCTGGCATTGCCGCCGCCCACGACATGGACCGAGCGCGTCGCCAGGTTCACGCTCGCGCCCAGCGGGCCGAGAAGGACGGACAACGCCTCCGACACATCGCTGCCGGCCGCGGCCATGCGCTGTCGCAGCAGGCCGCCGGCATCGTGCAGCAACTGGTCGAGCGCATCGCCGGCCAGGCCGCCGGCGGGGTCGGCGATGCCCAGCGCCGTGAGCAGTTCGTCGAGCGCAAGCGATGCGATGCCGATGTCCGCGCTGATGCGTTGCAGGGCCGCGGCGAGCAGCACGCGCGCCTCCGGCATGAGCGGCACGGTGCCGGGGCCAGTGCCCAGCACCAGGCGCTCCCACGACTGGCCGAACACGCGGGCGTCATGCAGCGTGACCGTTGCGGTTCCGGAGGAAGTGCCGTCGAGTGGCAGCGAGATATCCGCAGAAACACTTCGCAGTTCGAGGTCCGGCGTGGCGCTGAGCCAGCCTGTGCGGTCACCCACGCGCAGTTGCACGCGCAGGTGGCGACCCCTGTCGATGCCCGCGGACTCGTCGAAAGAGAACAGCGTCAGCAGCGCGTTGCCCTGGATGCGCAAGCTGCCGCTGTTGGTCGGCGGAAGCACAAGGCGCAGGCCGGCCCTGACGCCGGTGGCATCCGGCAGGTCCGTGGTGGCGCGTTGGCGGGCGCGCTCCGACAGGCCTGCCGCGACGATCGCCGTCAATGCCCGCGCAACCTGGCTGTCCGTGACGGCGCCGAACACGGCCTTGACCGCGAGGCCGGCCCGCGGCGCCGCGGGCGCAATGGCGGGCGGGCGCAGGTCGGCCGACGGATCTGCGAGCGCGACCAGTTCCATCATCGAGCCGACCAGCGCACGTCCGAGCGAAAGGTCAGCGTCTTCAGCACCTTGACCTGCAGCGGGTGCAGTGGGCAGCAACCGGTGCAGCAGCCGCAACGCATCGGCCGTCGGTTGCGTGGAGAGGGCTGTCAGCGCAATCGGCGACAACGGCGTGCCAAGCGTGACGAGGTCGGTCACGGCGCTGGCGCCCGCGCCGGTCCCCTGAGTCGCCAACCGCGCCGCGTGCCCGGCGCCAGCGACCGCGATCAGCGCGATGTCGCTGCTGACGTTGGCCAGCGCATCGAGCAGGCGCGCCAGGCGCGCGGCCTGCTCGGGCGTGCCGTCAGTGGCGCTGCCGGTGACCAGGCAATCGGCGCGACTGCCCAGCGAGACGAACCATTCGCCGGTGGCCGCGGTTGGCGCAGCGAACATCGACGCATCCAGATGCGGCGTGCTCAGGTCCACGCGCCGATTGGCCGGTGCATCGGGCCACGCTGCGGCACCGATCGAAACGCGCACCGTCGTGGTGGGCGTGCGGCCGATGAGTTGCTGCAGGTTGAGTTGCGCATGCAACTGCCCGGCCGCAAAGCCGACGCGGCTCACGGTCACGCCCGCAGGCGCCGATGGCGGAGGCGCGATGCGCCCGTCGCCACCCGACCAGCGTTGCGCCATCGCAGCCAGGCCGCCGGCCACGTCGCGGTCTGCGATCAGGTCGCGCACATCGACGCCCACCGTCGCCTCGGCGGCCAGCCCCGCAGCCAAGGCCGATGCGGAAAGTCCCGTATCGCCGGGACGCCAGCGCCGCAGCGCATCGGGTACAGCCACCTGCCGCGCGTCCAAACCCGCAGGCGGGAACCACACGGCCAGGTTCGGCAGCTCGGGCGCCAGCGCCAACCTGTACGGATCGTCCGGATGCCCGGTGCCCTCGATGAAGCCACGGTTCGCCCCGCTGCCGCCGAACAGGTCCGCGAGCAGCGTCAATGCCTCCGGCCCCAGTTCGCTCATCGCCAGGCGTGGCAGCCAGTCGCGCAGCGCCATTTCCGGGTCGTTCACCAGGTCGCTCAGCCGCAGGCGTGCATGGCCGGTCGGCAAGACATCGTTCGACCAGCCCAGCACCGAGGTGAAGTTCCCCACGAAGCCGCCGACCAGTTCGCCCAGGTAGCTGACCAGTGCCTCGACGCCGTCCCATGCGGCCGCTGGCAGCGTGACCGTGCCGTCGGCGGCGATCTCCGGCATGGCGATGGGCACGCTGAGATCGCCCGTGACCAGTTGCAGGTTGGGCGCGCTGACGCCCGCAGAAAGGCCGCCCGCCGGCGTCCAGCCCAGCCGCAGCCCGACGCCGGAGGCCGTGAGCGACGTGCCGCTGCCCAGTTGCAAGGTGACGCGCGGCGGATTGACCCCACGCTCGCGCGCCGACAGTACGCCTTCAACGCCCGGCAGCAGGCTGGCCGATTTCGTCTCCAGGTTGATGACGGCCAGCGTGGCCGCGATGCGCGTGTCGATCACGGTGCAGCGCTGGCCCAGCGTGTCGATGCTCGTGCCGACCGCGAGTCCGATGGTCAGCTCCGTGCCGTCGGATGAGAACTCCAGCCCCAGCACGCCCAGCAGCGGCACGCGCCACGGGTCGACCGGATTGCCGGTGCCCAGGATGGCCGAGGCGGCAGACCCGGCATCGGCCAGCGCATTGCGCAGTTCGGACAGCACGGTGGTCACCGCAGTACCCGCCGCCCCGAACAGCGCATGCCAATAGCCCGTGATCGCATCGACCGGGTTGGTCATCAGCGCGGGCAGGGTGATGGGCGTGATGCCCGGTGGCGCATCGAGCCCGATCAGCAGGCGCACCGTCGGCAGCACGCCGCCGAGGTTGCCGAGCAGTTGCGCGGCCACGTCGCTGACGGTGTTGCCGACAGCATCCATCACCGCGTCGGGCGAGGTGAGGTCCAGCGTCGGATAGGTGTGCGCGCCCAGCACCACGTTGTCGGCGGCGAGCACGAAAGTCAGGCGGCGCTGTGCGTCCAGCGCGAAGCCGATGCGCAAGGTGTCGGCGCGTGCGATCGGCGGCCCCGCGACATCGAGCACGCGCGATGCGGCGGTGCCGGCCGCGGCCCACACGCCGAACTGCGGCAATGCCCGCGCCGCGCCCGTGACGAGGTCCACGTCGAACAGGTCGGCGCGAGCTTCCACGCGCGCCGTCGCATTGCCGAGCGTGAGGCCGAGCGTGGGCGTGAGGCGGGGATTGCCGGTCGGGCCGGTGTCCACGCGCAGGTTGATTTCGAGCTTGGCGCCGCCGCCGAGGTTGAAGCTGACCGGGGCGCCCGGAGCCGGGGGCGCAACGCCGAACAGTCGCGCCAGGTAGCCGAGCCATGCGTTGCGGCTGTCGGTGCTGGTGATGAGGCCGTGCAGCCAGTTCGCGATCGCCTGCACGCCCTGCGTGGGCAGCGTCGTGATCGGAAAGTCTGGGATCGCATCGCCGCTCTTCAGCCCGAGCAGGCCACCCACCGCGGCGATGACCGAGTTGGGCGCGGCGCTGTCGGCCGCGGACTTGACCAGCGACAGCACCAGGTCGAGCAACGCATCGTCGAGTTCATCGAGCCCGTCGGCGGCCACGCGAATGTCGCGCGGACTGGTCGCACCCGGCAACTGGAAGCCGGTGAGGCTGAGCCCGAACACCGGATCGACCGGGTCGCCGCTGGGTGCGGTCGGCAGGTCGACGTCGATGCCGATCGCGCCGATGCGCGCCTCGCCCGGCACCGGCGCATTGCCGTCGATGGTGATCGCCGTCGACAGCCGGATGCGCCCGCCCGCCGACCCCAGCAGCAGCGGGTTCGACACCGACGGCCCGCCGTTCTTCTTCGTGCGGAACAGCGGCACGGACAGCGAACTCGTCGACGTCGGCCCCGTGGTGCGCACCAGCAAGGCGATGCCGATGTGGATGCCGTCCGGCTTCTCGGCAACGGTGATCGAGACGGTCAGGTCCGGGTCATCGATGTGCACGATCGGCAGCCAAACCACGCCGCTCGGGTCCGTGGTGCGGTCCGCGCCGCCCATGGCATCGTCGACGAAGGCGATCAGCGCATTGCGCTGGTCGGGGTCGGCGAGCATGGTCTTGAGGGAATCGCCCGGGTCGCCGAACCAGTCCGGGTTCGGATCGCCGTCCTTGTCGAAGATGCCGAGGGCCTTGGCCAGGTTGCCCAGCACGCCGAGATCGCCTGCGCCCATGGTCATGACAAGGCCTCCGCGCAGTAGAAGTGTTGGAGATGCCCGTTCATGCTTTCACCTTCAGCCCGCTGGAGCCGGCAAAACGATGACGCGCCATCGGCACGATCCGCATCGCCCCATTGGCCGCGATGAGTTCTGCCGGTACCAGCACGTTGCCGCGCGTGTCCTTGCCCACTGCGCCCGCGATGCCGCTCACCATCCCCAGCACGCATTGCCAGGCAAAGGCCACCAGCGCCTCGCCCCAGGTGTCGACGATCACCGCCGGCCCGTTGGGGCGCCGGTAGGTGGAGGCATACAGGCCCGAGGGCTCCCTGGCAGAGCCCACGGCAAAGACCACCTCGATGACCGCATCGCCTGTCTGGTCGCAGCGCACCGGCAGGGTCACGCGGATCAGGCCATCGAGAAGCTGCACGTCCATCTTCGTGAGGCTCACGGCCAGTTCGCTGTCGCCCTGGACCCAGACCACTTCGTCATGTTTGCTGGGACGGAACAACCCGCTCGCGCGTCGGGCGGCGACCTGGAGGAAGGTGGTGGCCTGCTTGCCTTCGAGGGTGACTGGCTTGAAGACCTCGCCCTCGGCCATCGGCCGGGCCACGGCCTCGACCCGCTTGGCACGACGTTCGTCGGCGATGAAGCGGGCGTACTCGGGCGCGACAGCATCCGTCATGTGGACTCCTCCTCCAGCCAGGTCTTCTTGCGCGAGAACGATGGCTCGCGGCCGCCAAGGCGGTTGCCGCCCCGGTTGCGGGCAAAGCGTACGTGTGCGCTCGCTGCACAACAATCGCCGCGATGGCCGTACCACTTTTGGCCGGCTTGCCGATGTGACACTCGCGGCCTAAATCGCGCGCAAGGCACGTCCCGGCAAACGGTGCGAGGATGCGCACGTTTTTGCAGATTCCCGAATGCGCAAACCGAATGCGCGGAGAAATGACATGTCAGCTTTCCAGGTCGATGAAGTCGTCGCAGCGCTCCAGGGCGCGCGGCGCGAATGGCGCGAGTCGCAGCAGCGCAACCAGACTGGCGGCGAGCGCGAGCTGCCGTCGCGCCAGGTGGTGGAGGAGGTGGTGGAGTCGCTCATCGGCGCGCTGTTCCCGATGCGGCTCGGCCCGACCGACCTGCGCCAGGAGAGCGAGGATTTCTACGTGGCGCATACGCTCGACAACGCGCTGCACCACCTGCACACCCAAGCCACGCTGGAGTTGCGCCACGCGCGCCGCCACACGCCTGCGGAACTGGCCGGTCTAGGCGCCGACGCTCAGCAGCGCGTGCGCGAATTCGCCGCCGCCTTGCCGGGCATCCGCAGGATGCTCGACACGGACGTGATGGCCGCCTTCCACGGCGACCCGGCCGCGCGCAGCGTCGACGAGGTGCTGCTGTGCTACCCCGGCGTGCTGGCGATGATCCACCACCGCCTCGCGCACCAGCTCTACAGGCTCGACCTCACGCTGCTCGCGCGCATCGTGGCAGAGCGGGCCCATGCGCAGACCGGCATCGACATCCACCCCGGCGCGCAGATCGGCGCGGGCTTCTTCATCGACCACGGCACCGGCGTGGTCATCGGCGAGACGGCCATCCTCGGCGAGCGCGTGCGGCTCTACCAGAACGTGACGCTCGGCGCCAAGCGCTTCCCGACCGACGCCGACGGCCACCTCAAGAAAGGCCTGCCGCGCCATCCGGTGCTGGAGGACGACGTGGTGATCTACGCCGGCGCCACCATCCTCGGCCGCGTGACCATCGGCAAGGGCGCCACCGTGGGCGGCAATGTGTGGGTCACGCAGGATGTGCCGCCGGGTTGCAGCGTCACGCAGGCCCTCGCCCGCGAGCTGGCACGCGACCCGACGGCCGTGCCCGGCGTGGCGCCAGCGAAGTAGCGCGAACTCGCACATACTGCGCGGTTCCCGATGGCTTTCCTGTCCGGAGACGTTCCATGACCACTGCGTTCAACCCCGCCAGCCTGCTGGCCGTCGATTCGGCCACCGACCATGCGCGCGGCCCCGCCGCGGCCCGCGTCACGGTGGTCGAGTACGGTGATTTCGAATGCCCTTCGTGCCGCCAGGCCCAGTCCGCGCTGAAGATCGTGCTGGCCCATTTCGGCAACGACCTGCGCTTCGTGTTCCGCCACTTTCCGCTGCGCGAGGTGCATCCGCATGCGGAGTTCGCGGCGGAGGCCGCGGAGGCTGCGAGCGCGCAGCACAAGTTCTGGCAGTTCCATGACCTGCTGTTCGCGCACCAACTCCAACTCGACGAGAAGCATGTGCGGCAGTACGCGCAGCAGGCCGGGCTCGACATGCCACGCTTCGCCAACGAGATGAGCGACCACGTGTACCTGCAGCGCGTGCGGGAGCAGATCGAGAGCGGTCGCCGCCTGGGCGTGCGCTCGACGCCGACCTTCTATGTCAACGGCGCGTTCTGCGATGTGTCCTTCGGGCTCGATCACCTGCACAAGGTGATCGACAAGGCATTGTCAGACTCCTCACAGTAACCCCTTCATCCATCCACCGGAGAACTCATGAGCACTTTCAAGATCGGCGTTGTCATCGGCAGCCTGCGCAAGGATTCGTTCAATCGCAAGCTCGCCCTCGCGCTGGCAGCCCTCGCGCCCGAGGGCTTCGTGTTCGAGCACCTGCGCATCGACGACCTGCCGCTCTACAACCAGGACCAGGACGGCAACCAGGCCGAGTCGGTCAAGCGCTTCAAGACAGAGATCGCGTCTTGCCAGGGGCTGCTGTTCGTCACGCCGGAATACAACCGATCGATCCCCGGCGTGATGAAGAACGCCATCGACAACGCCTCGCGCCCCTATGGCCAAAGCGCCTGGGCTGGCAAGCCTGCCGGCGTCGTCGGCATTTCGGTAGGCGCCATCGGCACTGCCATGGCGCAGCAGCATTTGCGCAACGTGCTGGCGTATCTCGACGTGCCCACCATGGGCCAGCCCGAAGCCTTCGTGCAGGCCAAGGACGGCCTGTTCGACGACAAGGGCCACATCGGCATCGAGAGCACGAAGAAGTTCCTCCAGGGCTGGATGGACAAGTACGTCGCCTGGATTAAGACCCACAACGCCTGAAATAGGCTCACCCCCGAAGCGCCTGCGGCGCTCGGGCGGCCGCCAGAGGCGGCTGCTCTTGCGGGCCGTCCAAGCCTGCGCAGGCAGGCTTGGAGCCGCGGCCCTCAGCCCCTTCAAGGGGGCGCACCCAGCGGCCCGGCGGAAGCGGTTCCGCGGGTGCCCCCGAACTTGCATGGCTCGTCCCACGGTACTTTGGTCGCGGTCGCGCGCAATCCAAATCTGTCCAAAGCATGACACTCTCGCACCGGCCGCATGCGCAGGTGACGCCCTGCACCAGCAAACTTGCTTCTCCAGGAAAGATGAATCCACAGGAGACAAGATTTGACCCCCGCACTCGCAAGCGCCACCGCGCCGGCCACCGGCCATTCCACCCAGTCCCCAGCGCGAGCGCCGCAAGGCAGCGCAGCGACGCCTGAGTACACCCACGCCTGGCGCTGGTACAACCAGAACCCGGACTTCAAGCCAATGACCTTGCCGAACGGCACGATCATCAACTTCAGCGAGTGGGCCAAGGCCTTGCCCTTCGTGCGCATCGATGCAAGCAAGGCACCGCATGCCCAGCCGGTTGCCGACAAGGTCTGGATGATCCACGGCTTCTTCTACGGCCCGGTCGTCATCGAACGGCCCAACGGCCTGATCGTGGTCTCCACCGGAGAGAACGCCGACGACGGCAAGATGTTCCGCGACATCATCCGCCGCGACGTCAGCACCAAGCCGATCATTGCCATGTTCTACGACCATGCGCATTACGCCAAGGGCGCCGAGACGCTGCTCGACGGCGACAAGGCGATGATCATTGCGCACCCCGATTCCGACCGGACGGTGCAGGAGTCGGGCTTCCTCGGCAACCCCACCATCCCCGAGATGATGCCGGCCCTCGACGGCCGCGCGCGCATCCACTTCGGCACCGACATGCCGAGCACAGGCCCCGACGCCAAGGTGGGCGCGGCCTCGCTGGAACTGGGCAAGAAGAGCGCCTGGCTGCCGACGACGCGCACGCTGGCCGACGGCGAGACCATCACGGTCGACGGCCTCGAGATCCAGGCCTTCCACTGCATCACCGATGCCGAGGACTCGCTGACCTTCTGGATTCCGAGCATGAAGCTCGTCATCGACAACGTGCTCTGGCCCTGCCTGCCCAACCTCTACACGCTGCGCGGCGATCGCTATCGCGGACCGGAGAACTGGATCGCCGCGATCAAGAAGATCCGCGACCTTGCACCCGAGATCGTGCTGGACGTGGGCGGTGGCGCCAAGGCATTGGTCGGCAAGGACCTGATCAAGGACACCACCAATGCCGTGATCGATGCGTCCTCCTTCGTGTACGACCAGGCGATCCGCCTCACCAACAAGGGCGTGCGCATGCAGGAGCTGCGCCATCACATCCTGCTGCCCGCGCATCTGCGCGACAACCCCTATGTGAACGAGCTCTACGGCCAGTGCGACACCTTCCCCGAGGCCTTCGCCGGCCAGGCCCATGGCTGGTTCTCCGGGCATGCGGAAGACCTGCACGCCTTGCCGCGCGCGGTCGCTTCCGGCAACTTGCTCCAACTCGCTGGCGGCGAGGACAAGGTCTTCGAAGCCTACAAAGCTGCCGTCGCGAAGGGCGAGCATCTCTGGGCCAAGGACCTGGCCGTGATGCTGACCGACGTGGCCCCCGGCAACAAGACCTACCGCCAGGCGCTGGCCGACACCTTCCGCACCCTGGGCCGCTACAGCGCCGGTGCGATCACGCGCAATTTCTACCTCGCCGCCGCGCGCAGCCTGGAAGGCGAGACCACCCACACGCTCGGTGCGGTGCAGGACGCGGAATGGGTGGTGGCCGACCCGGCCCGTGCGGTGAATCACCTGCGCACGCGCCTGGATCCCGACAAGGCAGCGGGCCGGGAAGGCGTGCTCGCCTTTGACGTCGCCGGCAAGCGCTCGGCCCTGCACATCCGCAATTCGGTGGCCGAGTTCGTGAGCCAGCCCGACCAGCACTACCGCAAGGCGGACGCCACGCTGACGACCAGCGCCGACATGTTCGCGCGTTACTTCCGCGGCGAGCTGAGCGCCAAGGCATTCGTCGAGGCCGCGGGTGCGAATGACCATGCTGCGACCCTGTTGAGCCTGTTCGACGAGTACCGTCAATTGCCGATGTACCCCTGAACGGCAGTTCCGGCGCGGGCGCAGAATCGGCGCAACCCCATCCTGCATCCCGCGCCGTGAATCTCCATCGCCTGGACCTGTTCTCGCTCTCGCTGTTCAGCCTCGTCGCGCGCAGCGGCAGCATCAGCAAGGGCGCCGAACTGGCGCACCTTGCGGTCGGCGCCGCCAGCAAGCGCATCACCGACCTGGAGGCCGCCGTCGGTGCCGCGTTGCTGGAGCGCCATTCGCGCGGCATCACCCTGACGGTGGCCGGTCAGGCGCTGCAGGTGCATGCGCAACGCATCCTCAGCGACGTCGATCAACTGGCCGCGGATCTTTCGGACTACGCGACCGGTCTGGTCGGCGTGGTGCGGCTGTGGGCCAACACCTCCGCGGTCACGCAGTTCCTGCCGGCGGACATCTCGTCTTTCGTGCGCGCCAACGCGGGCATCCGCATCGAGATGGAGGAAGAAGACAGCGGCGAGATCGTGCTGGCCGTGCTCGACGGCCGTGCCGATGTCGGCATCTTCGCGGACCGCACGCCGGCCTTCGGGCTGCACCAGATGAGCTACCGTGAAGACCGCCTGGTGCTCGTCGTACCGCAGGGCCATCCGCTGGCGCGCCGTCGCACGGTGCGCTTCGAAGAAGTCATCGACTACGACTTCGTCAGCCTGCCCAAGAGCACCTCGCTCGCCAAGCGGCTGCAGGCCGAGACCAAGGCGTTGGGCCGCAGCCTGAAGATGCGCCTGCAGGTGCGCAGCTTCGATGCGATGTGCCAGATGGTGGCGGCGGGCCTGGGCGTCGCGGTACTGCCGCGCGATGCGATCCAGCCGCACCTGCGCTCGATGAACCTGCGGCAGATCGCGCTGCAGGATGCATGGGCTTCGCGCCGCCTGCTGATCGGCGTGCGCGATGCCAATGCGGTGCCCCGACACGTGCGCCTGCTGATCGACCACCTCTGCACACCTTCTCCTGGGTAAACCCGGCCTGGCTTTCGCGTTCCGCGAAAGCTGGCGTGGCGGCTTTGTCGTTCCCTAGCCGAGCCTGCAATTTGAGAATTCATGCTACCCCTCAAGGAGACATGCATGAGTTCCATCATCCAATCCCTCGCCAGCGCCGGCAGCGGCGCTGAAGCACCACCCAGCGAAGCCGCCATCGTCCGCAAGGTCGCGTGGCGAATCATGCCGCTGATCATGGTGTGCTACCTCTTCGCCTTCTTCGACCGCATCAACATCAGCTTTGCCAAGTTCGCGCTGCAAAGCGACCTGCACCTGAGCGATACCGCCTACGGCTTCGGCGCCGGCCTCTTCGTCGTGGGCTACGTGCTGTTCGAAGTGCCGAGCAACCTGATGCTCTACAAGGTCGGCGCGCGGCGCTGGATCGCACGCATCATGGTGTCGTGGGGCATCGCCACGGCGCTGATGGTGTTCGTGCAAAGCGAATGGCAGTTCTATGTGCTGCGCTTCCTGATCGGCGCGATGGAAGCCGGCTTCGCGCCGGGCGTGCTGTTCTACCTGACGCTGTGGTTTCCGGTGGCCTATCGCGGTCGCATCACGTCGACGCTGTTCCTGGCTTCTGCGTTCGCCGGCTTGGTTGGTGCACCTGCTGCGGGACTGGTGCTGTCGCATCTGGACGGTGCGCTCGGCATGG
This sequence comes from Variovorax robiniae, assembly GCF_037889955.1. Taxonomy (NCBI): domain Bacteria; kingdom Pseudomonadati; phylum Pseudomonadota; class Betaproteobacteria; order Burkholderiales; family Comamonadaceae; genus Variovorax; species Variovorax robiniae. The sequence goes on from NZ_JBBKZS010000001.1 coordinate 107,964, forward strand.
CGGGCTGGCACTGGCTCTTCCTCGTCGGTGGCTTGCCGTGTGTCGTGCTTGGCTTCCTCGTGTTCAACGTGCTGAAGGACCGCATCCAGGACGCAGGCTGGCTGACCCAGGAAGAGCAAACGCTGCTGTCCAGTCGCATCGCCGACCAGAACAAGCACATCGGCAGCCACTCGCTGCTCGGCGCGCTGAAGACTCCCGGCTTCCTGACGCTGGGGCTGGTCTACTTTCTCATCCAGGTGGCGTCCTATGGCCTGAACTTCTGGGCGCCGCACCTGATCCGCACCTCGGGCACCACCAATCCCACGGTCATCGGCCTGCTGACGGCTGTGCCTTATCTCTGCGGCGCCATCGCGATGCTCGTGGTCGGCAAGTTGTCGGATGTCACCGGCGAGCGGCGCAAGTTCGTCGCGGGGCTGATCACGCTGTCGGCCATCGGCTTCTTCGCGGCGGGCTTCTTCGACAAGAGCACGACGCTGCTGGTGGTGGCGCTGGGTGTGATGGGTGCGGGCGTCATCGCCTCCATCCCGGCCTTCTGGGCCTTGCCCCCGCGGCTTGTGACCGGTGCGGGTGCGGCCGGTGGCATCGCGCTGATCAACACGCTGGGCCAACTGGGAGGCATCGTCAGCCCGGTGATGGTCGGCCACATCAAGGACATCACCGGCAGCACCACGCCGGCCCTGTATGTCATCGGCGCCTTGGGTCTGGTCTGCGCGGCGATCCTGATGTATGGACTCCCCGCCACGCTGCGCCGCAAGGAAGAGCGCACGCCGACGTTGACGGGCTTCGCCACGGAAGCCGCCCCCTGATCACCCACCGATTCAAGGAACCTCACCATGACCGATTCCAACACCAACGGCGCACTCCACGGACTGCGCATCCTCGACCTCACCCGCGTCCTCGCCGGCCCCTTCTGCACCATGATGCTGGCCGACATGGGGGCCGAGGTCATCAAGATCGAGCAGCCCGGCAAGGGCGACGACACGCGCCACTTCGCGCCCTTCCAGAACGGCGAAAGCGCCTACTACATGAACCTCAACCGCGGCAAGAAGGGCGTGACGCTCGACCTCAAGGGCCAGGGCCGCGAGATGTTCCTGGAGCTCGTCAAGACGGCGGACGTGGTGGTGGAGAACTACCGCCCCGGCACCATGGACAAGCTCGGCTTGGGCTACGAGACGCTGAAGGAAATCAACCCGGGCCTGGTCTACGCGGCTGTCTCCGGCTTCGGCGACACCGGCCCCTACCGGCTGCGCCCGGGCTACGACATCATCGCCCAGGCCATGGGCGGCCTGATGAGCACCACGGGCTGGCCGGGCGGCGAACCCACGCGCTCCGGCACGGCCATGGGCGACGTGCTGGCGGGCCTGTCGGTCACGATCGGCCTGCTCGCGGCACTGCGCCATCGGGACAGGACAGGGGAAGGCCAGAAGGTCGATGTCGCGCTGGTTGACTCGGTCGTGGCGAGCCTGGAGATCATCACGCAGATCTACCTCGCCGACGGCCGCGTGCCCGAGCGCATCGGCAACCGCTACGAGTCCTGCTACCCCTACGACTCGTTTGCGGCGCGCGATGGCAGCGTGGTCATCGCGGCGGCGAACGACAAGCTCTGGCGCCTCGTATGCGGTGCCATTGACCAACCGGCACTGGCCGATGACGAGCGCTTCGACACCAACGCCAGGCGCGTGCAGCGGCATGCGGAGATCAAGCCGCTGATCGAGGCCTGGACACGCGAGCGCGGCATCGACGAGATCGTCGAGGCGATGCTCGCAGCGGGCGTGCCAGCCTCGCCGATCAACACCGTCGACCGGCTCGTGGACTGCCCGCACATCGCCGGTGCGCGAGAGATGTTTGTCGATGTCGAGCATCCGACCGCCGGCAAGACGAAGCTCACCGGCGCCCACATCAAGCTGAGCGCAACGCCCGCGCGCCTGCGAACCGCTGCCCCGCGATTGGGAGAACACAACGACAGCGTCTTCGGCGGCCTGCTGGGCCTGCCGCCCGAACGCCTTCAAGCCTTGCGCAGCGAAGGCGTCATCTGATCCATCCACGCCAAGGGTTTTCCAGCACGCGCTTTCGCGGATCGAGAAAGCTCGGCTCGCGACTGTGTCATTCCCCGCAAGGCCCCCTTTTTGAACAATCGAATCATGAACACAACGACTGAGACAAGCACCCCGCCGCGCGGCGCCCTGCAAGGCGTGCGCGTCATCGAAATGGGCCAGCTGATCGCCGGCCCCTTCGCCGGCAAGACGCTCGGCGAATTCGGCGCCGACGTGATCAAGATCGAGGCGCCGGGCGCGGGCGATCCGCTGCGCAACTGGCGCCTGATCCAGGAGGGCACTTCCGTCTGGTGGCAGGTGCAGTCGCGCAACAAGCGCTCGATCGCGCTGGACCTGCGCAGCACCGAAGGCCAGGAGATCGCGCGCCAACTGATCGCCGAGGCCGACGTTCTGATCGAGAACTTCCGTCCCGGCACGCTGGAGGGCTGGGGCATGGGCTACGACGTGTTGTCGAAGCTCAACCCCGGCCTGGTGATGTTGCGCATCTCGGGCTACGGCCAGACCGGCCCGTACCGCGACCTGCCGGGCTTCGGCGCGATCGGCGAGGCCATGGGCGGCCTGCGCCACTTGACCGGCGAGCCCGGTCGCGTGCCGGTCCGCTGCGGCATCTCGATCGGCGACACGCTGGCCGCGCTGCACGGCACCATCGGCATCCTCACGGCGCTGTACCACCGCAAGGTCAACGGCGGCCAGGGCCAGGTGATCGACGTGGCACTGCACGAGGCGGTGTTCAACGTGATGGAAAGCCTGGTGCCCGAATACAGCGCCTTCGGTGCGGTGCGCGAGGCGGCCGGCAGCGCGCTGCCGGGCATCGCGCCTTCCAATGCGTATCGGTGCACCGATGGCTACGTGCTCATCGCTGGCAACGGCGACAGCATCTTCAAGCGGCTGATGCAGACCATCGGGCGCAACGACCTCGGCGAGGACGAGGGCCTGGCCAGCAATGCCGGCCGCGTGGCCCGCGTCGCTGAACTGGACGTTGCCATCGAGTCCTGGACGCATGCCCGCTCCATGGCCGAGGTGCTCGACATCCTCGGCAAGGCCAAGGTGCCCGCCGGCAAGGTCTACACCGCCAAGGACATCGACGAGGACCCGCACTACAGGGCGCGCGACATGATCCTGCAACAGACCACGCGCGACGGCCATGTCATCGACGTGCCCGGCGTGGTGCCCAAGCTGCTCGGCACGCCGGGCACGGTCCGGACATCTGCGCCGCGCCTGGGCGACGACACCGATGCGGTGCTCGGTGAGCTCGGCTTTTCAACGCAAGACATCGTCGCACTGCGCGACAGGAAGGTGGTCGCATGAACACGAATGACATGCCCTGGAACGGCGCCGGCCGGCGCATCTACATGCAGGAAGTCGGCACGCGCGACGGCTTGCAAGTCGAGGAGGCCTTCGTGCCGACGGAGGAGAAGATCGCGCTGGTCAACGCGCTGTCGCAGGCCGGCATGGCCAAGATCGAGGTCACGGCCTTCGTGTCGCCCAAGGCGATCCCGGCCCTGCGCGATGCGGAGGTGGTGCTGCGCGAGATCGATCGCAAGCCCGGAGTGGTCTACAGCGCGCTGGTGCCGAACGTGCGTGGTGCGGAGCGCGCCATCGATGCCCGTGCCGACGAATTGAACCTCGTGATGTCGGCCAGCGAAAGCCACAACCTGGCCAACCTGCGCATGACGCGTGAGCAGTCCTTCGCGGCGCTGTCGGAAGTCAATGCGCTGGCGCGGCAGGCGGGCAGGGCCGTCAACGTCTCGCTCTCCTGCTGCTTTGGTTGCCCGATGGAGGGTGACGTCCCGGTGAGCACCGTGCTCGAATGGTGCGAGCGGTTCGTCGAAGGGCTCGGTGCACGCGGCGTGACGCTGTGCGACACCACCGGCATGGCCTACCCGGGGCAGGTCGCGGCGCTCACCGCGGCGTTCCGCGCGCGCTGGCCGCACACCGAAGTCACGCTCCACTTCCACAACACCCGCGGCATGGGCCTGGCCAATGTGCTGGCGGCGATCAGTGCCGGTGCGGACCGCTTCGACGCCTCGCTCGGTGGCATCGGCGGTTGCCCCTATGCGCCCGGCGCCACGGGCAATGTCTGCAGCGAGGAGATCGTGCACGCGCTGGCACTGATGGGCTACGACACCGGCGTCGACCTCGGGCGGCTGATCGCTGCGTCGAAGCGCCTGCCCGCGCTCATCGGCCACGACATCCCCAGCCAGATCGTCAAGGCCGGCCGCCGGCTCGACCTGCATCCGCTGCCCGCCGACTTTTCCGCCATCCGCGAACGTGCGGTCGCACGTGCCGCCTGAGATTTCCAAACAATCATCGAGAGAGACAACCATGACCAACCACCATCACGTACGCCGCGCCATCGCGCTCCTCATCGCATCCTGCGGCTTGGCCGCCACCACCTTGGCCATCGCGGAAGACGCGCCATATCCGAGCCGCCCCATCACGATGGTGGTCCCGACCGCCCCCGGTGGCACCACGGACATCTCCGCCCGCATGCTCGCCGACCCGCTGGGCAAGGCACTCGGCCAATCCGTCATCGTCGACAACAAGGGCGGCGGCAACGGCGCGATCGCGGCCCTCGCGGTGAAGCGCGCCGATCCGAACGGCTACACCCTGCTGATGCAGTACTCCGGCTACCACGTCATCACGCCGCATGTGAGCCAGCAGAAGCCGCAATGGACCGCCGAGGACTTCCGCCCGGTCGCCAACGTGCTGAGCGCGCCGCAGGTGATCGTGGTGCGCGACGGCGTTCCGGCGAAGAACCTGGCCGAGCTGATCGCCTATGCCAAGGCCAATCCGGGCAAGCTGACCTATGCGTCCTCGGGCAATGGTTCGCTGCAACACGTGACCGGCGCGATGCTGGAACAGCAGGCGGGCATCCAACTCACCCATGTGCCGTACAAGGGCACCGGCCCCGCGCTGACCGACCTGCTGGGCGGCCAGGTCGACATGACCTTCGGCACGCCACCGCCCTTTATGCAGCACATCCAGGCAGGCAAGCTGCGCGCGCTGGCCGTCACCGGCAAGTCGCGCCTGCCTTCGCTGCCCAACGTGCCCACGGCCGCGGAAGCTAGCATGCCCAAGCTCGATGCCACCTCATGGTTCGCCGTGTTCGCACCGGTCAAGACGCCCCAGGCCATCGTCGACCGCCTGAGCGGAGAGATCGCGAAGATCACGGCCACGCCCGCGTTCCAGCAGAAGGCCGCGGAGCAGGGCGCCACGGCCGACTACATGGACCCCAAAAAGCTCGCGGATTTCAGCAAGGCGGAGCTGGTGCGTTGGGGGCAGGTCGTCAAGGCGTCCAGGATCGAAGCGGACTGACCTCGCAAACCGCGAGCGGGTTGCCCCGCTGACCGGGCACGCGCAAGATGTCGCCCTGGTCGCGCGGCCATCGTCGGATACCGTGCGAGGCATGAACCTGGACGGAGGTCCGCGTGACGCAGTACCGCAGCTTCGAACAGCACCTGTCCCCCGACAGCGGGCCCAAGCGAATCCTGTCGCTCGATGGCGGCGGCCTGCGCGGCATGATGACCGTGCAGGTGCTGCGCAAGATCGAGTCGGTGCTGCGCGATCGCTTCAACGACAAGGACATGCGACTCGGTGACTACTTCGACCTGATCGCGGGCACCTCGACCGGCGCCATCATCGCGGCCGGCCTGTCCCTGGGCATGACGGTCGACGAAATCGAGAAGCACTACCTCGATCTCGGCGCCACGATCTTCAAGCGCAGCTTCTGGCGCATCGGCTACGTGAGCGACAAGTACGACGCCAAGGCAGTCGCCACGGCCTTGCAGAAGGTCTTCGGCACGCGCACCCTCAATTGCACCGACTTCCGCACCGGCCTGCTGGTGGTGGCCAAGCGCCTGGACACCGGCAGCACCTGGGTGCTGACCAACAACCCGAAGGCGCGCTACTTCAAGCCCGACCGCGCGACGACGATTCCCAATGGCGAATATCCGCTGTGGCAGGTGGTGCGCGCGAGCACCGCGGCGCCGACCTACTTCGCACCGGAAGAGATCCGTATCCATTCCGATGCGGACCCGGCGCGCAAGGACACTGTGGGGCAGTTCATCGACGGCGGCGTGAGCCCGCACAACAATCCGGCGCTCCAGGCCCTGATGGTGGCCACGATGGAGGGCTATCGCTTCGGCTGGCCGGCCGGGGCCGAGAAACTATTGCTCATCTCCGTCGGCACGGGCAAGGCGAATCCCGCCGTGAATACCTCGGGCGCCCTCGGCGGCGTAGCGGCCGTCCAGGGACTGCTGGCGCTCAACAACCTGATGGAAGATTGCTCGGACCTGGTGGAGACCATGCTGCAATGGCTCTCGACCACCGGCACCGCGCGCATCATCGACCGCGAGATGGGGCTTGCCAATCCAGTACCCGGCGGAAGCCCGCTGCTGACCTACCAGCGCTACAACGCCTACTTCACATCGGCATGGTTCAAGGACGGGCTTGGCCGGGACGTGGATGCGAGCTACCTGAGCAACATCCAGGCGATGGACATACCGGCGAACATCCCCGAACTCCAGGCCCTCGGCCGCGAAGTCGCCGAAAGGCAAGTGCTGGACAAACATCTGCCGGCTGCATTCGATGCCGGCGTGCGGATATAGGAGATCTCACCATGGCTGACAGCGACAAGGTGTTCGGAGGCTCGATCCCGAAGTTCTACGACACGCTGATGGTCCCGCTGATCTTCCAGGCCTATGCCGACGACATGGCGGCGCGGGTGGCCGCCTTCTCGCCCGGCGCAGTGCTGGAGACGGCGGCCGGCAGCGGCGTGGTGACGCGGGCGCTGGCGCCACGGCTCAGCGCCGGTGCGCGCTACGTGGTGACCGATCTCAACCAACCGATGCTCGACTATGCCGCCAGCCGGCAGGGGCCCGACGGCCGCATCGAATGGCAGCAAGCGGACGCACTCCGCCTGCCTTTCGAGGATGCTTCCTTCGACGTGGTTTGCTGCCAGTTCGGCGCGATGTTCTTTCCGGACCGTATCGCCGGCTATGCCGAGGCGCGCCGCGTGCTGAAACCGGGCGGGCGCCTCGTCTTCAGTGTCTGGGACCGCATCGAGGACAACGCCTTTGCCGACGAGGTCACCAATGCCGTCGCCACGGTGTTCCCGAGCGACCCACCACGCTTCCTCGCCCGCACGCCGCACGGCTATCACGACATTGCCCAGATCCGCGACGATGTGAGCCGCGCAGGATTCACCGACATCGTGATCGACACGCGCGCGGAAGTGAGTCGCGCCCCCTCGGCACGCGACGTCGCCACCGCCTATTGCCAGGGAACACCGCTGCGCAATGAAATCGAGGCACGTGACGCCAGCTTGCTCCAACTTGCCACAGACCGCGCGGCGGAAGAAATCGCAAGCCGACACGGCGAAGGCCCGGTGGCCGGCAAGATCCAGGCGCATGTGATCGTGGCGGCTGGGTAGGGCGCTTCTGCCTGAGCCGACAGGCCTACAGCGAGCGCATCAAGCCGCCATCGACCCTGATGCTCTGCCCCGTGATGTACGCGGCTTCCTCCGAAGCGAGGAAGGCAATAGTTGCAGCGACCTCTTCGCTGGTGCCGTAGCGCCGCATCGGCACGCTCTGGCGCCGCTCATCCTTCTGCGGCAGGCTGTCGATCCACCCCGGCAGCACGTTGTTCATGCGCAGGTTGCTCGCCGCGTACTGGTCCGCGAAGAGCTTGGTGAAAGCCGCCAGCCCCGCCCGGAAGACAGCCGACGTCGGAAACATCGCGCTCGGCTCCAGCACCCATGCCGACGAGATGTTGATGATGGCGCCGCCCTTCTGCTTTTCCATCACGGGCGTGACCAGGCGCGTCGCACGGATCACGTTGAGCAGGTAGAAGTCCATGCCCGTGTGCCACTGCTCGTCAGTCAGTTCCAGCACCGGCCCCTTCGGCCCATGGCCAGCGCCGTTCACGAGCACGTCGATGCGGCCCCAGCGCGCCAGCGTCAGGTCGACCAGGCGGCGCAAATCGTTGTTCGACTGGTTCGATCCGGTGACGCCGATGCCACCCAGTTCCCTGCCCAGCGCTTCGCCCTTGCCTGAAGAGGACATCACGGCCACCGCGAATCCTTTTTCCGCCAGCTTGCGAGCGGCTGCAGCACCCATGCCGCTTCCGCCTCCCACCACCACGGCCACTTTCTCCGACATCGATTTCTCCTTCAACAATTCAAATCAAACGACCAGCGCGGGGTCGACCAGCCGGACGCGGTGATCGATGTAGTACCCGCCGTACTCCGTGTACCGGAGGAACACGCTGCGGCATGTGCTGCACGCATACACGTCACTGCGGTTGGCTGGAAACCAGGCGACCGCAATGGGTGCGGAGGCTGATCCATAGCGCGTCCCGTCGGGATGGAATTCCTCGAACGTGGGCTCGTCGACATCGGGCGGCCGCAGCGTGCCGACCTTTTGAACACCCTTGGGCCAGCGATCGTCCGTGATGCTTTCCCACGATGCTTGTTGCAGGGGCATTCAGGTGCAAGCGAGTGCCGTAGCCTGTACGCGCTGCGCGCTCAGTTCGCGCAACTGCGCGGCATCGATCATGGGCTTCCTGGCTCCGCGGGAATTCAACAGAGGCCGATTGTGCCGCGCAATCGGCAACCCCACGGGACGAGCAACAGGCGAAGCTCAGCTGAACTTCAACACCCCGTCCGCCACCTTGCCAAAGCGCATCGCGAACATGTCGCTCAGGTAGTTCTGGTTCAGCTTCCAAGGCTTGGTCGTGCCCTGCCTGGGCAACTGGTCGGCAGCGCGCTGGAAGTAGCCTGACGAGAAGTCGACCCATGGCTGCAACGGCGTATCCGGCCCGACCTCCGGCACCAGGCACTGGCGTGCGCCCGACTTGCGCATGTGGTTGAGCAGCCGGCAAACGTACTGGGCTGTGAGATCCGCCTTCAACGTCCAGGAGGCATTGGTGTAGCCGAAGGTGTTGGCCAGGTTCGGCACGCCGGTGTACATGAGGCCCTTGTAGTTGACCGTGCGCGCCGGCTCCACACGCTGGCCGTCGACAAAGATCGCCGCCTTGCCGAGCATCGCGAGCTTCAGCCCCGTGGCGCTGACGATGATGTCGGCATCGAGCGTGGCGCCCGATTGCAGCTTGAGGCCGCTCTCCGTGAACGACTCGATCTGGTCGGTGACGACCGTTGCGCTGCCCTTGTTCAGCGCCTGGAAGAAGTCGCCGTCAGGCACCAGGCAGAGGCGCTGTTCCCACGGGTTGTAGCGCGGCGTGAAGTGGGTGGCGATGTCGGCCTTGGGGCCGAGCGCCTGCCGCACGCCACCGAGCAACAGTTGCCGCATGCGCTGCGGGCTCTTCCGGCAGAGGCGGAAGACGTACATGCCCATCAGCACGTTCTTCCAGCGTGTCAGCTTCAACGCCGTCTGCAGCGGCAAACGCTCCCGCAGTTTGGTGTTGATCGGGTCGACCGAGGGCCGCGCCACCATCCACGTCGGCGAGCGCTGCAACATGGTCACGTGCGCGGCCTTCTCGGCCAGCGCCGGCACCAGCGTGACCGCGGTAGCGCCGCTGCCGATCACGACGACCTTCTTGCCGGCATAGTCCAGGTCCTCGGGCCATTTCTGCGGATGGATCAGCTGGCCGCCGAAGCGATCGAGGCCGGGGAACTCGGGCTGGTAGCCGCCGGCATAGTCGTAGTAGCCGCTGCACATGAACAGGAAGCCGCAGCGCATGCTGACCGTGGTGCCATCGCTCTCGCGCAACATCTGCACCGTCCACTGCGCGTCCTGCGACGACCAGTCGGCTCGCACCACCTTGTGGCCGAAGCGGATCTTGCGATCGATTCCGCTATCGCTCGCCGTCTCGCGCAGGTAGTTGAGGATGGTCGGCCCTTCGGCAATCGCCTTCGGGTCGGTCCAGGGGCGGAACGAATAGCCGAGCGTGTGCATGTCGGAATCGGAGCGCACGCCGGGGTAGCGGAACAGGTCCCAGGTACCGCCAAGCGCGTTGCGCGCCTCGACGATGGCGTAGCTGCGATCCGGGCAGAGCTTCTGCAGGTGCCAGGCGGCGCCGATGCCGGACAGGCCCGCGCCCACGATCAGCACGTCGACGGATTCATCGCTCATGCGGCGGAACCTCGCACAGGCGACACCGGCATGTGCTCGGTGCGCGGCAGGAACGCGGTCAATGGCGTGCCGGAACGCGCACGGGCGAGCCACTCTTCCGGATCGAACTCCACGCCGATCGGGTTCGCCGCGAAATGCGGGCCTTCCATGAAGGCATTGGCGTCCTCGTTGTTCGCATAGCAGTCGACCTGGAACTCCATCTGGTTGCCGTCCGGGTCGCCGTAGTACATGGACACCGTCACGCCGTGGTGGATGCACCAGTAGGGCAGGATGCCTTGCGCCTTCAGTTGCTGGTAGTTCTCGAACAGGTCGCCGATCGAGGCGTAGGTGTAGGCCACGTGATCCACGCCGATGATGCCGGCGCGATTCGTCTCCGTGCCGTCGGGTTGCAGCACCGCGAGGTTGATGAAGGCGAAGCGGTGATGCTCGTCGTCGTAGGTCAGGAAGGCGATCGCCGGGTTCTTGTGCTGGACCTGGGCATCGAAGACCTTGGCATACCAGTCGAGCATGGCCTCGAAGCGGCGCGTGCGATAGACGACGTGGACGAACTTCTGCGGACGGACGCGCGGCATGTTTTCTCCTGTGGCGAGGGTCTGTGGGTCAACCATCGTTTCACAATTCGCGCCGCCATGGCGAGAGGGATATCGCTGGTTCTGTCATGTCGGCGTCAGCCGCCGGCTGTGCTCCCTCGCCCCTCCGGGGAGACGGCCGGGGTGAGGGGCAACCCCCGCGCCAGCCGCCCCACGGACCTCTGCGGATGCACCCACATCAACCCGACCAGGCCGCCCACCGCCAGCAGCGCACCGCTCAGCGCAAAGCCGTGTTCATAGCCCGACGCGACGTCGCCGCTGCTGCTCTGGATCAGGCTGCCGGTGATCACCGGCGAGAGCACGCCCGCCACCGATGCGATCGAGTTGAGGATCGCCAGCATCGCGCCGCGCTGGGCGTCAGGCGACACCGCGCCGACCATCGCCGGCGCCAGCGAGAACATCACGCCGGTGATGCCGCCGCCCGCGGAGAGCAGGATGACCTTCGCCACCACCGGCATCGGCAACAGCACCACCGCTACGATCATCAGGCTGCCTACGATCAGCGCCACGCTCGACAGGACGGCCCGGCCCTTGCGTGCCGTCACGCCACGCGCCAGCAGACGTTGCGACCACCACGACAGCCCGAGGCTGCACACCATGTTGACCAGCGTCAGCATCGCGAACAGCCGCCCGGCCGTGAGGCCGTCGAAGCCCAAGCCCTTCTGCAGGTAGGCCGGGAACCAGGTCAGCGTCAGCGCCAGCCCCCAGTACGCCATGAAGTTCATGACCAGCACGCCCACGACGGTGGGATCGCTCAGCAGCACGCGGTAGGGCAGCCTGCGGGCCGATCCGGTCGTGGCACTTGCGCCGCCAGCGGTCGTGGCATCGTCCACCACGCGACCTTCGGCACCAAAGACCAGCCACACCAGCACCCACACGCCGCCCGCGATGGCCATCACCAGGAAGTTGGCACGCCAGCCCCAATGCACCGTGATCAGCGGAATCAGCACGCCCGCCATCAGCACGCCGATGGCCGCACCCTGGTTGACCACCGAGGCCGGCAACGCCCGCTTGCTGTCCGGGAACCACTTGTAGCAGGCGTGGTAGGCGACCGGCGCGGCCGGCCCTTCGCCGATGCCGAGCAACACCCGCGACAGCACGAACATCGCGATCGACGAGGACAGGATGATCGGCAGTTGCGCGATGCTCCAGGTCGCCGCCATCACCAGCAGCATCCACTTCGCGCTGACCCGGTTGGCGATGAAGCCGCCGATCACGCCCGAGGCCGAGAACAGCCAGAAGAAGCTGCCCGCGATCCAGCCAAACTCGGTGGGCGACAACTTCAGCTCGGCCATCATCGGCACCGCGACCAGGCCGATGACGACCTTGTCGATGAAGTTGATCAGCATGAACAGCGCGAGCAGCACCGTGATGAACCAGGCCCGGGCGGGCTGGTAGTTGTCGTTGTTGTTGGCGGGCATCGGCTGGATTGTGGCGGTGCCAGCGCGCGCGCGGATGAGGGCTAATTCGGGGGGACACCATGGCCGTCGGTCGGGCCGGCGATCTTCGGGTCGCTGCTGGAGGTGCCTCGCGCCTGGGGCGCTGTCCGTGTGTACTGCGCTGGCGGGCGCTACGCGCGGCGCCCGTGCTTCAGGCTTGCCGCGCGGCTTCCTCGCGCGAGCGACGGGCTTCGTAGGTCTTCAGATGGGCATAAGCAATGCGCAGCATCGAGCGGTCGCTTTCGCCCGGAACGCCCCGGCCCAGCAGGTCACCGAGGATGTGGTCCGCTTCCGTCGGCGCGCCGCGCTCGATGTCCTTGAGCATCGACGCCGTGATCGGCGAGCCCGCGGCGCTGACCATCGCGCGCCCGCGCTCCACTGCAGCGGCACTCGGCGCGAAGCCGTTGTGCGCCGCGATGGCCCGGCATTCCTCGAACAAGGCCAGACCCAGGTCCGCCGCACCCGCGCTGTCGATGTCGCCGATGCTCGAGCGCATCAGGGTCGTGATGCCGGCCATCGAGGAGATGAAGACCCATTTTTCCCACATCGCCTGCATGATGTTGTCGCTGGCGGTGCTGGTGAAGTTGGCCGGATCAAAGGCCGCCGCGATCGCATCGACACGTGCCGAGCGCCCGCCGCCGAGTTCACCGAAGGTCAGGCCGTGCATGTCGTTGAGGTGCAGCACGTTGCCTGCCTCGTCCAGCGCTGCAGAGATCAGGCACAGCCCGCCCAGCACCCGCTCGCGGCCGAAGCGTTCGGACAGCACGTCCAGGTGCTGCAGGCCGTTGAGCAGCGGCAGCACCGCCGTGTTCGGCCCGACTGCCGCGGCGAAGGAATCGATGGTGTGCGCAAGGTCGTAGGCCTTGCAGGCGACGATGACCACGTCGAAGGGCTCCGCGATGTCGTCCGACAGCACATGCGGCGGGGAGGGTAGGTGCGCATTGCCCGCCGGGCTCTTGATGCACAGGCCGTTGGCTGCGAGCTGTGCCGCACGCCGTGGCCGCAGCAGGAAGGTCACGTCCTGCCCTGCCTGCAACAGCCGCCCGCCAAAGTACCCGCCGAGCGCGCCGGCGCCCACCACCAAGAATCTCATCTCGTTTGCTCCTCGGGCATTTGGTTGCCCGAGCTCGGTTTTAGTCGATTGCCGGGAAGGCCGCAGGCGGGCGCGGACAATGACCGGTCATGGACTCAGGGCGCAATGCGCAACGAAAAAAAGCCTGCACGTTTCCGTGCAGGCTTTCTTGCTCGAAGCGTTGGAAGGCTCAGGCAGCGATGGCCGCGCGATCCTGGTTGGCCGCAGCACCAACAGCGATCTGGATGTCCGACCGCGCCGAAGCCAGCGCTGCATTCTTCGCCGCATCGCCCATGCCCAGGCCTTCAGCCCGCACAAAGCGCACGTCGGTGATCCCGAAGAAGCCGAAGATCACCTTGAGGTAGCTCTCCTGGTGTTCCATCGACTGGCCGCCTTCGCTGGTCGAGTACACGCCGCCGCGGCTCGAGGCCACGATCACGGTCTTGCCGCCGGCCAGCCCGACCGGGCCCTTGTCGGTGTACTTGAAGGTGCGGCCGATCTGCGCGAGGCGGTCGATCCAGGCTTTCAGTTGCGTCGGGATGCTGAAGTTGTAGAACGGCGCGCCGATGACGATCACGTCCGACGCGAGGAACTGGCTCACCAGGCGTTCCGACACGGCGTTCTCGAAGCGCTGGGCTTCGGTCGGCGCGGCTTGCGGGCCGGTCTTGATGGCGATCGCGTCGGCGCTGAAGTGGTTGGGGGTGTCCACGGCCAGGTCGAGGTACTCGACGGTGGCTTGCGGGTTGGCCTTGCGCCATTCGCCGACGATCTCGGCCGACAGCAGACGGGAAACGGAATTCGTGCCCAGAACACTGGAATCAACGTGCAGCAGTTTCATGATCTATCGCTCTCTTTCAGTAAGTGAGCCGGCAAACGCGTCGGCATGGAGAGAAGTCTAGATTTGTGGCGATTGATTGATAAGTAGCTGAAAATGGCTTACATCGTTCCAAATTCAGGACAATAAACATGCTAGACCTCAATGACATGGTCTATTTCGCCGAGGTGGCGGAGCGCGGCGGCTTTGCCGCGGCGGGGCGGGCGCTGGGGATTCCCAAGTCGCGGCTGTCCCGGCGCGTGGCGGAACTGGAGGCGCAGCTCGGCGTGCAGCTCCTGCAGCGCAGCACCCGCAGCCTGTCTCTCACGCCGGCCGGCGAGCTGTACCTGCGCCACTGCGCCGCCATGCGTGACGCGGCGCAGGCGGCCGGCGAGGCGGTGGCCCAGGTCCAGACCGAGCCGCGCGGCACCATCCGCATCAGCTGCCCGGTGACGCTGGCGCACAGCAGCCTCGGGCCCTTGCTGCCAGTCTTCATGAGCCGCTATCCGGCGGTGCGCGTGGAGATGATGGTGATCAACCGCCCGGTGGACCCGGTCGAGGAGGGCGTCGACATCGCGCTGCGTGTGCGGCCGCAGATCGAGAACAGCGCGACGCTGGTGGCCAAGAACTTCGGCGTGAGCCGCGGCGTGCTCGTGGCCAGCGCGGATCTGGTGCGGCGCAAGGGGCCGATCGAGAAGCCCGAGGACCTCGCGCGCCTCGACACGGTCGCGATGTCGGCGAGCGGCGACGGCCGCCAGAGCTGGCACCTCGAAGGGCCGGATGGCGCGACCTACGTTCATCACCATTCGCCGCGCTACGTCGCGGACGACCTGGCCACGCTGGTGTTTGCCGTGGTCGGCGGCACCGGCGCGTCGGTACTGCCCGACTACATGTGCCTGCCCGACATCCGCAGCGGCAAGCTGGTCGCGCTGCTGCCGGGCTGGGGCCCGCCGCCGGGCATCTGCCATGCGATGTTCCCGGCGCGGCGCGCGCTGGTGCCGGCGGTACGAAAGTTGATCGACTTCCTGGCGGAGAACCTCGATGGCGCGGAGCCGCATCAAGTGGTGACGTGAAGGTGTAGGCAAGGACAAGGCGGCCTCGTCGTTTACGGCCGATGAGCGACTTGGACGAACGTCAGCTTCTGTCGATACGGCAGGACTGCAATGGGCCCGTTGCTGCCTTCAGCATTTGAAAGCCGAGCGACCGCAATGCGCGGCGGAGCGGTCGCCGCTGCTGACTCGGCCCAACGGACGTGCTCGGCCAAAGGCCAGCGACGACTCAAGGTCAATCACTCTTCGACGGCGGTACTCCAGAAGGCGTTGGCGGCCTTCCCCAAGAGTTCGTTGTCGCGATAGAGCCTGATTTCCAGCGGAACGGCCCACTCGTTGCTCGCCGCGGCTACCAAGCGCCCTTGGTCGATGTCGTCCTCGACCAGCGTCTGCGGCAGCCATGCGATGCCCCTGCCGTCGAGCGCCATCGTCCTGAGGACCGAGGCGAGGTGCGCGGTGAAGACGACTTGGACCTGCAGCGATTCAAGCCTGCGCCCGAGCACGCCTCGCACGATGCGTCCCAGCCCCGATTCCTCGGTGTACTGGAGCACCGGGACCGCGCCGCGCCCGGCCTGCAGTTGGTGGCGTGCACCGCCTCCTTCTTTTAGCGCCGACACCGGGATCAGCACGTCCTCGCCGATCCGGGCCGAACTGTAGGGCTCCACATCCAGCACACCCTGCGCCTTAGCGTGTGCATGGCTCAACACGAACTGCACCTTGCCCTGCAGCATCAGTGCTTCGCAACGTTCCAGCACATCGGATCTCAATTGCACTGGGCCGAGCGTCGTGTGCGATTCGAGGCTGCGCAACCAGCGCGGCAGGAAGGTGAAGGACAGCGCGTGCGTGGCGGCGATGCGCAAGGTGACCGAACTGGCCTCCGCGATCTTTTTTGCGTCGCCTGGCACTCGCGCCACCTTGGCGTTCAATTCCTTGGCAACCCCGGCGAACCACTCACCGACCTCGGTAAGCGTGGCGGGCTGGGAGCTGCGGTCGAAAAGGTCGGCGCCGATCCACTCCTCCAGCGCGCGAATGCGCCGGCTGAAAGCGGGTTGGGAGCTATGACGATCCTCCGCAGCACGCGAAAAGTTCCCCGTAGCCGCCAGCGCCAGGAAGTCGTCAAGCCAGATCAGATTCATGTGCGGTTCGTCCAGCGCATAGAAGTTGAGAAATTGAACATTGGCCGAAAAATGCGGCAACGCCGACCATTCAGTCTCCCATTTCAACCCACCTGGAGACAACCATGAAGATCGTCGAAATCCGCGAAAAAACCATCCCCATCAGCTCGCCCATCCGCAACGCCTACATCGACTTCAGCAAGATGACGCTGAGCTTGGTCGCGGTGATCACCGATGTGATCCGCGACGGCAAGCCGGTGGTCGGCTACGGCTTTAACTCGAACGGCCGCTACGGCCAGGGCAAGCTGATGCGCGAGCGTTTCATCC
Source organism: Variovorax robiniae (assembly GCF_037889955.1). Classification (NCBI taxonomy): domain Bacteria; kingdom Pseudomonadati; phylum Pseudomonadota; class Betaproteobacteria; order Burkholderiales; family Comamonadaceae; genus Variovorax; species Variovorax robiniae. Next base: position 124,517 of record NZ_JBBKZS010000001.1, read on the forward strand.
CGCGCATCATGGAAGCAGATCCGTCGTCCCTCATCGACGACAGCGGCAGCAACCTCGATCCGCACAAGATCTGGAACACCATGTTCACCAACGAGAAGCCCGGCGGCCACGGCGAGCGCTCGGTGGCCATCGGCACCATCGACATGGCTGTGTGGGACGCAGTCGCAAAGATCGAAGTCAAGCCGCTGTTTCAGTTGCTGGCCGACCGCTACGGCAACGGCACGCCCAACCGCAAGATCTTCGTCTACGCCGCCGGCGGTTACTACTACCCGGGCCAGGACCACAACAAGCTCAAGGACGAGATGCGCAGCTACATCGACCGCGGCTACACGGTCGTGAAGAAGAAGATCGGCGGCGCCTCGCTCGACGAAGACCTTCGCCGCATCGACTCGATCATGGAAGTGCTGCAAGACGGCCAGAAGCTGTGCGTGGATGCCAACGGCCGCTTCGACTTGGAGACCGCCATCGCCTATGCCAAGGCGCTCTCGCAATACGACCTGTTCTGGTACGAGGAGCCGGGCGATCCGCTCGACTTCGAGTTGCAGGCGGCCCTGCGCAACTTCTACAAGAACCCGATGGCCACCGGCGAGGACCTGTTCTCGATGCAGGACGCGCGCAACCTGATCCGCTATGGTGGCATGCGCCCGGACCGCGACTGGCTGCAGTTCGACTGCGCGCTGAGCTACGGCCTGGTCGAGTACCTGAAGACGTTGGACATGCTCAAGGAACACGGCTGGTCGGCCAGCCGCTGCATCCCGCACGGCGGCCACCAGATGTCGCTGAACATCGCCGCGGGCCTGGGCCTCGGCGGCAACGAGTCGTACCCGGACCTGTTCCAGCCCTTCGGCGGCTTCCCCGATGGCGTGAAGGTCGAGAACAGCTATGTGACGCTGCCCGACCTGCCTGGCATCGGCTTCGAGGGCAAGGCGGATCTGTATCGCGAGATGCAGGCGCTGTCGGCCTGACGCCCGGCAACCCAAGGAGACAAGAACATGATCAATCCTTGGCGCTGCGGCGCCGGTATCGCCATGCTCGCGGCGACCACGATGGCCTGCGCGGAATTCCCCGACAAGCCGGTCACGCTCGTCGTGCCTTTCGCGGCCGGCGGCCCGAGCGACAAGATTGCCAGGGACTTGGCAGAGGCGCTTCGCAAGCCCCTCGGCCAGACCGTGATCGTGGACAACGCCGGCGGAGCGGGCGGCACGATCGGCTCGGCGAAGGTGGCACGGGCCACGCCGGATGGTTACACGCTGCTGGTGCATCACATCGGCATGGCGACGGCACCGGCGCTGTACCGCAAGCTGGCCTACAAGGTGCCGGATGACTTCGAGACGCTGGGGCTCATCAACGAGGCGCCCTCCGTTCTCATCGGCAAGCCGACGCTGGCAGCCAAGAACTTCGGCGAGTTGCGTCAGTGGATCGCATCGAATGGCGGCAAGGTGAACCTCGCCAATGCGGGGCTGGGTTCAGCGTCGCACCTGTGCGGCTTGATGTTCCAGAGCGCGCTGAAGACCAGCATGACGCCCGTGCCGTACAAGGGCACCGCCCCGGCGATGACGGACCTCATCGGCGGGCAGGTCGATGTGATGTGCGAACAGGCCACCAATGCGGTGCCGCAGATCGAGGGCAAGAAGGTAAAGGTCTACGGCGTGACCAGCTTGCAACGGCTTTCGTTGCCCGCGCTCAAGGATGCGCCCACCTTGTCTGAAGCCGGGCTGAAAGACTTCAACGTCCAAGTCTGGCACGGCTTATACGCGCCGCGCGGCACGCCGCCTGCGGTACTGGCCAAGCTCAATGCGGCGTTGCGTGTCGCATTGAAAGACCCCGACCTGATCAAGCGGGAAGAGGCGCTTGGCCTGACCGTGGTCACCGACGAACGTCTCGACCCTGCCGGCCACAGGAAATACCTCGAAGCCGAAAAGACGCGCTGGTCGAAGGTGATCAAGGACGCAGGCGAATACGCCGACTGAAGCGACGAAAAGACAGCGCGCCGGTAGAGCGCGCGTCTCTCCATCCAGACGGCATGGCAGGCGGACAGACCTTGCCTGCGCCGACGACCGCGCCGTCGGCATCCATGAGGCGCGCGCTGCGCTTCATACCTTTCCGGTCGAAATATTTAAGCATCGGTGGACCTGCCGTGGACGGCATGCGCCAACTCAAGGAGACAACATGACCCCCACTTCTTCCAAATCCGCGAAAGTGCCACTCCTTCGCCGGTTGTATATCCAGGTCCTCATCGGGATTCTGATTGGCGTGGCGCTCGGCCACTTCTATCCCACCGTGGGCGCCGACATGAAGCCGCTCGGCGACGGGTTCATCAAGCTCATCAAGATGTTGCTGGCCCCGGTGATCTTCGGAACCATCGTGGTCGGCATTGCCCGCATGGGCGACCTGAAAGAAGTCGGCAAGGTGGGGGCCAAGGCGCTTCTCTACTTTGAAGTGCTTTCGACCATCGCCCTGGTGGTCGGCCTGCTCGTGGTGAACATCCTCAAGCCAGGCGTCGGCATGAATGTCGATGCCGCGACGCTCGACGGCAAGGCCATCTCGGCCTATACCAGCGCCGCGGAAACCCAGCATGCCGGGGCCGTTGATTTCATCATGAACGTCATCCCGCGGACGATCGTCGGATCCTTTGCGGACGGCAACGTCCTTCAGATCATCTTCTTTGCCGTCCTGCTTGGCGCGGCACTGTCGAAGATGGGGCCACGTGCCAAGCCCTTCATCGACATGATCGACCTGTTCCTCAACGGCTTGTTCGGCATCGTCAAGATGGTGATGGTGCTGGCACCTATCGGTGCATTTGGCGCGATTGCATTCACGATCGGCAAGTACGGCGTGGGCTCGCTGGCTTCCTACGGCAAGCTGATCATCGCCGTGTATGGCACCTGTGTGCTGTTCATCGTCGTGGTGCTTGGCACGGTGGCGCGAATCTGCCGGATCTCGATCTTCTCCTACCTGCGCTACATCCGGGACGAGTTGCTCATCACCTTCGGCACGGCATCGACTGAATCGGTGCTGCCCCAGATGATGTCCAAGCTGGAACGCGCCGGCTGCGAGAAGACGGTCGTCGGCATGGTGCTGCCTGCGGGCTATACCTTCAACCCCGACGGCACTGCGATCTACCTGACGATCGGCGCCATCTTCGTGGCGCAGGCCACCAACACCGAGCTCAGTTGGATGCAACAACTGGTCATCCTGGGCGTGCTCATGCTGACATCGAAGGGGTCTGCGGGCGTAGCTGGTGCCGGCTTCGTGACGCTGGCAGCCACCCTGGGCAGCATGCACACGATTCCGGTCGCAGGACTCGTACTGCTGCTCGGCGTGGATCGCTTCCTCAATGAGGCGCGCGCCATCACCAACCTGGTCGGCAATGGGCTGGCAACGATCGCCGTCGCGAAGTGGGAGGGTGCATTCGACGAGGCCCGGTGGCGTGAAGTCACCGGCGACAAGACGCCATTGCCCAGGAACGCCAAGCCACCCAGGATCGCCCGTGTGGCCCCGCCGGAGCCCGACGCCGGCATGACGGGCGACCATCACGCAGCCTGACCCGCAACCCCCACTCATTCACGCCATGTCCACCTCCGACAACGCCGCCTTCCGGCAAGCCGCGCTCGACTACCACGCCCAGGCCCCCGCCGGGAAGCTCGCCATCAGCGCCACCAAGCCGCTGTTCAACCAGCGCGACCTGTCGCTGGCCTACTCGCCCGGGGTGGCCGCGCCCTGCGAGGAGATCGTTCGCGACCCTGCCGCCGCCTTCAAGTACACCGCACGCGGCAACCTCGTGGCTGTCATCTCCAACGGCACGGCCGTCCTGGGTCTTGGTGACATCGGAGCCCTCGCGTCCAAGCCGGTCATGGAAGGCAAGGCCGTGCTCTTCAAGAAGTTCGCCGGCGTCGATGTGTTCGACATCGAGATCGACGAAAAGGACCCTGCGAAGCTCGTCGAGGTCATCGCCGCGCTGGAACCTACCTTCGGCGCCATCAATCTCGAGGACATCAAGGCCCCGGATTGCTTCTACGTCGAACGCGAGCTGCGCAAGCGCATGAAGATTCCGGTATTCCACGATGACCAGCATGGAACGGCCATCACGGTGGCGGCCGCCATCCTGAACGCGCTGAAGGTGGCTGGGAAGCGCATCGAGGAGGTCAAGCTCGTGACCTCGGGCGCCGGAGCCGCGGCATTGGCCTGCCTGAACCTGCTGCTCAAGGTCGGCCTCAAGCGCGAGAACGTTTTCGCGACCGACCTCGCCGGGGTGGTCTACGAAGGCCGCGAAGAGCTGATGGACGACGACAAGCGCCAGTACATGCAGAAGACCGACATGCGCAAGCTGTCGCAGGTCATTGACGGCGCCGACGTATTCCTCGGCCTATCGGCAAGTGGCGTGCTCAAGCCCGCGATGGTGGCGACGATGGCCACCAATCCAGTGATCTTTGCGTTGGCCAACCCGAACCCCGAGATCTCGCCGGAGGACGCGCGGTCGGTGCGCGACGACGTCATCATGGCCACCGGGCGTGCGGACTACCCGAACCAGGTCAACAACGTCCTGTGCTTTCCGTACATCTTCCGCGGCGCGCTCGATGCAGGCGCGACCACGATCACCGACGAGATGGAGATCGCAGCGGTGCGCGCCATTGCCGACTTGGCGCAGGCCGAGCAGAGCGAGCGGGTCGCCGCGGCCTATGCCGGTGAAAAGCTCAGCTTCGGCCGCGACTACCTGATCCCCAAGCCCTTCGACCCCCGCCTCATGACACGCATCGCGCCGGCCGTGGCGCAGGCGGCGGCTGACAGCGGCGTGGCCATGCGGCCGATCACCGACATGGATGCCTACCGCGCCAAGCTGGAAAGCTTCGTCTACGCATCGGGAACCACCATGAAGCCGATCTTCGACGCGGCCCGGCGTGCGTTGAACAAGCGCGTGGCCTTCTGCGAGGGCGAAGAGGAGCGGGTGCTTCGTGCGGCGCAAGTGGTCGTCGATGAAGGCATTGCCCGACCGACGCTGATCGGTCGCCCGGCCGTCATCGCACAGCGCATCGAGAAGTTCGGTTTGCGCCTGAAGGAAGAGCTGGATTACGACATCGTCAACGTCGAGCAGGACCATCGCTATCGCGCGTTCTGGCAAGCCTATCACCGCATGGGCGAGCGCCAGGGCGTGACGATGCAAACGGCGAAGATTGAAATGCGCCGGCGACTCACTCTTATCGGTGCGATGCTGCTGCACACCGGCGATGTCGATGGGATGATCTGCGGCACGTGGGGCACGACCCAATTGCACCTCCCGTACATCGACCAGGTCATCGGCAAGCGACCGGGCGGCGCAGAGAGCACGGCGCAGGATGTGCCGATCTATGCCTGCATGAACGGTTTGCTGTTGCCGGATCGACAAGTGTTCCTTGTCGATACCCATGTCAACTACGACCCGACGCCTGAGGAATTGACGGAGATCACGGCGTTGGCGGCCGAGGAGATGCTGCGCTTTGGCATCAAGCCCAAAGTGGCACTGCTGTCGCACTCCAACTTTGGGACGAGCAATCTGCCGACGGCCCTAAAGATGCGCAAGACGTTGGAGTTGCTGCGCAAGCAGGCACCGTGGCTCGAAGTTGACGGCGAGATGCACGGCGACGCGGCACTCGACGGTAAGCAGCGCGCCGCCGTGATGCCGCGCAGCGCGCTGGAAGGCGACGCCAACCTTTTGGTGTTCCCCAATCTCGACGCCGCGAACATCGCCTACAACCTGCTCAAGACAGCGGCCGGCGGCAACATCGCCATCGGCCCGGTGCTGCTGGGTACCGCAAAGCCGGTGCATATCCTGACGCCGAGCGCGACGGTGCGGCGCATCGTCAACATGACGGCGCTCACGGTCGCGGATGCCAACGCAGCAAGGTCAGACGAGATCCCGTTGTCTTGTTTTCAAGAGGTCGTCGTGAACGAGGAGCTTGTGGGCTGACATGGCAGCTTTCGATCGTTGACCGGACATAGCACCAGGGGGCGGGAGCGGCCGCTCATGGCCGATAGCCGAAGCCTTGAACCGCCTCGGCACCTCGCTACGAAATTGTCGCACCTTGAATACGTGCTCAGGCTTCGGTCGCGCTCGCGTCTTCACCGACCGGCAGGTGGATCAACCCGGTGTGGAAGTTGTACTCGAAGGCCTCGCCGTAGCGCCCCCATTCGATTGCAGTTCGCAGCACGCGCTCTGCAACCGGCGCATCCAGGCTGTCGCGCAGCAAGGCCAGGAACGGTTCCTCGGGCAGTTCGCCGGAGGGCGCCTGTTCCAGGCTGTGCCGGATGTGCGCAGCCAGCGGCACATGGGCCAGCAACTGTTGCCCGAACAGCTGCTGCCGCAGCGTGTGCGTTCCCGCGACATAACGCCTGCCCAGCTCCGTCAGGTGCAGGTCGGCATCGGCCAGTTGCGCGAAGCCGAGCAGTGCCAGCGCCTGCGTCAGCGGCAGCAGTTCGTGGTCGGTCAGTTCGGCTTCCTCGGCCAGTTGCGGCAGGTCCGCGCGGCCGTCTCGGCCATCGTCGACCAGCATCTCCAGCAGCGCCTCCATGCGGCCGACATCCGCATCCGGCAGGCGGTCGCCGAGGTGCATGACGACCGGCTCGTCGCGCGGGCGCCCGGCAGCCGGTGCGCGCTCGGTCATCAGCGAATAGACCTCGTCGATCAGCGCGCGCACTTCCAGGCTGTCGGGATCGCGCGGCCGCGGCAGGTGGATCGGCAGCTCGGCGCGAACGCGGCCGGGGTCGCTTGCGAAAATCAGCACGCGGTCGGCCATCAGCACCGCTTCCTCGATGTTGTGCGAGACGATCAGCATCGCCTTGGTCGGCATCTCGCCGCTGCCCCACAACTCCAGGATGTCGTCGCGCAGGCGCTCGCCGGTGAGCACGTCCAGGGCCGAGAAGGCCTCGTCCATCAGCAGCACCTCGGGCTCCACGACCAGGGCGCGTGCAATGCCCACGCGCTGGCGCATGCCGCCCGACAACTCGCGCGGCAACGCACCCTCGAAGCCCGCCAGGCCGATCAGCTCGATGGCCGCCTCGGCACGGCGCGCCCGCTCGGCCGGCGCCACGCCGCGCGCCTCCAGGCCCAGCTCGACGTTCTGCTGCACGTTGAGCCACGGGAACAGCGCAAAGGACTGGAACACCATCGCGATGCCGCGCGCCGGCCCGTACAGCGGCTGGCCGCGGTAGCGCACCGTGCCGCCGTCCACGCTGATGAGCCCCGCCAGGATCCGCAGCAAGGTCGACTTGCCCGAGCCCGACTGGCCCAGCAGTGCGACGATCTCGCCCTCGGCCAAGCGCAGGTCCACGCCCTCCAGCACCGAGCGCGCCGCGCCGTCCGAGGCGCGAAAGGACTTCCCCACGTCCTTCAGTTCAACAATGGCTTCGGCCATATCGCGTCCTTAGAAATGCATCCGGTTCTCGGCCAGGTCATAGAGCCGGCGCCAGACGAAATGATTCATGCCCATGACGAACACGCACATCACGCCGATCCCCAGCGCGATGCGCGGGAAGTCGCCGATGGCCGTCATCTCGGCGATGTAGCTGCCGAGCCCGGCCGCCTTCAGCGTGGTGTCGCCCCAGGTCACGTATTCGGCCACGATGCTCGCGTTCCATGAGCCGCCGCTGGCCGTGATTGCGCCGGTGACGAAGCTCGGGAACACCGCCGGCAGCAGGTAGCGCCGCCACATCAGCCAGCCCTTGAGGCCGAGGTTCTGCGCCGCGTAGCGCAGTTCGGTCGGCACGCTCGACGCGCCCGCGATCACGTTGAAGAGCAGATACCACTGCGTGCCCAGCACCATCAGCGGCGCCAGCCAGATGTTCGGGTTCAGTTGCCAGCGCACGATGAACAGCACTGCCACCGGGAACATCAGGTTCGCCGGAAAGGCCGCCATGAACTGCGCCACGCCTTGCAGCCGCCCAGCCCATCGCGGGTTCATGCCGATCCAGACGCCAATCGGCACCCACACCAGCGCCGCCAGCGCAATGAGCACCAGCACGCGCACCATCGTGTAGAGCCCCAGCACGAAGACATGCCCGACCTCGCGCCAGCCGACTTCCGTGTGGATGAAGCGCGCGAGCCACAGCACCGCAACCAGCACGGCCGCCGCAATGGTCGCGTCCCACACACGCATGGCCGTGGCATTGGGCGGCTGCGGCCGCGCCTTGATCGACGTGCCGTCATGGTCGCGTCGGAACAGCGCCACCGAGCGATCCAGCAGGCCGGTCACCCGATGCACCGCATGCTTGATGCGATCGGTGCGGCGCAGCCAGGTCAGCAGCCAGGAGTTCGGGGTGTCCTCGCTGCCGCCTTCCTCGAACTTGAACCGGTCGGCCCAGGCGATCAGCGGGCGGAAGAACAACTGGTCGTACAGCGTGATGCCGATCAGCATGCCCAGGATCGCCCAGCCGATCGCACCCATGTCGCGCGCCTCGATCGCCATCGCGATGTAGGAGCCCACGCCGGGCAGCTTGATGTTCTGGTTCGACACCGAGATCGCCTCCGACGCCACCACGAAGAACCAGCCGCCCGACATCGACATCATCATGTTCCACAGCAGCCCCGGCATCGCGAAGGGCAGCTCCAGCCGCCAGAAGCGCTGCCAGCCCGAGAGCTGGAACACCTTCGCCGCCTCGCCCAGTTCCGCAGGCACCGTTCGCAGCGACTGGTAGAGGCTGAAGGCCATGTTCCAGGCCTGCGAGGTGAAGATCGCGAAGATCGCCGCGCATTCCACACCGAGCAGGTTGCCCGGGAAGAGGGCGATGAAGCCCGTCACCGTGATCGAGAGGAAGCCCAGGATCGGGATCGACTGCAGGATGTCCAGCAGCGGCACCAGCACCTTCTCGGTGGCGCGGTACTTGGTCGCCAGCACCGCGAAGACGCAACTGAACACCAGCGACGCGCCCAGCGCCAGGAACATGCGCAAGGTGGTGCGCAGCAGGTAGTAGGGCAGCATCCACGGGTCGAGGCTGATCGGCAGCGTCTCGCCCAGTTCGTAGGGCCGCGCCATCTGCGAGCCACCCCAGGCGAGCGCGAACAGCAGCGCCAGCACCAGCGGCAGCAGGGCCCAGTCCCAGCGGTTGCCGCCGGATGCGACGACCTGGCGGGGAAAGAATCTCTTGTCGAACATCGGTGCGGACACGGATAAAGCGAACTGACCCGGTCCGCGAAAGGCGCCGATTGTGCCGATGGCGCCCGTCGCGAACCTGACTCCTTATGCGTTATTGGCCATATTCTTACAAGTAGATATTCGTTTGTTATCTGTAGAAGGCCCCGGACAATCGGCCGCTCGCCCTCCAACCGACCCCATGACTGTCCCATCCACCGGCGCTTTTGCCGCCGAAACCGTGCCTGCTGCCCTGTGACGACCCGACTCATCATCGTCCCCGGCTGGCGCGATTCTGGCCCTGGCCACTGGCAGAGCCTGTGGGCGGAGCAATTGCAGGGCGCCGAACGGGTGACGCAGGACGACTGGGTCGCGCCGACGCGTCGTGCCTGGGTCGGCAGCCTGGAAAAACTCATCCTTTCGCGCCTCGAGCCGGTCGTGATTGCCGCGCACAGCCTGGGCTGCATCGCGGTCGCGCACCTGGGCCCGGAGGCGGCCGCACGGGTTGCCGGCGCGCTGCTCGTCGCGCCCGCGGACCCGGAACGCCGCTCCGTCCTGCACGATTTCGCCCCGGTACCCTACGCCCCCTTGCCCTACCGCAGCATCGTCGTCGCCAGCAGTAACGACCCCTTCTGCCCGGTTCGCCTGGCGGGAGCGTATGCCCGTGCCTGGGGCAGCGAATTCGTCCGCATGCAGAATGCGGGCCACATCAACATCGACTCCGGTCACGGCGACTGGCCCTTGGGCCTCGCCTTGCTGCAGTCGCTGACCGACACGCCGGGCCAACGTCCGGCGCTGCGGGACTCCATTGAAACTTCGACCTCTCCATGACCTCTCCGATCAAGTCCTCCAAGTTCCTGCTCGCCAGCCTCGCGCTGTTCGCCAGTGTCGCCAGCTACGCCCAGAGCAACACGCTGCTCAACGCGTCCTATGACGTGGCCCGCGAGTTCTACAAGGACTACAACACCGCCTTCGTCGCCCACTACAAGAAGACCACCGGCAAGGACGTGAAGATCGACCAGTCGCACGGCGGCTCCAGCGCCCAGGCGCGCGCCGTGGCCGACGGCCTCGATGCCGACGTGGTGACCATGAACACCTCCACCGACGTGGAATTCCTCGCCGAGAAAGGCGTGGTCGCCAAGGACTGGGCCAAGAAGTTCCCCGACAACGCATCGCCCACCACCTCCACCATGCTGATGCTGGTGCGCAACGGCAATCCCAAGGGCATCAAGGACTGGGACGACCTCATCAAGCCCGGCGTGCAAGTCGTCATCGTCAACCCCAAGACCGGCGGCAACGGCCGCTATGCCTACCTGGCCGCCTGGGGCTACGTGAAGAAGAAGGGCGGCACCGACGCGCAAGCGGCCGAGTTCGTCAGCAAGCTGTTCAAGAACGTGCCGATCCTGGCGCGCGGCGGCCGTGACGCGACCACTGCCTTCCTGCAACGAAACATCGGCGATGCGCTGATCACCTTCGAGTCGGAAGTGGTGTCCATCGACCGCGAATTCGGCGCCGGCAAGGTTGATTCGGTCTATCCGTCGATCAGCATCGTGGCAGAGAACCCGGTCGCCGTGGTCGAGCGCACCACCGCCAAGAAGGGCACCGGCGAACTCGCCAAGGCCTACCTCGACTACCTCTATTCCGACGAAGCGCAGGAAATCGCGGCCAAGCATGCGCTGCGCCCGCGCTCGCAAGCCGTGCTCAAGAAGTACGCCGCGACCTTCAAGCCGGTGCAGCTGTTCACCGTGCAGGAACTCTTCGGCAGCCTGGGTGAAGCGCAGAAGGTGCACTTCAACGATGGCGGCCAGTTCGACAAGCTCTACGTCCCCGGCGCAAAGTAAGCCATGAGCGGTGCTGTTTCATCGGCGCTGCCTTCACCGGCAGCGCCGCTTTCGCTTGCCGGCGCCCCACGGGCGTCGCGCCGCGTGCTGCCCGGCTTCAACCTCACGCTCGGCTACACGATCCTCTACCTGAGCCTGATCGTGCTGCTGCCGCTGTCGGCGCTGGTGTTCAAGACTTTCACGCTGAGCTGGGAGCAGTTCTGGGCGGCGGTGAGCGCGCCGCGCGTGGTGCATTCGTACAAGCTGACCTTTGGTGCGTCGCTGATTGCGGCGCTGGTCAACCTGGTGTTCGGGCTGTTGGTGGCCTGGGTGCTGGTCCGCTACAAGTTTCCGGGCAAGCGGATCGTGGATGCACTGGTGGATCTGCCTTTTGCGTTGCCGACCGCCGTGGCGGGCATTTCGCTGACGGCGCTGTTGGCCGGCAATGGCTGGGTCGGGCAGTACCTGGAACCGCATGGGATCAAGCTGGCCTTCACACCGGCCGGCATCGTGATCGCGCTGATCTTCATCGGGCTGCCTTTCGTGGTGCGCACGGTGCAACCGGTGTTGGAAGACACTGAGAAGGAACTGGAAGAAGCCGCGACCTCGCTGGGCGCCACGCGCTTCCAGACCTTCACCAAGGTGATCCTGCCCTCGATCACGCCGGCGCTGCTGACCGGCTTCGCGATGGCCTTCGCCCGCGCGATCGGTGAATACGGCTCGGTGATCTTCATCGCCGGCAACATGCCGATGGTGTCCGAGATCACACCGCTGATCATCATCGGCAAGCTGGAGCAGTACGACTACGCGGGCGCGACGGCGGTCGCCTTGATGATGTTGCTGTTCTCGTTCGTGCTGCTGCTGGTGATCAACGGCTTGCAGGCCTGGCAGCGCCGACGGTCGACGGGAGCGATGGCATGAGCGCGCCGGCCAAAGTCATTCGGCGAGCCAATGCCGGGACCACGGAATCGGCATGGGTGCGTTGGACGCTGATCACCATCGCGTTGCTGTTCATGCTGCTGTTCCTCGTGCTGCCGCTGGCGGCCGTGGCAGCGGAAGCCTTGCGCAAGGGCTTCGGGGCCTACCTCGAGGCGCTGCGCGAGCCCGATGCCTGGAGCGCCATTGAACTGACACTCATCACGGCCGCGATCGCAGTGCCATTGAACCTGGTGTTCGGCGTCGCCGCAGCCTGGGCCATCGCCAAGTACGAGTTCAAGGGCAAGGCCTTCCTGACGACGCTGGTGGACCTGCCATTCGCCGTGTCGCCGGTGGTCGCCGGCCTGATCTATGTGCTGGTGTTCGGCGCACAGGGGTGGCTCGGGCCATGGTTGTCGGAGCACAACATCAAGATCATCTTCGCCGTGCCGGGCATCGTTCTCGCGACGGTGTTCGTGACCTTCCCGTTCATCGCGCGCGAACTGATCCCGCTGATGCAGGCACAGGGCAGCGACGAGGAACAGGCGGCGATCGTGCTCGGCGCGACCGGCTGGCAGACCTTCTGGCGCGTGACGCTGCCGAACATCAAGTGGGGCCTGCTCTACGGCGTGATCCTTTGCAATGCGCGGGCGATGGGCGAGTTCGGCGCGGTGTCGGTGGTGTCGGGGCATATCCGCGGCCAGACCAACACGATTCCGCTGCATGTGGAAGTGCTCTACAACGAATACCAGTCGGTGGCGGCTTTCGCCTGCGCTTCGCTGCTGGCGATCCTGGCGCTGGTCACGCTGGTCATCAAATCGGTGATCGAGTGGCGGCATGAGCGGGAGATGAAGGCGATTGCGGAGCTGCCGCCGGAGAGGCCGACGGTTGGCTGAATGCCCTCACCCCGACCCTCTGCCGGAAGGAGAGGGAGGAAGACAGAGAGAGAAATACGATGAGCATTGAAATTCGAAATGTCAGCAAGCGCTTCGGCGATTTCCAGGCGCTGCGCGACGTCAACCTCGACATCGAGTCGGGCGAGCTGGTCGCGCTGCTCGGCCCGTCGGGCTGCGGCAAAACCACGCTGCTGCGCATCATCGCCGGGCTCGAGACTGCCGACGCGGGCAACATCCTGTTCTCCGGCGAGGACACGACCGACGTGCACGTGCGCGAGCGCAACGTGGGCTTCGTGTTCCAGCATTACGCGCTGTTCCGCCACATGACCGTGTTCGAGAACGTGGCCTTCGGCCTGCGCGTCAAGCCGCGCAGCCAGCGCCCCGGCGAAGCCGCGATCAAGAAGAAGGTGATGGACCTGCTCAAGCTGGTGCAGCTCGACTGGCTGGCCGACCGCTATCCGTCGCAGCTCTCCGGCGGCCAGCGCCAGCGCATCGCACTGGCACGCGCATTGGCGGTGGAGCCGAAGGTGCTGCTGCTCGACGAGCCCTTCGGCGCGCTCGATGCCAAGGTGCGCAAGGAACTGCGCCGATGGCTGCGCCGCCTGCACGACGAACTGCACGTCACCTCGATCTTCGTCACGCACGATCAGGAAGAAGCGCTGGAAGTGGCCGATCGCGTGGTGGTCATCAACAAGGGCCAGATCGAGCAAGTCGGCTCGCCGCAGGAGGTCTGGGACCATCCGGCCAGCCCCTTCGTCTATGGCTTCCTCGGCGACGTGAACTTGTTCCACGGCCGCGCGCACGAGGGCGAGGTGCAGGTCGAGGGCATCCGGTTGCATGCCCCGGAGCACAACGCGGTCCAGGACAGCAAGGCGCTCGCCTACGTGCGCCCGCACGACCTCGACATCTCGCGCTACACGCAGGGTGCGAGCGGCATCGTGGCCACGCTGACGCGCGCCATCGTGGTCGGACCGATCGCGCGGCTGGAACTTGAGCCCACCGAATCGAATCCAGATAATCCGGGCACCGGAACCATCATCGAAGCGCAACTCCCTGCGCAACAGTTCCGGGACCTGGGCTTGAAGGAGGGCGACACCGTGGTCGCCCAACCGCGCAAGGCCAGGGTGTTCGTAGAAGACTGGGTTTCTCCTTGATCGATTGGTTTTTCGGCGCACCGCGCCGCGCTTATGCGCTCATTTGTCTCGCCTGCATCGGCATGCTGGCCTTCGGCATGTACCTGCAGCATGTGGTGGGGCTCGAGCCTTGCCCCATGTGCGTGGTGCAGCGCTATGCGTTGGCGATGGTGGGCGTGTTCGCCTTGATTGCGGCGCTGAGCAACCGCAAGGGCGTGCAGGTGCCGTTCGCGTTGCTGGCCTTGCTGTCGGCCATTGGCGGCGCCTTCACCGCCGCGCGCCAGACGTGGCTGCAATGGCATCCGCCGGAATTCGTGAGCTGCGGCCGCGACATCTACGGGATGATCGAGAGCTTTCCGCTGCAGCGCGCCTTGCCCATGATCTTCAAGGGCAGCGGCGATTGCTCGAAGGTGGATTGGACCTTTCTCGGCCTGTCGATCGCCAACTGGTCGTTCATCTCCTTCGTGGTGTTCGGCCTGCTGCTGATCGTGCTGGCTGCACGCAGCCTCCGTCGCAGCCACTCCGGCTTCGCCGCAGCCTGACTCTCAGCGATACACCGGCGGGGGCCTGTGCCAGCCGCTGGCGTCGACCGCGACAGCCTGCCTACAGCGGCAAGGCATCGAAAGCCGCGTAAGCCGTCGCCAGCCAGGTCTTGACGCGTTGGCGTTCCAGCAACCCGAGCGCATTCGGGCCCTTGTCGTTGACCGCCTTCCAAAAGCTCGTGTTCTGCGCATCGATCTTGCGCATGCTGGTCTCGTGCAAGCGCGGCAGGGCGATGACCTGCGCACCGGCGGCGGTCGCCTTGGCCAGCGATTGCGAGCCCAGCAGCATGCCGAAGTCGCTGCCGCGCCCGTAGTTCTGCACAACGATGTAGTTCGGTCGCTTGCCGAAGGTGTCGATCAGCGTGCCCAGCAGGTCGGTCGAGTCGCGGCCATCGTCCAGCACATGCCAGAAGTTGACGGCCACGCCGAGTTCCTTGAACACGTCGAAGAGGTCCGACTCCTTGATCCAGTTCGACAGCGGCGCCAGCGTCTGCGCGGCCAGGTCGACGATCACGCTCTGGTGCGGATTGGTCTCGAAGCCATTCACGATGGTGTCGAGCCCTTCGAAACTGTCCACCACCACCGGCGACGCAAAGCCTTCGTAGAAGCGCGTGAAGGAACTGTGCGAACGGTCAGTGTCGAAACCGACGAAAGGCCGGCTGCGATCGATGAAGTACTGCGCCAGCACGCGCGCCGTGACCGACTTGCCAACGCCGCCTTTTTCGCCGCCGATGAAATTGATGGAACTCATGTGGTGGTGCCCAGGAAGAATGGTGTGAGTGGAGGGGGAGGAAAGTCGCGGGGCATTCTAGGGGCCGACCCGCGTGGGGCGCTGTAAGAATCGGTGCCGTCCAAGCATCGATCGTGCCGGGCCTCGTCCTCAGGGCTTCACCATCGACAGGAAGGGCGTGAGGCTTCCCAGCACGAAGCTCTGCCCGAAGTCCAGCGCGGCGCGGCGGTACTTCTCATCGGCCTGCGCGGCCATCAGGTCGAGCCGCGCGACCACCTTCGACAACTCGCGATCCGGCAGCAGGTTGCGACCGCGGTCGCTGATCTCGGTGGCGAGCAGCAGGGGCTGTCCATCCGGCCCGACCTTGGACGTGATGAGCCACAGCGATATCTCGACGTTGCGCGCCGCGCGGTAGCTGTTCTCGGCATTGACGCCGTCGATCATCGTCTGGTCCCAGGTGTTGCCGTTGGCCTCCTTCAGCATGCTGGCCCAGCCGACCGCCAGCGCGGCCACGCGGTCGCCCTGGTAGCCTTGGGGCGTGGCCTCGAAAGCCATGCGGATCGCGTCGATGCCCAGGGCCCCCCGCAATTCGGTCAGCGATGCGCCCTGCATGATCGTGTCCCAGGTGCGCTGGACCGCCTCTTCGGGGCTCTTCGCCCACTTGCGCCACTCGCGTGGATTGCGGCGGTAGAGCGACAACTGCACCCGGCGAATCGATTGCAGGTTGTCGCGCAGGGCGAGGTTGGCGATGCGGTTCGCGCCGGACTGGATCAATTCGTTGTTGGCATAGGGCTCGGCCCGTTCGGTCGAGTTGACCATGCTGTGGCAGCCCGCGAGGCTCAGGGACGCAACAGCGAGGCCCCACAGCGCGGCCCGACGATGGAAATGGGGCGGGCCGGCGAGCGAACGGGAGGTATCACGCATCACCTGCACGTTATCATCGTCCTCCTGCGAGACAGCCTGCAAGCTGTGCAATTTTCCTTACAAATCAAGGCCTTGGCCGACCCGTCGTGCGCCTCAATTCCATCAAGCTTTCCGGCTTCAAGTCCTTCGCCGAACCGACCAACTTCATGCTGCCCGGCCAACTGGTCGGCGTGGTCGGTCCCAATGGCTGCGGCAAGTCGAACATCATGGACGCCGTGCGCTGGGTGCTCGGCGAATCGCGCGCCTCCGAATTGCGCGGCGAGTCGATGCAGGACGTCATCTTCAACGGCACGACCACGCGCAAGCAGGCCAGCCGCTCCAGCGTCGAACTGGTGTTCGACAACGCCGACCATCGCGCCGGCGGCCAATGGGCGCAGTTCACCGAAATCGCGGTCAAGCGCGTGCTCACGCGCGACGGCACCTCCAGCTACTACATCAACAACCAACCGGTGCGCCGCCGCGACGTGCAGGACGTGTTCCTCGGCACCGGCCTTGGCCCGCGCGCCTACGCCATCATCGGCCAGGGCACGATCAGCCGGATCATCGAATCCAAGCCCGAGGAACTGCGCCTGTTCCTCGAGGAAGCCGCCGGTGTCTCCAAGTACAAGGAACGCCGCCGCGAGACCGAGAACCGCCTCGGCGACACGCGCGAAAACCTCACGCGCGTGGAAGACATCCTGCGCGAACTCAATGCCAACCTGGAGCGCCTGGAAAAGCAGGCCGAGGTGGCCGCGCGCTACAACGCGCTGAACGGCGATGCCACGCGCAAGCAGCACCAGCTCTGGCTGCTGAAGCGCACCGAAAGCGAGGCCGACCAGGCCAAGGTCAAGACTGAGGCCGAGCGGGCCATCAACGACCTCGAAAGCCGCACCGCCGACCTGCGCCATGTCGAGGCCGAACTGGAAACCGTGCGCCAGGCCCACTACGCCGCCGGCGACCACGTCAACCAGGCCCAGGGCAAGCTCTACGAAGCCAGCGCCGAAGTCGGCCGGCTCGAAGGTGAGATCCGTTTCGTGGTCGAAGGCCGCGCCCGCGTGGAGCAGCGGCTGGTGCAGTTGCGTGAACAGATCGGGCAATGGGGCACGCGCCGCGAGGATGCTGCCGCCGAGATCGAGACGCTGGCCGGGCAGGGCGTCGATGCCGAGGAGCAGGCCATCCTGCTCGCCGCGCAGCTCGAGGAACACGACGCGCGCATGCCCGAGCTGGAAGAAGCCCAGCAACGTGCGCAGGACGAAGCCAATGCCCAGCGCAGCAGCGTCGTCCAGGTGCAGCAGCAGATCCAGGTGCTGGCCGCCGACCAGCGCAACATCGACGAGCAATCCCGCCAGTTGCAGCAACGCAGCGAGCGCCTGCGCAACGACCAGCGTTCGCTCGACGCGCCCGACGAGGCCAAGCTCGCAGACTTGCAGGAACAACACGAAGCCGCGCAGGAAGCCGCCAGCGAAGCCGAAGGCCGGCTGCACGACCTGCAGGAGCAAGTCCCGCAACTCGACGACGACCGCCGCACGCGCCAGCAAGCGGTGAACACCGAGGGCGGCAAGCTCACCGAGTTCTCCGCCCGCCTCGAAGCACTCAAGGCGCTGCAGGAGAAGGTAAAGACGGACGGCAAGCTGGCCCCGTGGCTCGCGAAGCACGGCCTCGATGGCTTGCAGGGCTTGTGGAGCCGCATCCACATCGAACAGGGCTGGGAGAACGCCCTCGAATCGGCGCTGCGCGAACGCATGGGTGCGCTCGAAGTCAGCCGCCTCGACATGGTGCGCGCCTTCGGCAACGATGCGCCGCCTGCCAAGCTGGCCTTCTACAGCCCGCCGAGCGCAGGCGTTGCGCCGGGTTCGTCAGAACTGCCGCGCCTGTCCGACCTGCTGCGGCTGAACGATGCCGGCTTGCAGGCCTTGCTCGTCGACTGGCTGCACGACTGCTTCACGGCCGAGAACCTCGACGACGCGCTGGCCCAGCGCAGCCGCCTGAAGTCCGGCGAGGTCATCTACGTGAAGAGCGGCCATGCGGTGTCCGCCCATGGCGTGAGCTTCTACGCGCAGGATTCCGAGCAGGCCGGCCTGTTGGCCCGTCAGCAGGAGATGGAGAACCTGGAGCGCCAGATCCGCGCCCAAGCCGTGATCGCCGATGAAGCCCGTACCGCATTGGTTCGCGCCGAGGCCGCCTACGGCGATGCCGCGTCGCGCCTGGTCACGGCCCGCCGCGAGGCCGCTGAAACTCGGTCGCGCGCCCATGAACTGCAGGTCGAGACGCTGCGCCTGACCCAACTGGCCGAGCAGGCCCGCGCCCGCAGCCAGCAACTCGCCAGCGACCTCGGCGAAGTCGATGCGCAACTGGAGGAATTGCAGGAGCGCCGCATCGCCTCCGAAGCGCGCTTCGAGGAACTGGACATGCAACTGGCCGACAGCCAGGAGCGCCATGCCCAGCTCGACGAGCGCGTGATCGAAGCCGCGCGCCAGCTGGCCGCGAGCCGTGAGCAGCACCGCAGCCTGGAGCGCCAGGCGCAGGAAGCCACCTTCTCGCAGCGCACCCTGGAAGCCCGTCGAGGAGAGCTGAGCCGCGCCATCGAGACCGCCACGCAGCAAACGGTGGCGCTTGCCGAGGAACAGGAGCGCGCCCAAGGCGAACTGACCCGCCTGTCCGACGCGGCCGCTCAAGCTGGCTTGCAGGACGCCCTGGCCCTCAAGCTCGAACGTGAAGCCTCGCTGGGCGCCATGCGCAGCCAGTACGACGACCTCACGATCAAGCTGCGCGCCAGCGACGAACGCCGTCTGAAGCTGGAACGCGAGCTGGAGCCGCTGCGCAGCCGCATCACCGAATTCCAGCTCAAGGAGCAGGCCGCGCGCCTAGGCTACGAGCAGTACGCGCAATTGCTCATCGACGCGCAGGCCGACATCGAGGCCGTTGCCCTGTCGATCGAGACCGAGAAGGTGCGCCTCACCGGCCTGCAAAGTGAAATCGACCGGCTCCATCGCGAAGTCGCGGCGCTTGGCGCGGTGAACCTCGCGGCGCTCGATGAACTCGCCATCGCCAGCGAACGCAAGACCTTCCTCGATGCGCAGTCGGCCGACCTGAACGAAGCCATCGGTACGCTGGAAGACGCCATCCGCAAGATCGACGGCGAGACGCGCGACCTGCTCGGCGGCACCTTCAAGATCGTCAACGACCATTTCAGCCGCATGTTCCCGGAGCTGTTCGGCGGCGGCAATGCGCGGCTCATGATGACCGGCGACGAGATCCTGGATTCGGGCGTGCAGGTCATGGCCCAGCCGCCCGGCAAGAAGAACCAGACCATCCATCTGCTTTCGGGTGGCGAGAAGGCGCTCACCGCCATCGCGCTGGTGTTCGCGATCTTCCAGCTCAACCCCGCACCTTTCTGCCTGCTCGACGAAGTGGACGCGCCGCTGGACGACGCGAACACCGAGCGCTATGCCAAACTAGTGACCGCCATGAGCCGCGAAACCCAATTCCTCTTCATCAGCCACAACAAGATCGCCATGGAAATGGCCGAACAACTCATCGGCGTGACGATGCAGGAGCAGGGCGTTTCGCGCATCGTCGCAGTGGACATGGAGGCCGCGAAGTCGATGGCTGAAGCCGCATGAGCAATTTGACGGTTGCTCTTGCGATCCTCGGCGGCCTCGTGCTAGCTGCGGTGATTGGCTACAACGCCTGGATGTCGCGCCGCAATGCGCCGAAGCAGCCCGACGCGGCCACGCCACCCGCACCGACCGAAGGCGCGCCGACGTCGAACTTCGGCACCGAACCGGTGCTGCATCTCGACCCGAACCACGCCCCCGGCAGCGATCGGCACGAGCCCTTGTTCGACCCCGACCTGCCGCCGCCCAGCGGCCTGGCCGCAACCGCCGCCGACAAGCGCGGCGGCCTCGATCCGTTGATCGACGTGATCGCACCGGTGTCGCTCGACGGCCTGGCATCGGGCGATGCCGCATTGGCCGCGATGCCCGCGACGCGCCGCGCCGGCAGTAAGCCCGTGGCCATCGAAGGCCTCAACGAACACACGGCCAACTGGGAGCAGCCTGCGCCCGGCCAGCGCTACGGCGCCTTCCAGGTCGGCGTGCAACTGGCCAACCGCACCGGCGCGCTCAACGAAATCGAATATTCCGAATTCGTCGTCAAGGCGCAGGCCTTCGCCGACATGGTCAACGGCGCCCCCGAGTTCCCCGAGATGCTCGACGAAGTGGCGCGTGGCCGTGAACTCGACCAGTTCGCTAGCGCGCACGATGCTCAGCTCGGCTTCGTGCTGCGCGCCCTGCATGCAGCCTGGAGCCCCGGCTACGTGCAGCAGAGCGCGGCACGGCACGGTTTCGTCGCCGGCATGATTCCGGGCCGCATGGTGCTGCCCACGAGCGAACCCGGCTTGCCGCCGATCCTCGGCCTCTCCTTCGACACCCAGGCCGCACTCGCCGACGACCCTGCGCAATCGGCCATCCGCGAACTCACCCTGAGCCTCGACGTGCCCCAGGTCGACCGCAGCGAGCGCCCCTTCGAGCGCATGCGCGAAGTTGCAGCGGCTTTGGCGCGCGAGATGGACGGCGTGGTGACCGACGGCGACGGCCAGTTGTTGCGCGAAGAGATCATGGACGTGATCGGCGCCGATCTGGAGCAGCTCTACGACACGCTCGACTCGCGCGAGCTTTCCGCAGGTTCGGCGCTGGCGCGGCGGCTGTTCAGCTAGGGCCGGCGCGAGCGGGTCGCAGCCGCTTTCGACGCCGTATTCGCGCAGCAACGCCGGCAAGTTCCGGAGCACCAAGAAATTTCGCTGACGCCATTCCGACATGAACCCACCCGACAAGCAGTCAGTGACCGACGAGGCCGAAGGCCTGCGCGCCAAGCTGCGCCATCACTCGCACCTCTACTACGTGCTCGACGCGCCCGAACTGCCGGACGCGGAGTACGACAAGCTGTTCCAGCGCCTGCAAGCCATCGAAGCCGAACATCCCGATCTGCAGACGCCCGATTCGCCGACCCTGCGCGTCGGAGGCAAGGTGCTCGACGGCTTCATCAAGGTTCGCCACAAGGTACCGATGCTGTCGATCCGCACCGAGACCGACATCACCGCCGGCGGTGCCAGCGCCTTCGATGCGCGCGTGCGCCGCGAACTCGGCCTGGCCGAGGACGCGCCAGCCATCGAGTACATCTGCGAACTCAAGTTCGACGGCCTCGCGATGAACCTGCGCTACGAGGACGGTGTGCTGGTGCAAGCCGCCACGCGCGGCGACGGCGAGGTCGGCGAGGACGTCACGCAGAACATCCGCACCATCCAGCAGATCCCGCTGCGGCTGCAAGGTGATGCGCCGCCCGTGGTCGAAGTGCGCGGCGAGGTCTACATGCGCCGCGACCAGTTCGAGGCGCTGAACGAACGCCAGCGCGAGAAGATCGCCGCCGGACAGAAGAACGAGAAGGTGTTCGTCAATCCGCGCAACGCGGCGGCCGGCGCCGTGCGCCAACTCGACCCGGCCATCGCTGCGGCACGCCCGCTGAGCTTCTTCGCCTACGGCCTCGGCGAAGTGTCATCGCCCGAGCAAGGTGGCCCGGATTGCGCGACGCAATTCGATTGGCTCCAGCAATTCGCGGCCTGGGGCTTCCCGGTCGCGACACAGACGCAACGCGCGCTGGGCGCTGAAGCCTTGGTGGCCTTCCACGAAGCCATGGGCCGCGCCCGGGACGGCTTGCCCTATGACATCGACGGCGTGGTCTACAAGGTCGACAGCCTGGCGCTGCAACGGCAACTCGGCTTCGTCTCGCGCGAGCCGCGCTGGGCGGTCGCGCACAAGTACCCGGCGCAGGAGCAATTGACCGAGGTGCTGGCCATCGACATCCAGGTCGGCCGCACCGGCAAGCTCACCCCGGTGGCCAAGCTGGCGCCGGTGTTCGTCGGCGGCGTCACCGTCACCAATGCCACGCTCCACAACGAGGACGAGGCCCGCCGCAAGGACGTGCGCGTGGGCGACACGGTCATCGTGCGGCGCGCCGGCGACGTGATCCCCGAAGTCGTCGGCGTGGTGCCTGAAAGCCTTGCCAAGCCGGCGGAGCGGCGTGGCGCCATCTTCACGATGCCGCACAAGTGCCCGGTCTGCGGCTCCGACGCGGTGCGCGAGGAGGGCGAGGCCGACTACCGCTGCACCGGCGGCTTGTTCTGCGGCGCCCAGCGCAAGGAAGCGATCCTGCATTTTGCGGCCCGTCGCGCGGTGGAGGTCGAAGGCCTCGGCGACAAGCTGGTCGAGCAGCTCGTCGACGCCAACCTGATCCGCACCTTGCCGGACCTCTACAAGCTCGGTTTCACCACGCTGGTCGGCCTCGACCGCATGGCCGAGAAGTCGGCGAAGAACATCGTCGATGCGCTGGAAAAATCGAAGAAGACGACGCTGAATCGCTTCCTCTTCGGCCTGGGCATTCGCCACGTCGGCGAGAGCACGGCCAAGGACCTGGCCAAGCATTTCGGCAAGCTCGACGCGATCATGGATGCGACCGAGGAACAACTCCTCGAAGTCAATGACGTCGGCCCGGTGGTCGCGCAAAGCCTGCGCACTTTCTTCGACCAAGCCCACAACCGCGAAGTGGTCGAGCAACTGCGCGCCTGCGGCCTGCATTGGGAAGAGGGCGAACCCGCCGCGCGCACGCCCCGTCCGCTCGCGGGCAAGACCTTCGTCATCACCGGCACTCTTCCTACGCTGGGCCGTGACGAAGCCAAGGACAAGTTGGAAGCAGCCGGTGCGAAGGTTTCGGGCTCCGTCAGCAAGAAAACGACCTTTGTCGTGGCAGGGGCCGAAGCGGGGAGCAAACTCGACAAGGCGCGTGAACTTGGCGTCGAAGTGATCGACGAGGCACGAATGCTTGTATTGTTGGCAAAGCCGGACTGAGGTTTACCTCGGGTTTACCTCGCGCCACCCCGGTGCGGTCAACACTGATTCGCGCCGGGTCGTTGATCAGGTTGACCAGGAGGTATTTGCCATGAACAGAATTCGATTGCTTGGGTTGGTGGCTGCGGTGGGCGCTTTGACCGCATTGACAGGGTGCGTGGCACCGGGCTACTACTACGGCGACCAGGGGTATGCACAGGGCTACCCCTATTACGCGGATCCCGGCCCCGTCGTGGTGGCGCCACCGGTTTCGGTGGGCGTGGGCGTTGGTGGGTATTGGGGCGGTGGGGGCGGCTATTACGACCGTGGCTATTACGGGCGCCCCGGTTACTACGGTCGACCCGGATACGCGCCGGCTCCTGCGCCACGTCCGGGGTATGGCGCCGGGAATCCACCGCGTCCTGGCTACGGTCCCGGCTATGCGCGCCCCGGCGGCAATCCTGGCCAGGGCGGACCCCGGCAAGGCGTGCCCAGGCAGCAGCAGCCGGGCTGGCAGACAGGCGGTGAGCGGGTCATCACGGGCCCGGTGGGTGAAGCCCATCCGACCGGCCCCTGAGGCCTGAAGAGATCCGCTCGCGATAATCGCCGGATGACCATTCGCGAGATCCTGAAGATGGGCGACCCGCGCCTCCTGCGCGTAGCCCAACCCGTGGCTGCATTCGACACCGACGAGCTCCACATGCTCGTGCGCGACATGTTCGAAACCATGCGGTCGGTGAACGGCGCCGGCTTGGCCGCGCCGCAGATCGGTGTTGATCAGCAACTCGTGATCTTTGGCACCGATGCTGTCAATCCTCGCTATCCGGATGCACCGCTGGTGCCGCGCACGGTGCTGCTCAACCCCGTCATCACGCCGATCGGCGAGGAAGAGGAGGAGGGCTGGGAGGGCTGTCTCTCAGTGCCCGGCCTGCGCGGCGTGGTGCCGCGCTTCGCCAGCATCCGCTACACCGGATTCGACCCGTATGGCGACCCGATCGATCGCACCGTCAGCGGCTTCCACGCCCGCGTGGTGCAGCATGAAGTCGATCATCTGCTGGGCAAGCTGTACCCCATGCGCGTGCGCGACTTTTCCCGGTTCGGCTTCACAGAGGTGTTGTTCCCAGGGCTCGATGCCAGCCAGGACGATTGAACGCTACATCGCCAGCATCTCGCGCTTGGCGATCACCTGCCGAGCCCAGTCGCGGTGCACCACGGCTTCGTACATCGTGCCATCGTGCTTGAACACGGCCGGGCAGTCGGGCTCCATCAAGCGCCGTGCGGCGAAGAGTTCACTGGCGCTCACGTGAAAGGCCGCTTCGATCGTCGCGATCTGGGCGGGGTGGATCGCGGTCTTGCCGCAGAAGCCGAAAGCCACATCGCGCTTGGCCTCTTGCGCCAGGACATGCTCGTCCTCGATGAAGTCGAACACCGGCGCGGTCAATGCGAAGCCCATCGGCTTGAATGTGAGAACCAGTTGTGAAAGCAGGCTGCCCAGCGGCGTGTCGTACAAGGTGAAGCCTCGCGTGCGACGCAGGCCCAACAGGCGCAGCAAGTCACTGCCGCCAACGCGCAAGGCAAGTATCCGCGACTTCCATTCGTCGTTGCAGAGTGCCAAAGACAGGTCGCGCATGGCGTCCGGGTTGAACACCTCGGAAGTCTCCAGCGTCGGCATGAGCCGGAACTTCCGGCCCTTCAGCAGGGCATGGTATTGCGGCATCACTGCCCGCGTGAACTTGGGCAGCACGAAGCCGTTCACCTTTTCGACGCCCGGCATCGCCAGCACGCGTGCCATCACGGCGGGATTGCGCACGCGCACGAAGCGCAGCAGGTCGGATCGCATTTCAGCCGGGTCCAGCGCCCGGAGGGCGGCGGCGAGGTTGTCCAATGCACCCTCGAGTTCGGCATCGCCCACAGCATCCTCGGTGCAGGCGATGACCGAACGCAAGGCGGGTATTTCGCGTCCGGAAAGAACCGCTGTCAGCTTGGATCGGGTCGCCGGGACATAGAGCGAAGCTCCCAGGTGCGGCGCGCAGGCAATGGCAGGTTTCATGAGAGAAATCAGTCCTCTTGAAGTGTCTTGATAACGGCGACGGCACGCACTTGCAGCGCCGGGTCCAACGCAATGGGCACATGGGCCCGCTCAGCCAGCCACACCAGATGCGCCGTGGCGGCTTCGGCGCGATCGCGCAACAGCAGCAGGCGAGGCACCCGGCGCAGCAGGACGCGGGTGGACTCGCCGATGCCCGGCTTGATCAGGTTGATGTTGTCGATGCCACAGGTGCGAGACAGGTGCGCGAGAAGCGCTTTCGACTGCACACGCAGGTGCGCGGCATCGTGCGGAGGCAGGGGCTCCGCCAGGTATCGATCCGCATCGGCATGCAGGGCTTGCGCAATGCGGTCGATGAACCATCGGGACCGGTCCTGCGCCTGCCATTCCGGGTAGAGCAGGCAGCCATGGAAGTCCTTGGGGCCGATCTGGTCATTGAGGATGGAGCGGCTCACCAGGCCGCTCACCGTCGAATTGAGCACGGCCGAAGGGATCAGGTAGTCGTCGGAAGAGCCCGCCGCAAAGGCCTGCCCGGCCAGGTCGCACAGCACGAACAACTGCGCCGGAATCGCGAGGCGACGGCTGGCGTTGAAGGCTCCCAGCGAACGAACCAGCTCGCGCGCGATGGCGCCCTTGCCGGTCCAGCCATCCACGAAGACCAGTGATTCCGGCGCATGCCTGGACAGGATGAAATCCAGCGCAACGGCATCGACGCCACGGTCCCGGACGATGGAGATGGAATAGTGCGGTGCGTCGATGCCGAAGTACCTGGCGAGCGTGCGACGCAACAGCACACCCACGGGCGTCCCTGCGCGCGCAAAGGACACCAGCGTGATGTTCTTTCCGCGCCCCCCGACGATGTGCCGCGCCAGGCGCATCACGTCACGCGCCATGCATGCAGCGTTGCTTTCCACCGCCTGCTCGAACAGCGAGAAATACTGCGGCGACGGCAACTGCTCGCGGCCGATCAACTCGCTGTAGTGGCGCTGCCCCGTCTGGATCAGGCGCTCCTTTTCCGCGGTGCCGGTGATGGGTGCGAGCGTGAGGGGCTTCAGCAGGAAGCGAACGTCTTCCGCCGCATAGCTGCCATGCAGGGGCACGCGGTCATCCAGCATGCGCGCGCTCCTTTTGGCCGGCCAGCCGATGTCCCAGTTGCGTGCCGCGCGGCGTCATGCCGTAGTCGCACAAGGCCATGAAATCGGCATCGCTGTAGCTGTCTCCGAAGCCGATGGTCACGATCTCGCCATGCGCAGCGCGCAAGCGGGACAAGAGGAAGGTCAAGGCTGCGGACTTGTCCAGGCCGGGGGGCAGCAGTGCGAGGTTGTTGGCGTTCTGATGGCTGCGAAAGCCGGGATGTGCCGCCAGCAACGGTCCCAGCACCTCCGTGTCGAGTTGCGTCAGCGCCCCGGCGTCGTGCTCTCGGTGCTTGGCGACCACGTATTGCGCCAGTCCGCCTTCGTGCACCACGCGCGTCCAGGCGTTCAGGCCGCGTGCATCGATCGCAGCCTGCAGCAGCGTGCACGCTTCCTGCAACAGAAGCGCGGACGGCCCCAGGACCTTCGCCATGTGGGCTGCCCATTCGGCGTCTTCGCGGCCGGTGTCGTCCAGCAGCACGCCGCCAAAGCTCACGATGGCCGGGCCGGAGAACGACAGCAAGACGCGACGAAAGGCTTCGATGCTGCGTGCGGTCACCGGCACCAGACGGGCATCGCGCATCAACCAGTCCAGGAAGGCGCGCTGCGGGCCGTTGGTGTACGAGACGACATCGCCATTCCTGAGGAGCGCCGCAGGCTGCGAGTCAGGACCTGGTGCGCGCTTGCGCGCGCTGGAGAACAGCGTGTCGTCCAGGTCGCTGAACACGAACACAGGCGGACGGGTGGTGGTCACGCAGCGAGCCCACCATTGAACCCGACGCTTCGCGCGCCCAGGAGTTGCAAGCTGGTGGCGAGGCTGCTGTCGTTGCCATCCCCAGGGGATTCGTGGCACAGCAGCACCGCACCATAGTCCTCGGCCTTGAAGTTGTAGAGCGCGTTGGGAATGCCCTCACCGTACAGGTCCGGCAGGGACAGGCGCGAGCCGATGCTGGCGCCCACGAGCACGGGGGAGCGCGTGGTGGACTGGACGCGAATCTCCAGGCCGGCATCTTCCAATGCGGCGCCCAGCACGAAGGCGGGATGCATGAATTCGCCGCTGCCGAGCACCAGCACAGGCTCGTCGCGTGGCAGCGTGCGGACCAGGCCGGCCACGAGCGACTCCGGTACTTCCAGCGATGCATCGCTTCCCAGCCGTGCACTGGCGCCGCTGTTGTAGGCGCGGCGGCAATTCATGTCCGCCTGCGCGGCGGGCGGCGGCGGTGCCTGGAAATCGGGGTTGGCCGAGAATGTGAACTGGCCTTCCACCAGGGCCGGAAAACTCACGCGCCGGGGTGGCACACCTGCGGCGTCCAGCAGGGCCAGTTGCTCGCGAAAACGCGCCTGGCCGGGCTCGTCCATGAAATTGCAGAGAGACACGGCGGCAATCTCTTCGAGTGCCGGATTCCGTGCGCTGTAGGCGGCGATCAGGCTGAGGTAGGTGTCGCCGGTGCTCAATTCATCGTCGACCAGCACCAGGAGTCGCGCACGCTTGAACAACCCTGCCCAGTCCTCGCGCTCCGGCACATGCAGGCGCAGGTTCTGCGCGTGGCTGTGGCGCTCCAGGAAGGGCAGCATCTCCGCGCCAGACAACGGATAGCGGGTGGTCTGCACATAGAGCGCACTCCCGGGCCCGAAGCGCTCGAGGTACTGCTCGAAGACACCCTGGCCCAGGCCGGTCGCCGTTTCGGCAAGTCCGATGAACAGCGCGGGCGCATCCCCCGGCGCGGCCAGCTTGGCGGCCAGCGCGACGTGGGCGGCGCGCATCACGGACGGCTTGCAGGGCCAGTGCTTGCCCAGCACCTTGCTGACGAACAGGAAGCCGCGCTTGGGGTTGTGCCTCGCGGCAAACCCGCAGAGTTCATGCAGGGGCCAATCCGCGCGGCGCAGGGAAACCTTCAGGGAACCGGTCGGCAGTTCGACATGCGCCTGCATTGCTTCCGGCATGACAGTCACACTGTTATTGCGCATGGCTGACAGGCAGGCTGATGGCCACGGCAACTTCAGTCACGCGCTGCCCCAGGCGAGCCTGGGGGATGGCGAGCGTGTCGTATCCGTCGACAAATCCTCGCAGGGCGAGGTACGGCAGGTTGATGCCCGACAGGCAACTCATGGCCACGCCACCGGAGGCCCGCGGGTTGATTTCCAGCAGCCTGGGCTTGCCCTGGGCGTCTTCCTTGAACTGCACGTTGATCATGCCGTTCAGGCCGAAGCGCTCGACCAGGCACTGTGCATGCGCCAGCAGCAACGGGTTGTCGTCCAGCAACTGGGTGTTGCTGAGGATTGCCTTCTTGCGCACGACGCCGGTCACCCAACGCCCCTGGTCGGCGACGCAGTCCACGCTGAATTCGTGGCCCGGCAGGTACTCCAGCACCTGCTGCGGTGCGCAGGTACCGTCTTCGTCGACCGCCTTCCGGACCCATTCCGAGAGCGTCAGGCCGCGCAAGGGCCGGCGCTTGTCCGTCGGGTGCATCAGCCGATAGAAGCCCTTGCCGTAGACCGACACGGTGGGCTTGATGCAGGCGCGATGGCCCTGCGCCCAGATCGTTGCCACCGCCTTGACCAGGTCGCCAGGGTCGCGCAGTTCAACCGAACTCGCCAGGATGTCCTGGTCCGCCAGTTGCCGATAGACCCACGCCTTGTCGTGCAGCCTGGGCAGCGTGCCGGCATCGGCGGGCGCCAGCACGCGTATGCCGTGCGCCGCGAACATTTCGCTGGCGTGGACCAGGGCGGCCGTTTCGTGTCCCGGGACGATGACGTCGATCTTCTGCCGGACCGCGAAGTCCAGGCACCAATCGCGATAGGCGTCGGAATCCAGGCCGACAGGCTCTACCTGCCATTCGTCGGCGGCCGCATAGCCTGTGAACCAGGTGTGCTTGTGGGTGCAGATGAGCGTGAATCGCCGGGTTGTATCGGCTTCCCTGATCAGTGACAGCACTCGATAGGCAAGGGCAAAGGGGCGGTTGAACCAAACTCGCATGGGTGGCTTCGGCAAAGGGAGGATTGCGTCTTGTGGCCGTGCCGCGCGCCTGCTCCATGCAAACGGCAATGGCGCTCGAAGGACCTTCGCGGCTGCGACGGTCAACGAGCTGTGGCGCGGACATCGAGGCCAGGGTCTCTGGCCTGCGGGTTCAAGACGATGAGAAGAGGCTCAGGAATCGAGCCCTTGCGCGAAGCGACCGACTGCTGCTCGGTCGTTGATGGGGCGCTGCGAAAAGGCAGGCGATGGGTGCCGCTGGTGCGTCGCGCTGCGCATGTTTCCATGCCGAATGCGATCATGGCCAATGAAGGCATGCATGATGTGTCTCCCTGAGTTTTCTGGTGAGCGCATTGCGCGCTCGATCACTCAAAGCTTACTACGCTCGTAGTAATTCGCGCTTGGTAATCCCCCCAAGGCTTGTGCCCTTCGGCGTGAATGAAGGAGAGACTTCAGGCCATGGCGATGGGCCGGGAGCGCCCCCCGGCCCTGGCGCTCAGTTGTACTTTCCGCTGCTGCCGCCCACGCTGAACCGTCCGGCGCCAAGGAAGGCCACGGCCAGTGCGGCGAACAGGAACATGCCTTGCAGTTCCAGTGCCCACCCGCCGCTCTTGCCGAGCGACGAGATGTCCTTCATGTGCACCAGCGCAATGGCAACCAGCATGTTGATCACCGTGATCCACGCGGCGGGCCGCGTATAGATCCCCACGATCAGCAGCACGGGCGCGATGATCTCGCCGACGTAGACAAGGTAGGCCAACGCCGACGGCAAACCATGCGACGTCATCAGGCCCGCGATATAGCCGACGCCGCTGCTGAGCTTGGCGACGCCGTGCAGGAGGATCAGCACGCCCAGGGCCAGGCGAAGAATCAGCTTGCCAGTGTCATCGGAACGGATCATGCAAGAAACCTTTCATAACTGAAATTGAAGATGGGCGCGATTGTCCGTCAGTCACAGCCCTTTGCAGGCGACAAGGCGCATCCCCTCGTAAACTGCCCGCTGCTGACAATTGAGGAACTTCCATGAACCATCGTTTTCGACCCGCCCTGGCCGTTGTTTCCGCGGTGGCGGCCACCTTCGCGCTGGCTGCAGCCGCGCCCGCCTTTGCCGGCAAGACGCTTGACGCCGTCAAGGCGCGCGGCACCGTGAAGTGCGGCGTGACCAATGGCGTGGCGGGCTTCTCGGCACCGGACACGCAAGGCAACTGGTCGGGCCTCGACGTCGACACCTGTCGCGCCATCGCGGCCGCCGTGCTCGGCGACGGCAAGAAGGTCGACTTCGTGCCGCTCAACTCGCAGCAGCGATTTGCCGCCCTGCAGGCCGGCGAGATCGACATCCTGGCGCGCAACACCACCTGGAACCTCACGCGCGACGCGTCGCTGGGCTTCAACTTCACCACCATCAACTACTACGACGGCCAGGGCTTCCTGGTGCCGAAAAAGATCAAGGTGACCAGCGCCAAGCAACTCAAGGGCGCGACCATCTGCACGCAGTCGGGCACCACCAACGAGAAGAACGTGGCCGACTGGTCGAAGGCCAACAACATCCCGGTGAAGACGGTGGTGTTCGAGAGCTTCGAAGCCTCGTTCAAGGCCTTCTTCGCGGGCCGCTGCCAGGCGTTCACCACCGACGCCTCGGCGCTGGCGGGCCTGCGCAACAAGGAAGCGACCAATCCGGACGACTATGTGATCCTGCCGGAGCTGATCTCCAAGGAGCCGCTGGCACCAGCCGTCCGCCGCGGTGATGACGAGTGGTTCGCCATCGTCAAGTGGGTGCCGAACGCGCTGATCGAGGCGGAGGAGGCCGGCATCACGCAGGAGAACATCGATGCGCTCAAGGCCACCAGCAAGGACCCGGCGCAACAACGCCTGGTCGGCAGCGGCGATGACCTGGGCAAGCTGCTGGGGCTGGACAAGGACTGGTCGTACCGCGCGATCAAGGCCGTGGGCAACTACGGTGAGATGTTCGAGCGCAACGTCGGGCCGAAGTCGGTGCTGAAGCTGCCGCGCGGCGCCAACAACCTGTGGAACAAGGGCGGCCTGCTCTACGCGCTGCCGGTGAAGTGAGTGGCCCGGCGCCGGGAAGCGCGCGCGGTTTGGCTGGCGTGGGCGCTGCAGGCGCTGCTCGTGATGGCGGTGGTGGGCGGGGCGTTCTGGCTCGTTCACCATGCGCTGGAAGCCTTGCGCGCGCGGGGCGTTCGCTCCGGTTTCGATTTCCTGTGGGACGCGGCGCGCTTCGAAGTGGCGGAGGGCTGGCTGGACTTCGAAGGCAGCCAGCCGCTGTGGCGCGCGTTCCTCGCGGGCCTGGTCAACACGGTGCGGGCCTCGGTGCCCGCGGCGCTGATCGCCGTGGTGCTGGGCACGCTGCTGGGTATCGGGCGGCTCGCGCCGCACATGCTGGTGCGCTGGCTGTGCGCGCTCTATGTGCAGACGTTGCGCAACGTGCCGCTGCTGCTGCAACTGCTGATGCTGTACTTCGCGATCACGCACCTGTTGCCCGATTCAACCGAGGCCATCGAACTCGCGCCCGGCGTCTGGCTCAGCAAGGGCGGGTTGTCGATGCCGTGGCCCGTGAGCGAGCCCGGCGATTTCTGGCCCAGCCACTTTGATTGGCCTGAGCGCGGAAGCTTCAATGTCACGGGCGGCGCGGCGCTGAGTCCCGAGTACCTGGCGGTGGTGCTGGCGCTTGCGCTCTACACGGCCGCCTTCATCGCGGAGATCGTTCGGGCGGGCATCGGGTCGGTGTCGGCCGGGCAGAAGCTTGCGGCGCAGGCGCTCGGGTTGACGCCCGGGCAGCAACTGCGCATCGTGGTGCTGCCGCAGGCGTTGCGCGTGATCGTGCCCGCACTGACCAACCAGTTGCTGAGTCTGACGAAGAATTCCTCGCTCGCCGTCGCGGTCGGCTATCCGGAACTGGTGTCGATCGCCAACACCACGCTCAACTCGACCGGGCGCGCGTTCGAATGCATCGCGGTGATCATGGCCGTGTACCTCGCGCTGTCCCTGATCACTTCGGCGCTGATGAATCGGTACAACGCGCGCGTGGCGTTGCGAGGGTGGCAATGAGCGTGCGCAAGGAGTTGTTCGGTTCGCCGCTGCGCGCCGCCGCGACCGTGCTGTTGCTGGCGCTGTTCGCATGGGGCGGCGTGCATCTGTTCGACTGGGCCGTGCTGCACGCGGTGTTTCGTCCGGACGCCGATGCCTGCCGCGCTGCGCAGGGCGCATGCTGGGGCGTGGTCGCGGAGAAATGGCGACCGATGCTGTTCGGGCGCTATCCCTATGAGGACCAATGGCGTCCCGCCGTCGCGGTGACTGTGTTGTCGGCCGCGACGCTGATGAGTGCCTGGCCCCGCTTCTGGCGCTGGTGGCTGCTGCCCTTGTGGGTCTTGGGCCTGGCCTTGTTCGTCGTGCTGATGCGTGGCGGCGTGTTCGGACTGGAGACGGTGCCGACGAGCCGGTGGGGTGGGCTGCCGCTGACCATCGGGCTGGCGGTGGTAGGGCTGGCCCTGGCCTTTCCGCTGGCCTTGCTGCTGGCGCTGGGGCGGCGCTCGCTGTGGCCGGCCGCGCGCACGCTGAGCGCGACCTACATCGAGCTGGTGCGGGGGGTGCCGCTGATTTCGGTGTTGTTCATGGCGTCCTTCCTGTTGCCGCTGCTGTGGCCGGCAGGCTGGCAACCGGACGTGCTGGTGCGCGTGCTGGCCGGGCTCAGCCTGTTCGTGGCGGCCTATCTGGCCGAGATCATCCGAGGTGGCCTGCAGGCGGTGCCGCGCGGGCAGACCGAGGTGGCGATGGCGCTGGGATTCGGCCGCTGGCCGGTGCAGCGCGACATCATCCTGCCGCAGGCACTGCGGCTCGTGGTGCCTGCGCTGACCAACAGCGTGGTGGGCACGCTGAAGGACACCTCGCTGGTGACGGTGGTCGGTTTGTTCGAACTGACCGGTGCGCTGGGGCTGGCGCTGGGCGGCGACCCCACCTGGCGGCCGTTTTACCTCGAGGGCTACCTGTTCCTGGCGCTGGTCTACTGGGTGATGTGCTACGGACTGTCACGCTACAGCGCCTGGCTGGAACGCAGGCTCGGCTCGGGGCAGCGCTGATCGGCTCTAGGCATAGGCGATCACGCCCTTGAGCCCGTGCTCGGAGATCGAGATCTTGCGACGCGTCAACCGGAACACGCCGATGCCATTGCGGCTGCCGTCGGTGTTGGTGTTGCCTTCGACGGTGGAGAGCCGGCCGTCGTCGTTGCACTGCTCGATGAAGGCGATATGGCCCAGGCCGCCGCCGAAGTCATACACCACGAGGCTGCCGGCACTCGCTTGCGACAGGTCGGCCAGCAGTTGCTTGGGCGTGAAGCGGGTCGCGCTCGGGATGGTCTTGGCGGCGTTCCAGTGGGCCAGTACGCCGGCGGTCTTCGGCGTCGGGTTGGGGATGCCCAGTTGCCTCGCCGCTTCGTTGAAGGCCCAGTAGACGAAGGCCTGGCACCACGGGAAGCCCGCTGCTCCGCCGCCTTTCGGGTTCAGGCCGGCAGTCGTCAGGAACACGTCGACATCCGGCCCGCGGTTCGGGCCCGTTTCGCGCACGCCGATCTTGCTGGCCGCCATCGCCAGCGCCGATGCTGCCAGCAGGCTCGCATTCTGCCGGGCCACCGGCGCCGGTGAGGACATGGCGAACCAGGTCAGGCGACCGACCACGCCATCGACCGTGAGCGGGCCGCCCGCGGAGTCGGTGTGCTGGGCCTGGAAGGTCTTGACGGCGCTGGTCATCAGCGCGTCGAAATTGCCGTCGAGCGGCACGTTGAGGCCATTGGCCACCAGTGCCTGCTGGATCGCCTTGACCGTTGCCTTGTCGGATTCGCCTTGGCGGACGGGTAGCTTGCTGAGGTCCAGGGCCATCGTCATCTCCTTCGCGTTCTTTGAAGGAAACGACTCTACGGACTGCGCCTGCCGGCCACATCCTCTGGACGAAGGATGGGCGGTTCGCGCTCAGGAAGCCAGCGCTTCCAGCAACTCCGTCTCGATCGCCAACTGCGCCCGCTGCCCCTGCAACTCCGGCCCGCTGATGAGGAAGGTGTCTTCCACCCGTTCGCCGAGCGTCGTGACCTTGGCAAGCTGCAGGTTCAGGTGGTGCCGGGCCAGCACCCGCGCCACTGAGTACAGCAAGCCCGCGCGGTCGCTGGCCGAGATGTTGAGCAGCCAGCGCTGCGCCTTCTCGTCGGGCAACAGGCTGATGCGCGGCTTGATCGGGAAGCTGCGCACGCGGCGCGACACGCGGCCCTTGCCGGGCGGGGGTAGCGCGCCGGCTTCGTCGAGGGTCTTGCTCAGGCCGGATTCGACCAGGCTGATCAGGTCGCGGTAGTGCTCCGGGATGAAGGTTGCGACCACCTGGAAGGTGTCCAGCGCATAGCCGTTGGTCGTGGTGTGGACCTTGGCATCCAGGATGCTGAAGGAAGCCTGCTCGAAGTAGCCGCAGATGCGCGCGAACAGGTCCATCTGGTCGGGCGTGTAGACGACCACCTGCAGGCCTTCGCCCACCGGCGACAGGCGGGCACGGACCAGGGCGGCCGCATGCGGGTCGATCGGCACGCCGTGCATCGGCACGCGGCGCGACAACTGCTTCGCATGCCAGGCGATCTCGCCGGCGTCGTGGCGCATGAAGTAGCCGATGTCGAGCGTCTCCCACAGGGCCTTGTGCGCATCGGCCGGTTGCGCGTAGAGCGCGAGTTCGACCAGCGCATCGTGCTTGCGGGCTTCGATCTCGGCGCCGGCATCGGGCATGTGGCCGCCCAGCGTGCGCAGCGTGGCGCGGTAGAGGTCCTCCAGCAGCTTGCCCTTCCAGGCGTTCCAGACGCGTGGTGACGTCCCGCGGATGTCGGCGATGGTCAGCAGATAGAGAGCGGTGAGGTAACGCTCGCTGCCGACCTTCTTCGCAAATGCGCCGATGACCTCGGGGTCGCTCAAATCCTGCTTCTGCGCGATCGTGCTCATGGTCAGGTGCTCGGCCACGAGGAATTCGATGAGCTTCGCATCTTCGCGGGCGATCTCGTGCTGCGCGCAGAAGCGGCGCACGTCGAGCGCGCCGAGCCGCGAATGGTCCCCGCCGCGGCCCTTGGCAATGTCATGGAACAGGGCCGCTACGTAGAGGATCCAGGGCTTGTTCCATCCGGCGGCAAGTTGCGAGCAGAACGGGTATTCGTGCGCGTGCTCGGCGATGAAGAAGCGCCGCATGTTCCGCAGCACCATCAGGATGTGCTGGTCCACCGTGTAGACGTGGAACAGGTCATGCTGCATCTGCCCGACGATGCTGCGGAACACGCGCAGGTAGCGCCCCAGCACCGAGGTCTCGTTCATCAGCCGGAAGGCGTGCGTGATGCCGCGCGGCTCCAGCAGCATGCGCATGAAGGTGACGTGGTTCACGCGGTCGTTGCGGAACTTGCTGTCCATCACATGGCGCGCGTTGTAGAGCGCACGCAGCGTGCGCGCCGACAGGCCCTTCACGCCGATGGTCTTCTGGTAGAGCAGGAAGGTCTCCAGGATCGCATGCGGGTCGCGCAGGTAGAGATCGTCGCTCGCCACCTCGATCAGGCCGGCCTTCTCGTAGAAGTTGTCGTTGATGCGCACCGGCTGCTCGCCCAGGGGCTGCAGCCGTTCGGAGATGTTGAGCAGCAGGATGTGGTTGAGCTGGGTCACGGCCTTGGCCGCCCAGTAGTAGCGCCGCATCAGCGCCTCGCTGGCCTTGCGTTCCGATTCGCCCTCGTAGCCGAAGGTGGCGGCCACCGCGGTCTGCATGTCGAACACCAGGCGGTCCTCGCGCCGGTTGGCGATCACGTGCAGGCGGGCGCGGACCAGGCTCAGCAGCGCCTCGTTGCGCTTGATCTGGCGCACCTCGAAGGCGGTGGCCAGGCCGTTCTTCGACAGGTCGTCCCAGCGCTGGCCGAAGCCGGCTGCCTTGGTCATCCACAGGATCACCTGCAGGTCGCGCAGGCCGCCGGGCGACTCCTTGCAGTTGGGCTCCAGCGCGTAGGGTGTGTTCTCGTACTTCTGGTGGCGATGCCGCATTTCCTGCGACTTGGCGATGAAGAACGCCTGCGGGTCCATCGCGGCCAGGAAGTCCTTGCGAAAGGCCGCGTAGAGCTTCTTGTCGCCGGTGATCAGGCGCGACTCGAGCAGCGAGGTCTGCACCGTCACGTCCTTCGCGGCTTCCGCCAGGCACTCACCGAGCGTGCGCACGCTGGAGCCGATCTCCAGGCCCGCGTCCCAGCAGCGGCCGATGAAGGCCTCCAGCCGCTCCGGCGCGACCTCGCCCTCGTGCGGCTCGGGCAACAGCAGCAGCACGTCGACGTCGGAGTAGGGGAACAGCTCGCCGCGGCCGAATCCACCGACCGCCACCAAGGACAACTGGTTGCCGAAGTCGGCATCGATCCAGAGGGCGCGCAGGGTTTCGTCGGCCAGCGCCGACAGCTCGCGCAACACGGTGTGAACGCTGCGCGTCGGGGCGCGCGCGAAGCGCAGGGTGTCGAACAGGGCGCGCTTGTGTGCGCGATAGGCCTCGCGCAGCATGGGCACGTCGACCGCTGCGGTGGTCGTCAAGTGGCCGTGGCCTTCACGAAGGAGGGCAGCGGCGGGCTGCCGGCCGACAAGGTCAGGACCTCGTAGCCCGTTTCGGTGACGAGCACCGAATGCTCCCACTGCGCCGAGAGGGAATGGTCGCGCGTGACGATGGTCCAGCCGTCGTACTGGCCGCCCTTGGCGTCTTCCTTGATGTCGCGCTTGCCAGCGTTGATCATGGGCTCGATCGTGAAGATCATGCCGGGCTTGAGTTCTTCCATGGTGCCGGGGCGGCCGTAGTGCAGCACCTGCGGTTCCTCGTGGAAACGCCGGCCGACGCCGTGGCCGCAGAACTCGCGTACCACCGAATAGCCGTTGCCTTCCGCGAACTTCTGGATCGCATGGCCCACGTCGCCCAGGTGGTTGCCAGGCTTGACCTGCAGGATGCCGTGCCACATCGCCTCGAAGGTGATCGAGCACAGCCGCTTGGCCGCGATCGACGCGTCGCCGACGATGAACATGCGGCTGTTGTCGCCGAACCAGCCGTCCTTGATGACGGTGACGTCGACGTTGACGATGTCGCCCTTCTTGAGCGGCTTGTCGTTGGGAATGCCGTGGCACACCACGTGGTTGACCGAGGTGCACAGCGACTTGGGGTAGGGCGTGCTGCTCGCGCCCATGTAGCCGACCGTGGCCGAGGTGGTGCCCTGCTTCACCATGTACTCGGCGGCCCATCGATCGATGTCGTTGGTCGTCACGCCGGGCTTGATCAGCGGCGTCAGGTGGTCCAGAACCTCGGAGGCAAGGCGGCACGCGACTCGCATGGCTGCGATGCCGGCGGCGTCGTTGTAGGAAATGCTCATAGCCCTGAATTATCCCTCTGGGCGGAAAGGCCTGTTGCCGGTATGTCCGTGCAGCCTGAAATGCCGGAGGACAAGCCGTAAAATCCCGGGCTCGCGCGGATGGCCCCAGTCAGCGGCCAGCCGCCCCTTGTCCCCCGTCAGTCCCATTCCAAACCAGGCCGCCAAGGCCTCTTCCGACCCGTGACGCAGCCCGTGACCCCGCACCATCCCCTCGTCGTAACGCGTTTCGAGGGCGGCGACGCACTCAGCGATTTCCGGGCGCGCCAGTTGCTGCCGCGCCTGCAGGCGGTCGATGCGCGCATCGATGGCGTTTCGGCCCGGTTCGTCCACTTGGTGGCGACCGATTCGGCGCCGGATTCGGCGCAGCAGGCGCAGTTGCAGGCGCTGCTGACCTACGGCGAGCCCTTCGAGGCGAAGGAGGCGGGCGCCTCCGTCGTGGTGGCGCCGCGCCTGGGCACTGTGTCGCCGTGGGCTTCCAAGGCCACCGACATCGCCCACAACTGCGGCTTTGCGGTGCGGCGCATCGAGCGGGTGACCGAATACCGGCTGTCGCTGAAGAAGCCGCTGCTGGGCAAGGCGCCGGTGCTCGACACAGACGCGCTGGTGGGCGTGGCTGCGTTGCTGCATGACCGCATGACTGAATCGGTGCTGCCGACGCTGGAGAGCGCTTCGGCCCTGTTCGCCGAACTGCCGGCGCAGCCGATGGCGCACGTGGACGTGCTGGCGGGCGGCCGCGCGGCGCTCGTCACTGCCAACACGCAGTTCGGCCTGGCGCTGGCCGAGGACGAGATCGACTACCTCGTCGACGCCTTCACCCGGCTCGGCCGCAACCCGACCGACGTGGAACTGATGATGTTCGCGCAGGCCAACAGCGAGCACTGCCGCCACAAGATTTTCAATGCCGACTTCGTGATCGACGGCCAGGCGCAGTCGCACAGCCTGTTCGGGATGATCCGTCATACCGAGAAGCAGAATCCTCAGCACACCGTGGTGGCCTATGCCGACAACGCGTCGATCATGGAAGGCACGCAGGTCGAGCGCTTCGTGGCGCGCGGCGGTGCCTACGAAAAGGAAAGTGCGCTCAGCCATGTGCTGATGAAGGTGGAGACGCACAACCATCCGACGGCGATTTCGCCTTTTCCTGGGGCGTCGACGGGAGCGGGCGGGGAGATTCGGGACGAGGGCGCTACGGGGCGCGGCTCCAAGCCCAAGGCCGGGTTGACTGGCTTCACGGTGTCGAAGCTGTGGCCGGAGGATGGTCACTACGGCAAGCCGGAGCACATCGCCAGCCCGCTGCAGATCATGACCGAGGGGCCGCTCGGCGGCGCTGCGTTCAACAACGAATTCGGCCGGCCGAACTTGCTGGGCTATTTCCGTGAATACGAACAGGCCGTCAGCTCCGACGATGGTACGGTGCAGCGCGGCTATCACAAGCCGATCATGATCGCCGGCGGCCTGGGCAGCATCGACGCGGGGCAGACGAAGAAGATCCAGTTTCCGGCCGGGTCGCTGCTGATCCAGCTGGGCGGGCCGGGCATGCGCATCGGGATGGGCGGCAGCGCGGCGAGTTCGATGGCGACCGGGGCGAATGCGGCCGAGCTCGACTTCGACTCGGTGCAACGCGGCAATCCGGAGATCGAGCGGCGCGCGCAGGAAGTGATCAACCATTGCTGGCAGCAGGGGGAGGCGAATCCGATCCTGGCGATCCATGACGTGGGTGCCGGCGGGTTGAGCAATGCGTTTCCGGAGCTGACCAATGATGCGGAGCGCGGGGCGCGTTTTGACCTCGGCGCAGTGCCGCTAGAGGAGTCGGGGATGGCGCCGAAGGAGATCTGGTGCAACGAGAGCCAGGAGCGCTATGTGCTGGCGATTGCGCCGGAGTCGCTGGCGCAGTTCACCGCGTTTTGCGAGCGGGAGCGGTGTCCGTTTTCTGTGGTGGGGGTGGCGACCGAACAGCGGCAACTGTTGGTGCGGGAACTTGGAGAGGGCGAGGGTGAGGGCGCGGCCGTCGACATGCCCATGAACGTCCTCCTGGGCAAGCCCCCCAAGATGCTGCGCGACGTCAAGACCATCGCGCGCCAGTTCAAGCCGCTCGACCTCACCGGCATCGACCTGCAGAAAGCCGCCATCGACGTCCTCTCCCACCCCACGGTGGCCTCCAAGCGCTTCCTCGTCACCATCGGCGACCGCACCGTCGGTGGCCTGAGCCACCGTGACCAGATGGTCGGCCCGTGGCAGGTGCCCGTGGCCGATTGCGCGGTCACCTTGGCCGACTACCAAGGCTTTGCCGGTGAGGCGATGAGCATGGGTGAGCGGACGCCACTGGCCGCGTTGGACGCGCCTGCATCCGGCCGCATGGCGGTGGCAGAAGCCATCACCAACCTGCTGGCCGCCCCGATCGAGCTGTCGCGCGTGAAGCTGTCGGCGAACTGGATGGCCGCCTGCGGCGAGCCAGGCGAAGACGCCGCGCTATATGAAACGGTCAAGGCCGTCGGCCTGGAACTGTGCCCGGCACTGGGCGTGTCGATTCCGGTCGGCAAGGATTCGCTGTCGATGCGCACGCAATGGAGCGACGGCGACGAGAAGAAGAAGGTCACTTCCCCGGTCAGCCTGATCGTGACGGCCTTCGCCACGCTGGCCGACGTGCGCGGCACGCTGACGCCGCAATTGGACGCCGTGGAGCCGGACTCCACGCTGGTGCTCATCGACCTCGGACGCGGTCAGCACCGCATGGCCGGCAGCATCCTGGCGCAAACGCTCC
Source organism: Variovorax robiniae (assembly GCF_037889955.1). Taxonomy (NCBI): domain Bacteria; kingdom Pseudomonadati; phylum Pseudomonadota; class Betaproteobacteria; order Burkholderiales; family Comamonadaceae; genus Variovorax; species Variovorax robiniae. The sequence continues at coordinate 164,757 of NZ_JBBKZS010000001.1, forward strand.
GCCAGAGCGGCGACACGGTGCCCGACCTCGACGATCCCGCCCAGCTGGTGAGCCTGGTCAGCGCCGTGAACGCCCTGCGCGCCGACGGCAAGATCCTCGCGATGCACGACCGCAGCGACGGCGGGCTGTTCGCCGCCGCTTGCGAAATGGCCTTCGCCGGCCATGTCGGTGTGGCGCTCAACGTCGACATGCTGGTGACGGAAGGCGACGGCATCAGCGACAGCCGCATGGAAACCGGCGACGCCAAGAACTGGGCGCAGCAAGTCAGCGCCCGCCGCGAGGAACTCACGCTCAAGGCGCTCTTCAACGAAGAGCTCGGCATGCTGCTGCAGGTCCGGACGGCCGAGCGCAACGACGTGATGCAGGTGCTTCGCGCCCACGGCCTGAGCGCGCACAGCCATTTCGTCGGCAAGACGCGGCCCGAGTCGTCGCCGATGGAAGCCGGCAAGCACAAGCTCGAAGTCTGGCGCGATGCCAAGTCGGTCTTCAGCGCCAGCCTGCACGACCTGCACCAGGTCTGGGATTCGGTCAGCTGGAAGATCGCCCGAGAGCGCGACAACCCCGCCTGCGCAGACATGGAGCATTCCGCAGCCGGTGTCCTGCAAGACCCCGGCATGCACGTCTTCCTCCCTCTCCCTCCGGGAGAGGGCAGGGGTGAGGGCAACAGCGCCCCCACGATCCTGAAGTCCCGCCCCAAGGTCGCCATCCTCCGAGAACAGGGCGTCAACTCCCACGTCGAGATGGCCTACGCCTTCACCGAGGCCGGCTTCGAAGCCTTCGACGTCCACATGACCGACCTGCAATCGGGCAGGGCGGACCTGGCCAGCTTCCAGGGCATGGTCGCCTGCGGCGGCTTCAGCTATGGCGACACGCTTGGCGCCGGCATCGGCTGGGCCCGCAGCATCACCTTCAATCCGCGGCTCTCGGCCCAGTTCCAGCAATTCTTCGCTCGTGGCGACACCTTCGGCCTGGGCGTCTGCAACGGCTGCCAGATGTTCGCCGAACTGGCCGACATCATCCCCGGCGCCGAGCACTGGCCGCGCTTTACCACCAACCAGAGCGAGCGCTTCGAGGCACGCCTGTCGATGGTCGAGGTGCTGGATTCGCCCAGCCTCTTTTTCGCCGGCATGGCCGGCAGTCGCCTGCCGATCGCGGTGGCGCACGGCGAGGGCTATGCCAACTTCAAGCACCGCGGCGACGCGGTCAAGGCCATCGCCGCGATGCGCTACGTCGACAACCACGGCCAGCCGACCGAGCAGTACCCGTTCAACCCGAACGGCAGCGCCGGCGGCCTGACCTCGGTGACCACCGCGGACGGCCGCTTCACCGCGCTGATGCCGCATCCGGAGCGCGTCTTCCGCAACATCCAGATGAGCTGGACTTCGGGCGACAAGGATGCGTTCAGCCCGTGGATGCAGATCTGGCGCAACGCGCGCAAGTGGGTGGGCTAAGGCCTTGACGATGCGTCGTCGCAAGCTTCTCGCCGGTGCACTGGCCAGCGCCTTGCCCCTGGCCGACGTGATGGCGGCAGAAGCCTTCAAGTCACTGAAGAAATCGCCGCGCATGCCGGTGCTGTTCGTCGGCCACGGCAGCCCGATGAACGCGATCGGCGACAACGCGTACCGCCGAAGCTGGCAGGCGTTGGGCGCGGAGTTCGGCGCGAAGTACCCGGCGCCGCAATTGATCCTCTGCGTCTCGGCCCATTGGCTCACGCGCGGCGGCTGGTTCCTCACCGGCATGGCGCGGCCGAAGACCATTCACGATTTCGGCGGCTTTCCGCAGGAACTGTTCGACCAGCAATATCCGGCGCCGGGCGCCCCGCAGGCCGCGGCCGACATCGGCAAAGCGCTGAGCCAGCCCTTCAGCGGAGCGCCGGTCGCGCTCGACGTCTCGGAATGGGGCTTCGACCATGGCACCTGGTCGGTGCTGAAGCCGATGTTCCCCAAGGCCGAGATCCCGGTGCTGCAGCTCAGCATGGACTACAGCCGTTCGCCGACCGAGCACTACCAGCTCGGCCTGCAACTGAAGGCGCTGCGCGAGCGCGGTGTGCTGATCGTCGGCAGCGGCAACATCGTCCACAACCTGCGCGCCACGCAACGCGGCACCGCGCCGAACCAGGCCTACGACTGGGCCATCGAGTTCGACAAGGTGGTGGCTGCGCAGATTGCGAAGGGCCAGTTGTCCGCATTGCCGGACTTCAAGTCGCTCGGCGCCGTCGCCACACAAGCGCATCCGACGCACGACCACTACTTGCCGCTGCTCTATGCGGCCGGCGCCGTGGAAGCCGGCGAATCACCGCGCTTCTTCAACAGCGATTTCCAGTCCGCGTCGATTTCGATGCGATCGGTGATCTGGGCATGAAAAAAGCGGCCTGAAGAGGCCGCTTGATTTTGTTCGTGGAACACCGCGGGACCGGTGTTGCCCTCGGCGCTTACTCCACCTTCGCCGCAGCGCGCAGGCTTTCCTGGTACTTCTGCAACTTCTGCTGCTGAACTTGCTGCACGACTTGCGGCTTGACTTCCTCCAGCTTCGGGAACTTCGGCGCTTCGGCCGTGCGGACGTCGTCCAGGCGAATGACGTGGTAGCCGAATTCCGACTTAACCGGCGTCTGAGTGGTTTCACCCTTCTTGAGCGCGACCATGGCCGTCGAGAACTCGGGCACCAGGCCGGCGGGGTTGGCCCAGCCGAGGTCGCCGCCTTGCGCGCCCGAACCCTTGTCGGTGCTCTGCTTCTTGGCGATTTCCTCGAAGTTGCCGCCCTTCTTCAGGTCGGCAATGATCTTCTTGGCCTCGGCTTCGGTCTTCACCAGGATGTGGCGGGCCTTGTATTCCTTGCCGCCGCCGGGGGCTGCGCCGGCGCTGCTGGCCGCGACGGCCTTGTCGTATTCAGCCTGCACTTCGGCGTCGGTCACGGGGTTGTTCTTCTTGTAGTTCTCGAACAGCGCACGGATCATGACGGCCTGGCGGGCCAGTTCCATCTGGTTCTTGTAGTCGTCGGTCTTGTCGATGCCCTGCTTCTGCGCTTCCTGCATGAACACTTCGCGCAGGACGATTTCCTCGCGCAGTTGCGGTTGCATTTCAGGCGTCACCGGCTTGCCGGCCGCGGTGAGTTGCTGTGCCAGCGCATCCATGCGCGCCTTGGGCACGGCCTTGCCATTGACGATCGCTGCGTTCTGCGCGAATGCGGCCATGGGAACGACGCCAACGAGGGCTGCGGCTGCAACAGCCTGCAAGATTTGTTTTTTCATGAGCATTTGGAAGTGAAAGCAAGGCGCGTCGGCCCTGGGGGAAGGAGGCTCAAGAGGCCTCGATGGCAATGGCGTGAAGGCCCTGTGCGATAAAAATGTGCAGCGCATCATACACAAGCCGATGGCGCGCCACCCGTGTCTTGCCCGCGAAGAGCGGGCTGGAGATCCGGATGCGGAAATGGGTGCCGTAGCCCTCGGCGTTGGCGCCTGCATGGCCCGCATGCGCCGCGCTTTCGTCGATGACTTCGAGCGCGGTGGGTTGCAGCGCGGCGCGCAGCGTCGCTTCGAGGTCGTGGGTGCGGGGAAGGCTCATGACCATGCTCATGCCGCGGGCTCGTCGTCCGACTTGAGGTGCGGCGAGATGTAGAGCCCCTGCGCAATCAGGAAGACGATGGGGAAGGCATAGCCCCAGAGCTTGAAATCGACCCAGGCCTCGGTGCTGAAATACGCGGCCACATAGCCGTTGATCGCCGCCATGAACACGCAGTAGCCGATCCAGGCAATGTTCAGGTGCGTCCAGATGCGGTGTGGCAGGCGCAGTTGCTTGCCGAGCATCGACTCCAGGAAGTTCTTGCGAAAGCCCCAGAACGCAATCGCCAGGGCGATGGCCATGGCGCCGTACAGCACGGTGGGCTTCCACTTGATGAAGCGGTCGTCGTGCAGCGCCAGCGTGAGTGAGCCGAAGAGCAGGATGAGCACCAGCGTGGCCTTCTGCATCGGCTCCAGGCGCCGATGCATGAACCAGTGGATGGCCATCTGCACGGCGGTGGCTGCCATCAGCACGCCGGTGGCCGTGTAGATGTCGTACAGCTTGAAGGCGCCGAAGAACAGCAGGATGGGAAAGAAGTCGAGGAGCAGTTTCATTCAGTGGAAGGCTTGAAGTCCAACGAGGCCGAGTTCATGCAGTAGCGCAGGCCGGTCTCGGTGGGACCGTCAGGAAATACATGGCCGAGGTGCGCGCCGCAATTGGCGCAGACATTTTCGGTGCGAACCATGCCGTGGGAACGGTCGACGATGTTGCGGATCGCGCCAGGCACCGCTTCCTGCGAAAAGCTGGGCCAGCCGCAGCCGGCCTCGAACTTGGTACCGGATTCGAACAACTTGGCGCCGCAGCAGATGCAGTGGTAGCTGCCGTCGGCCCAGTGCGCCTCGTACTTGCCGGTGAAGGGGCGCTCGGTGGCGGCGTGGCGCGTGATCTCGAAGGCGCCGCGTTCGGCGCCTTTTTCAGCGAGCAGCGCCTTCCATTCGGCGTCGGTCTTCTGGACGGGTGCGGTCATGAGGAGCAGCTGATTTCGATGGAGGAGGCCCAGTCGGGCGGAAAGCCGGCGTAGTCGTCGTGGCCGGCGTGTTCGTCAAAGGGGGTTTCAAGCAGGTTCAGCAGGGTCGAGACGCCGCTGTAGTCCTTGCGTTGCGCAGCTTCGATCGCCTGTTGGCCCAAGTGGTTCCGCAACACGAACTTCGGATTGGATCGGAGCATCAAAGCTGCCGCCGCCTCCCGGGGAACGGACGCATGCCGTTGCCCGAAGGAAAGAAGCCAGGCGTCGATGCCCGTCGCGTCGACGAACAGGTCGCGCACTGTCTGCGCGTCGGCGCCGGCCATGTGCTGGGACAGCCTGCGCCAGAAGATGGTCCAGTCGGTCTGTTCCTGGCGCAGCACCGACAGCAGGGCTTCGACGAGTTGGATGTCGCCGTCCTGCGCGTCGGTCAGGCCGAGCTTGGCGCGCATGCGGGCCAGGAACGCGTCCGGGAACACGGTCTGGTAGGACTGCAGCGCGGCAATCGCGACCTCCTTCTCGCCGATCAGCGGCAGCAGGGCCTGGGCCAGGCAATAGAGGTTCCAGTAGGCGACGTTGGGCTGCTGGTTGTAGGCATAGCGGCCGCCGCTGTCGCTGTGGTTGCAGATGTGGCGTGGGTTGAAGCCATCGAGGAACTGGAAGGGGCCGTAGTCGATGGTGAGCCCGAGGATGCTCATGTTGTCGGTGTTCATCACGCCGTGGCAGAAGCCCACCGCCTGCCACTGCGCCAGCAGCGCCGCAGTGCGTTCGCTCACCGCCTCCAGGAACGCGGCGTAGGCGTTGCCGCCGAAGCGCTTGGTCAGCCGGCATTCCGGATAGAAGCGGTCGATGACGAAGTCGGCCAGCGTGCGCAGTTCGTCGAGCTTGTCGTTGGCCCAGAAATGCTCGAAATGGCCGAAGCGGATGAAGCTCGGCGCGGTGCGCGTGACGACCGCGGCCGTCTCGATTTCCTCCCGGCGGACGCGTGCGTCAGAGCCGGTCACGCAGAGAGCGCGCGTGGTCGGGATGCCGAGGCCGTGCATGGCTTCGCTGCAGAGGAATTCGCGGATGCTGGAGCGCAGCACCGCGCGCCCGTCGGCCATGCGGGAATAAGGGGTCAGGCCGGCGCCCTTGAGCTGCACTTCGAAGCCGCCCTCGGTCTGCCCGAGCATGATGGCGCGGCCATCGCCCAGTTGCCCGGCCCACACGCCGAACTGGTGTCCGCTGTAGACGCTGGCCAGCGGCTCCATGCCTGGCAGCAATGCATTGCCGGTGAACACCTCCAGCGCATCGGCGGAAGCGAACCAGCCGGCATCGAGTCCCAGTTGTTGCGCCGCCGCATTGCTACGCCCGACCCAGTACGGATCGGGCAAGGGCGTGGGCTGGAGACGGGTGAAGAACTTTGGCGGCAGCGCGGCGAATTCGTTGCGCCAACGCAGGCCGGAATCCTCAGCAACCATCGCGTTCAGAGGGATATTCATGGGCTCGATTGTCCGTTCTTTCGAGTGACGGCAAGGCGCTACGGGCATTCCCCCAACCGGGCCGGTGCTGCGCTGCGCAATACTCCGCGTGCAATTTTTTTGTCGATTCAGATATCAGGAGACTTCCCATGCTCGGTTTGATGCAAGAACAACCGCTGCTGATCTCGTCGTTGCTCGAGTTCGCAGACCGTCACCATCGCGATGCCGAGATCGTTTCGCGCCGTTTCGAAGGTGACATCCACCGCTACACCTGGGCCGACATGGCCGTGCGCGCCCGCAAGGTCGCCAATGCGCTCGACAAGGAGGGACTGCAGTTCAGCGACCGCATTGCCACCCTGGCCTGGAACGGCTACCGGCACCTGGAGGCGTACTACGGCGTCAGCGGCTCCGGTCGCGTGCTGCACACCATCAACCCGCGCCTGCATCCCGACCAGATCGCCTGGATCGCCAACCATGCGGAAGACCAGGTCCTGATGTTCGACCTGAGCTTCCTGCCGCTGGTGCAGGCGGTGCATGCGCGCTGCCCGACCATCAAGAAGTACATCGCCCTGTGCGACGCGGACAAGTTGCCCGCGGACACCGGCGTGCCCGGCCTGGTGAGCTACGAAGCCTGGATCGCGCCGCATTCGAGCGACTACGCCTGGCCGAGCTTCGACGAGAACTCCGCCTCCAGCATGTGCTACACGAGCGGCACCACCGGCAATCCGAAGGCGGCGCTCTACAGCCATCGCTCGTCGGTGCTGCATGCGTACGCGGCGGCGCTGCCGGACGTGATGTGCCTGTCGGCGCGCGATTCCGTGCTGCCCGTGGTGCCCATGTTCCACGTCAATGCGTGGGGCATTCCGTATTCGGCCGCGCTGACCGGCTGCAAGCTGGTGTTCCCGGGCGCCTCGCTGGACGGCAAGTCGGTCTTCGAACTGATCGAGAACGAGAAGGTCACTTTCGCGGCCGGCGTGCCGACGGTCTGGCAAATGATGCTTGGCCACATGCAGGCCAACAACCTGCGCTTCTCGACGCTCAAGCGCACGGTGATCGGCGGCTCGGCCTGCCCGCCCGCCATGATCAAGGCGTTCCAGGAGGTCTACGGCGTGGAAGTGCTGCATGCCTGGGGCATGACCGAGATGAGCCCGCTGGGCACGCTCTGCACGCTGAAGAACAAGCACCTTTCACTTTCGCCGGATGAGCAGACCGCGATCCGCCTGAAGCAGGGCCGCGCGATCTTCGGCGTCGACATGAAGATCGTCGATGCCGACGGCAAGGAATTGCCGTGGGACGGCAAGGCCTTTGGCGACCTGCTGGTGAAAGGCCCCTGGATCGTCAAGGAATACTTCAAGGGTGAGGGCGGCGATCCGCTGGTCCCCGACGAGACCGGCCGCGGCTGGTTCCCGACCGGTGACGTGGCTACCATCGACGCCGACGGCTTCCTGCAGATCACCGATCGCAGCAAGGACGTGATCAAGTCCGGCGGCGAGTGGATCAGTTCCATCGAGATCGAGAACATCGCCGTGGCGCATCCGGCCATCGCCATGGCCGCCTGCGTCGGCGTGTTCCATCCGAAATGGGACGAGCGGCCGATCGTGACGGTGGTCAAGCGCCCCGGCCAGGAAGTGACGCGCGAGGAATTGCTGAAGTTTTACGAAGGCAAGACAGCCAAGTGGCAGATTCCCGACGACGTGGTGTTCCTGGAGGCCATTCCGCTCGGCGCGACCGGCAAGATCCTGAAAACGAAGCTGCGCGAGCAACTCAAGGGCTACAAGCTGCCCGGACTTTGACCCACCCCCGAAGCGCCTTCGGCGCCGGGGCGGCTGCCAGAGGCAGCTGCTCTTGCGGGCCGTCCGGGCCTGCGCAGGCAGGCTCGGAGCCGCGGACCTCAGCCCCTCAAGGGGGCGCACCCAGCGGCCTGGCAAAGCCGGTTCCGCGGGTGCCCACGAAGGTGCATCGATGTCTTCGTGCTACCGGCCGGTATCAACTGCTGTCGCATGAGCGATAGAAACGGGCGTTTCGCGGGCTGGCTTAGGGACATTCCCTGAGGGTTGGCCCCGGAAAGCCCCGTACGCTCGCACCACTTTTTCTGAACCCTTGAGGAGAGCTTTCGATGAAATTTGCCCTGAAGTTCCTGGCCGGCACCGTGATGCTGGCCGCCGCTGCCGGCGCCTTTGCCCAAAAGGGTGAAACCGTCAAGATCGCGATGATCGAGGGCCTCTCGGGCCCGTTCGCGAACGTGGGTCAGAACCAGCTCAAGAGCTGGCAGTTCCTGGCCGAAAACCTGACCGCTGCCGAGAACCCGGCCGGCGTCAAGTTCGAGATCGTCGGCATGGACAGCAAGAGCTCCCCGCAAGAGGCGCTGAACCTGCTGAAGGCCGCCAGCGACCAGGGCTTCCGCTACATCACGCAGGGCAATGGCTCCAACGTGGCGGTGCCCCTGTCGGATGCCGTGGGCAAAGCCAACGAGCGCAATCCCGGCAAGGAAATCATCTACATGAACTACGCCGCGGTAGACCCGATCCTGACCAACGAGAAGTGCAACTATTGGCACTTCCGCCTGGACGGCGACACCTCGATGAAGATGGAAGCCCTGACCAGCTTCATGAAGGACCAGCCCAACATCAAGAAGGTCTACCTGCTGAACCAGAACTACTCGCACGGCCAGCAGGTTTCGAAGTACTTCAAGGAAGGCCTGGCGCGCAAGCGCCCTGACACGCAGATCGTCGGCGACGACCTGCATCCGCTGGGCCAGGTCAAGGACTTCGCGCCCTACGTGGCCAAGATCAAGCAGTCGGGCGCCGACACCATCGTGACCGGCAACTGGGGCCAGGACATGACCCTGCTGATCAAGGCGTTGAACGACGCCGGCCTGAAGGTTCCGGTCTACGCCTACTACGCCGGCGTGTCCGGCACGCCGACGGCGCTGGCATCGGGCGGTGACCTCGAGGTCTACCAGATCGCGTACAACCACTCGAACTACACCGGTCGCATGAACTCGGTGATGGTCGACTTCCAGAAGAAGTTCGGCGACGATCTGTACACCTTCTCGATCTATAACGGTCTGGTGGCGCTGAGCAACGCGATGGCCAAGGCCAAGTCGACCGACCCGGTCAAGGTGGCCGCGGCGCTGGAAGGCCTGAAGTTCAACGGCTTCAACGGCGAGAGCGAAATCCGCAAGACCGACCACCAGATGCAGCAAGGCATGTGGATCTCCAAGTGGCAGAAGGTCGACGCCAAGAACAAGTACAACGTCGAGAAGACGGGCTACACCTTCGCGCCGGTGAAGTACCTCGAGCCCTTCGTCGCGAGCACGCCGACGTCCTGCCAGATGAAGCGTCCCAGCGCTGGCTGAGTCGCCCTGAACCAGAGCGCCGGCGGGTGATGCAAATCGCTCCCCGGCGTTTTTTCATGGCTTTTCCAACAACGAACCAGCGAGGGTGGACGTAAAAAATGGAATTCTTCGTCATATCGCTCCTGAACGGACTCAGCTACGGGCTGCTGCTGTTCATGTTGAGCTCCGGTCTTACCTTGATCTTCAGCATGATGGGCGTGCTGAACTTCGCGCACACAAGCTTCTACATGCTGGGTGCCTATTTCGCATACACGATCTCGGGCGTGGTGGGCTTCTGGCCGGCGCTGGTGATCGCACCGCTGGTGGTCTTTGCGCTGGGCGCGGCCTTCGAGCGTTACTGCCTTCGTCGGGTGCACAAGTTCGGGCATGTGCCTGAACTGCTGGTGACCTTCGGGCTGTCTTACCTGATCCTCGAAGTGGTGCAACTGATCTGGGGGCGCTCGGTGGTGCCCTATGGCTTGCCGTCGCAGCTGGAAGGTCCGTTGTTCACGATCTTCGGCACGCAGTTCCCGAAGTCGAAGTCCTTCATCATGCTGGTCGCCGTGCTGATGCTGGTGTCGGTCTGGCTGCTGCTGACGCGCACGCGCATCGGGCTAGTGATCCAGGCCGCGCTCAAGCACCCGGAAATGGTGGAGGCGCTCGGGCACAACGTGCCGCGCGTCTTCATGCTGGTGTTCGGCGGCGGCGCCGCGCTGGCGGGGCTGGCCGGCGTGATTGGCGGCAACACCTACGTGACCGAGCCAGCGATGGCCGGCGCGGTAGGTTCCATCGTGTTCGTGGTGGTGGTGGTCGGCGGCATGGGCTCGTTGGCGGGCGCTTTCCTCGCGTCGCTGCTGATCGGCGTGCTGCAGACCTTTGCGGTGGCGATGGACCAGTCCATCGGCGGCGCATTCCAGTCGCTGGGCATGGCGGTGACCGACAAGACCTTCGGCTACGAACTGCTGCAACTCAAGATCTCGCAGATCGCCCCGATCCTTCCGTACCTCTTCCTGGTGCTGATCCTGATATTCCGCCCCAAGGGCCTGCTCGGCACGCGGGAGGACTGACACATGGCCAACTCAACTTCCAAACGTTCCATGAGCGGTGGGCGCATTGCCATCTGGTCGCTGTTCGCGGTGGCCATGATCGTGGCGCCGCTGATCTTCCGCAGCAGCCTGGCGCTGACGATCCTCTCGCAGATCGGCTACCTGATCATCATCTGCCTCAGCTACAACATGATCTTCGGGCAGGGCGGCATGCTGAGCTTCGGTCATGCGGTGTACACCGGCATGGGGGCCTTCATCTCCATCCATGCGATGAACCTCGCGGCCGAGGGCAGCTTCAAGGTGCCGCTGGTGCTGATTCCGCTGGTGGGTGGCATCGGGGGCATGTTCTTCGCCATCCTGTTCGGCTTCGTGACGACCAAGAAGGCGGGCACGACCTTCGCGATGATCACGCTGGGCATCGGTGAACTCGTGGCCTCGATGTCGCTGATGTTCCCCGGCTTCTTCGGCGGCGAAGGCGGCGTGACCTCCAACCGGACGTATGGCACCTTCATGGGCGCGAACTTCGGTCCGCAGATCCAGGTGTATTACCTCATCGCGGTCTACTGCTTCATCTGCACCGCGCTGATGTTCGCCTTCACCGGTACGCCGCTCGGCCGCATCCTGAATGCGGTGCGGGACAACCCGGAACGGGTCGAGTTCATCGGCTACAACACGCAGCGGGTGCGCTACTTCGCCTTCATCATCGCCGGCTTCTTTGCGGGCATCGGCGGCGGGTTGGCGGCGATCAACTTCGAGATCGTGAACGCGAGCGACAGCCTGAGCGGCGTGCGTTCGGGTGGCTACCTGCTGTTCACCTTCCTCGGTGGGGCGACCTTCTTCTTCGGGCCGATCATCGGTGCGGTGCTGCTGGTGCTGGCGTCAGTGCTGCTGTCGGAGCTGACCAAGGCCTGGTTGCTGTACCTGGGGCTGGTGTTCCTGCTGATGGTGATGTTCGCGCCGGGCGGCGTGGCCAGCCTGATCATGATGAACCTGCGGGTGGTCAAGTTCGGGCGGTTCAAGCCCTTCCTGCCCTTGTATGCGGGGCTGATCGTGACAGGGGCACTGCTGGTCGTCGGGGCCGCGGCGCTGGTCGAGATGGTCTATCACATCCAGCTCAATGCGGCGCTCGGGCCGCAGGTGCATTTCGCCGGGCTCACGCTCGATACGTCGAGCATGGGCAGTTGGCTGGGTGCGGCGGCGGTGGCGCTGGTCGGGCTGGGGCTGATGGAGATCGTCCGGCGCAAGTTCGCGCGCGCCTGGGGCGCCGCGCAGGAATACATCGAAGCAGAAATCAAGCGCATGGAGGCTGCATAAGCAGGGCAGGGCAATGACCTACGCACTCGAACTCAAGGACTTGCGCAAGAGCTTTGGCAAGACCGACATCATCCGCGGCGTGAACCTGGCGGTGAACGCCGGCGAGCGCATCGCGGTGATCGGCCCGAACGGGGCCGGCAAATCGACGCTGTTCAACCTCATCAGCGGCCGCTTGCAGCCGAGCAGCGGCGAGGTGTTGCTGAACGGGCAGCGCATCGACGGCAAGACGCCTTTCGAAATCAACCGGCTCGGCCTGTCGCGCAGCTTCCAGATCACGAACATCTTTCCCAAGCTGAGCGTGTTCGAGAACCTGCGCTGCGGCCTGCTGTGGCACACGGGGGCGCGCTACAGCTTCCTGCGTTTTTTGAAGAACCTCGATGAGGCCAACGCGCGTACCGAGGAACTGGTGCGCCAGATCGGGCTGGAACGCAAGCGCGATGTGCAGGCGGTGAATCTCACCTACGCGGAGCAACGCGCGCTGGAGATCGGCGTGACGATCGCGGGCGGGGCCAACGTGATCCTGCTGGACGAACCGACGGCCGGCATGAGCAAGACGGAGACCTCGCACTTCATCGCGCTGATCAAGCACGTGACCACCGGCAAGACCTTGCTGACCGTGGAGCACGATATGGGCGTGGTGTTCGGCCTGGCCGACAAGATCGCGGTGGTGGTCTACGGCGAAGTGATTGCCTTCGATACGCCGGCCGCTGTGCGTGCCAATGCGAAGGTGCAGGAGGCGTATCTCGGTTCATCGGTCGCCGACGCGCAAGGGGCGGGACACTGACATGCTGAAACTCAACGACATCCACGCCTACTACGGCAAGAGCCATGTGCTGCATGGCGTTTCATTCGAGGTCGGCAAGGGCGAGATCGTCGCGCTGCTGGGCCGTAACGGCTCCGGCCGCTCGACCACGGCCAAGGCCATCATGGGCCTGGTGCATGCCGAGGGCCAGCTCGAATGGAAGGGCCAGGACATCCTGCGCAAGAAGGCCTACGAAATTGCGCACCTGGGCATTGGCTACGTGCCGGAGAACCGCGACATCTTCCCGAAGCTGACGGTCTCGCAGAACCTGTTGCTCGGGCAGAAGGGCGCGGGCAAGGGCAGCCGCTGGACCTTCAAGGACATGTACGAGATGTTCCCGCGCCTCAAGGAGCGAGAGCACACGGAGGCCGGCGTGCTCTCCGGCGGCGAGCAGCAGATGCTGACCTTGTGCCGTACGCTCATGGGCGACCCCGACCTGATCATCATCGACGAGCCGACCGAAGGCCTCGCGCCCAAGATCGTCGAGTTGGTAGGGCAGTACCTGCAGACGCTCAAGAGCCGCGGCATCTCGGTGCTGCTGATCGAGCAGAAGCTCACCATCGCGATGCACATCTCCGACCGGGCCCTGGTCATGGGGCATGGGAGCATCGTGTTCGACGGCACGCCGGACGGCCTGCGTGCGGACGCCACAACTCGGAAAGAGTGGCTAGAGGTCTGAAGGCATGAATCTTCCTACTGCGGACGCCGATCTCGGGCCTGCGGTGCTCACCGTACGGGTGTACGGTTCCGCTCCGCGAACCGGCCTCCCGGCAGGCGCCCTCGCTACGGAATCTTCACGCCTTCAGAGTGCGCGCCAATCAAGAACATTTGGCCTTTTGTCCCGATAGCGACTGGGCGCAATTCAAGCTTCACCGTAAGCGCCTAGAATTTTAAAAAGAACACTCGTGCTATTCGGCAACGGGTGAGTGCGTGGACCCGCCAGCGTGGGCCGGCGCTCCCTGGCCGATTCTTCGTTTTTTCACCTTCCCAATCAAAGGAACGCGCCATGACGGCTGAATACAAGGTGCTCGGCGAAATCGCCGTGATCACCATGACCAATCCCCCGGTCAACGGTCTCGGTTATTCGACCCGCGTCGGCATCACCGACGGCCTGAGCAAGGCCAACAACGACCCGGCCGTCAAGGCGATCGTCATCACCGGGGCCGGCAAGGCGTTTTCGGGCGGCGCGGACATCAAGGAGTTCGGCACGTCGAAGGCGTTGCAGGAGCCGAACCTGCTGAGCGTGATCCTCGCGCTCGAAGCCTCGCCGAAGCCGATCGTCGCGGCGATCCATTCGGTGGTCATGGGCGGCGGCCTGGAACTGGCCCTCGGCTGCCACTACCGCGTGGTGGCACCGGGCACCAGCGTCGCGTTGCCGGAAGTCAAGCTGGGCCTGCTGCCCGGCGCCGGCGGTACGCAGCGCCTGCCGCGCGTGCTCGGCGTGGAAACCGCGCTCAACATGATCGTCAGCGGCGAGCCCGTGAAGAGCGAACTGCTCGCCTCGGCCCCCGGCCAGAAGCTGTTCGACAAGCTGGCCGCCTCGGCCGAATCGCTGTTCGACGAAGCCATCGAATTTGCCAAGTCGGTCGCCGGCAAGCCCGCCGCGGAACTGCCGCTGGTGCGCAACCTGCCGTGCAAGCACCCGCAAGGCGATGCCTACTTCCAGTTCGCCAAGAACATGGTCACGGGCATGTCGAAGAACTACCCCGCGCCGCTCAAGTGCCTGGAGGCCGTGCGGGCCGCCACCACGATGAAGTTCAACGAAGGCATGGCAGAGGAGCGCCGCCTGTTCACGCAACTGATGCTGTCGCCGGAGTCGGCGGCGCTGCGCCACCTGTTCATGGCCGAGCGCGCGGCGAGCAAGATTCCTGACGTGGCGGACGACACGCCCCAGCGCACGATCAAGACGGTTGGCGTCATCGGCGCCGGCACGATGGGCGGCGGCATTTCGATGAACTTCCTGAACGCGGGCATCCCGGTCAAGATCCTCGAAATGAAGCAGGAGGCGCTGGACCGCGGCGTCGCCACCATCAAGAAGAACTACGAAGCCCAGGTCAAGAAGGGCAAGCTCAAGCAGGACAAGTACGAGCAGCGCATGTCGCTGCTGTCGACCACGCTGAGCTATGACGACCTGAAGGACTGCGACCTGATCATCGAGGCCGTGTTCGAAGAACTCGGCGTCAAGGAAGCCGTGTTCAAGAAGCTGGACGAAGTCGCCAAGCCCGGCGCGATCCTGGCTTCCAACACCTCGACGCTGGACGTCGACAAGATCGCCGCCTTCACCAAGCGTCCGCAGGACGTGGTCGGCATGCACTTCTTCAGTCCGGCCAACGTGATGAAGCTGCTGGAAGTGGTGCGCGGCAAGGAGACGGGCAAGGACGTTCTCGCGACCGTGATGGCCATCGGCAAGAAGATCAAGAAGACCTCCGTCGTCTCCGGCGTGTGCGACGGCTTCATCGGCAACCGCATGATCGAGCAGTACTCGCGCCAGGCCGGCTTCTTGCTGGACGAAGGTGCGACGCCGCAGCAGGTGGACAAGGCCATCGAGAAGTTCGGCTTTGCCATGGGTCCGTTCCGCATGGGCGACCTGGCCGGCAACGACATCGGCTGGGCGATCCGCAAGCGCCGCGCCACCGAGCGCGCCGACATGAAGTACAGCCGCACGGCCGACAAGCTCTGCGAACTGGGCCGCTTCGGCCAGAAGACCGGCGCGGGCTGGTACGACTACCAGGCCGGCAAGCGCGACGCGATTCCGAGCCAGGTCGTGCTGGACCTGATCGAACAGCACCGCAAGGACGAAGGCATCACGCCGCGCAAGATCTCCGACGAAGAGATCGTGCAACGCCTGGTTTACGCGCTGGTCAACGAAGGCGCGCACATCCTGGAAGACGGCATTGCGAGCAAGTCCGGCGACATCGACATGGTGTACCTGACCGGCTACGGCTTCCCGATCTTCCGCGGTGGCCCGATGCACTACGCATCGCAAGCCGGCCTTTACAACGTGGCCGAGACGATGCGCCGCTTCGCGAAGAACCCGCGTGACGATGGCAAGTTCTGGGAGCCGGCCGCGCTGATCCAGAAGCTGGTCGCTGAAGGCAAGAGCTTCGACTGAAGCAGAGAAAGACCGCAACTGTGATCAAGCGAATATTTCAGCTGTTGCTGCTGGTGGTGTTGGGACTGGCGGCGGCGGTTGCGGTCAATACGTGGCGCACGCCGTCACGCCAGCTTGCGGTGCAACCCGCGCCGAAGCTGGAGATCGACGCCGAGGCGGCCGCGAAGCGGCTGTCCGGCGCGATCCCATTCCGCACCGTGTCGAGCCTGGACGATCCCAAGGGGAACAACGCCGAGTTCGACAAGCTGCATGCCTACTTGGCCGAGAAGTTTCCCAAGCTTCATGCGACCTTGAAGAAGGAAGTCATCGGCGACAAGGCCCTGCTCTACACGTGGCAGGGGAGCGACGCGGCGCGCAAGCCGGTCGCGCTGATGGCGCACCAGGACATGGTGCCGATCGCGCCGGGGACGGAGAAGGCCTGGTCGGTCGATCCGTTCAGTGGCGAGATCAAGGACGGCTTCATCTGGGGCCGCGGCACGCTCGACAACAAGAGCAACCTGCTGGCGCAGATGGAAGCGATCGAGATGCTGATCGGCAAGGGCTTCAAGCCCAAGCAGACCGTCTACCTGATCGCCGGCGACGACGAGGAAGTGACCGGCCTGCGCGGCGCGCTGCCGATCGCCGAACTGCTGAAGTCGCGCGGCGTGGAACTCGACTGGGTGCTGGACGAAGGCCTGCTCGTGCTCGACGGCGTGCTCCCGGGACTGAGCAAGCCGGCCGCGCTGATCGGCTTGGCCGAGAAGGGGTATGCGACCTTCTTCCTGACGCTGGACACGGCTCCGAGCCATTCGTCGATGCCGGCGCAGAAGACTGCCATCGGCGGCATGAGCAAGGCGCTGGCCAACCTGGAAGCGCACCAGATGCCCGGTGGCATCTCCGGCGTGGCTGGCGAGATGTTCGGTACGCTGGCGCCGGAGATGAGCGGTGTCAACCGCGTGATGCTTTCGAACCTGTGGTTGACCGCGCCGCTGGTGCAGAGCCAGCTCGAGAAGTCGCCGAGCAGCAATGCGATGCTGCGCACGACCACGGCACTGACCATCGTGCGCGCCGGCAACAAGGACAACGTGCTGCCTGGCCGTGCCGAGGCCGCCGTCAACTTCCGCGTGCTGCCGGGCGACACGCTGGCCAGCGTGGAGGCGCACCTGCGCAAGACGCTCGACAACGACGCGATCCAGATCAAGGCGTACCCAGGCAATTCGGAGCCGTCACCGGTTTCCCCGACCGACAGCACGGGCTATCGCACCATCGAGCAGACCGTTCGCCAGGCCTTCCCGGACGCGGTGGTCGCGCCCGGCCTGATGACTGCGGCCACCGATTCGCGCCACATGAGCCTGATCAGCAAGTCGGTCTATCGCTTCTCGCCGTTCCGCGTGAAGGGCGAGGACCTGCCGCGCTTCCACGGCACCAACGAACGCGTGTCGATCGCCAACTACGCCGAGATGATCGGCTTCTATCACCAGTTGCTGGTCAACACCGATCAGCCACCGCAGTAATCGTTCCAACCATCGCTCAAAGGACATCACCATGACCAGCGCCGTTATCGTCTCTACCGCCCGCACCCCGCTCGCCAAGAGCTGGAAGGGTGCTTTCAACATGACGCACGGCGCCACGCTCGGCGGCCATGCGGTGCAGCATGCCGTGCAGCGCGCCGGCATCGACCCGGCGTCGGTGGACGACGTGATCATGGGTTGCGCCACGCCGGAAGGCGCGACGGGCTCGAACATCGCGCGCCAGATCGCACTGCGCGCCGGCCTGCCGATCACCACCTCGGGCATGACCATCAACCGCTTCTGCTCGTCGGGCCTGCAGACCATCGCAACCGCAGCGCAACGCATCATCGCGGGCGAAGGCGAGGTCTATGTGGCCGGCGGTGTCGAAAGCATCTCCTGCGTGCAGAACGAAGCCAACCGCCACATGGGCACCGACCCGTGGCTGGTCAAGCACAAGCCCGAGATCTACTGGAACATGCTCCAGACCGCCGAGAACGTGGCCAAGCGCTACAACATCGGCCGCGACGTGATGGACGAATACGGCGCACGCAGCCAGCAGCGCGCCACGGCCGCGCTCGAAGCCGGCAAGTTCAAGGACGAGATCGCCCCCATCACCGTTCTGGCCGGCGTGGCCGACGCGCAACTGGGCCTGCGCACCAAGGAAGTGACGATCGAGAACGACGAAGGCATCCGCGCCGGCACCACCAAGGAAGGCATCAGCGGCATCCGTCCGGCCGTGCCCGGCGGCCTGATCTCGGCCGGCAATGCCAGCCAGTTCTCGGACGGCGGCGGCGCCTGCGTGCTGGTCGATGAGACCTACGCCCAGCAGAAGGGCCTGAAGCCGATCGGCCGTTTCCTCGGCTTTGCCGTGGCCGGTTGCGAGCCCGACGAAATGGGCATCGGCCCGGTCTTCGCGATCCCGAAGGTGCTGAAGAAGCTGGGTCTCACGGTCAACGACATCGACCTGTGGGAGCTGAACGAAGCTTTCGCCGTGCAGGTGATCTACTGCCGCGACAAGCTGGGCCTGCCGGACGACCGCCTGAACGTGAACGGCGGTGCCATTGCCGTCGGCCACCCCTACGGCGTGAGCGGCCAGCGCCTGACCGGCCACGCCCTCATCGAAGGCAAGCGCCGCGGCGCGAAGAAGGTCTGCGTGACCATGTGCATCGGCGGCGGCATGGGTGCTGCCGGCGTGTTCGAGGTCTTGTGATCATGGCGGGCGGTGACCAGCAAGTCTCGCCCGACGCCTTCCTGGCGATGGGCCGCGGGGTGATCGCGTCGCAACCCTTCAGCGTGCTGGTGGGTGCCGAGATGCATCAACTCTCGCGCGGCTCCATCGACCTGCAGGTGCCCATCACCGACAAGCTCAAGCAGCAGAACGGGTTCGTGCACGGCGGGGTGGTGAGCTACCTTGCCGACAACGCACTCACCTTCGCGGGCGGGACGGCAATGGCCGTGCCTGTCGTCACCTCCGAATTCAAGATCAACTATGTGCGGCCGGCCATTGGTGAGCGCCTGATTGCGCGCGCCAAGGCTGTGCACGTGGGCAATTCGCAGGCCGTTTGCACCTGCGAAATCTTCGTCGTGCAGGATGGCGAGGAGAAACTATGCGCGCTTGCGCAAGGGACAATCGCGCGCCTGCAAGGCGGTGCCGCAGAATCGCAGTGAAGCATCAGCCTTCGGCCAGGCCCAACGACCAATCACGGACACGATGAAGACAATTGATCTCCTGCAAGCGTTGAGCCGTGAATCGGTCGAATTCGTCCTTGTCGGCGGATTGGCTGTGCAACTTCACGGCTACGCCAGGATGACATACGACGTCGACGTCGTGCTCGCGATGAACGATGCAAACTTGTCGCGTTTCATCGAAGTCGCAAAGCAGTTCGGCTTGGCCCCCGTGATTCCAGCTCCCATCGATTCGCTCAAGAATGCATCATTGCTCGATCAGTGGCATCGCGAAAAAGGCATGCTCGCATTTGCGCTTCGTGAGCCGTCTATCGGCGGCGGCATTGTCGATGTTCTCGTGAAACCTGAAGTCGGTTTCGAGGAACTTTCAGCGCAGGCGGTGGTGGGCCAACTACTCGGTTCGTCCGTGAAGATCGCCAGCATCGATCACCTGCTCGCGATGAAGCGCGTTGCCAACCGGCCCAAGGATCAGTTGGACATCATTGCTCTCGAGAAGATCAAGCGAGGTGAAGATCCCAATGCCTGACGCATCTTTCATACCCGCGTCCCATGTCATCCCCTATGAAGTGATGCTCGCCGTGTTGAATCGTTGCGACGAGACCCGGGAGTTCATGGTGCAGATGTGGCTGCAGAACCCTCAACTTGCTAAGCAGGGTGGCGCAAAGGTCGCTGCGCTGCTCGCTCCCTTACCTCCCAACGTACCCCTATCGTCATGAGCCTTCGTTCCACCCTCGACTTCCTGCTCTACGACTGGCTGCAAGCCGAGTCGCTCAACCAGCGCGAGCGCTTTGCCGATCATTCGCGCGAGACCTTCGACGCAGTGCTCGACACCTGCGAGCGCATCGCGCGCGAGAAGTACGCGCCGCACAACCGCACGGTCGACACGCAGGAGCCGCATTTCGACGGCGAGAAGGTGATCCTGCCGCAGGCCACGCATGACGCGCACAAGGCCTTCGTCGAGTCGGGGATGATGAGCGCGGCGCAGGACTACGAGATCGGCGGCATGCAGTTGCCGTTCACCTTGCAGGCGGCGGCGAACAGCTTCTTCGCGATGGGTTCGGTGAGCATCGGCTCGAACATGCTGACCAGCGGCAATGCCAACCTGCTGATGGTGCACGGCACCGAGCTGCAGAAGAACGTGTTTGCGAAGAACGAGTTCTCCGGGCGTTGGGCGGGGACGATGTGCCTGTCGGAGCCGCAGGCGGGCTCCTCGCTGAGCGACGTGGCGACGCGGGCCGTGCCGGATGGAGAGGACTTCCAGGAAGATCCGCTGGGGCCGCGATATCGGCTCACGGGCAACAAGATGTGGATCTCCTCGGGCGACCATGAGCTGACCGAGAACATCGTGCACATCGTACTGGCCAAGATCCCGGACGAGAACGGCAAGTTGATTCCCGGTACGCGCGGCATCTCTCTGTTCATCGTGCCGAAGCGCATGGTGGACACCGAGGGGAATCTGACGGGCGAGCGCAACGACGTGGCGCTGGCGGGTCTCAACCACAAGATGGGGTGGCGTGGCACCACGAACACCTTGCTGAACTTCGGCGAAGGCAAGTACCCGGTCGGCGGCAAGGCCGGCGCAGTGGGCTACCTGGTCGGCTCGCCCGGCAAGGGCCTGCACTGCATGTTCCACATGATGAACGAGGCGCGCATCAGCGTCGGCACGGCGGCGGTGATGCTCGGCATGGCCGGCTACTACGCCTCGCTGGAATACGCGAAGAACCGCCCGCAGGGTCGTCCCGCCGGCCCGGCCGGCAAGGACTCGGCCAAGCCGCAGGTGCGCATCATCGAGCACGCCGATGTGCGGCGCATGCTGCTCGCGCAGAAGTCGTACTGCGAAGGCTCGCTGGCCCTGTCGTTGTACTGTGCGCGGCTGGTGGACGAACAGAAGACCGGCACGCCGGAGGCGGGTGACGACGCGCGCCTGCTACTGGAAGTGCTGACGCCCATCGCCAAGAGCTGGCCCAGCGAGTGGTGCCTGGAAGCCAATTCGCTGGCGATCCAGATCCACGGCGGCTACGGCTACACGCGCGATTTCCCGGTGGAGCAGTACTGGCGTGACAACCGCCTGAACATGATCCACGAAGGTACACACGGCATCCAGGCGGCCGACCTGCTGGGCCGCAAGGTGCTGATGGAGGACGGCCGTGGCATGAAGCTGCTTGCGGCCCGCATGACCGAGACGATGGCGCGTGCCGCCAGAGTGCCCGAGCTGGCCGCGCACGCGAAGGCGCTCGGCGAGGCATTGCAGCGCATCGGCACGGCCACGCAGGCCGCTTGGTCGACCGGTGATCCACGTTCGGCGCTGACCAATGCGGTGCCTTACATGCAGGCTTTCGGGCACACTGTGCTGGCCTGGATCTGGCTCGACGTGGCGGCGCGCGCGCTGGAGTTCGACGCTGGCAAGTCGTCGGCGGTGACGACTGGCAAGACGAGCGCCGCGGCCTACTTCTTCAACTACGAACTGCCCAAGATCGGCGCCTGGCTCAACGTCGTCGAAAGCCGCGATCCGACTTGCACCGACATGCCGGAAGAGGCATTCTGATGGCCGCCAATCCGCATGCCCGCATCGAGAACTGGATCTGGATCCTGATCTATGGCGGGCTGTTCCTGGTGATCCTCGGCATTGCCACGGGCCGCCTCGACGCCTTCACCGGCTGGATGATGGCCGTCCCCGGCGCGGTGGCGACGGTGGTCGGCGTGGTGCTGATCTATGTTCGTTCCCGACTGAAAGACGACAAGCCATGATCAAACACATCGTGATGTGGAAGCTGCTGGATGCCGCGCAGGCGCCGCGCTTCAAGGCGGAGCTCGACAGCTGCAAGGGCCTGGTGCCTGGCATGCGCGAGTTCGAAGTCGGCATCCGCACCGAGGGCATGGAAGCCAATCACGACGTCGTGCTGAATTCGACTTTCGACGATGCCGCCGCGCTGGAGGCCTACGTCGTGCATCCGCATCACAAGAAGGTGTCGGCCTACCTTGGCACGCTGCGCGAATCGCGCGCGGTGCTCGACTACAGCACTTGACTCGCACCCAGGCTGCGTGACGCGTCGCGTCGCGTAGCCAACCCCGCCGCCGGGGCAACACCGGCCGTCCGGCAAACCCGGCTCCGCCGTGTTTCACGAACCGATTCCGCTCGCCGAGGCGCCAACAATTTTTGACTCGTTACCTGGAGACCCCCATGACACCCCGTACCGTCCAGAAACTCTTCGACCTCACCGGCAAGACCGCCCTCATCACAGGCGGCTCGCGCGGCCTGGGCCTGCAGATGGCGCATGCGCTCGGTGAAGCCGGCGCGAAGATCATGCTGAGCTCGCGCAAGGCCGAGGACCTGGAGCAGGCCGCGGCCGAACTGCAGGCCGCCGGCATCGACGCGCGCTGGATCGCCGCCGACTGCTCGAAGGAAGAAGACACCCGCCGCCTCGCCGACGAGACGCTGGAGCGCATGGGCGCTATCGACATCCTGGTGAACAACGCCGGCGCCAGCTGGGGTGCACCGGCCGAAGATCACCCGGTCGCGGCATGGGACAAGGTGATGAACCTCAACGTGCGCGGCTACTTCATCCTGGCGCAGCAGGTCGCCAACAAGTACATGATCCCGAAGAAGTCGGGCCGCATCATCAACATCGCGTCGATCGCCGGCCTGAACGGCAACCCGCCCGAGATGACCACGCTGGCCTACAACACCTCCAAGACCGCGGTGATCGGCTTCACGCACACGCTGGCCGCCGAATGGGGCAAGTACGGCATCAACGTCAACGCGATCTGCCCGGGCTTCTTCATGACCAAGATGGCGAGCGGCCTGATCCACACGATCGGCGAGGAAAAGATGGCCAACGCCGCACCGCTGCGCCGCCTGGGCGACGAGGAAGACCTGAAGGGCCTGACGCTGCTCTACGCGAGCGACGCCGGCAAGCACATCACCGGCCAGTGGGTGGCGGTGGATGGCGGCGTGAGCGTCGTCCTCGGCGCGGCCTGACGCCATGAGCCTTTCTTTCGGCGTCGCGATCCCGTTCGTCGACCTGCTCGGCTTCACGCTGGAGCGCTTCGAGAACGGCGAGTCGGAGCTGCACTACACGACGCAGCCGGATCACACCAACAGCTTTTCCGTGGCGCACGGCGGTGTCACCATGACGCTGCTCGACGTGACCATGGCGACCGCCGCGCGCAGCGTGCAGAACGACATGGGCGTGGTCACCATCGAGATGAAGACGACCTTCATGCAGGCCTCCCGCGGGCCGCTGGTGGCCAAGGGCCGGCTGATGCACCGCACGGCCACCATGGCCTTCACCGAGGCGACGGTCTACGACGAGAAGGGCCGCGCCTGCTCGCATGCGACGGGCACCTTCAAGTACGTCAAGCGCCTGCCGGTCAGCGGCAGCGAAGTGAACGCGCTGCAACCCGTTTCCACCGATTAGTTTTCACAGAAGAGATACGAACATGCCAGTCAACAAGCAGATCCACCTCGACAACCGCCCCGAAGGCGAAGCGACCGCCAGCAACTTCAAGCTCGTCACGGCCGAGACGCCGGCGCTGGCCGACAACCAGGTGCTGGTGCGCCACCACTTCCTGAGCCTGGACCCGTACATGCGCGGTCGCATGAACGACTCCAAGAGCTATGCAGCCAGCCAGCCCGTGGGCCATGTGTTCCAGGGCGGCACCGTGGGCGAAGTGGTCGAGAGCAAGAACGCCAAGTACAAGGTCGGCGACAAGGTCGTCGGCTTTGGCGGCTGGCAGGAATACAGCGTGGTCGATGCCTCGCAGCCCGGCTCGCTGAAGAAGGTCGACACCACGCACGTTCCGCTGTCGCACTACCTCGGCGCGGTCGGCATGCCGGGCGTGACGGCCTGGTATGGCCTGGTGAAGATCATCGCGCCGAAGGAGGGCGACACGGTCGTCATCACCGCCGCCAGCGGCGCGGTCGGCAGCGCCTTCGGTGCGCTGGCCAAGGCGCGCGGCTGCCGCGTGGTCGGCATCGCCGGCGGCCCGGACAAGTGCAAGTACGTGACCGATGAACTGGGCTTCGACGCCTGCATCGACTACCGCCAGCACCCGGACGTCAGGAGCATGAGCGCGGCGCTCAAGGAAGCCTGCCCCAAGGGCATCGACGGCTACTTCGAGAACGTCGGTGGCTACATCTTCGACGCGGTGCTGTTGCGCTGCAATGCCTTCGCGCGCATCGCGCTGTGCGGCATGATCGCCGGCTACGACGGCGCGCCGCTGCCGCTGGCCAATCCGTCGCTGATCCTCATCAACCGCCTGAAGATCGAAGGCTTCATCGTCAGCGAACACATGGAAGTGTGGCCCGAGGCGCTGGCCGAACTGGGCGCGCTGGTGGGCTCCGGCAAGCTGCGTCCGCGCGAGACGATTGCGCAAGGGATCGAGGCGGCGCCGGAGGCTTTCCTGGGTCTGCTGAAGGGCAAGAACTTCGGCAAGCAGCTGGTCAAGCTGATCTGAGGGTCGCCCCCGGGATGCGCGCTTCGTGGCGCGCGCCGATACTGCTGCACGTTCGAAGCAAAGTTCGAAGGAAAACACGATGGCCGACCTGATCCTGCACCACTACACCACCTCGCCGTTCTCGGAAAAGGTGAGGCTCATCCTCGGCGCCAAGAAGCTGCCGTGGAAGTCGGTCTTCATCCCGCCGATCATGCCGAAGCCGGATGTGGAGGTGCTGACAGGCGGCTATCGCAAGACGCCGTTCCTGCAGATCGGCGCCGACATGTACTGCGACACGGCGCTGATCGCCGACGTGCTGGAGCACCTGCAGCCCGAGCCGACGCTGTACCCGGAGCCGGAGAAGGGCCTGTCGCGCATCCTCGCGCAGTGGGCCGACACGACGCTGTTCTGGGCCGCGATGGCCTGGGCGCTGCAGCCCAAGGGCGCGGCCGAGGTGTTCGCCAAGGCGCCGCCCGAGGCGGCCAAGGCCTTCGGCGAGGACCGCGGCAAGATGAGTGCCGGCAACATGACGCGCCTGCGTCCGGCCGACGCCACCAGCGCCTACAAGTCCTACCTGCGCCGGCTCTCGGACATGTTCGACGACAAGCCCTTCCTGCTCGGCGAAGTGCCGTGCATCGCCGACTTCGCGGCCTACCACCCGCTCTGGTACACGCGCCGTATCGATTCGGTGCGCGGCATCCTGGACCTGACGCCGGGCGTGGTCGACTGGATGGACCGCATGTACGCGATCGGTCACGGCGCGCCGGAGAAGTGCACCTCCGAGGAAGCCATCGCGGCGGCCAAGGCGGCGCAGCCCCACACGCTGCTGACCGACAGCACCTTCCAGGACGACCACGGCATCCCGTTGGGCAGCGAAGTCACGGTGCGCGCGGAGAGCTTCGGCCTGGAGGAGACGGCCGGCAAGCTGGTCGCCGCGACGCGCACGCACTACACGCTGGAGCGCAGCAACGAGCGCGTGGGGACGGTGCACGTGCACTTCCCGCGCATCGGCTACGTGCTGCGCAAGTCGGAACAAGGCTGACGCGCGCGGGCTTTCGCCGCAGAATCGGGCGCCATGAAGCTCGATTCGACGCGAAGGCGGCGCCTGCTGCAGGCCGCGGGCGGTGCGCTGGTCGCGCCGCTGGGCGTGTGGGCTGCGCCATCCACGTTTTCACGTGTGCGGCCGGGGGACGCCGGATGGCCTTCCGATGCGAGTTGGCAGCAGTTGGGCCAGGCCGTTGGTGGTTCCCTGGTCAAGGTGCAATCGCCGTGGCCGGGGTGCATCGATGCGCCCTCTGGTGCCGCGTGCACGCAGTTGCTGAAGGCGGTCAAGAA
Organism: Variovorax robiniae; assembly: GCF_037889955.1. NCBI lineage: Bacteria > Pseudomonadati > Pseudomonadota > Betaproteobacteria > Burkholderiales > Comamonadaceae > Variovorax > Variovorax robiniae. The sequence goes on from NZ_JBBKZS010000001.1 coordinate 190,296, forward strand.
CCCGTACTTTTCCGGCGATGACGTTGCGCTCACGCAGACCTTGGGATGGGTCGATGCGTGGACCTCGAAACCCAGCGTGTATGCGGTGGCGGCGCGCAATGCGGGCGATGTCGTCGCGGCCGTCAACTTTGCGCGGGAGAACAAACTGCGCTTGGTGGTGAAGGGTGGCGGTCACAGTTACCAGGGCACTTCGAATTCGGCCGATTCGCTGATGGTCTGGACGCGTCGGATGAATGCGATCCAGATGCACGATGGCTTCGTTCCCGCCGGGTGCAGCGCAGCGCCGCTGCGCGCGGTGAGCGTCGGTGCCGGTGCGATCTGGGCGCATGCCTACCATGCGGTCACGACGCAGGCCGGCGGCTTTGTGCAAGGGGGCGGGTGCACCACGGTCGGCGTGGCGGGGCTGGTGCAGAGCGGTGGTTTCGGTAGTTTCTCGAAGCGATATGGCACCGCAGCGGGCAGCCTGCTGGAGGCCGAAGTCGTCACTGCCGATGGCGAGGTGCGCATCGCCAACGCGTGCATGAATCCGGAGCTGTTCTGGGGTCTCAAGGGCGGAGGTGGGGGCAGCCTGGGCGTGGTGACGCGGGTGACCGTGCGCGTGCACGAACTGCCGGAGGATTTCGGCGCGGCCAACATGTCGATCAAGGCAACGTCGCCTCAGGCGTACCGGCGGCTGATCGGGCTGGTGGTCGAGCACTATGCGAAGCGCCTGATGAACCCGAACTGGGGCGAGCAGATCCGCGTGCGGCCGGACAACAGCCTGCGCGTGTCGATGGTGTTCCAGGGCCTGAACCGGGGGCAGGCGCAGATGGCATGGCAGCCTTTCATCGATGCGGTGGCGAGTGCGCCGGGGGAGTTCTGGTTCGAATCGGCGCCCTTCATCGCGTCGCTGTCGGCGCGGGAGTTCTGGTCGGCGACAACCTTCAAGCGGATGGCGGGCGTGATGGCGGTCGACGACCGGCCTGGCGCGCCGAAGACCAATGTGTTCTGGCCCGGCGACCAGGGGCAGGCGGGGCAGTTCCTGCATGGCTACGACTCGGCATGGCTGCCTGCGGCGCTGTTGCGAGACGACCGGCGCGAGGCCTTGTGCGATGCGCTGTTCGCGGCCTCGCGGCATTCGGGCATCGGGCTGCACACCAACAAGGGGCTGGCGGGTGCACCGGCCGAGGCGATCGCGGCGGCACGGGATACGGCCACGAATCCATTGATGCTCGATGCCTTCGCGCTGGCCATCATGGGGGCGGAAGAGCAGCCGGCCTATCCCGGTGTCGCGGGCCATGAGCCGGATGTCGCGCGAGGGCGTGTGCGGGCGCAGGCCATCGCGCGCGGCATTGCCGAGTTGCGGAAGGTCGCGCCGAATGGCGGCGCCTATGTCTCCGAGAGCAACTACTTCGAGCCGGATTTCCAGCGGCAGTACTGGGGCACGAACTATCCACGGCTGCAGGCCGTCAAGGCCCGGTACGACCCGGAAGGCCTGTTCTTCGTCCACAACGGCGTGGGCAGCGAAGGGTGGAGCACCGATGGCTTCACGCGCACCGCTTGAATTTCAGCGCGCGGATGTCGCGGGACGCGCGGCTTCGCTGCGGCATTCAGAAGGTCACGGGTCGCGTCGTCACTTGAACGACAGCCGCCACGGGCGTAAAGCGGTCCAATAGCCCTCGCAACTCATTCTTCGATCTCAGAGACATCACAGGACAGCACTCATGATTCAGGACTTCAAGGACAAGACGGCAGTACTCACCGGCGCGGGCTCGGGCTTCGGGCTCGAATGTGCGCGCATCGGCGCGGCGCGGGGAATGAACCTGGTGCTCGTCGACGTGCAGCAGGACGCGCTCGACAAGGTCCAGGCCGAGATGGAAGCCGCCGGCGCGCAGGTGCTGGCGCGCAAGGTCGACGTGTCGAACGCGGCGCAGATGGAGCAACTGGCCGCCGACGTGAAGACGCGATTCGGCGCACCGCATTTCGTCTTCAACAACGCGGGCGTCGGCGCCGGTGGCCTGGTGTGGGAGAACACCGTGGCCGACTGGGAATGGGTCCTCGGTGTGGACCTCTGGGGCGTGGTGCACGGCGTGCGGCTGTTCGTGCCGATGATGCTGGAGGCGGCGGCCAAGGATCCGGCATACCGCGGCCACATCACCAACACGGCCAGCATGGCCGGCCTGCTGACGCCGCCCAACATGGGCATCTACAACGCGGCCAAGGCGGCGGTCGTGAGCCTGACCGAGACCATGTACCAGGACTTGACGCTGGTCACCGACCAGATCGGCGCGAGCCTGCTGTGCCCGTACTTCGTACCGACCGGTATCACGAAGAGCGAGCGCAACCGCCCGAACGCGCCGAAGCAGGACCAGCTCACCAAGAGCCAGCTCATCGGCCAGGCCATGAGCGACAAGGCGGTCAGCAGCGGCAAGGTCACCGCCTCTGAGGTTGCGAACAAGGTGTTCGAAGCGATCAGCGCCAACCAGTTCTATGTGTTCAGCCATCCGAAGGCGCTCGGCAACGTCCGGAGCCGGATGGAGAACATCGTGTCGATCACGAATCCGGCCGACCCGTTTCTGGAGCGACCGGAGATCGGCATCGCCTTGCGGGCACAGCTGCGCACACCCTGAGCCGCGGCAGGCGCAGGGGCGCTTCGCCGGCGGATTGGCGACAATCGCGGCTTTCCACAGCGATCCGGCTTTCCGGATTGGAGGAGCTGAATGATGGGGATGCCCTTGGACGCGCTGAAGACAAGCGAACGTGGCTGCGCCCTGTTCGACACCGCCATCGGCCCCTGCGGCATCGCGTGGAATGCGCAGGCCATCGTGGCCGTGCAGCTGCCCGAAGCCCATCCGGCCAACACCCGGGCACGGATGCTGCGCGGCACGGGCCCGCTGGAGGATGCGGCACCGCCACCCTTCGTGCAGGCCGCGATCGAGGGCGTGCAGTCCGTGATGCAGGGCGGCTCGCGCGACCTGCGTGAGGTGCCGCTCGACATGACCGGCGTGCCCGAGTTTCACCAGCGCGTCTATGCCATCGCCCGCCGTATCGCCCCGGGCCAGACGCGCACCTATGGCGAGGTGGCGCAGGAACTGGGCGACAAGGGCCTGGCGCGGGCCGTCGGCAAGGCGCTGGGGCGCAACCCGTTCGCGCCCATCGTGCCGTGCCACCGGGTGCTTGCGGCCAATGGCCGGCCGGGCGGCTTTTCAGGGGGCAGCGGCGTGCCGACCAAGTTGCGCATGCTGGCCATCGAGGGCACTTCGCCGAACGGGTCGCTGGCGCTGTTTGATTAGGGAGCCTCTGATCAAGTCCCCGCGGAGGGCTTGATCAGAGGCTCCTTAGCCGGGCGCGTCGGCTTTTGCTTGACGCGGTGCCGGTGGTCAGGCGATCTTCCCGCTTGCCGCCATCTGCGTGGAAGGTCATGGAGCAGCACAGCGATCCGGGGAAAGCGCGCGGGACATCCGCGCCGGTGCTCGACGCACGGCACCGTGCCGTGCGCCGGATCGACCTTGCCTGGGCCGCCATCCTGCTGGTCCCCGCCCTCTGGATCTATGGGGGCTCGCGCGCCTGGGATTCCAGGGCGGCCTGGCTCGTTGTCGCATCGGCGGCGTTCTTCGGCCTGCTTCGGGCGCTCGTGGGGCTTCGAGCTTTCCTGGCGCTCACCTACGTTCCGGCGCTGTTCGGCGTGCTGGCTGTGGCAGCCGAGCGATTGCGCGACGTCAACCTTCTCGAGGCGGCCCTGATCCGGCCGAACCCCGCCGAAGCGTGGCCCGTGATCCAGCCCTATGTGCTGTGGATCGCCCTGGCCGCGATCTTGTTCGCCACGCCGATCTGGGTCGCGTTCCGCAGGCCATCCATCCGGATGGCGCGCCGGAGAGGGGCTTGGGCGACTCTCGCGGCGATCACCGTCGCTGCGATGATGGTCGGCGCGGTCTTCCATGAGACCGTGTTGAGGGCCTGGCCGTTGAATGTGATCTCCGTGGCCGCTGCTTCCGCGCTCGGTCGCGACAACTTCCTCTCGACCGTGTCGCCCTATGCGGCCACCAACCCCCGGTCGGCGTCCGCGAGCTGGGGTGCCACGCGAGGCGCGGGCGTTCATCCGCAGCACGAGACCTACATCCTCATCATCGGGGAAACGATGCGAGCCGACCGGCTGGGTGCCTGCGGCGGGCCAGGGCAGGTCGGTCTGAGCCACCGCGACGCGATCATCTACTGCGACGTCATGTCAGGCTCCAGCAGCACGCATACGTCCGTCCCGCTGCTCGTCTCGCGCGACATGCCCGGCGGTGCCTATCGGGTCAGCAAGGACGCCACATTCATGAAGGCTTTCGAGGAGGTGGGCTTCCGCACCTGGTGGCTCGCGCTCCAGGAAAGGGGCATTGCCTGGCCCGACGCGAACACCGACGTGTTTCTTCCACCGAAGAGGACCGATCGGGAAACCCTGCTGCCATCGCTCCGGTCGGTGCTGGCGCTGGGCGCGCCCAGGAAGCTCATCGTGCTGCATGCCTATGGCGCACACTTCTCCTACTGCGACCGCTATGACGCGGCGAATGCTCCCTTCCCGGCGGATTGCTCGAAACTGTCCGGTTTCCCTGATCCCTCCACGCTGCCGGATTTCCGCCGCGCCTTCGACAACGCTACAGCCGAATCCCTCCGCTTCGTCGATGCCGTGATCTCGGATGTGGCGCAGGCGGGTGGCTCCGCCTTCGTGATGTTCACGCCTGACCACGGCGAGAACCTGCTAGACGACAAGCGAAAGCTCTTCCAGCATGCGCTCAAGGACCCAACGCCATGGGACACGCGCGTCCCGGCCGTCATCTGGGCGAGCGATGAATGGCGTGCCGGCAATGCCGCACGATGGGACAAGCTGCGCGCCAACCATGCAGCGAAGGCGATGCATGCAGACGTGGTGCCCACCTTGCTCCATGCGGCGGCCATCCGCTACGTCGACGAGCGGCCAGCGGTTGTCGATCTCGGGGCGACGTCACCGCCTGCCGACCGGACCCGCTGGGTCATGCGACGCATCGGCGAGAAGGTCGATGGCGATCAACTGCGCCAGGTACAGGCCGGCAAGCAACCCGCCAGGGCAGGGGAGTGACTGCTATCGACCCCGCTGCGCGACAGCGCCAAGGTAGCGCCCGCCCGACCATTGGCCGCTCTCGCAGAGATCGCGCAAGACGTCGCTGATCAGCCGGCAGATGGCAAGCTTGGCATTGGACGTCGGAAGGTGGCGTGACACGCACAGGCCGAGCACACGCACCACGTCCGTCGACGCAATGCGATGGGCGACGAGCCGTCCTTCCTCCACCTCGCGCTGCGCGAGGCCCAGCGGCATGATCGTGGGCCCGATACCAGCCTCGACCGCGCTCTTGAGCACATAGACGGAATTGATCTCCGCCGCGATGCGCTGGGGCGGAAGGCCGGCGCGCTTCAAGGCATCGTCGACGATCCATCGCGTGCAATGGCCATGCTGCGCACTCGGCAGGACAAGCGGCTGCGCCACTGCTTCGTCGAGCGATATGTCGCCCGGTGCCGGCGCGATCGGGTCCTGCGGCGAATGCATGAGCACGAAGGCTTCTTCCACCAGTGGCGTGAAGACGATGTCGCGCGAGGGCATGGTCTCGGTGAAGACGGCAATGTCGACACGCCCGAGCAGCAACTGGTCGGCCATGTTGCCGGTGAGTTCCTCGTTCAGATGGAAAAGGATGTTGGGATAGCGGCGCGACACGGCGCGCATCAGCGGCATCGCGATCGTCGCGGCGACGCTCTGCGGCAAGGCCACCACCACCGAACCGACCACCGCGTCGGACGACCGCAGCACCGCCGCGCGTGCATCGCTGATCTGCTTGGTGATGCCCTGGGCGTACTCGTAGAAGACCTTGCCCGCCTCGGTGGTCGTCACGCCGTTCCGGCTGCGCGACAGCAGTTGAACGCCCAGCTCGGACTCCAGCTCCGCCAGTTGCTTGCTCAGGGCCGACTGCGCCACGTGCAGGTGCTCCGCAGCGCGAGAGAGGCTCTTGTTCTCGACGATCGCGAGAAAGTACTTGAATTGGCGAAGCTCCACGGCCTTGATTCTGAACCGGTTCGGGCTCAGGAGGTCGAGCAGGCGAAGCTGGCAGCGTCGTTCAAGTCGCCGCTTCCCTTGTAGCGCGGGTAGGCCGGGTACTTGCACAGCGGTCGTGCGAGCGTCGTCGCGCCACTGGCGTCGACCTTGCGATGCACCAGCGATTGCGCCGAGGCCGGCGTGCCTTGCTCCACCCACGTCGCCATCGCCTTGAGCAGGTCGACCTTGTCGGGGCCGACGCCGCCGTAGCAGTGGCCGACGCCTGGCGCCATGAAGAGTTCGACAGTCTGGTCGGCCTTGGCTTGTCCCAGGGCGCCGACGACGTTGTTGTAGTAGCGCGCGGTATCGCGAGGGCTCACCGAGGAAGCGGTTGTGCCGTTCCACAGGATGAGCTTGGCGCCACGCGCGTTCAGCGCCGTCAGGTCGGGGTTGAAAGCCTCGAACATGCCGCCCACCACGCCCATGCGCGGCAGCCAGTCGTCGTAGTTCCAGGAGAGCGTGTCGTAGTTCGGATCCTGCGTGATGAAGGAGCGCACGAAGCCGTCCGAGAACAGGCCCTGCACGGAATTGCCGCCAAAGGCCGCGCTCGGCCAGATGTATTCGCCCCAACCCTTGGCAGAGTTCTCGGCGCCGGGGTTGTAGCCAGGGTGCGTCCAGGCGCCATCGGCCGAGGCAATGGCCGAGGTCACCGTGTTGACCGTGGCGATCTGCGCGTCGGACAGGCAGTTGTCGCCCGTGTCCGCGCCGGCCGCGCAACGCAGCGGCGCCGGGTCGAAGTGGCAAGCCTCGGGCTTGCCGATGATGCCGTCGGCCGCGCCGTCGAGGCTGTCGCACTGGGCCAGCACGGCATTCGCGAGCAGCGTCTGCTTGGCCGCATTGAGCGAATTGGCCGGGGTGCGGACCTGCTTGGAGATGCGGTTGAACTGCATGAACAGGCCCATGATGTTGCCGGCCGGCGCGCGCGCCACGATGCCATCGAAGTCCTCCGGATAGCGCTGGGCCTCCGTCAGCGCATCGTGCCCGCCCATCGAGCAGCCTTCGAAGTAGCTGCGCGAAGCGGCCGATCCGAAGAAGCCCGCGACCAGCGCCTTGGCGGCCGGCAGTGCGCGGTGTTCGGACCGGTACGTGAAGTCGGCCAGTTGCTCGGGGTTGAGTGCGAAGGCCGCCTTGAAGTAGTCGAGGCCGCGCACGCCCGGATAGTCGTAGCCGCCGTTGGTGCCGACCGTCGCGTAGCGCTCGCTGACGATCGATTCGCTGAACTGCGGGTCGGTGGCGACCGGCATGGCGCCATCGAAGCCGCCACCGCCGAGAAACGCGATCTTGCCGTTCCAGCCGCTGGTCGGCATGCGCGCTTCGAAGCGTAGCGTCGAGCCATCGAGCTTGGCATGCACCACGCAGTACTCGGGTTGCGCACCGGTGGCGGCAACGACCTGGGCGTCCTGCACGGTGGCCCCGTTGCCCAGGGGCTGGCCCGGGATCAGGGGGCACTTTTCCGAGAGCGTGAGGGCAGGGGCGGGCGCAGGGGCTGGTGCCGGCGTGTTGGCTGCGACAGGGGCTGGGGCAATGAAGCCATTGTTGTGGCCCCCTCCACCGCATCCGGCAGCCGCCAGCAGGGCGATCAACGAGGCGCTACGTGTGAATTGCATTGACTTGTCTCCGTGGGTTCGAACGTGTTGTGCGTCGGTCTTTGTTCAGCCGAAGCTGACGACCTTGCCGGGGTTGAAGATGTTGTGCGGATCGAAGGCCCGCTTGATCGAGCGCATCAGCGCGACCGCGTGCGGCCCGTGCTCCTCGACGAGGTACTGCATCTTGTGAAGGCCGACGCCGTGCTCGCCGGTCGAGGTGCCGCCGTGCCGCAAGGAGCGCTGGACCAGCCGGTGGCTGAAGGCCTCGGCGGCGGCCGCTTCCGAGGGATCGTCGGGGTCGACCAGCACCAGGCAATGGAAGTTGCCGTCGCCGACATGGCCGAACACCGGTGCCAGCAGGCCATGGGCCTCGATGTCTTCCAATGTTTCCTCCACGCAGGCGGCGAGCGCGGACAAGGGCACGCAGGCATCGGTGGTCATGCTGCGGCTGCCGGCCTTCAGTTGCAGCGAAGCGAAGTAGGCGTGGTGCCTCGGCGTCCACAGGCGCGAGCGCTCTTCCGGCAGGCTGGCCCACTGGAACTCGCCACCGCCATGGCCGCTCGCGATCTCGGCAACGACCGCGGCCTGCTCCTCGATCTGCGCCTGGCTGCCGGCGAATTCGAGAAACAGCGTGGGCTTCTCCGCCAGCGTCGTGCGGCTGTGCGCATTGACGGCCTGGATGGTCAGCGCGTCCAGCATTTCCGCGCGCGCCAGCGGCACGCCGAGCTGGATCGACTCGATGACGCAGTCGACGGCGGCGCGCACCGCAGGGAAATGCACGACCGCCGAAGCCACCACTTCGGGATGCGGGTGAATCCGCACCGTCGCCTCGGTGATGAGCCCCAGCGTGCCTTCGGAGCCGCAGAAGAGCTGCGTCAGGTTGTAGCCGGCGGAGCTCTTGCGGGCATGCGATGCGGTGCGGATCACATCGCCTTGCGCAGTCACGACCGTGAGGCTCACGAGGTTGTCGCGCATGGTGCCGTAGCGCACGGTGTTGGTACCCGAGGCGGCGGTGGCCACCATGCCCCCGACCGTCGCATCGGCTCCGGGATCGACCGAGAAGAAGAAGCCCGTGCCGGCCAGTGCCGCGTTGAGCTGGCTGCGCGTCACGCCCGCCTGGACGGTGGCCGTGAGGTCGCTGGTGCGGATCGCGAGCACCTCGTTCATCTGCGAGAAGTCGATGCAGACACCGCCTTCGACTGCCAGCAGATGGCCCTCGATCGAAGAGCCGACACCGAAGGCGATGACCGGTACCCGCTCCCGCGCACAGGCCCGCACCACGAACGCTGCCTCGTCGGTGCTGTGCACGTAAACCACGGCGTCGGGCGGGAGCGGGCGGTAGCTGGACTCGTCGCTGCCGTGCTGCAGCAGCACGCTGGCGGCCGTGGACAGCCGCGCGCCGAAACGGTTGCGCAAGGCCGCGATGAGTTCTGCGGAGGGTGCGCGGCGGCCGGCATCGGCGGCAGACGGGCGCACGGGGTCCATCACATGGGCATCCATGATCTTTTTCCTGAAGAGAGATGAGGCGCGGGCAACCCGCCCGCGGAGGGGAGTGACGTCAGTGCGTCGAGGCGGCCGACGATGCGGCCGATGGCTTGACCCGCAGCACCAGCACCGCGCCGATCACGAGCAGCGCCGCGAGCATGTGCAGGCCGGCATCCGTGCTCTTCGTCGCATCCTTGATGACACCGATCATGAAGGGCGCGGCGAAGCCGGAGAGGTTGCCGAAGGAGTTGATGAAGGCGATGCCGGCCGCTGCGGCTGCACCGCCGAGGAAGCCGGTCGGCATGCCCCAGAACACGGGCAGCGTCGACATGATGCCCATCGTCGCGATGGTCAGGCCGACCATCGACCAGGCGGCGCTGCCATGCATTGCCACGCTCATCAGCAGGCCGGCCGCGCCGACCACCGCGGCAATGGCCGAGTGCCAGCGGTGCTCGAGGCGACGGTCTGCGCTGCGCGCCGTCAGGTACATCGCGACCACGCCGAAGGTCCACGGAATGGCGCTCAGCAGGCCGATGTCGAGCGCGCCCTTCACCCCGATGGCCTTGATGATGCTGGGCAGCCAGAAGGAGATGCCGTAGAGACCGGACACGAACGAGAAATACACCAGGGCCAGCAACCAGACGCGCCCCTGCGCCATCACACGCCAGATGCTGACCTCGGACTTGCCGGCGTTGTCCGCGGCGATTTCACGTGCGATCAGCTCGCGTTCTGCAAGGCTCAGCCATGCGGCATCCTTGACCCGGTCGTCCAGGTAGCGCCAGATCACAAGCCCAAGCGCCACCGTGGGAAGGCCCTGCAACAGGAACAGCCATTGCCACCCCTGCCAGCCGTTGATCCCGGCCATGCCCTGCAGGATCCAGCCAGAGATGGGGCCGCCCAGGATGCCGGCGAAGGGGATCGCGGCCAGGAACAGCGACGTCGCCTTGCCGCGGCGGGCTGCTGGGTACCAGTAGGTGAGGTACAGGATGATGCCCGGGAAGAACCCTGCTTCGGCTGCACCGAGGAAGAAACGGATGACGTAGAAGGTCATCGGTGAATCCACGAACATCGTGCCCGCCGACAACAGGCCCCAGGTGATCATGATCCGGGCGATCCAGCGGCGCGCGCCCACCTTGTGCATGAGGACGTTGCTTGGCACTTCGAAGATGAAGTACCCGATGAAGAAGATGCCGGCGCCCAGGCCGTACACCGCCTCGCTGAATTGCAGCGCATCCTGCATCTGCAACTTGGCAAAGCCGACGTTCACGCGGTCCAGGTAGGCGACGATGTAGCAGACGAACAGCAGCGGTATCAACCGCCAGCTGACCTTGCGATAGACCGCGTCCGCGGCCGAGAGAGAGACGGAGCCGCCTAGCGGCGTCGATAGAGAGCTGGTGGTCATCATGGTGTCTTGCTTGTTTGCCAGGCCGCCATGGTTGATCCGCCGCGCGATCGGCCCTATCGGGTTAACTCGCGAAATTCATACCGATGGGAGAACGTGCCATCTCGCTGGGAGATGGCCGATCGGACGGGGCCCGGCGGCTTCTTCCTACGACATGACGCGCAAGCCGCCCTTCAGCCGCAGCGCCGCGCACGTTACGGTCGAGCTCCATTGACCCACAAAGCCCACAGCCTCCATGAAACGCACCGCTTTCTCCGCCGCCGCCCTCGTCTCCATCACGCTGGCCCTCGGCGCGTGCAGCAGCACGTCGCCCACCACGACCGCCGCCAACCAGCCCGACCCGACGATACTGCTGATTCCGGTGCAGGTGAACGACCCGGCGATGGCGTCGGGTTGCTGGGCGCAGTTCTATTCGGACCGCGAGTTCAAGGGGGACATGGCCACGCTGGTCGGCCCGGCCGTGATCGAGACCATGGACAAGGGATCGGCCAAGGCGCTCAAGCGCGCGATCGACAGTGTCTCCGTCGGGCCGAAGGCCACCTTGCAAGTTTACGAGCACAGCATGTTCCGCGATCGCACGGTCACCTTCGCGCCGAACACCCGCGCGGGTGGCTTGATCCAGCGCCTGGGCTTTGGCGGGGGCATCGAATCGCTCAAGCTGAGTTGCATCTCCTGAGGCGGCAACGAAGCGAGCCCGCAAGGGCTGCCTAACGCGCTTCCCGTTGCACGTCGGCGTCGAAACTCACCCCCGCTTGGGCGAGCCCTTGCCACGCGGGATAAGTCGTCGCGAAGTCGCTCACGATGCGCTCGAGCGGCATGTCGTCGAACGTGCCGCGTTCCCCGACGTACTCCATGTGGCGCCGCCCTTCGCCATCGAAGGGGTGGTACAGCGAATCGGTCTTCCCATCCCATTCGAGCGGCAGCAGGCCGAAGCGCTGGCACAGCTCGACGTTGAACGCGGGTGTGGACTTGATCCAGGCGCCATCCAGCCACAGCTCGGTGTAGCCGTGCCAGATGAAGATGTCCGTCTGCATGGTCTCGCGCATGCGCTGCGTCGACAGGTGATTGCGCACGTCCGCATAGCCGACCCGCGCGGGAATGCCGGCGGCGCGCGCAGCGGCCGCGAGGAGGGCGGCCTTGGGCACGCACCAGCCGTATCCTTGTTCGATCACCTGGCTTGCCCGCATGCCGTGCGGTGAGAGGTCGACGCGGTACGGGTCGTAGCGGAAGCGGTCACGCACCGCGTAGTAGAGGGACACGGCGCGTTCGCGGTCGTTCGTTCCCTGAGCGTGTTCGGCTGCGAAGTCGACGACGCTGGGGTGGTCACTGTCGATCAGTGTGGTCGCTGCGAGGGTTGCCCGCGTCGGGCCTGTAATCGTGGTTTGCATGTCCGATGTTTACCAGAAGTCCGATACACCGGTTGAACGTGCATCTGTTGCGGGACAGCACAGTGGCAGCTGTTGAAATACGATCCGACTCGCGCTTGCGAGCGTCTTCACACCACTCACGGAGTTCCGAACCGATGACCGACATCTGGCGCTTGCCCGCTTCCCGCGTGGCCGACCTGATCCGCCAGCGCAAGCTGTCGGCGACCGAAGCGGCGCAGGCTGCATTGGCACGGCTCGATGCCGTCAATCCCAAGCTCAATGCGGTGGTCGACTGCCGGCCAGATGACGTGCTGCGCCGCGCGGGTGCGATCGATGCGGCGCTCGCGCGTGGCGAGGAAGCAGGCGCACTCGCCGGTGTGCCGGTGACGGTCAAGGTCAACATCGACCAGGTCGGTTTCGCGACCACCAACGGTGTCACGCTGCAAAAGGACCTGGTCGCTTCGACGAACAGTCCGGTGGTCGACAGCCTGCTGAAGGCGGGTGCGGTCATCGTCGGGCGCACCAACACGCCGGCCTTCAGCTACCGCTGGTTCACGGGCAACAAGCTGCACGGCACCACGCTCAACCCGCGTGACGCCGCGCTCACCCCGGGCGGATCGTCCGGTGGCGCGGCGTCGGCGGTCGCGGCGGGCATCGGGCACATCGGGCATGGCACGGACATCGCGGGGTCGATCCGCTATCCGGCCTATGCGTGCGGCGTGCATGGCTTGCGGCCAACGCTCGGGCGTATCGCGGCATTCAACGCAGCCTTGCCCGAGCGCACCATCGGCGGCCAGATCACGGCCGTCTCCGGCCCGATCGCCCGCACGATCCATGACCTGCGGCTGGGCCTGGCCGCGATGGCCGCGCCGGATGCGCGCGATCCGTGGTGGTGCCCCGCGCCGCTGGTCGGACCGGCCGCGCCGCGCATCGTCGCGATGTGCCTGCGGCCGGATGGACTGGACACCCAACCCGAGGTTGTGAAGGCGCTGCTCGATGCAGTGGGCCGCCTTCGCGACGCGGGCTGGACGGTGGACGAGGTCGATGCGCTGCCGCCGCTTCGCGATGCCGTCGAAAGCCAGGTCACGCTGTGGATGGGCGACGGCTACGAGGCCATGGTGAAGGCGGCCGAGCGCGAGGGCGATGCGGGTGCGATCACCGCGCTGGCAGGGCAGGCGGGCGTCGCGCGTGACATCGGTGCGGCGCAACTTTCGGCGGCGTTGGTCCGGCGCGCCACCATCACGCGGCAGTGGCAACTGTTCCTCGAACGCTATCCGGTCGTCCTGTTGCCGGTGTGCGCCGAGCTGCCCTTCGCGGCCAACCTGGACTTGCAGGGCACTGAGGCCTATGCGCGCGTCTGGAAGGCGCAGATGACGATGATCGCCTTGCCGCTTACCGGCTTGCCCGCGCTTACGGTGTCGACGGGCATGGTCGGCAACAGCCCGGTCGGCGTGCAACTCGTGGCCGGGCGTTTCCGCGAGGATCTCTGCCTGGCCGCGGGCGAGGCCATCGAGGCAAGGGGCGTTCCGCCGATGCCGGTCGTCGACCCCGTCGGCTGAAGGCAGCCGGACTCGTGGGATTCCGCGTCTTCCTCGCGTCGCTGTTCGTCTCCAAGCTGGCCGACCAGATCCTGCTGTTCCTGGTGCCGCTGGTGGTGTTCCAGGTGACGCAGAGCGTCGCGTGGTCGGGCTTCGCCTTTGCGGTGGAGGCTTTCCCGCGCTACCTGTCCTTTCCGGTGTGTGGCGCGCTTTGCGACCGCAAGTCGCCGCTCAAGCTGCTTCAAGCCAGTCAAGTCCTGCGCGCAACGATGTGCGCTGTCGGTGTGGTCGGCGACTTGTGGCTGGGCGGGATCGGCTGGCTCGTGGCCTTGTCTGCGGTGTGCGGCGTGCTGACCACGCAGGGGATGATAGCGCGCGAGGTGATGCTGCCGCAGATGGCCGCGCAGGGTGAGCGCTTCGATCGCGTGCTGGCCTGGTCGCAGGCGGCGGACCAGGCCGGCTTCATGCTCGGGCCGATGCTTGCCGCGGCCTTGCTGGCGTGGTGGCCGTGGCAGGGTGTCGTGGGCGTGGCCGCGGTGCTGTTCCTGCTGGCCGATATCGCGACGGTGGCTTGGCGGCGGATCAGCGACCTGCGCCTGCGTGAGCCTGAAGCCGTGGGCGGGCCGCTGTGGCAGCCGGTCCGCATCGCGCTCGGCCATGTCTGGCATCTGCCGGGACTCAAGCGGCTGGTGGTGCTGGCGGCCGGCGTGAACCTGATCGTCGGCGTCACGCTCGCGTCGTCGGCCGCGCTGGTGACCGGCTTGCATGGACGCTCGACCGGCTACTACGCGGGGCTGCAGACGCTCGGGGCGCTCGCGACCATCGTGATCCTGCTCGGCATTGCCAGGGCGTCGCTGGCCGTGAAGACGCTGGGGCTCATGGGCTTCGTCGCGATGGGGGTCGGCGGCTTGCTGACCGGCGTGGCGCCCGACCACTGGGGCTATGCGGCAGGCTTCCTGCTGATCACCGGCTTCGACAAGATGTTCAACGTGTTCATCCGCGCGAGCCGGCAGAAGATCATTCCGCCGGCGGACTACGGCAAGACCACCGGCGTCATCGTGATGCTCAACAACCTCACGCAGCCGCTGGCGGGGTTGCTGGTGGGCGCCTGCGCCGGGCCGCCGGAGACGGCGCGGCTGATCGTGTGGCTGTCGGTGGCGATGGGCGTGCTGGGGCTCGTGGCCTTCAGGTCCCCAGCATCCCCATTGCCGGATCGCTGACCGAATGCCGCCCGGTCTCGATGCGGCCGGCGAGGCGGCGCAGCCAGGTCGGGTCGGCATCGCATGTGACCTCGAAGTCGTACCACTGTCGTCCAGGTCCCATTGCTGGCTCGCTTTGAGATGGGGCGATCGGCGCCAAGGAATATGACGGTCGCGTGGGACCAGGGGTGCCGGGACGGCAGCCCGGCCTCGCGTCAGCGCGCGGCAGCAGGCTGTCGCTGGGCTTCTTGATGTGCGCGCGACTGCGTGGAACTGGCAAGCAGCCATGCGACGGCAGTCGTGGTGAGGATCTTCGTGATGGGCGAGAGGTTGATCATTTTCTTTTGAGTGACTCGGGTAGCAGTGTCCGGATGGGACAGCGGCAAGCTTAGGGGCGGCCTATGGCAATGCCGTGACAGAAAATGCCCCGTTCCCTTGCAGGCTTGACGCACAGGTGCCAGGAGCAGGGGGCGCACGCCTTTCGCGCAGGGCCGCCTGGTCGTCGCGGCAGGCAAGGAGACGTTCCGCCGTAGATCAGGCCATCCGGGCGCAGCCAGCCCTCGGGAAAGCTGCTGGCACGATCCGGACCGCTGCCGTCGGTGACTGATGTCGATTCCGGGCACGCTCATTCGTCGTATCCAATGAGGGTCGTCCTCTGCAACTGTTCAAGGAGAAACAAGCCATGGCCACCAACACCGTCCGCCTGCACCGCGTGCTGCGCACTTCGCCCGACAAGATCTACCGCGCCTTCACCGAGCGCAGCGCTTTCGAGCGCTGGCTGCCGCCCTTCGGCTTCACCGGCCAGGTCCACACGATGGACACCGTGGTCGGCGGCGCCTGGCGCATGTCCTTCACCAACTTCGGCACCGGCCACAGCCACTCCTTCGGCGGCAAGTACCTTGAACTGGTGCCGGGCCAGCGCGTCGCCTACGACGCGAGCTTCGACGATCCCAACCTGCCGGGCACCATGAAGACCACGGTGACGCTGACGGCCGTGTCCTGCGGCACGGACATGTCGGTGGTGCAGGAGGGCATCCCCGACATGATTCCAGTGGAGATGTGCTACCTGGGATGGCAGGAGTCGCTGATCGCGCTGGCGCAGTTGGTGGAGCCGAACATTCCGGGGTAGGAACCATGGACTCGCGCTGGCCCCGGTTGTCAGCGCGAGGTCAGGCGGATCGGACTAGGCTTTCTGCGGCGGCAAGTGCGGAGAAGGCGTACCCTTTCCGGAAGAACGCGAGGCGGAGCGATCAAGATGATGGATCGACGCAAGCTCATCGGCGGCATGGCCGCGTTCATCGCGACACTTGCCGCTCGGGCCCAAGTGCCAGGCCGCATTTATCGGATCGGCTACCTCGGCTCCACGAGCCCCCGATACGACACGCCGGCTGAGACGCGCATCATGAACGGACTCGTGTCCCGGCTGCGAGAGCTTGGCTTTTCGGAAGGGGGCAACACGGTCATCGAGCGGCGCTTCGCCGATGGCAGGAACGAACGCTACGTCGATTTCGCTGCCGAGATGGTGAAGCTCAAGGTCGATACCGTGGTCGCCGGCAATGTGGCGGGTGTGCGGGCGGTCCTGTCGGCGAGTCGCACCATGCCGATCGTCACGACAACCGGCGATCCGGTTCAGGCGGGTTTTGCCGCGAGCCTCGCGCATCCCGGCGGCCAGGTGACTGGATTGGCTAATTTGGGCACCGAACTCATCCCCAAGCAGCTCGAACTGCTCAAGGCGGCTGTGCCCACGTGCAGACTGATTGCCATTGCGCGCTGCCCGGATTGCCTTCTGAAGGCGGGTGTGAGTGAGGCCGGGGTCAATGCCCTGACGGTCGAGTTTGACGAAGCCGCGCGATCGTTGGGATTGAAATTGCGGCATCTCCATGTCAATGCCAAGGACGACTTCGACGGGGTCGCCGCTGGATTGCGGCGGGAACCGCCGGATGCCCTGCTGATCGGGCCGACCCAGATCAACCAGGTCTTGCGTGATGAGTGGTTGGCCTTGGCTGGCGATCTGCGGCTGCCGACGCTTGCGCTGTATCCCGGGTTCGGGGCGATGTTGTCTTACGGTGCCGACTTCGTTGACATCTACCGCAGGGCAGCCGAATTTGTCGCGAAGGTTCTCAATGGCGCGAGGCCGGGAGACCTGCCCATTGAACAACCGACCAAGCTCGAACTTGTCGTCAACCTCAAGGTCGCGAAGTCCATTGGCGTCACGGTTCCGCCTGCGCTGCTCTTGCGCGCGGACGACGTGATCAGATGAGTGGCTTCGACGTCGCAATGCCAGACCAGATTCAAGGCGGCGCCACGCGGTTGCGCGCGCTGTCCGACACAAGCACAAGTTGCCGTCTGACACCAGCGCAAGGCCTGCCCTTGTAGGTATCGACGCTCGTTTGCAGGCCGTCGTCATTTCGAGTGACTTCTGTCTTGCGCCCACAATTTCGAGCGGTTCAAATAACCGACGCGACCTCGCAAGGTCGAGACTTCCCATGCCTTGAGTCGAGCGCCAAGGGCGCATTGAAAGGAGCCTCCGGTGACGCTTCCGCTGTTTGGTGCGCTTCGGAAACGGCAGGCCATTTCGCTGCTGCTTTCGTCTGTGTTGATGGCTCCAAATGCCGGTTGGGCACAGACCCCCGCGTGGCCCGACCGCTCCGCGCTTCCCGTTCCCCCAAGGGGGCGCCCAACGTCATCATCATCCTGCTGGACGATGTCGGCTTCGGCCAGACCTCGACCTTCGGTGGCTTGATCCCCACGCCCAACCTGGACAAGCTGGCAGCGCAAGGGCTGAAGTACAACCGCTTTCATACGACCGCCATCTGCGGCCCCTCGCGCGCTGCCCTGCTCACCGGGCGCAACCATCACACCGCCAACAGCGGCTTCCTGATGGAATGGGCGACGGGCTATGAAAACTACTCGACGATGATCCCGCGCACCACCGCGACCATCGGCGAGGTGCTGCGCGACAACGGCTACACCTCGTGGTGGTTCGGCAAGAACCACAACACGCCCGATTGGGAGCAGACGGTGGCCGGTCCGTTCGACCGCTGGCCCACGGGCATGGGCTTCGACTACTTCTACGGCTTCAACTCGGGCGAGACGCACCAGTACTACCCGGTGCTCTTCGAGAACACGACGCCCGTCGAGCCTGACAAGACGCCCGAGCAGGGCTATCACTTCATGACCGACATGACGAACAGGGCCATCGCGCGCATGAAGGCCTCCAAGGCGGTCGCGCCCGAGAAGCCCTTCTTCATGTACTTCGCGCCGGGCGCCATGCATGCGCCGCACCATGTCACGGCCGAGTGGCGAGACAAGTTCAAGGGCAAGTTCGACATGGGCTGGGATGCCTACAGGGAACAGGTCTACAAGCGGCAACTCGACATGGGTGTCATCCCGCCCGGCACGAAGCTGACGCCGCGGCCGGACTGGGTCAAGCCCTGGGACACGCTCAACGCCGACCAGAAGAAGGTCTACACCGCGCTGATGGAAAACTACGCCGGATACTTTGCCTTCGCGGACCATGAGATCGGCCGCCTGCAAGATGCCGTCAAGGAACTGCCTGATGCCGACAACACGCTCATCATCTACATCGTGGGGGACAACGGCGCCTCGGCAGAGGGTGGGCCGGATGGCACGCTCAACGAGATCAAGGGCCTCAACGGCATCAACTCGCCGCTGGAAGATGTGCTGAAGAACCTGGACAAGCTCGGCGGGCCGGCATCGGAGCCGCACTATCCGGTCGCGTGGGCCTGGGCCGGCAATACGCCGTTCCAGTGGGTCAAGCAGGTTGCGTCGCACCTCGGGGGATCGCGCAATCCGATGGTGGTGTCCTGGCCCGCCAGGATCAAGCATGACGACAAGGTGCGCGATGCCTTCGTGCACCTGGTGGACGTGGTCCCCACGATCCTCGAGGCCGCCCACATCAAGATGCCGAAGACGGTCAACGGCATCGCTCAGAAGCCCTTGGCGGGGCAATCCTTCCTCGCCAGCTTCACGGACCCCAAGTACAAGGGTCGCAACGAGCAGTACTTCGAGATCTTCAGCAACCGTTCGATGTACGCGGACGGCTGGAAGGCCGATGCACAGCACACGCTGCCATGGCGGCAGGACCTGGCGCCGGGCAATTGGGACAAGGACCGCTGGGAGCTTTACAACCTCGACGAGGACTTCTCGGAGGCCAACGACCTGGCTGCGAAGAATCCGAAGAAGCTGGCCGAACTCCAGGCGAAGTTCGATGTGGCGGCGAAGAAGTTCGGCGTCTATCCGCTCGATGACCGCGGTGCCGGTCGCCTGTCTTCGCCCAAGCCGCCCGTGCCCGGCGCGGACCCGGGCGGAAAGCACTTCGTCTATGCCGCCGGGGCGATCCGCATTCCCGAGCCTGCGGCGCCGCCGATGAAGAACAACACCTGGACCTTGAACGCGAAGGTCAAGGGCGAGGGCGCCAAGACCCAGGGCGTCATCATGGCCTTCGGGGGCGTGGCCGCGGGCATCACCCTCTACGTGAAGGATGGCGTGCCGATCTTCGACTACAACTACTTCGACGAGCACACGGTCGTGAAGAGCAGCAAGCCCCTTCCGGACGGCGAGTCCACCATCCAGCTCGACTTCGACTATGCGGGCGGTCGCGGCAAGGGCGCGAAGATCGCGCTGAAGGTCAACGGCGAGACGGTCGGCACGGGCTCGATGGAGGCCACCGTGGGCGGCCGCTTCGGCATCGACACCTTCGGCGTGGGCGAGGACACCGGCCAGCCGGTGACGCCCGCGTACAAGGCGCCGTTCAAGTTCAACGGGGACATCCAGCAGGTCACGGTCGACATCAAGTAGCTTGTGCGAAGCTGACCGCCGGCATGAAGGAAAGCACCAATAGAACGCGTATTGCAGTTTTTGATGATCTGGGCATAGCATGTCCGGCGGACAAGAAACGCGACCCGACGCGGTCCGCTGGAGATCGATTCTCGAGCTCCAAATTCCAGATTGAATTGGAGACACACATGCTCAAGGCTGGTCGTTCCGTCCTCTGTTCCGCATTGACCCTGGCATTTGCCACCACGTTGGCGCTGACCGCAACCCCGGCCGCCGCGCAACAAAAGAAGAAGCTGGCGTTCATCGTCAACGCCTCTTCCGATTTCTGGAAGCTGGCCGAGGCCGGCGTCAAGAAGGCGCAGGCGGAACTGCCCAAGTACGAGCTTCAGTTCAGGTACCCGGCGCAAGGCACCGCGGCGCTGCAGAACGCATTGATGGACGACCTGGTCGCGGCCGGCACCAGCGCGATCATGATTTCCTCGGTCGACCCGAAGACCTCGGTCGATGCCTTCAACCGGATCGCCAAGCAGGTGCCGCTGTTCACCACCGACAGCGACGCGCCGACCAGCAACCGCATCGCCTACCTCGGTTCGTCGAACACGCTGGCCGGGGAGCAGGCCGGCGAGGTCGCCATCAAGGCGTTGCCCAAGGGCGCCAAGTGCATGGGCTTCGTCGGCTTCCTCGGCGCGGACAACGCCAAGGAGCGCATTGCGGGCTTCCGGAAGGCCGTCGCGGGCAAGGGCATCGAACTGGTCGACGTGCGCGGTGACGACGTCGACTTCGCCAAGGCGCGCAGCAACGTCGACGACGTGCTCGCGGCCAAGCCCGAGATCAACTGCATGGTCGGCTTCTACTCGTACAACCCGCCGAAGATCTACGAGGCGCTGAAGGCCGCGAACAAGGTCGGCAAGATCACCGTGATCGCCTTCGACGAAGACCCGATCACGCTGGGCGCCGTCAAGGACGGCAGCTTTGCCGGCACCGTCGTGCAACAGCCGTACGAGTGGGGCTACCAGGGCATGAAGCTGATGGCTGCCTACCTGGAAGGCGACAAGTCCAAGATCCCGGCGGACAAGCTCATCATCGTGCCGACCAAGGTCATCGACAAGTCCAATGTCGACGCCTTCTCGGCCAACCTCAAGGCGACCCTGGGCAAGTAATCCATCGTGCAATCCAGGCCGGTGCGGGCGACCACGCCGGCTTTTCTTTTTTCTGTTGCACGATGACTGAGCCCTTTCTCCGACTCACGGGAATCACCAAGTCCTATCCCGGCGTGACGGCGCTCGACCAGGTGTCGCTGGAGGTGTCGCGTGGCGAGGTCATCGGGTTGGTCGGAGAGAACGGCGCGGGCAAGTCGACGCTGATGAAGATCCTCGGTGGCGTGGTCGCGCCGTCGTCGGGCGATATTCATGTGGATGCGAATCGGGTCGACGCCTTGTCGGTGGCCGACGCGATCGCGGCCGGCATTGCCTTCGTGCACCAGGAACTCAACCTGTTCGAGAACCTCGATGCGGCGGCCAATGTGTTCATCGGCCGCGAGCCCTTGCGTGGCGGCTTTCTCAAGCTGGTCGATCGCAGGAAGCTGCACGACCAGACCCGGCCTTATCTCGACGTGCTGGGCGTGGACTTCACGCCGGACACGCCCGTGTCGGAACTGTCGATCGCGCAACGCCAGTTGCTGGAGATTGCAAAGGCCCTGTCGCTGGACTCGCGCCTGGTGATCATGGACGAGCCGACCTCCAGCCTGACACTGTCCGAGACGGACCGCCTGATGCGCGTCATTGCCGACCTGAAGGCGCACGGCGTCAGCGTGATCTTCATCTCGCACCGCCTCAATGAACTGTGCGAGTGCGCGGACCGGGTCGTGGTGCTGCGCGACGGCAAGCTCGTCGGCAAGCTGGCGCGCGAGCAGATCTCGCCGCCGGCGATGATCCGCATGATGATCGGCCGCGACCTCCGGGCGCTGTACCTGCCGCCGGCCTCGCCGCCCGGTGCGGGCGTGCTGGAGATCGACGGGGCGCAGACTCATACGTGGCCCGGGCGACCGGTGTCGCTGACGCTGCGGCGCGGGGAGATCCTGGGCATGGCGGGCCTGATCGGCGCCGGCCGGACCGAATTGGCGCGTGCGCTGGCGGGCATCGACACGCTTGCCGGCGGGGCGTTGACGCTGGAGGGCGAGAAGGTCCAGTTCTCGACACCGCGCGACGCGATTGCGCACGGCATTTTCCTGGTGCCCGAAGACCGCAAGCAATGCGGCCTGCTGCTCGACGATTCCATCTCCGAGAACATCCTGCTGCCCAACCTCCATCGCACGTCGAAGGGCGGGCTGGTGCAGGAGGGCGAGGCGCTCGCGATGGCCGAGCGCCAGAAGGAGCGGCTCGGCATTCGCGCCGCCACGGTTCGTGTCCACACCGGCACGCTGTCGGGCGGCAACCAGCAGAAGGTCGTGCTGGCCAAGTGGCTGACGATGAATCCGCGGGTGTTGATCTGCGACGAGCCGACGCGCGGCGTCGACGTGGGCGCCAAGAGCGAGATCTACCGGATGCTGCGCGACCTGGCCGATGCTGGCGTCGCCATCCTCATGATCTCCAGCGACATGGAAGAAGTGATCGGGTTCAGCGACCGCATCGCGGTGATGCATGAGGGCGCGATCAGCGGCTTCCTCGAGCGATCCCAATTCAGCGAACACGAAGTCCTCCGGCTCGCGACGGGCAACACGGTCCACTGAGGCCTTCAACAAATGCTCAAAAAAGACATTGGCCTCCTGATTCTGATCCTCGTCGTCGGCACCGTCGTCGCGATCATCAACCCGCTGTTCATCTCGCCGATCAACATCGCCAACACCGCGAACCTGGTGGGCCTGTTCGGCATCTTCGCGATCGGGCAGGCCTTCGTCATCATCACCGGCGGGATCGAGCTGTCGGTGGGATCGATCATCGCGCTGCTGGGGGTGCTGTTCGTCGACCTGATGGTGAACCACGGCGTGCCCTGGCCGGTGGCGCTGGGGATTATGCTCGCGCTCGGCGCGGTGATGGGCCTCGCGCATGGCTTGCTTATCACCAAGCTGCACTTGCAGCCCTTCATCGTGACGTTGTGCGGACTGTTGATCTATCGCGGTGCCGCGCGCTACTACACCGCTGACGGTACGGCGGGCTTTGCCTTCGGCGACAGCTTCCCGACGCTGGAGTGGCTGACGACCGGCCGCACCTTCGGCATCCCGCACTCGATGTTCGCCTTCGTCGTGATCGCGGTCGTGATGTGGGTCGTGCTGCACCGCTCGGTGTTCGGACGCTACCTGTTCGCGGTCGGCAAGAACGAGGAGGCGGCGCGCTATTCGGGCGTTCCGACCAACCGCGTGATCGTCGCGTCGTATGTGATCTGCGGCGTGCTCACTGCCATCTCGGCCATCTTCTTCGCGATGTACACGCGCTCGATCTCGCCTTCGTCGCACGGCAACTTCTATGAGCTGTATGCGATTGCCGCGTCGGTGCTGGGCGGCTTCTCGCTGCGTGGCGGGGAAGGGTCGATCGTCGGCGTGGTGCTCGGGACGATCCTGCTTCAGATCCTGCAGAACCTGGTCAACCTGCTGGGCATTCCGAGTTCGCTGAACTTCGCGGTGATGGGGTCGGTGATCCTGATCGGGGTGCTGGCGGATACGCAGTTCGCGGAGTATCGCAAGCGCAAGGCCGCGGCCAAGGGGGCGGCGGCGGGGCGTGCGCCTGCGTAGCGCCTATCGCTTCGCGGCACGCGTGATGCGCAGGATGTGCTGCTCCCTCAGCTCGAAGTCCGGAACATCCAGATCGGGCATCCGCAGCAGTCGAGGGTCCTGGTCCGCGTACTGCCTGATTGCGCGGCCGGCGTAGTCCCATTCGCCGAAGCGGCAGGTGTCGTAGTAGCCGCCTTGCCACGGGCGCGATGGCGCATAGCGATCCGCGCCCAGGGGCGAGTGCTCCACCTCGCATCCGTCGACCGGCCCCACCAGGGCGTAGACGAAGAACGCTGGACGCGGGGTTGCAATCGGACGCTGGTTCCAGGTGTGGGCGGTCTGGGCCTCCAGGTCGTCGAGCATCTCGTCGGTGGTTCGCAGCAGGGCCAGCGGCGTCCCCTGGAAGGTGTAGAACTTGGGGCTGCCCGGTGGTACCGTGTTGAGGTCGATGTCGAGCCAAGGCGACTCCTTGTGCGTCATCCCCGTCATCCAGTAGACGACGGCAATCCAGGCGCCTGTGGCGAGCAGGAGGGCGATCACGAGCAGGGCGCGGCGCAGGGTCACTTCGTATCGGACGAGTCAGCGACAAGTTCTCATCGGATCACTTCGTCTGCGCGCACAAGCAGCGCGTGCGGAATTGCGAGCCCGATCGCCTGCGCGGTCCGGGCGTTGATGACCAGCTTGAATGCGGTCGGTTGCTGCACTGGCAGCGCGCTCGGCTTCGCGCCTTTGAGGATCTTGTCGACGTAGTCGGTGGCGAGATCGAGAAGCTGACGCAGATCGGGGCCATAGGTCATCAGCCCGCCCGCGACAACGAAAGCCCGATGCAGATAGGCGGATGGCAACGCATGCCGCCGCGCGAGTTCGGCAAGCTGCGGCGAATCGCGGGTGAACATCACATCTCCGAAGATGACGACCCCTTCGGCGCGCTGTTGGGTCATGGCTGCGAACGCTGCCTCGTACTGATCTGGCCCCGCCGCTTCCAACACCTGCAACTGCATGCCCTGTGGCCGCACCGCCCGGACGAAGCGCAGGTATTCGGCGTGTTCGGGCCGGGCGGGATTGGTGAGAACCGCGACCCGGGCAATGCCGGGCACGGCATCGCGCAGCAGTTCGAGCGTTTTCGGTGCGAGGTCGCGAGCGACCGCAGTCACACCGGTCACATTGCCTCCGGGCCGCCCCAGGCTGGCGACGAACCCGCTCTTGACGGGGTCCTCGCCACTGAATGCCATGACGATCGGGATCGTATTCGTGGCGTTGTGGGCAGCGCGAATGGCCACGGCCGCTCCCGCAACGATCACATCGACCTTCAGGCTCACAAGCTCCGCGGCAAGCGCGGGCAGCCTGTCTACCCTCCCATCGGCAAACCGGTCCTCGATGACGATGTTTCGGCCGACGACATAGCCGCGCCTGTCGAGCCCTTCTGCCATCACCTTGGCAAGCGTGGTGCCGTCGAACGCAGTCAGGCTGAGAACGCCGATCCTGTAGACCTTCCCGGGTTGTTGTGCCGCTGCGGCAAGCGGCATCGTGATCCACCAGACGCCGAGAACGCCAAGGCCGAGCACCTTTTTCCGAAGCACGTGCTTTCCTCGGGCGCCTGTCGAGCGGTTGCGGCCGTGCGCCTAGCTGGACCTGTCGATGACGCTGTCAACCTTTGACACTGGCGGTGTCAACTGTTCAATGACACGAATACGACGGACCACAAGCTCGTCGATCTCCAGACGACGGATTCGAGCCTGCCCCACAAAGAGACGTCCGATGGCCAAGGCACCGACGGCGAATGCACCCAGCGCAGCGGCACCCATCACGACGGAGCCCAACGCGGCTGTGCCGATGGCCTGCGCGCCCGTGGCGGCGGCTGGCAGGGCACGTGCGGACTTCTTCGGCATCAGCTTTTTCATGGCAGTTCCTGGAGGAGGAGAGAAGAGTCTTCTCTCCGTCGTCGCGTTGTGCCCTCAACCTGAGTTCTCGTCAACCAGCTTTTTGCGCGAGGGGTCTCGACGTGGAACTACGTACCGCCGACGAGGAACTTGTTGAGCCGCGTGACCGCGGTGCCGACGACACGGGGCGCGACCGCGGAGGTTTGCGCCACGGGTGTGGATGACGTGGAGATCAAGTACCTCTGCATCGGCGGCATCCAGGACCGAAGGACGTGAAGTCCGCTCCTGCCTGCATCGCAGTCGTTTGACTCACGCCTCGCTGACCGCACCCACGCCCTGCCGCATCTGCGCCCGCAATCTCCGCACAGCCGCCGGAATGGGCGCAATGAGCGGCACATGGCCGAAGCGCCCCGCCAGGTTGATCGCGGCCTGGCCCAGCGGACCGCCGCCGATGATGACCGCCTCGGCGCCGTCCTCGTCGATGCATTGGCGAACGGCTGCGGCCAGTGCTTCGTCCAGCGCCTTGGGGTCGGCCGCCAGCGCACGCGGATCGCCCTCTGTGAGCCGGACGCCGGTGTAGTGCGCTTCCAGCCCCAGCTTGAGCGCACGGCCATCGATGGCGGCAACGAGATCGGGCGTGACCGTCGCAACGCCGAAACGGCGGCCGTTGAAGGCAGCCTCCAGCATCGATGCCTCGCAGATGCCGACCACCGGCACGCGACTAGTGCGTCGCACCCGCTCGATGCCGGGATCGCCGAACGCGCTGATGATGACGCCGTCCCAGGCTGTTCCGCCGTCCCGCCATGTGCGTTCGACCTCCAGGCCCGCGGCGCCCAATTCGGCCTCGTTGACGATCATCGAAGGACCGCGGCTGGCGGTGACGCCGGTGACGCGAAAGCCCTCGGCAGGCAGCTCGGCCCTGGCGATCCGGACCATCATCGTGGTGGTCGCTTCGGACGAGTTGGGGTTGATCAAAAGAATGTCGCGCATGAGAAAGTTGTCCAGGCTCGGCGTTGTCGTTCAGGCCCGCGAAGGGGAGGGCGCGATGGCGTGATGGCCGGCCTCCTCCTCGGAGGGCAGGGCAATGGCATCGGGCGATTGGCCGTACGTTTCCGGCACGCTCTGCACGCTCACCGTGAAGATCGCGTACATCGCCGCCACCATGCCGAACACACCGGCGACGCCGAAGCCATCCAGCAGCCGGCCCGCGACCAGCGGCATGAAGGCGCCTGCGGCCGTGCCGGTCGCGAGGATGAAGGCCGTGCCGAACGCACGCACCTTGGTCGGGTACAGCTCCGGCGCAAAGATCCAGATGGTCGTGTTCAGCAGCAGCACGAAGAACTGGAAGATCGCCCCAGCCGCCAGCACCAGCACGATGCTCTGGGCCAGGAAGCCGATCGTCAGTGCAGCCGCGCCGGCACACAGGGCTCCGATGGTCAGCACGCGCTTGCGCGGGAACTTGAAGCCCAGCACGGAGGCCGCGATGGCGCCCAGCAGGCTGCCGCTCTGCATGATCATCGTGAACAGCAGGCTCTTGGACACCGTGTAGCCCAGGCCGACCAGGATCGTCGGCATCAGCGTCAGCACCGATAACTGAGCGCCATAGGCCATCCAGATGGTGATGCACAGCGGGATCGTGCGACGTGCCAGCGCACCGCGGAAGATCTCGGTCACGCGCACCTTCACCTTCGCGGTGGGGGTGGTGGTGCCGTCATCGGCGATGTACGCGTGCCCGACCTTCACCTTGGCGCTGAGGCTGCCCGTGGCCAGCTTGGTGAGCACGACGTTGACTTCCTTGACGCGGTCCTGCGACAGCAGGAAGCGCGGCGTCTCCGGGATGTAGCGACGATAGAACGCGCCCAGCAACGCCGGCACCATCAGGCACACGAAGAGCCAGCGCCAGCTGCTCTCGCCCGGGAAGATCGTGAACACGAGCAGACCGAAAGCCGGTGCCAGGAAGTTGCCCAGTCCACCAGCGCCGACGTTGACCAGCCCCACCGCCGTGCCGCGGAACTTGGTCGAGCAGAACTCGGACAGCATGGTGACGGCGATCGCGATCTCGCCGCCCAGGCCAAAGCCCACGACGGCGCGGCCTAGGGCCATCACGGTGAGGTTCGGCGCCGCGGCGCAGATGCCGGCGCCCAGGGTGAACAGCAACAGGTCGATGCTGAGCATCACGCGGCGGCCATAGCGATCGGCGACGAAGCCTGAAACGATGCGCCCGATGGCGGCGGCGCCAAAGGTCACCGTGTTCAGCAGGCCGATGTCAGAGGCGCCCAGACCCCATTGCTCGCGCAGCATCGGCCCGACGATGCCCACGGCGTTCTGCTCGAAGGCGTCGAACAGGCAACCAATGAGGATCAGGAAGATGATCGTGTGATGCGAGCGCGTCACGCCGATCTGGTCGAGCGCGCGGTCCAGCTCCGCCACGCGGGGCGAAACGGGTGATGAAAGAGCAGGTCCACCGGCCATGTCGTAGCTCCTTGAAGGATTTGAAAACCAAAGCAATCCGGAAGCCCGGATTGTGGCACTACGATTTCACGTTGTCTGTAACAGTGAAATTATTATTGCAAGTGAAAACCCTGATGTGCCTCAGAGCTCGTCGAGTTCGTCGTGGGCCTGCTCGATGGCTGCCAGGCGCTTGCGTCCTGCCGCGCCGGACGCATCCAGGACCGTCGTCGCGATCAGGTCGCACAGGCCCATCACGGCGACGTGGTTGTCGAGCAGGCCGGTGCCGCGGCAATCGCATTGCACCGACCAAGTGGCGCCCGGGTAGTCGGGCGAGGTCTGGTCGCTGATGAACAGGATCTTCGCGCCCGCTTGGCGGGCCGCTTCCAGCACCGCATTCATCTGGCGCGTCTGCCGGCGAATGCCGAAGACGATCACGCAGTCTCGCTCGCTGACGCCGGCGAGGTGCTCTCCCAGCGTTTCACCCGCGCCGGGAATGGCCGTCACGCGCGGCACCACCTGGATGATCTGCCAGCGCAGGTAGATGGCAAAGCCGTGGCTGCTGCGACTGCCGAAGATCAGCACCTGCCCGGCGCCGAGGATGGCCTTGGCAATGTCCATCATCTGGGTATCGCCAAGCCGCTCGAAGGTGCTGCCCAGGTTGGCGGCGGACACCTGCGCATGCGCATGCACCAGGTCGCCGCGGCCTGCGCCGGACGATTGAAAAAGTGGCGAGCCCGACTGCTTTTCCTCGCGGACGTGCCGCCGCGCTTCCTCGTAGTTCTCGTAGCCGATGCGCCGGATGAAACGGCTCACGGTGGAGGGCGACACGCCCGCCAGCTCCGCCAGTTCATTGCCGGCATAGCCCGCCAGCTCGCCGGGAAACTCGAGCACGAAATTGGCCAGCTTGCGCTCCGTCTCGGGAAGCGCCTCCAGGTGGCCACGGACACGGCGGACGAAGGAATCGGTGGATGTTCGCATCCGGTGATTGTGGCAATGTTGCCAACGACCTTGCGCCCCCTCCGCGCTTGAATGCAATGCCGCATGAGACGCACAGGCAAGAACTGATACGTGGCGTTGAGACGGCTGGAAGACCGATTCCTAGAATTTCCCCATCGCATTCACAACGGTGCTCTTCCATGACTCTGGCGTGTTCCTCCCCCGTTCCGCACATGCATTTCGACTCCCGTTCGACCTCGGCGCGGGAAGCGCTGGACTACTGGCGCGGCTCCCTCTCGCAGAGCTGGGACATGCACCTGGCCGACGACGTGGACGAGGCGCAGTTCCATGCCGACGTGACGATGTGGCGCATGTCCGAGCTGATCGTCGGCTCTGCCACTTTCGGGCCGGTGCAGAACCGCATGCGGCGCGAGCGCAACATCCAGTCCTACCAGCTCGATCACTATCGGCTTCTGCTGTTGCGCTCGGGCGAGTTCCATCTGGACGCGGCGGGGCGGCAGGTATCGCTGGCGCCGGGTCGCTTCGTGATCACCGACATGGCCTTGCCGGAAGAAAGCGAATCGGCGTGCTCCACGTCGGTGCTCTACATCCCGCGCGACACGCTCGACGCGGCCTTGCCGCAGCCGATGCGGCTGCATGGGCTGTCGCCGGACAACGCCTGTTCGAACCTGCTGTCGGATCACCTCGCTGCGTTGTTGCAAGGCCTGCCCGACGCGGCGCCGGAAGAACTGCCGGCGCTGTCCGCGGCCACGGTCGGCCTGGTGGCTGCGAGCCTTGCGCCGACCGCGATCGACCCGCTGACCACGGGTGTGGCGATCGATGGCGCGCTGCTGCGTCGGGCACGCCGCCACATCGAGGAGCACCTCGGCGAATGCGAGTTGGCGGCGGCCCCGTTGTGCAAGCTGCTGCGCGTGTCGCGCTCGACGCTGTACCGGCTGTTCGAACCGCTCGGCGGCGTGTCGCAGTACATCAAGGAACGGCGGCTGGCCCGCGTGCACCAGATCCTCGCGCAGTCCAGCGACCGGCAGCCGATCGCGCGGCTGGCCGAGGACCACGGCTTCAAGAGCGCGGCGCATTTCAGCAAGGCCTTTCGTGCGCAGTTCGGGTATAGCCCGCGGGAAGTGCCGCGTGCGGTTGAACTGGCGCGCTTGCCGGCGGGTGGCAGCGGGGAAGAGCGATTCGATCGCTGGCTCGGGTCTCTTTGTCACTGAGGGCTCAACGAGTCTTCTTGTCCGATTTGTAGCGATGCTCCGCTGCCTCCAGATGGCGGCGGAACACGCTCGACACCAAGTCGATGCCGATGCCGCCGAACAGGGCCGGGATCAGGTAGAAACCCACCGCCAGCTCCGAGTCGAAGAAGTTGTCGAAGCGCGAGGTCGACTTGCTGGTCGCCATCTGAAGTCCATGCAGCATGCACACGTCGGCCGCGGCGATCACGATCAGCGTGACGCCGAGCCAGAACACCGATGCGGGCGAGATCGCACGGCGCTTGCGCAATGACAGGTAGAGGCACAGCGGCACGACGAAAGAGACAATCACCGCGACCCAGAAGCGCAGTTCGACGAATACAGAGCCCGTCATCCGCCATCTCCGTCGTCGAATTCGCTGCGCGCCACCTTCAGCGACGGTCCCAGCAACGCCAGGCCCCAGCGCTTGCCGAAGCGGTGCAGTTCCGCGCGGTCCACGCCGCGCCCATCGAGCAGCACGGCCAGTTCATTGAAGAATTGCACCGCGTCGATGCCGGGTTCGATGATCACCTGCTGCCGCGCCCCGGTGCCCGTCACGTTGACGAAAGCCCGCGAAGCGCCAGCAGGCACGCGCACCAGGTCGCCGCGCCGCGCAACGAAGCGCCGGCCATCGACCTCGAACAGGTAGCGGCCGGTCACGATCTCGAAGGTCTCCGATTCGGCGCGCCGATAAAGCGGTGGGCCGAAGCCCGCCGCGTTCGTGGTCTCGATCACCGTGGACTGGGCCTTCTCGGGCTCGAACGGAAAGCGCACGCGGACGGTGAGCCCGAGTGCGGGAATGCGGATGATCGGCTCCTCGCGCTTCGGCCGTGCCGTGCTGACGATCACCTCGACGCTCACTTCAGGAGCCCACGCTCATGTCGGTGCCGGCCGGCCACACGAACACGCTGTGCGCGGGCGAGTTGACGCGCACGTTGATGCGCTGGTTCAGCGTGCGGCCGGCCAGCGTGGCCTGCACGTCATAGCGGCCCGGCTGCAGGCGCGCGACCAGGAACGGGCCGTGCGAGACCACGTCGGTCATCACCGCAGCGCCGGACTTGTCGCGCACGTTGACGATCACGTCGGATGCGAAGGCGCCGCCCTTGCCGTCGCGGATCGCGAACTCGAAGCTCGCCGGCCATTGGTTGGCGGCCTGCTTCATCAACTTGGCCTCGCCCATGCCGATGCCGCCGCTGGCGTACTCGATGCCGGCGTCGTTGATGTGGATGGCCGGACCATCGGCAGCGCGCACGGCCATGGCGCAGGACAACGCGGCGGCGCCGACGACCATGACAGCAAACGGTTGCCAGCGGTCACGCCTGGCAGGCTGGAGGAGGGGAGCGGGAAGGTCGTTCATGTCGGGGTTCCTTGGCGGGCGGGCAATGCCCGCGAGTTGGGTTGGAAAGGTTTGCCGCGCCTTGCGAACCTGCATCGGGGCGGTGAAGAAATGGTAGGAATCGATGCGCCCGGCGTGTGGCCGGAGCATCCCAATTCATGCCCCAGCGTTTCATGCGGCTTTGCCTTCGAGCGCATGACGGCGTTGGAGCGCCTTGCCGGGACGCACAGGCACGAATTGGGATGCATGCGCCACTGCGCATCGACCGCCACTCCTAAATTCAACGGCGTACGTTTTCGTACGCGTTCATCCATTCATCACCAACCCAAGAGGTACCGAAATGAGCCAGTTCAAACACCAGGTCAAGGGCTTTGTCCTTGGCGCCCTGTGCATCGCATCCCTGAGCGCCTGCGCCGCGTCCTTCGCGCTGTCGCATCCCAATTTCCAGCAGGCCGAGAACGCAATGCAGGCGGCCATCAATCACATCCGCTCCGCGCAGGACGTGAACGGCCCGACCTTCGGCGGCCACGCCGGCCGTGCGGTGGAACTGCTGCAACAGGCACAGAACGAAATCGCGATCGCCGACGAGTTCCACCAAGGCCGCCGCTGGTAAGAAGGAGGCATCGCGGTGACTCGCGTGCCACGGATGTCCGTCATCGATTGGCTGGACCGTATCGACCCCGGCGCGCATCGCCGGGTCAAGGGACTGCGGCTGGTCACCTCCTACGGCATTGCCGCGCTGATGGGCGCGGCGCTGGCCGCGACCAGCGCATCCCCGGAACATGCACCGCTCGCCCTCCTGGCGGGCGGCTTCGCCTTGTGGGCCAGCGTCTGCGAAGGACGCGCGACGCGCCTTGAATCGGCGCGCGACCTGGGCCTGTTGTCGGCCAGTGCCATCGTCGGCGCTGGCTTCACGGCGGTGCTCACGCCTTGGCTTGCACACGGCGGCCCCGCGCTGCCTGAAGGCACGCTGGTGCTCGGTGCCTTTGTGGTGGGTTATGCGAAGCGCTGGGGCGTCCTGGGCAGCGGCATCGGTGCGCAGTTCTTCATCGGGCAACTGCTGGCCTACGGCCTTCAACTGACGGGTGCGGACTTTCCGACGATTGCCATTGCCGGGGTGATTGCCGCCGTGGCATCGATCGTTCCGCGCATGCTCAGCGGGCCGGCCGAGCAGCCGGTGCCTGCGGCCCCGGCGCCGGTCGTCGCACCGCGGCGCTGGCTCCAGACAGAAGCCATCATGGGGCTGCAGGCCGCGCTCGCCGCATTGGCCATCGTGGTCCTCGATGGCAAGCTCGGACTGACCCAATCGGTGTGGGCGTTGGCGGCCTGTACCTTCGTCATCGCCAACACCTCGGCGGGCACGGTGGCGCGCATCCGGCAACGCGTGATCGGTACCGCGATCGGCCTGCCGCTGGGTCTTGCCTGCCTGCCGCTGGCCGAGCATGTCGCCATCGCCGTGTGGGCCGCTGCGGCCGTGGCGATGATCGTCTATGCGGTGGCGCTGCCCGAGCGCTACGACGTGGCCTGCGGCGCCTACACCTTCACGCTGGTGGTCACGCTGGCGGCCAGCGGTGAGCATTCGGTGCTGCTGCTGTCGGCCAGGCTGTGGGAGACGCTGCTGGGCGGCGTGCTCGGGCTTGCGGCCGCGAGCTTCTTCTTTCCGCTGCGCGAGCTGGCTGAGCCTGCGCCACATCCATCGTTCGAACGCACACCATGAGCTACTTCATCCTAGTCGCGGTCCTGATGTTCATCGCGCCTGCGGCATGCATCGCGTTCGCGGTGCTCGCGCACCATGCCGCGCTGGACTGGGCGCTCGCACTGCGCTGGTTCACCTTCTGGATCGTGGGCGCGCGGCTCGGCAGCGCGGGGCTGCGGCAGATGCTGAATCCGGCCTTCACAGCACGCCAGATCCTCGGCATCGAAGGCGACGATGCATTGCTCCTGGTGCGCGAACTGGGCTTTGCGAACACCGCCTTTGGCGCCATCGGCATCCTCAGCCTGTGGTGGCCGGCGTGGGCCGCGCCCGCTGCAATCGCTGGCGCCGTGTTCCTCGGACTCGCCGGCATCAACCATGCCATGCAAGCGCATCGCAATGCGCGCGAGAACTTCGCGATGCTCACGGACCTTGTGGGGGCGCTCGTACTTGCCGCTTGCGTGTGGGGCGCCGGGTCGATGGCTTGACCTGCAGATGCAAGAAGCGGGACGCGCAGACAACACGCGCGCGACGCCAAAAAATACGATCCGTGCAGCTTCATCCACTTCATTTCAACGTTTCATCATGACTTTCAAGATCACACCGCTGCTCGCAGCAAGCGCCATGGCGGCGACCCTTTCCTTGCTCGGAGGCTGCGCGACCAGCGGCATGGGCGGCGGCGACATCGTGCAGAAGGGCAAGCCGGTGCAACCGGTACTGTTCTCCTGGCAAAGCCGCGACGGTTCCATCGACGGCAACATGACGGCGACCACGCCCGACGCCACCTACCAGGGCCGCTTCATGCAGGTCACGCAGCAGACCGTGACCGAGGCGCTGGCCCCGATGTGGGACGCCTGGCCGATGGGCTGGTCCGACTGGCCGTACGGCGGGTGGACAGGCATGGGCGGCTTCGACACAGTGCAGTTCACCACGGCCTACAGCGGCAAGGTGATCGCCAACCTGAAGAGTTCGTCCGGCCGCTCGATGCGCTGCCGCTTGCAGATGAACCAGCCCGAGGCAGGCTTGTCGGGCGGCGGCAGTGGCGAATGCCAGGTCGCGGGCGGCGTGCCCTTCCAGGCAACCTTCTGACACGTGCGCGCCGCGCGGCGCAATGGAGCACTGACATGACCATCCGGCTGCTGAAGACATCGATGGTGTTCGCCGTCGGGCTCTGGGCACTGCTCGTCGCGACTGGCAACATCCTCGACTACGACTCGAACTGGCACTTCGTCCAGCACGTGCTGTCGATGGACACCGTGTTCCCCGACAACGCCTTGAAGTACCGCGCCATCACCAACCCGACGGTCCAGGCAATGGGCTACTGGATGATCATCGCGACCCAATGGGTCATGAGCGGGCTGTGCTTCGCGGGTGCCTGGAGACTGTTCCGCACGCGTCACGATCGCGTTGGTTTCATCGCAGCCAAGTCGCTCGCGGCCAGCGGCTTGACGCTGGTCTTCCTGCTGTACTTCGTCGGCTTCGTCGTGGTCGGCGGCGAATGGTTCTGCATGTGGCAGTCGGAGATCTGGAACGGGCAGGCCAAGGCCGTCATGTTCCTGACCTGCGCGATGCTGGTGCTGATCGTGTTGTTGCTGCGCGAAGAGGACGCGGCGAACTGAGACTGTGACCGTGAATGGCCGAGCAACGACGAGGCATTCAACTCGTCACGGCCACATTGACCGCAGCGCAATCGTTCCGCACCGGCCGGCCCGCAAACCGGTCCGCGATCCAGCCCACCGCCTGCGGCGCCGCATCGCGTGCCACGAAGCCATGACCGTCGCCGTGCACCGTGAGCATCGTCACGTTGCTGCCCCTGGCGCACAGCTTGCGCATGTACGACGTGGTCACCTGCGGCAGCACCAGTGTGTCGGCATCGCCTTGAACCAGCATGAGCGGCATGTTGGGCGGCAACGGGCCGGGGATGTTGTCGCGCATCAGCGTCTGCCAAGGTTCGACGCGGGTGATGTCCGGAACGGTAAGGAAGGTCTTCGCCAGGCCCTTGCCGGTGTGCTGGCGGCGCAGCACGTCATAGATCGACTCGATGCATTCGTCGGCCAGTGCATCGACGGTGGGCATCGCGCTCGGCGCGACCACGGCTTGGATCGGCGCGCCGTAGACGCGCGACCATGACCACAGCGTCATGGCCGTGAGGTTGCGTCCGCCGGTGGAATCGAAGTCGTCGCGCATCAGTGTCTCGAGATCGGTGGCCGGTGCGGCGGCGGCCACGCCCACCAGTTGCAGTTCAGGCGCATAGCGCGCGGCCATCAATCCTGCGAACAGCACGGCATGGCCTCCCTGCGAATGGCCCCACGCCGCAAAGCGTGAACCCGCATGTGCCTCCTGCAACTGTCGCGCCGCGCGGACCGAATCGAGCACGGCCGCGCCTGCGCTCGCACCGACGAGGTACGGATGCGGCCCCTGCGTGCCAAGGCCCGGATAGTCGGTCGCGACGACGACTTCGCCGCGAGCGAGCATCTCGGGCAGTCCCTGGATGCTGCGCATCGCGGACCACGCCAGCGAGGGCGCGCAGCGCGGCACGACGCCACTGGTCGGATGCGCCCATGCAACAACGGGTCGCCCTGTGGCAGGCGCCGCGCCATCCGGCGCCACCACCATGCCCGACACTGCGATTGGCTTGCCATGCAAGCCGGTCGACGCATAGAGTATGCGCCAGGCATGCGCGCCGGGTGGCACGCCCCAGTGCATCGGCTCGCTGCGCAGCAGGGTGCCTGGCGGGCCGATCTGGCCGGCTGCGGGCGTGGCGTAGAACGCGGTCTGCGCTGAGGTACCGGTGTGCAACAGGCCGATGCCCGCCGCCGCGATCAATGCGCGCAGCAAGGGTTGGAAATGCGCTGGAATGAGCCGCCGGCGCTGCGACAGGGATGGCTTCTTCATGCCACCGATGCTAGGAATCAGCGCGATCCCTGTGTCGTCTGCACGTCCCGCTTCTTGCCGCCGCGTGTCATGCTGCGCGCTTGCGCGACTTCATTCGGCGTCCCTGACCCACTGATCCCGCTGAAAGCCCAACTGCGTCAAGCGAAGCTCTACCGCGGTCCATTCGCTCTGCGCGATCTTGCCCGTGCGCGACAACACCCACATGTACCGACGCGAAGGCTCCGTGACGATCGCCACGCGCCGATCGGTCGACAGATAGACGATGTCGTAGTTGCCCCAGACCAGGGGCACCCACCGGACCCATTCCGGTGCAAAGGCGACCTCCAGCGAAGCGGGTTGCAGTCGACCGGACTCGACGACAGCGCCAGTCCGGGGACGTGCAACGCCGACGACCGAATCGGTCCCGGTCTTGGTTCGGCACTCATTGCGCACTTCGACCTGACCCGATGCAAGAAGACGGTAGGACGCCCTTGTGTCCGAGACACACTTGCGCTGGAACCAGTTCGGGATGTGCGCGAGCTGCTGCCATTCGCCCATGTAGCTGGCCAGGTCGACAGCGGGCAGGGTGGCCTGGGCGGTTCCGCGCTCGCCGAAGGCGCAGCCGCTGACCAGGGCCGTCGACAGCAACGCTGAAAGCACGGCCAGATAGAGAGCGTTCAAACGGCGAGCAACCATGACAGATTCCCTGACAAATAGCCGATTCTGAAGGGCATCCAGCATGCGAGTCTGTCAGCCATCCGGCTGCAAAGTTCTCACGGGAGATCTCTAAGATTCAATTCGCTGCCGGGTTCGGAGGGAAGGTGCGTAGGTAGGCAAACAGGTTTGCCAGTTTCTTCTCGTCATAGCCCCATCCCGAGAATCGCATCTTGTTGCCAGGCACCACCAGGTCCGGGCGCTTGATGAAGGCCGCGAGCGTTTGCTCGGACCAGATGACTTGCGATTGGCGCATGGCAAGCGAGTAGTTGTAGTCAGCGGCACCACCTGCTCGTCGACCGATCAAGCCATTGAGTTGGGGACCGAACGCATTTCGTGCAGAGGCGCCGACCTGGTGGCAAGAGGCGCACGCAGCGAATGCAGCCTTGCCGGCGGCGACGTCCCCCACGACACCCTGCGCATATCCTATCGCTGCAGCGAGCATCGATGCAGGCAGAAAAGCGACGCACCTCATGACCATTGCCTGGCGGTTGGTCATCGTCGTGGCCCGCGTGGCTGGTTCGCATGACGGTGCCGGACAAACTGCAGGCTTGCGACACACACCGCCAGCCAGGAAAGTCCGGACAGAAGTCCCGCTGCCACGTCGCTCGCGAAGTGGACGCGAAGGAACACGCGGCTGCAGGCGATGGTGAGCACCAGGCCAACCGCTGCCATAACCGCGACAGCGTGCCAGCGCAGGGGCAGCAGTCGCGTCGCGACATACAGGAGCATCCCGTACGCAACCAACGCACCCGAGCTATGTCCGCTCGGAAAGCTGTAGCCCTCGATCTGTGGAACCTGCAGTTCGTGCAATGGCCGGGCGCGCGCGAAGACCTGCTTGAGGAGCGGGTTCAACAAGGCGTTGCCACCCAGGGCGATGACCCAGCCGGCCGCAAGCAGGCGCGCCTGTCGCTGCCAGAGCCACAAGGCCACGACCGCGCCCAGGACAGCCAGAACGATCGGGTCGCCCAGGTGGGTGAACAGGCCGAAGGCACGCAGCGCTGCAGCGGGGGTGTGGCTGCCGATGCCATCGGCCAGCGCCTGGTCGGCCAGGCCCATCGTGCGGCCGGGACCGAGCCGCCGGGCAATCACCGCGAAGAGGCTTGCCGTGCCGACGATCAGGAGGAACCCTGTCGCATAGCCTCCCAGCAGTCGACCGACGTTCCGCGCACTGGGATCGTCCTGATCGCGCCTCGCACGGCGCCGTTGCAGCAGCACGCAACCCAGGCCGCTCGCACCCACCGCCAGCAGCAGTCCGACGAAGAAAAGAGCCAGCGCATGCTGGCCCACAAGCTGTGCCCACGACACCAGCGGCGATGCTTCAGCGGCCATGATCGGGCAAGGGTACCTCGCCCAGCGGCAACGTCTCAGCGCCTGCCAGTTCGAAGCGCGCTCCGTCGGTGGCACAGTCCCAGCGCTCGACCACGCAGCGTCTCGGATGGCCGCCGGTCCAGCGGATCAGGTTGACCGAATTCGGCGCACCCCGGCGTACACGACTCGACACTGCCGTCCCGGCCTGCACAGCCCACGTCGATCGACCGCAGTCCGGGAAGTCGTGCAGGAGTGGCCGCACGAACGGCAAGTGGATGTGTCCACCCAGCACCAGATCCGCGCCGGCGGCGCACCAGCGCGCGATCGCTACGTCGCGACCGTGGAGCCGGTTCGACGCATCCTCCGGCCGCGTCACCGCCACGGGCTGGTGCACCACCACCACGCGCAACTGTTTCGCCGTGGCAAGCGCGAGCGCCTGCGCGACCTGCTCGATCTGGGAAGCCGAGACCTCCCCATCCTCGTGGCGGTACCAGCGCGTCGTGTTGACACCGATGACTAGGCAATCGGGTGAATCGAAGACGGGCGCCATCGACGGACCGAAGGCTTCGCGGTAGCGCCCATAGGGATTGAGCAGCCGCGTGGCGAGTGCGAACAACGGGATGTCGTGGTTGCCGGGGATGGCGAGCAGCGCCGGGGCGTCCAGCCTGTCGACGAACGCACGCGCCGCCCGGAACTGGACCCAGGTGGCGCGTTGCGTGATGTCGCCCGACAGCACCACGAGGTCGGGGCGCTGCGCGTGGGCCAGTTGCTCCAGCGCCTGGACCACCGGCGCCTGTTCGGTGCCGAAGTGGGTATCGGAAATCTGCAGCAGCACGGTCATTGCCGCGTCGCCTCCAGTTCCGGCGCCACGTCCGGGCGCAGCAGCCACAGCGGCTGGGGCGCGACTCGGAAGTCCAGCGGCATGTCGAGCCAGTTGATCTCGCCATCGGTCGCGACCTTGACGCGACCGCGGCCGCGCATCGGGCGCACCGACATGGATTCGAATGAGAAACTCAGCACGCTGTCGGCGTCACCCAATCGCCCCAGTGCGCCGCGCGCCAGCAAGCCCAGCATGGCGAAGGCGCTCTGTGGCTTGAGCGCGATGGCTGCCAGTTGTCCCTGCTCCGGCGCATCGGCCTCGGCCAGGCCGACCTGGTGCATCTGAAGCGAATTGTTGGCGACAAACAGGGTCTGGGTGCGGATGTCGCGCTGCTTGCCATGCCAGGACATGTGCAGGTACCAGGGCCGGACGCCGCGCAGCACGGTGACAAGGCCCGACCAGAACGCCACCCAGCGGTGCCGGCCGTACTGGGCCTTGAACGCCTCGCGGTCTTCCAGCAGCTTGGCATACAGGCCCAGGCTCGCGTTGACCAGGAACACCTTCTCATTGACCATGCCCACCTGCACCGCGCGCGGGTTCTCGTTCAGCAAGACCTGCAGCGCTTCTCCCGTGTCGGGGGGAATGCCATGCGTGCGGCTGAAGTAGTTGAAGGTGCCCTGTGGCAGGACGCCGAATGCACAGCCGCTGTTCAGCGCCGCCTGCGCCACGGCGTTGATGGTCCCGTCGCCGCCCGCTGCGACCACCACGCCGCGCATTTCGCGGGCGCGTTCCACCGCCTCGCGTGCGCATGCTTGCAAGCGATTCGGCCCGTCGACTTCGTAGATCTGGAAGTCGCGCTGCACCGCGGCGCAACCCGTCGCGATGATGTCCCGGGTGCGCGCGGCCTCGCCGCTGCCGGAACCGGCGTTCAGCACGATCAGCAGGGGCGGGTGGGGCGCCAGGTCGGGTGGCGTCATGCCGAGTGCTTGCGCCGAAGCTCCGTCGACACCGCCTTGCCCAGCGTGTCGAGGTCGAAGGGCTTGGCCAGCACCAGCTGCGGGCCGATGAGGCGCTCGACGGCTTTCATGTCCGCATAGCCGGTCGCGAGCAGGATGGGCAGTTCGTCGTACATCTTGTGTGCTTGCGCGATCAGTTCCGCGCCGTTCATGCGTGGCATCAGGTAGTCGACCAGCAGCAGGTCCGGCCGGGACTTCTCCAGTTCGACCAAGCCCGCAGCGCCATCGGATGCCTGCCGGACTCGATAACCCAGCACCTGGAGGCACTCGACCATGCTTCGGCGCACGCCCGGATCGTCTTCCACGACCAGGATCTCCGCCTGCACCGCCAACGCAGCGTCCTGCACGGCCGTCGCCTCTGCGGCCACATGCTGCGGCGCGGGCGCCAGCGGAAAGCTCAGCGTCACCGTCGTACCTGTGCCCACCTCGCTCTCCACCGTGGCTTCTCCGCCGGACTGCCGCGTGAACCCGTAGACCTGGCTCAGGCCCAGCCCGGTGCCGGCATGCAGCTTGGTGGTGAAGAAAGGATCGAAGACCTTGCTCAGCAAATTGGCCGCGATGCCTGTCCCGGTATCGCGCACCACGACGCTGACCGCGCCACGTGGGTACGCGGGGTTGCCCTCGGCCTCGGTTGGCGCAATCACCGTGTGGATCTCCAGCATGCCGCCCTGGGGCATGGCGTCACGTGCGTTGACCGACAGATTGAGCAGGGCCATTTCCATCTGCGCCGCGTCGACGATGAGCCAGGCCGGCCCGGGACACAAGGCCAGTGACAACTTCACATGCGCCCCGACCGAGATCGAGATCAGCTCCGCCATGTTGCGGATCAGTTCGTTCACGTCCTGCAGCTTGGGCACAAGGCTTTGCGTGCGCGCGAACGACAGGAGCTGCCCGGTCAGGCGCGAGCCGCGATTCACGGCTTCCTTCGCCCGGCGTGCGTAGTCGCGCACGCGGTCTTCGTCGACCTTCAATCGCTCGATCAGCTGGAGGTTCAGGTTGACCGCATGCAGCAGGTTGTTGAAGTCGTGCGCGATGCCACCCGTCAGCCGTCCCAGCGCCTCCATCTTCTGGTTCTGGACGAGGGAGCTTTCGACGCGTTCTCGTTCGAGGATCTCGTGCATCAGCCGATCGTTCGCACTGGCAAGGTCGGCGGTTCGCTCGGCAATGCGTGTTTCGAGCTGGTCGTTGAGTTGCTCCACGTTCAGCTTGGAGGACTGCAATTCGGCCAGATGCTTTCTCGTGAGGTACTGGCGTTGCCGTGCGCGCAGTGCAGACTGCGCCGCGCTCGCCAGCGTGTCCGGATTCACAGGCCGCTCGAGCAGCACCAGGTTGCTGAGTTCCCGCAGCGCCAACCGTGCACGATCGGTGCGGCGGACGGTCTGCCGCGCCGCGAGCACGACAAAGGGGTAGTCGGACCAGGGGGGCTGGCGCGCGAGCAGGTCACGCAGCGCTTCCACCAGGCCCTCTGAAAGCGTCTCTTCGGTGACGATCGTTGCGGCCGACTCCTGCTGGATTGCGCTGATCAGCGCCTGGGCGTCATCGCAGACGTGGACGTTGATCTGCCGGGCGCCAAGCACCTCGCGGATGACGCGCGCATCACGCCCGAATGGCGCCAGGACGAGGACTCGGTTTTCCATGCGGTCACGCCTGTTCGGCGTCGCCGAGCAGCGACGTCCCGCCCCGATAGCGGGGCAGCCCCGCCATGACACCCTCGAAGTCCGTGAGCGCCTCGCCGATTTCGAGGCCGCCCGAGCCCAGGCGGAATTGATGGATCGTCGATGCGTGGGCGCTCGCGCGGCTCTTGATCACCGACATGGCCTTGAGGATCTGTCCACGGGCTTCGAAGAAGCGGAACTGCAGCATCGAATCGCTCAGGTAGCTCAGGTCGACATCGCTGGGCGCTTCGCTGGTGATGCCGTGCTGGGACAGCACCAGGATGGTCGTCACACCCTGCAGGTTGAGGTACGTGAGGAGTTCGTGCATCTGAAGCATGAGGAAGTTGCTGCCCGGCATGGCGACCAGGTAGGCGTTCAGCGTGTCGATCACCACCGTGGTCACACCCTTGCGCTCCACCGCATCGCGCACGTGGTGCGAAAACTGGCCGGCCGAGATCTCGGCCGGGTCGATGGCATGCAGGCTCAGTTGGCCTGTCTGGATGTATTGCTCGATGTCCAGTCCGAGCGCGCGTGACCGGGACACCAGGGTCTTGATGCCTTCGTCGAACAGGAAGAACGCAGCCTTGCCGCCACTCTCCATGGTCGCGCGTGCGCAGCACACGGCGGTTGTCGTCTTGCCCACGCCGGCAGGTCCGGCAAACAGCATGTTGGTACCCGGCGTGAGGCCGCCGCCCAACAGCCGGTCGAGTTCTGCATTGCCGGTGCCGACGGGCTCTGTCGCGTGCGCACGCCCATGCTCGCTCGCCACCAGCCGGGTGAAGACCTGCAGCCCGCCTCGATCCAGGTTGAAGTCGTGCTCGCCTTCACGGAATCTCACGCCACGCAACTTCACCACGCGCAGCCGCCGCTTGTCGGGGCCGTAGGTGCCGGTGTTCTGCTCCAGGTGGATCACGCCGTGCGCAATGCTGTGCAGGTGCATGTCCCCCGTGCTCGCGGACTTGTCATCGAGCATGAGCACCGTGCAGTTTTTTGTGACGAAGAAGCGCTTCAACGCCAGGATCTGGCGCCGATAGCGCAACGGGTTCTGGGACAGCAGGCGCAGCTCGGAGAGACTGTCGAATACCACGCGCTCGGGTTGTACGCGCTCGACCAATGCCATGACGCCACGGATCGTCTCGCCCAATTCGAAGTCGGAGGGGTTGAGGATGCTCTGCTCGGCTTCCGCACTCAGTCCTTCGTCGCTGACCAGATCGAAGATCTCGACGTTCTCCAGGTCCCACCCGTGAGAAAGAGCGCCTTGCGTCAACTCGTCCGAGGTTTCAGACAGGGTGACATAGAGGCTCTTCTGGCCGAGCGCCCGCCCTTGCAACAGGAACTGCAATCCCAGCGTGGTCTTGCCGGCGCCCGGTGTTCCTTCCACGAGATAGAGGTGGCCCGCGGGCAAGCCGCCTGCGAGCACCTCGTCGAGGCCGGGGATGCCGGTGGGCTGAAGCGTCGGTGGCTGCAAGGAGGGGCGTTTGCTCATGATGGCGACGGCGCGTGCGTCACTCTGAAATGGGGTGGCCCTGAATCTAGTAGCAAGCACGCACTCGTTCGCGCCTTGCCGTGCGCGCCTGCGTGTAGGCGAATTTCGTTCTCGGCTGTCGGTTGGCTTTTGCCGCACGGGATGCAGCGTCAACAAGTGGGACGGATCGCCAACATGCGATCGACCCCGAATCGAACAATCACGTCATCGCGATCGAAGGCCGGTGGTCGCGGCAAGTCACCCACTTCGAGTCCGGTCCTTCACTTCGTTTTGCAAGGATTCCAGCATGTTCAAGCTTGCCCCGATCACGGGCCCATTCACAAAGCGCCCGCTGCGCGTTCTCCTGGGCGTGGCTGCAGCCGCACTGCTCGCTGGCGGCTCCGCCATGGCCCAGCCGCAAGCCACCCAGCCAGCGGGCCCGACCGACGCAGCGCAGAGCAACGTCGTAC
Source organism: Variovorax robiniae (assembly GCF_037889955.1). Taxonomy (NCBI): domain Bacteria; kingdom Pseudomonadati; phylum Pseudomonadota; class Betaproteobacteria; order Burkholderiales; family Comamonadaceae; genus Variovorax; species Variovorax robiniae. The sequence goes on from NZ_JBBKZS010000001.1 coordinate 233,329, forward strand.
CGATGCCCGCGGCCAACTGGCTCTTCGTCCAGACCGGCACCTCCTTCACCTCCGACGGCAAGACGCTCACCATCAAGGGCGTCGCGCCGCAGACGTTGATGTTCTCCGACCGGCCCGAGCGCATGACCGGCGACGTGCTGACCTCGAAGTTCGCCGAGTTCTGGAACCAGGGCAAGGACGACTTCCAGAAGGATCCGCCCAACGCCACGATCTCCACGTCCATCGACGACAAGACCGACCTCACCGTGGTCGAGTTGCTCAACCCGCGCGTCTCCGGCGACACGCTGACCTACGACATCAAGCTGCTGGAAGGCACCTTGCCGACGTCAGGCAAGCAGATCAGCCTGTTCATCGATTGGTGGTACGGCCCGGGCTGGCATGGCGGTTGGCGCGGTGGATGGCGTGGCGGCGTCTATATCGGCGGGCCGCCGGTCGCAGTGCCCGTGCCCGGCCCCTACGCCTCCGGCCGCTGCTGGCGCGGCCCGTACGGCGGCCTGCATTGCCGTCCGTGGTGGGGGTATTGATTGCAAGCGGCGCTCGACAGGCGAGGCGGATCTTGCGCGGCAGGCTCGTGGCGATCATGACCATGCTCTTCGGTGCTGCCTTCGGCTTGCCGGCCGGGGCGGTCGACCTCGGCGCGCCGCTGCACCCGGCCTACGCGGGCGATCCGCTGCACGTCGATCCACCGTTGCTGCACACCGGATCGGTCCTGCCCGGTGACATGCAGCCCGTTCCCTGCGCGCAGGCCACGCGCGACCTCACGCCGGAGCTTTCACTCGCCGAGGCGGTCGACATCGCGCTGTGCGCCAACCCGACCGTGCAGGCCGCCTGGGCCGACATCAAGCAACAGGCCAGCGCGGTCGGCGTAGCCAAGGCCGCGTACCTGCCGAGTGTGCAAGGCAGCGTGAGCGGCCTGAGCGACCACACCTGGTATCCCGACGGCGGCGGGACGAATTCGATGGACCAGGGCATCAAGGCCCATGCCACCCTGGTGTGGCGCCTGCTCGACTTCGGCGGGCGCGAAGCCAAACTGGCGGCCAGCCAGCACCTGCTGGCCGCCGCGGTGGCCACGCACGACGCCACGCTGCAGGCGACGATGGCCAGCGTGATCCAGGCCTACTTCGACGCCGAGACCGCCGAGGCCGCGCTCGTCGCGCGACAGCAGGAAGCATCCATCGCCGCCAGCACCCTCGACACCGCGCAGCGCAAGAAGGCCGAGGGCAAGGGCTCGGAAAACGACGTGCTGCAGGCTCAAACACGCGTCGCCTATGCACGGCTCGGCGTGAGCCGCGCGATGGGGAGCCTGGTCAAGGCCAAGGCCGTGGTCGCCTATGCCCTGGGTGCGCCGCCCGGCACCACGCTGACGCTGACCGCGCTGGCACCGCCGAAGACCGGCGAGCTGAGCCGCTCGCTGGCCGAATGGCTGGAGGTCGCACAGCAGCACCATCCGTCGATCGCGGCCGCGCGCGAGCAGGTCGCCGCGGCACAGGACCATGCGCGCGAGGTGCGCTCGCAAGCCCTGCCCACGCTGGACTTCAAGGCCTCGGTCTACGAGAACGGCCGCCCCAGCCAGACGCTGGGCCAGAGCCGCGAGGCCGTCGTCGGCGTGACGCTCAACGTGCCCCTGTTCGATGGCTTCAGCCGCTCGTACAAGGTGCAGGGCGCCGATGCGGCCGTCGAGGAACGCGCCGCCGAACTGCACAAGGCCGAACTGCGCGTCGGCCTGGACGTGGTGGAGGCCTATTCGGATGCCACCGCCGCGCTCAAGAACCTCGACGCTTCGGACGCGCTGCTCAAGAGCGCATCCGCCTCGCTCGACAGCGCGCAACGCAAGTACCAGAAGAGCAGCAGCGAAGACGTGCTGGACATCCTCAACAGCCAGAAGGCATTGGCGGATGCGCAGGAAGAGCGCATCCGCTGCCTTTCGGAATGGCATTCGGCCAGCCTTCGCATCATGGCTGCGGCCGGGCAGCTCGGCATCGCCGAACTGGACCAATGACTTTCATCGCGAGAGAGACGACATGACGAACGACATTCCCACCGGCTGCCCCTTCAGCCGCCGCGCCGCCGAGTTCGACCCCTTCGGCGACGGCTACCAGCAGAACCCGCCGGATTACCTGCGCTGGTCGCGCGAGGAAGAGCCGGTGTTCTACAGCCCGCGCCTCGATTACTGGGTGGTCACGCGCTACGACAGCGTGCGCGCCATCTTCCGCGACAACGTCAGCTACAGCCCCGCCATTGCGCTGGAGAAGATCACGCCCACCGGCGAGGAAGCGAACGCGGTGCTGGCCTCGTACGGCTATGCACCGGGCCGCACGCTGGTCAACGAGGACGAACCCATGCACGCCGCGCGGCGCCGCGCGCTGATGGCGCCTTTCGCGCCAGAAGAGGTCATCAGGTTCGAGCCACTGGTGCGCCGGCTCACCAACGACTACATCGACCGCTTCATCGCCGATGGCCGCGCCGACTTGGTCGAGCAAATCCTGTGGGAGCTGCCGTTGACGGTGGCCTTGCATTTCCTCGGCATCCCCGAGGAAGACATGCCGATGCTGCGCAAGTACTCGATCGCGCACACCGTCAACACCTGGGGCCGGCCACGGCCCGAGCAGCAGGTGGCCGTCGCCCATGCCGTCGGTAACTTCTGGCAGTACGCGGGCGAGGTGCTGGCCAAGCTGCGGCGCGACCCGAGCGGCCCGGGCTGGATGCCCTATGCGATCCGCCAGCAGGCGCTGCAACCCGAGGTGGTGACCGACAGCTACCTCCACACCATCATGATGGCCGGCATCGTCGCGGCGCACGAGAGCACCACCAACGCCAGCGCCCTGGCCATCAAGCTGCTGTTGCAGCATCCCGATGCGTGGCTCGAACTGTGCCGCGACCCCGGCCTGATCCCCAACGCGATCCAGGAATGCCTGCGCCACAACGGCTCCATCGCCGCGTGGCGGCGCATCACCACGCGCGACGTGTGCATCGATGGCGTCGACATCCCGAAGGGCGCGCGGCTGCTCATCGTGAATTCATCGGCCAACCATGACGCCGCGCATTTCGACGAACCCGACCGCTTCGACATCCACCGCGCGGATGCCGCGCAGCACCTGACCTTCGGCTTTGGGGCGCACCACTGCCTCGGCAACCACCTCGCAAGGCTGGAGATGCGCGTGCCTGCTGGAGGAATTCACCCGCCGCCTGCCGCTCATGCGTCTGGCCACCCAGCGCTTCAGCTACCTGCCCAACACGTCCTTCCGCGGACCGGAACACCTGTGGGTGGAATGGGACGCGCGCGTCACTTTCCCGAGGGGAGCGGATTCGCAGCCTGCATCGCCAGGAAGTTCTTCTCGCAAAAGTCCCCGGCCTTGCGCAACATCGAGCGGTTGAGTGCGTTGGCGAGCGGCGCGTCGCGGTCAATGTAGGCATTGACGACGCGCACCCGGTCGCCCGCGAGCGACTCCATCTGCTCATCGCTCATCAGGCCGATGCGACGGAACCAGGCCATCTTCCACTTGAGTGAGTCCAGCACGCTGATCACGAGCGCGTTGCCGCACAGGTTCATTTCCTCTTCGAGGTAGGACTCGATGTGCAGCATGAAAGGCTCTCCGCCCTGCTTCTCGGCCTCTGCCAGCACCAGGGCATGCGCGTGCAGGGACTGCAGCGCCGCGTCGGAGGCATTGGCGACGATGGCGTCCGACATCAGGCCATGAACGGCCCCCCGGAAGGCGAACAGGTCGCGGATGGCCTGCGCCGACACCGGCGTCACCTGCGGCCGCCGCCGCGCGGTGAGGGTGATGAGGCCGTACTGGTTGAGGATCAGCAGGGCCTCGCGCACCGGCGTGCGGCTGGTCCCGAACTGGTTGGCGATGTCGACCGAATTGATGATCGTGCCCGGCGCCAGTTCGCCCCGGATGATGCTGTTGCGCACCGTCTCGACGATGGTGTCGACGGTGATGTCGTCGGTCGTCTGAGCCTGGTTCATCGTGAATTAGTTCTGATATTCAATGTCGACAGTGTAGTGAGGAATTGCAAATAAACGTAGACAAAGTCGCTGCAGATTCATAAAGTGTCGACACTTCAAAGACGCCCCCGCAGCGGCATGGCCTGCGGACTGAATCGACCGGAGCCCGACATGAACCTCGTGTGCGATGACGAACTGTTGCTTCCCGCAGAAAGCTTCACGCCGGGCCAGGGCCCCTTGCAGGAGCAACTCGCACGGTGGCGCGACTGCGTGGCCCCGGCGCTCGATGTCAGCGTGGCCGACGAAGACATGCCGCAGGAATGGACCACCCACACCACCGGCTGGAACCTCGGCGGCGTGATGGTGGTGCGCGGGCACTATGACCCGCAGACCCTCACGCGCAGCGCGAGCAGCATCGCACGCGACAAGCTCGACCACTACGTGCTGCACCTGAACCAGTCGCAGCAGGCGATGCATTTCGATGCCAACGGCCGCCGCATCAGCGTCGGTCCCCGGCAACTGCTGGTGAGCGACTTCGCACAGCCGCGTTCGGTGTTCTGCGCGGGCGACATCCTGACGGTCTTCATTCCGCGCGCCTCGTTGGATGCGCTGATGCCGAAGCAACTCGACCTGCACGGCGTGGTGCCGACAGGCGCCTGCAGCACCATCCTGGCCAGCCATCTGCAGTCGTTGTCCACACTGCTGCCGCGCATCACGCGCAAGGAGGCGCCCGACGCCATGGTCGCGACCTTGCAACTGTTGGCAGCCAGCCTCGCGCCGACCATCGACATGCTCGGCCTGGCGCGTCCGGCGGTCGAGGGCACGCTGATGCGCCAGATTCGCCAGTACATGGAAGACCACCTGAGCGAGGAAGAACTCGGCGCCGACAGCGTCTGCGCGCACTTCCACATCTCGCGCTCCACGCTCTATCGACTGTTCGAGGTGGAGGGTGGGGTGCTCAACTACCTGCAAGACAGGCGGCTGCTGCGCATCCACGCGCTGCTGGCCTCGCCGACGCAGCGCAGCTACCTCGGCCGCATCGCGGCGGACAACGGCTTCAAGAGTGCGACGCACTTCAGTCGTGCATTCCGCGCGAAGTTCGGCTACAGCCCGCGCGAGACGCGCACGGGACAGGCCTGCGTGACCGGTGCAGTCGCGCGTGGCGCATCGTCGGCGCTGGCCTCCACCTTCGGACGCTGGTTGAGCTCGCCGCCTGTCGTCGCTTGAGGCGGGCGTTCAGGCCGGGCTGTTAGGCGCCGGCCTCAGAAGCCCGGTCGCGGCCTTGGCCCCCAGCACCATCTCCGTCATCCAGCTCACCAACAGCATCCCGTAAGCCTGCCTCGAGGCTTCCGAGGACAACGCATGGTCCGCCCCTGAAATGACCCGGTAGGTGACCGAGCGCACGCGCTTCAAGGCGCTCAGGTAGTTCTCGATGACCGGGTGCGGCACCGTCTTGTCCGTCTCCGATTCGACGATCAGCACGTCGCCCCTGAACGACGTGCAGGCCGTGAGCGCGCGGTTGTCCGCGGGCGCGATGGTGGAATGCCGGTAGATCATCAGATCCTCCCGGCCCAGCTTGCCCTTGGGCGTGTCCCATTGCTCGTCGCGGTACAAGGCCGGCGCGCGCAGCGCCAGCCAGCGCACCGGCCGCAGCGCGCTCACCAGCGCGGCCAGGTAGCCGCCGTAGCTGCTGCCGACGATCGCAATCGATTGCGGGTCCACCGCCGGATGGCCCACCAGCGTGTCGTAGCCGGCCAGCACGTCCTGCAGGTTGTCCTCGCGCGTGACCGCCTCCCGCAGGTCGTGATGCCGCGCGTGGCCGCGCAGGTCGATGGTCAGGCAGATGCAGCCGAGCGCCGCGATCTCGTGCGCGCGGGCCAGGTACTGCGCCTGGCTGCCGTCCCAGCCATGCACCAGCAGCACGCCGGGAATCGCCGCCGAGGGCGCGACCAGCGTGCCCGCGATGTGATGGCCGGCAACGGCAATGTCGATGGCGCTATGACGCGTGGGCATCCGTCCTCAATTCACTGACGACCGTGTACTTGACGAGTTCGCCAGCCACCTTGTCGTTTCCCCGAAAGTACACCGTTGCGCCGGGTGGCGTCTCCTGCGTGCCATGGACCTCGAAGCAGGAGGCCCAGACCTGATGGCAATCGGGATGGTCGCGGAAGCATTCGAGCCCGGCGATCTCGGCGCCGGTCGCCCCACCCATGCGCCACGACTGTTCCAGCACGCCGGAGCGCTGCTCGCCGCTCGGCGACAGTCCCTGGGCCACGTCGTAGTTGATGCGCGAGGCGAAGAAGCCGGGGAAGCAGTCCTCGGCCGCCTGGTGATAGTCGCGCGACTGCTCGATGCCGAGCCGCACGTTAGGCGCAAGGTCGAGCGCAAGCAGCGCGTCGAAATCGCCACGCACCAGCGTCAGGTCGCTGCCGCCGTAGACCATGTGGCCGTGGTTGTTGCGCGTCATGCGCTGCACGCCGTGGTAGCTCGCCCGCAGCCCGCCGACCACGATCTGGCCGACGCTCAACGTGATCACCGGCTCGCTGAGGTTTTCCTCGATGACCACGCCGTGCGTGCGCAACTCGTCCTCGCTCATCTGCCCAACGCAATGTTCGAGGGCGGCGACGTTGCGCACCACGGTCTGCCCGCGTCCACCGGTCGCGCAGGCCGGCTTGACACGCGCATCGCCGTGGTCCAACAACCGCTTGCCGGCGATGAGCGCCTCGTCGTGCGAGAACGCGCTGTAGCCGCGCAGCACGCTGCCCGCGACGCGATCGGCAAAAGCCGGGTTCCAGCCCAGCGGCCTTGCGGCCGACTCGAACACCAGCGGATGCGTGATGACCTTGGTGCCGACGAATGCATGTGGCACCACGCCGCCGAACAGGTCGTGCTCGTCGGTGATGTCGAGCGCGTCTGCCGCGTCGGCGGTGAGGGTGTCGCTCGGCACGAAATAGGTGGGCGCCTCGCGCGGTTGCGTGCGCTTGAATTCGCCACGAAAGCCGACCCCCTTGAGCATGGCGAGCCGTCGCGCTGCCTCGGCGCGCGTGGCGTGTTCGTGATCGCTGTCGAAATGCCGGTGGTCGGCTGTCAGGGAAAGGACGCAACCCGCGGGAAGGGCGCTCGGGCGGGCGTCGGGCGGGCTCTGAAGAGCGGAGGCGAGGGCATGCATGGTGGGGCTCACGTTTCGAGGGGTTGTGGGCCGGCGTCGCACACCGAGTTGCCGGGGCATGCGTGCGATCTTGGGGGGACACACGCGGTGGCTGCATCGGCGGTGGGCCAAGGATTGCGCCGGTGCATGCCTACAGCCGCCTACAACTGCCCGGAAGTCGCGTCCCGGAAAATCCACAAAATCAGGAAAAGGTCTAAAATGCAGGCTTCGAACTTTTCCGGAGAACACCTTGGCCCAAGCCCTGAGCTCTCGTCCTGAAGCGCTGGACCGCTTGTCCCGCAACATGCCGTCCTTCACCGCCACCACCTTGGCGGGCGGCATGCAGAAGGTCACCAGCACGGTGATGGCCGAAGGCGCGGTCGTCATCACCCGGCACGACCAGCCCACCATGGTGCTGATGTCGGTCGATCGCTACCTCAAGCTCGAGCAGGCCGCCGAGCCCAATCTCGACGCGCTCACGCAGAAGTTCGACGACATGTTCGCCCGCATGCAGGGTGCCGAGGCGGCGCAGGGCATGGCCGATGCGTTTGCGATGACGCCGGCGGAACTGGGCAAGGCCGCGGTTCGCGCAGCGCGCTGACCCTCCGCAGGTGCCCGCGAACATCTTCGTGCTGGCCGGCGTGAACGGCGCCGGCAAGAGCAGCATTGGCGGCGCCGCATTGCAGGCGCGCAAGGTTCCGTATTTCAACCCCGACCTGGCGGCACGCGCGTTGCAGGACGCCAACCCCAATCTTTCGCTCGAAGCCGCGAACGGCCACGCCTGGGAATACGGCCGCAAGGGCCTGGAGCGCGCGCTGAAGGAGGGCGGCAACTACGCCTTCGAGACCACGCTCGGCGCCAACACCATTCCCGACATGCTGCTGGCCGGTGCCCGGGCCGGCGCCCAGGTCCATGTCTGGTATGCCGGCCTGTCGTCGCCGGAGCGGCACATCCAGCGCGTGCAGGACCGTGTCACTGCCGGCGGCCATGCCATCCCCGAGCACAAGATCCGCGAGCGCTACGTCAGCAGCCGCGCCAACCTGGTCCGGCTGCTGCCATGGCTGGCCAGCCTGCGCGTCTATGACAACAGCGCGGAGGGCGACCCCAAGGCCGGGAAGGCGCCGAAGCCGGTGCTGCTGCTGCACATGGAGGCGGGGCGCATCGTGACGCACGTGGCGTTGAAGCAGGTGCCGCAGTGGGCCAAGCCGATCCTGGCGGTGGCGTTTGAGTTGAATGCGGCGAAGGGGCCGGCGCATTGAACTCGAAAAAAGTGCGAACCAAAGAACCGGGTGAGCGACGTAGCGCTCAACCGCGCTTCGACGCGTCATTGAAGACCGTCAATTGCGCGTCGAAGGCGCGCTGGAACGCCGGCCGCGCTTCGCCGCGCGCGACATAGGCGGCGAGGCTTGGATACTCGTCCAGCAAGCCGGAAATGTTCAACCTGCGCAGGACCGTCACCATCATCAGGTCGCCGGCGCTGAAAGCACCGTCGAGCCAGTCCGCGTCGCCCAGGCGCGTTGCAAGTTCGCCCAGCCGGACGCGAATGCGGTCCCTCACGATGGGCAGGCGCTGCGCGTACCAGGGCTGGTCGCGCTCCAGCAGCAATGCGACGCCGAGGTCGACGATCGGCGGCTCCACCGTGCTGAGCGCGGCGAACATCCAGGTGATCGCGCGGGCCCGGGCATTGGGATCGTCGGGCAACAGGCCTGCATGCTGCTGCGCGATATGGAGCACGATGGCCCCCGATTCGAACAGCGCGAGATCGCCTTCTTCGTAGGTTGGAATCTGCCCGAAGGGATGGACCGCGCGATGCGCGGCTTGCTTCATCTCGGTGAACGACACGAGGCGCACGTCGTAGGCCTGGCCCACTTCTTCCAATGCCCAGCGGACACGCATGTCACGGGCTTGTCCCTTGCCGCGGTCGGGTGATTGCGCGAAGGCCGTGATGGTGGGGATCATGGAAGCTCCGGGTGGTGGCGCGGCGGATTCTCGCGCGGGCTGCCTGTCGGTGCTCAGGTCTTGAGCCATCGAAACGGCTTCGGAAACCAGGCCCAGTGGTCGCCGAGCCAGACCAGGCCGTCGTAGGCCATGCCGTCGCTGGCGCCGGGTGCAATCACTTTCCATGCGACCCAGACGCGTTGCGGTTGAAGTTCGGGCGCCAGGGCGCGATAGCCGCCGGGGAAGTGGCTGGAGAGTTCGTTGTCATCAGCCAGCATGCCGGCCGGGGCCACGTGGCAGACGACGCGACTGCCCGGCGCCGCGGCGGGCACGCGGGGGCCGGCCGCCCACATGCGTTCGGCGGCTTCTGCGAAGGTTGCCGCGCGGGTCGGCGTGAAGGCCAGGGCGGCATCGCCGGGGCGCGGTCGGAGCGTGTGCAGCACTGCGCCGTCGGGGTCCTGGGCCAATGCTTCAAGCAGGGGTTGGACCTGGGCCTTGATGGCTTCGGCCATCGCCAGCGCTTGCCGCCGCGCATCGACCTCCGGGATGCCCGCATGCAGGGCGAGCAAGTTGACGTAGACGGCGCGGCGGGCCAGCAGGCGTTCGCGGTCGAGGGATTGCCCATCCGGAGCGGCGAGTGCGGCGTCGAGGGCGGCCAGTGCTTCGGCGAGCAGTTGGCCTTGCCATGCGCGCTCCTGGGCGTCGTCGGACGGGGTGTCGTCGAGTTGCCTCGCGAGGATGTCCGAGGCGGTGAGCAGCGAGTCCACCGGCAGGTCGGGGGCTGACGCGTCGAGCCTGAAGTCGGCCTGCCAATGGTCGATGCCGAAGCTGCCCGTGGCGGTGATCCGCACTGCATCGGCGGTCGCCTGGGTCTGGCGCGTCGATCGGGGGATGCCGTCGATGTCGGCTTGCCAACCGGCCTGCCGGATGGTGGGCATGGTGCGCGTGGGCAATTGGAGCGACAGCGTGGCGCTCGGCGCGGGCGCGACGTGCTCGCACAGGGCCGGGAATTCGCGCAGCGGTGCGAGGTCGATGCCGAATCGTTGTTGCGCGAGGGCGGCGCAAGCGCTCAGTTCCCAGGCGGCCATGCCCAGCGTCAGTCCGTCGCGCGCGGGATCGGCGTAGAAGGCTCGGTGGCGTTCGAAGGCGTCGAGCAGCAGGGCAGGAAGGGCGGCGGCATCCTGGCGCGCCAGGGCATCGAGCAACGCGGCGAGCGGCAGCAGCAGCGCGTGTCGGGCGTCCGGGTCGAGCGCGGTGTCGGTGGTTGCGGCGATGGCTTGCTCGCAGGCTTCGCGGGCGCTTGGCGAGTGCCGGCCACCAAGGATGGCGTTGGCCAGCAGATCGCCGAGTTGCGTCCAGCAGGACGCATGGGCGAGCCCATGGCCGCTGGCTTGCGCCGCGGCGAACACCCCGGGCATCAGCAGCGCACGCAGGGCATGGCGGTCGTTGGCGAGCATCGCCGCCGCAAGCGCTGGGAGCAACAACGCAGGGCTGGCTTGCACGTGCGAAACCTCGAAGCGCTGCGCCGGTTCACCCCAGACCAGGGTCGACGCGGGTGGTGCCAGCAGCGCGACCGCCAGCACGCGTCCCTGTGTGGCTGCCGCTGCGAGCGCGGCATCGCGTCGGGCCAAGTCGCCGGCGCCATGCGCAAGCCGGGCCTGCTGGAGCGCTTGGTCCAACGCATGGTCCGACGCTCGGCCTGACGCCTGACCCAAGGTGTCCAGCGGCTGCGCATTCATCTCCCGGGCACTTTCATGTCGTAGGTCTTCACCACGATGCGGTCCAGATTGCCAGCGTTGTCGGCGGTCTGTTGCGCGAGGAAATAGCGGATGTTCGGCATCTCGGCCAGGATCGCGAGACCCAGTGCCTTGATGTCCGGGTCGGACGAGTTTGACATCGAACGGCCGAGGCTCATCATGTATTCGGGCGTGCCTTGCTGCGCGCGCACCGGCATGCTGCCCTGTTCGGCGGCGCGGTCGACCAGGCCGGCGCGCGGGCCCTTGCATTCGATGATGACCAACGCGCCGCTGGCGTCGCGGTAGGCGAGGTCGGGCACGCCGGAGCCGGCGCGCGGGATGGGCATGGGCGTCATGGGGCCGCCGTCGAGGCCGGCGGCGACCTTGCGGCCGGCCGCGACGCCAAGCCCTTCAGAGGTGCGGTTGAGGTCGCCGATGACGCGCGACCAGATCGCCTCGGCCTCGTTGTAGGCGGGGCTGCCCTTGGGATGGCTGGCCATTTCCAGTTCCAGGGCATCGCGGCGCGCCAGCAGGTCGTTGCGATGGGCGGCGGCCTCGTCGGGCGTCATGTTGACGATGTGCCTGACGGGTTCCTCGCCGGGGCGCAAGGGGCCGGCTGCACGCACGGCCACCTCGACCAGGTCGGTCGCCAGCAGTGCGGGATGGGCGCCAGCAAAGGTCGGCGAAGTGCCGCCGACAGGCTTGAGGAACACCAGGTCGCCCAACTGGTTGAACTGGCCGGTGCCCGCGTCGATGTAGTGGCCGGTGATCCAGTGCAGCAGCGCGATCTCCATGCTCTCGGCGCGCCCGAGGGTCATCACGTCCAGGCCCTTGTCGGTGCGGCCTGCGCTGATGTCGGTGAACTGCCGTCCTTCGTTCAGGTCGCGCCGCAGGGTCATGAATTCACCGAACTTCTGGAAGCTCGGGGAGTCGGCGAACAACTGCGCGACCAGCTTGCCGTTGGCGATGTGGTTGAGCACCTCGGGGACCTTGTCGACGCGCTGGGCTTGGCGGGCGGTGGCATCACGACGGGCCTCTGCGGCGGACATGCCATGCTCGCGCAGTGCGACGCGGCCTTCCGCGTCGGCCTGGGCGGTGAGGGTGCGGATGCGCGCTTCGAGTTCGGCGCGTTGCGTCTGCACGCCTTTGGAGCGGCCGGTTGGCATCACGTCGAGTCGGCGTTGCAGGGCTTCTGCCTCGGCGCGCAAAGTGGGTTCCTTCAGGCGCGCCGTGTGGCGTTCCACGACGTCGGCGAGCACGGCGCGCAGGGCGGGCGAAGTCATTTCGGGATGCAGCGTGGCGAGCGGACTTGCGAGCTGGCCGCTGTGTTCGAGATGCAGGCCGACGATCTGCGCCAGCTCGGTGGCCTGGGCGCGGTTGCCCATCGCGGCGGCGACTTCAAGCTGCTTCAGCAGCGTCGGCGCGTCGGCGGGCGTGCCGGTGAGCGGCTTCATGAAGGGGTTGTCCATCGCGCCGGTGCGCACTTCGGCCAGGCGTGCGATCAGGTGCGGCTCGCCGAGCAGCGTCTCGGCGAGGCTGGCGCGTTTCGGCGCATGCTGTCCGAAGGCGAGACCGAGTTCCGCGGCCTTGGCTTCGGCGGCATGGCGCAGCGCGAGCACGGCGGCGGGCTCGGCGCTGCCGTCGGTCGGCTTGGGCGGCAGGTTGCGCAGCAAGGCTTCGAGTTCGGCGAGCTTGCGGCGGTCGGCGGCGCTGGGTTGCGCGCCCTCGGCGGGCACGCGGCCGGGCTGGAGCAGGTCGCCGGTGTCGTCGGTGTCGTCGGTGCTGCGCGAACGTTGCTGCGCTTCGGCCAGCGCGACGCGGGCCGGTGAATGCTCGGGCAGCGCGTCGAGGGCGAGCTTCAGGCGCGGGTCGGCGGCATCGGCGTGCAGCAGGCCGAGGTGGGCGGCCAGGGCTTCGATGTCGGCATGGACCTGGGCGCGGGCGGCGGTGTCGGCTTCCGGTACCGATGCCAGGCGCCTGGCCAGCACTTCCAACTCCCCGAGCCGGCCGCGATCGTGGGCGGACAGGCGATCGCCCACGGCCGCGCCGGGGCGCAGCGCGTCCGGGGCGGCGCCGGCCTCGGTGTGGTGATGGCGCACCTCGGTCAGCTCGTGCGCGATGGCGCGGCCATGGGTTTCCAGCGGGGCGTTCGGCGACAGGCGCACGAAGTACATCGGGTCGTCGCCGTCCGGGTTGCGGCGGAAGCTGGCGATGGCGCCGTGCTCGGTCTCGCCGACCTCGACCTTGACTTTCATCGGCTTGCCTTCGGCATCGGTCATCGACAGGTGCAGCGCGCTTTCGGTGGTGCCATGGGTCGTGAGCGGGCCGACGCTGCTGAGACCGAAAGCCTCGCCGATGGCCGCATTCAGGGCATTGAGCGGGTGCGTGATGACCGGCTCGGTGGCCAGTTGCATGCGCGAACCGGCGATGGGCGAGGCGGTGCCGTCGTGCGGCAGCAGCGGGTTGGGCGCGGGGCCGCCTTCGGGGCTGGAGGGCGCATCGATCTCGTGCACGCGTCCGCTGCCGGGTTTGATCATGCGGTTCAGCTCGCCGATGAGGCCCGCAGGGACTTCCAGCTGGTCGTCGGCAAAGCGCACGTCGACCAGGCGCGGCTGGCCATGCAGGTCGGCGGTGCCGGCCTCGGGAATCGCGGCGGACCGCATCGCACGGACCCAGGCTTCGTCGACCTCGAAGGCGATGATCCGGGCCTTCCCCTGGCTGTTGTTCATCACGAACTCGACGGCGCGCTCGAAGGAGCCGAAGTTCAGGTGCGCCGAGGCACCGCCTTCGACGTGCACATTGCTCTGCGCATCGACATGCACCAGCGAGCGGCTGCGTTCGCTCTCGACACGGAACACCACGCGGCCGCCGCCTTCGCCTTCGAGCAATGGCCGGATCAGGCGAGGCAGCAGCTCGGGGTTGCGTTCCACCGCGGACAGCGGGATCTGGAACATGTCGGGGCCGGGCTTGGTGTGCAACTCCGCGAACATCGCGTCGACGTCTTCCGGGCCGGGCAGGTCGGCGGTGGCGGACTTGCGGCCGCTGGCGAATTCGGCAGCCTCGGCGCGGTGCTGCACGGCTTGCGATTCGAGCGCGATGGCTTCGTTGAGCAGCTTGCCGGATTCCTCGCGCAAGGCGGCTGCGCGGCGCGGGTTGTGGGTGTCGGCGATGGCGGCTTCCGCGTCCTTGGCGATGGCCTTGTCGAGCAGGCCGTTCGCGCGCTTCATCAGCGCATCGGCCTGTTCGTGCAGGGCGCCGGCGGCCTGGCGTTGCAGCAGCGTGGCTTCAGTGCTGGCTGGTGGGAGGGCGCGCGTGTCGGCGCCGGGTTGCTCGGCGCCGATGCGCATTGCGGGGCCGGCTTCGGCATGGTCGAGGGCGTGGGCGATCTCGGCGTCGCTGAGGTGCGGGAGGAGGCGCTGATCGGCTTCCGGTGTTGCGGCGGGCTTGGGCGGCTGGGTCTCCTCGGCGGCAACAGGACGTGGTGCAGGGGCGTCGTCAGCGGTCGAGGTGCGAGGCGCGATGCTTTCATCGGCACCGGATGTGGCGCGTGGTGTGGCGGCTTCGTCGGCGCCGCTCGTGACGGGGGGTGCCGTGGGTTCATCGCCACCGCTAGTCGTGCGAGGCTGGGTTGCAAGGTCGCTGTCGGACGCAGCGCGCGGTGCTGCACCCTCCGCTTCGGGGCCGTGCGGCGTTGCGCGCCCGGCCGCCGGTGCAGCAACCGGTGTCTCCACCAGCCCGCCATGCGTCGCGATGTGGTCCAGGTTGATCGCGCGGCCCAGCGCATCGTTGCCGTTGCGGCCGTGCGTGTTGAGGAATTGCAGGTCTTCGACAGCCGCATGGAGCGCATCGCCTTCCAGCGGCTTCAGTCCCATGCGCTCGCGCTCCGCATTGATGCGCGCGCCGCTGGCCTTGTTGGCGCGGTTCTGGATGCCTTGGCCCACCGACTCGGCCGCGCCTTCGCCAAAGCCCTGCACGAAGGAATGCAGCCCCGCATGGCCGATCTCGACCAGCGCGGCACCCATGTCGCCCTTGAACTTGCCAGTGCTCTTGTCCACGGCCAGTTCGGTCGCCTTGCCGGCCATGCCGCCCGCGGCCGAGATGCTGGCCTTGGTGAGCCCGCGACCGGCCATGCCCAGGCCGCCCTTGATCAGACCGCCTTCGCTGGACGCATTCATGCCCGCGCCGATCGCGCTGCCGACCTTCGACACGCCCTTGAGCCCCACGCCCGCCACGCGGCTCAACGTGCCGCCAGCCGCGAGCTTCTCTGCCTGCGCGCGCAGGGCCGGCGCATTGCGTCCCAGCGCCTCGATCGACTGCGTCACGCTGGCAGTCGCCGCACCGGCCAGCCCGCCCTTGATGAGCCCGCCGAACAGCGCCATCACCGAGTCGCCGCTGCTGCCCTTCCACGTCTGCTCGTTGAGTGCCGCATTGCCGAGCCCGCCGATGCCGCCGGTGATCGCGCCGATGATGATCTGGTCGACGACCGGGTTGCCGGTGAAGATCTTGGCCAGCGTGACCAGCGAGCGGGACGCGGTCTGTGCGGCCTGCGCTGCCTTCGAGGCCACCTGCGCCGCCTTGCCAAGCTGCGCGCCGACACCCGCCGTGATCGCCTGCACCGCCGTCATCGCGAGGTCGATGCCGGCCTGTTCCCAGCCGTAGCGTCCGCCCTTGATCGCGTAGTTGGCGCTCATCGAGGCCAGGCCGGTGACCACGGCCGCGGCGATCAGCGGGGCCGCCGCGCCGCCGGTGACAACGGTGATCACCGCCGCCGCGATGGCCCCGAGGATCGCGATGCCGGTGGTGGCGATGTCGGCGAAGGCGTCGATGCGGGCGGAGTAGTTCTCGGCCACTGTCTGCGCGATGGCGGTGGTGGCCTCGAAGGTGGCGCGGTCGGCGCCGGTGTAGTCGTCGCCCTTGAAGTTGGGCAGGCTGGAGATCAGTTCGCCGCGCCGGTTCAGCGCGATCGGGCCGCCGGCCAGTGCTTCCAGTTGCTTGGTGGTGGCGGCCATGGCCCGGTCGGCATAGGTGCCGTCGGCCAGCATGCTGCCGAGCCCGCCCGATTCGCTGCGCTGCTGCGCGATGGCGAAGGCCGCGTTCTCCAGCTTCTCGCGGTCGTTGCGCGCGACGCCCTTCATCGCGCGTTCCATGCGCAGCCGGTCGTCGCCGGAGAGTTCGTTGAAGTTGCCGCCTTCGCCGTAGACGCCCAATTCCGCATCGAGCGAATTGCCGGTGCGAGTCTTGTAGGCCTTGCGCATGTCCGCGATCTCGTCGCGGTTCATGCGCTCGGTGAAGCGGAACAGCAGTTCCTCGTTGGTGCCCCAGTGCGCATGCATCGCGTGGTCCATCGCGATGGCGCAGGTCTCGGGGGTGGGGCGTGCGTCGGTGATGAGGCCCTTGGCGAGTTGCGCATCGAGCGAGCCGGCGCCCAGCTTCTCGTTGAGGCGGGCGATGACACGGTCGCGTGCGGCGATGACCTTGGGGTCGGTCATCGGCGTGGTGGGGTCGGCGGCCTTGGCTGCGGCGGCTGCGGGGTCGAGCGGGGCACCGGGCTTGGCATCGGGCGCTGCGGGTGTGCCGGGTGGCTCGGGCGCGTACTTCTGCGCGGCCAGCAGTACGACGGCGGCGCGCTTTTCGGCGGCCTGGCGGTGCGCGGCACGTTCCTCGGGCGTTGCCTTGGAAAGGTCGCCGGAGAAGCCGGCATCGAAGGTCGCCTTGTCGAAGCTCTCCGGGTCGAAGTCCTTGTCGCTCTGCATCGCGACGCCGACGCGGGCCGCGCGTGCGGCAACACTGTCGCCGCCGCCTTTCTCGGTCATCAGCGCGACGGAGAGGTCCTTGTCCGCGCCTTCGAGCTTGAGCGTGTAGTGCTGGTTGCCCCGGGCCGGGCCTTCGGCGTAGCTGACGCCGCCGCCCTCGTCGATGTACATCTGGATGTCGCGCGTCACGTACTGCACGGCGCGGTCCTCGGCGCTCATCTTCGCGACGGCACCGGTGGTGTCGGCCTTGGCCCAGTCGCTCTCGGCCACCAGTCCGCCGAGGGCGGCGACCACGGCCTTGCGACGGGCGTCGGGGTCGTCGTCGAGCAGGGCGCGGGCGTCGGAGTCCTGGCCCATGGTGGTGCGGGCCTCGATCGCGCGGTTCAACGCGGCCTTGTCGTTCTCCTTGCGCGCGTCGTCGACCTCGTCCTTCAGGCGCAGCGCGTCGGCGGTGACCTGGTCGCCGGTCTTCAGGGCGTTGAAGACCTTGCTGTCGGTGCCGTCTAGCGCCTTGTCGACCTCTGCCACCACATCGCCGTGCTGCTTTCCCAAGGCCGCGGCCTGCTCCGGGGTCAGCGCGCGCATCACGGCCTCGACGCGGGCCTCGTCGTCGTTGAAGAAGCCGAGCGAATCCTTGAGTTCCAGCCGCGCAGCCTCGACCGCATCGCCGCGCAGCCAAGCGCGGGTTGAAGCGTATTCGGTGCTCTTCTCGCCGAGGTTCTTGACCAGGTCGGGCTCCAGCGTGCCGCCCGCCACGCGAGGGTAGGACTCCCACTCGAGTGCCGAGCCGCGCGCCGCGCTGACGCCGCGCACGGCGGCCACCACGCCGGTCTCGTCCACCGTGCCGGCAAAGCCGCCGCCGAAGGCCTTGGTGACGTTGGTGGAGCGCTTGTCGATGTCGTTTTGCGTCTGGTCGCCGGTGCCGGTGATCTGCTTGCCGAACAGGGTGGCGGGGTCGGTGCGCTTCTTGAGGAATTCGGCTTCTGTCTTGGCTTCTTCCTCCAGGCCGCCGCCGGCCTTGGCGCCGGGCGCGGGCGCTGGCGCAGGTGTGGTGCCGCCGGCTTCGGCATCGCACTTGCCGCAACTGGATTCGGGTGCGGCACCACCTTTCCCCGCGGCGCCTGGAGGCGGCGCTGGCGGCGCAGGCGGGGCCTTGACCTCGGCCTTCTTGCCGGTGAGGGTCTCGGCGAGCTTGGCCGCGGCTTCGCCACGCTTGGCCTCGATGGACTTGGCCATGCGCTGGGCCAGCGGCTGCGCCCAGCTGGCGGCCGCGGCGCTGACGGTGCCGGCGAGCCCGCCGAAGGCACTGACGAAACTTTCGGCGTTGGCGCCGAACTCGGTCGCGGCTTGGGTCGTGAGTCCGCTTGTCGTCTGCTCGAACTGCGCGTGCAAGGCTTGGTTGCCGACGTGCGTCGTGGCCTCGCGCTGGGACAGGCCGGCGCGCAGGCTCTCCAGATTGCCGGAGAGACGTGCGTCGATCTGCGTGGCACCCTTGCGCAGCCCAACGAGGCTGCCTTCGGGTGCCCGCTCGCTGGCCTGGGTGAGTGCCGCAATACCGCGCGGCGCAGCGTTGACCATCGCCTGGCGTGCACCGAGTGCCGCGCGCGCATAGCCAGGCAGGGCAGCGCGGCTGGCGCCGAGCGCGCCGTTGATGGCGCCCTGCGATTCGCCACGCACGCCGCCCAATGCGGCGCGGGCCTGGCTCAGCAGTCGGCTGCGGGTGGCGCGCTGCTGGGCGTTGATCTGCGCCAGCCGGCCCACGGCGATCGCTGCGAGCGCATTGCGGCCGGCCTTGGCCTGGGCTTTCAACTGCTTGCGGGCGGCGTCGGTGGTCTTGCCGACCGCGGCCCGGCCCGCGGTGTTGGCGGCGACGCGCTCGGCCTCCAGCGACTCGCGGAAGCCACAGCCCAGGCTGCACACGCTGGTGTCGCGCGACTTGGTCCAGACCTTGGTCTTTTCCTTGACGCGTTCCTCGACCTGGGTGAAGTCCTTCTCGACCCACTTGGGGATGCGGCGCTGCACCGTTTCGTTGCGCGCGGCGGGCATCGGCGCGCCGGAGACCGGGTAGTTGGTGGCGGCGTTGTTGCGGAATTCGTTGAGCTTGGTCGTGGCCTCCGCGGCCGCGGTGGCGGTGGCCTTGATGACGCCGTTGTAGGCGCCGAGGTGGCCGGCCACGAGGCCGTCGACCACGGCGCCGATGCGCGCCGCGGCGGTGAGGTCGTCGGCGTTGATGAGGCCGTAGGCGCTGTCCGCCGCCTGCTTGATGCTGAGCGCCGCATTGGCTGCCGCGTTGTCGAGCTGGAGCTGGGCGAAAGATGCGCTGGCCTGGACGGCGGCGCGTGCGGCATCTGCGACGTTGTCGAGCTGGAAGCCTTCCTCGTCATGGGCATGCAGGATCGCGCCGGCGACCAGGCCGTGCTGCCGGGCCATGTAGTTGGCGACCTGATTGGCGCGGTCGCTGAAGCTGGACTGCTCGCGTTGGGCGGTGCGGACCAGGTTTTCATAGGCGCGTGAGGCCTGGGCAACGGCGACGGGGGCGCGCTGGCGTTGGCGCTCGGCGTCGGCGGGGCCGGCAGTGGGTGGCGCGGGCGCCGCCTTGCTGTTGTCGGCGGGGGAAGGTGCCGGTGCGGGTGCGGGCGCGGCGGCTTTGGCGGGTTGGGCTTCGGGCAGGAGCAACTCGCTGCCGGGCAAGGAGGCGGGGGCGGGCCAGGACGGGGCCAGAGCGGTCCAGGCCAGGGGCTTGATGGTCAGGGGCTCGGCGTCGTTGTCTTGCGCGTCCAGGTCGGAGGGCGCGGCAGAGGCTTCGGCTGCTTCGCCATCGGAGTCGGCGCTGAGGAGGATGGCGCCACCTTCTGGCGACTGCCCGCCTTTCTTCTTTTTGGCGTCGGCGTCGCCGCCCTTGGCGTCGTTCCCTGTCTTGCCACTTTCGCCTGGCGCAGGTGCGGCGGGCTTCCCGTCCTTTTCCTTCTTGTCCTTTTCCTTGGACTTGTCGGCTTTCGCGTCTTGCCCGGCCTTCGCTTCCTGGCCTTCCGCAGGCGACTTGTTTGTTGCGGGAGGTTCCGGTGCGGGTGGCTGGCGAGGCCGAACCGGGGGCGGTGGGCGTACGGGCGCGCCAGGTGCCAGCACGGCGGCGGGCACGGGGGGCGCTGCGTGGTCCAGAGGGGTCGACGTGGCGGGACTGCCGGCGTCGGCGGAGGGCGGCGAGTAGGGTGATCGGTCGGGGTTGGAGGCGTCGAGGTAGCGCGGCCAGCCGGCAGCCGCCAGTGCGTCGAGCGTGGGCTCGTCGCTTGCGTCCAGCTTGGCATCCAGTGTGGCGTCGTACCGGGCGTCGAATTGCGAATCGAGTTGAGCATCGAGACGGCCGTCGAGTTGCCCATCGAGCCGTCCATCGAGCCGTCCATCGAGCCGTCCATCCAGCCGTCCATCTTGTCGGCCGGACAGCACGATCGCATCGCCTCCCGGCCCGCCGCGCGGCCGGCCCACCGGCCGGCTGCGCCGCTCCGGGGTCGGGATGCGCGCGCCCATGGGCTACTCCGCCGGCACCAGCGCGGCCGGCATCGCGCGACCCAGCTTCCGGTACTCGGCCTGCAGCGCCATGCCGAGGGCCGGCCAGTCGATCAGGCCCGTGCGACCCGCGATGGCACGCGCGGTCAGCACCACGTTGCGGACATGCCCGCCCGCGAAGTCGCATCCCGCGGCCAAGCGGTTCAGGCCGCTGGCGGTCAGCGCATGGCCGTCGCCCAGATGCGCCAGCCACAATGCGCGCCGCTCGCCCGGCCCCGGCGCGGGAAAGTCGAGGATCGCGTCGAGCCGGCGCGTGAAGGCGCTGTCGAAGCGGCTGCGGCTGTTGCTGGTCAGCAGCACGATGCCGTCGTAGGTCTCGATGCGTTGCAGCAGGTAGTTGGTCTGCTGGTTGGCATAGCGGTCGTTGGCATCCTTGACCTCGGTGCGCTTGCCGAACAGCGAATCGGCCTCGTCGAACAGCAGCACCACGTCGGCATGCTCGGCACGCGCGAACAGTTCGCCCAGGTTCTTCTCGGTCTCGCCGATCCACTTGCTGGTGACGCCGGCCAGGTCGACACGGAACAGCGGCTTGGACAACCGCGTCGCGAGCCAGCCGCAGGCCAGCGTCTTTCCTGTCCCCGAAGGCCCGACCAGCAGGGCTCGCACGCCCGGCCGGTAGCGCGTGCGGGCGGCCGGGCCGAGGGTGTCGGCCAGGCCTTCGCGGTGGCGGCAGCGTTCGGCGAGCGCGAGCAGGTCGGTGCGCAAGGCCGGCGTCAGCACGAGTGCGTCGTCGTCGATGTCCTCGGTCAGCGTCTGGGCCAGTGAGCCGAGGGTACCGGCGTCGGCCTGGCGGGCGGCGCGGTGCAGGTGCGCAGGGCTGGACTGCACGACGCCGTCGTCGCGGGCCAGCGCGTCGGCGCGGGCATGCAGGCTGGCGATGCGAGTGGCTGTGTGGCGCTGGGTGCGGGCGAAGCGCTCGGCCTGTGCGGCGTCGTGGCCCAGTCCTTGCCAGATCGATGCGCGCTCGTCGGGCTCTGGCATCGGCAGGCGCCATTCGGCGAGCGGCTCGTCATCGCGCTGCCAGCTGCCTTCCAGGCCGGTCGCGATCAGCAGCGGCCCGGCGGCAACGGCCGGGTGGCGCGTCAGGCGATGTATCCGACGGGGAACTTCGCGCCGGTCGCCGGGGCCGGGTTCGGCGCAGAGCACCGGCAAGGCGTCTTGCAGGATCAGCCAGGGCAGCAGCCCCGCGGGCGGATCGCCCTCGATGAGCGCGGCGCGGGCGTTGCGGGCGTGAGCGATGGCGACGCAGGCGGCACGTGCTTCGGCCGGGTCGCCGCTGCGGATCAGCAGCGCATCGGCGGCTTGCAAGCGCGTGGCGCGCAGGACGGCCTCCGCTTGCACGGTGACGGCCAGCGTTGGCGCGGTGTCGAGCAGCGTGACGCCCGCCCAGGCGCCACCGCCGCCGGCCAATGCCACCAGCAGGGGCAGCGGCAGGCGCAGGGCCGCGTCGGCGCGCGAACTGGCGCGGTCCACCGGCTCCTCAAGGTGCAGCAGGCCGCTCGCGAGGGCGGCGCCGTCGAGCAAGGCGGTCAGCGAGGCGGCGGCACCGAGGCCGCGTTGCGCATCGAGGCAGGCGATGAGGCCGAGCGTCGGGCGGGCTTCGCGCAAGGGCGCCTGCAGCCATGCCAGCGCGCGGCTGTGCATCACGTCGCTGTCGGCGGCGTGTGACAAGGCCAGCGCGAAGGCTTCGCTGGCGTTGAGCCTGAGCGCCATCACGAGGCGATGCAGGCGGGCATCGGCCGCGGGTGGGCGCACGCGCCAATCGGACCATGCGCTCGCCAGGTCGAGCCAGGGGGACGCGCCGGCCTGCGCGACGAGCCAGTGCGCCTCGGGGGCGGCATCGGGCAGGGCGCTGCCGGGCGCGAGCATGGCCAGCAGGCGCTGCGCCAGCGGGAGGTCGTCGCTGGTCGTCGGGGGCGCTGCGCCGGCCAAGGCTTCATCGCGCTTCATTGAAAGTTCTCAGGTTGCCGGCCGCTGAAGTAGTGGAAGCGGACGATGCGTTGCAGCCAGGGTACCCAGCCGGGGTCGATGTCGAGGCCGGCACGGCGCACGCGCAGGTCGGCATGGGCCAGGGGCAGATGCACGTCGATGTGCGTGGGGCCCCAGTCGAGCCAGCCGGGGCGCAGGGCGAGGCTGGCCAGGCCGATGCCGCATTGCAGGCGCAGGTGGCGGCGGCAGGTGGCGAGCCAATGGGTGCCGCGTTGGTCGAGGTAGGGGGCACGGGCGTCCTCGGGTGCGGAAAGCGCGGCGGCCAGCGACCAAGTGGCGTCGTCGTCGGGCAGGTCGAGGCGGGTTGCGATGCGTTGCAGGAGCCGTTGCATCAAGGGGGCCACATCGTCGTCTCCGGCCGCGCCGAAGTGGAGGCGGGACAGCACGGGCACCAGGCACATCAGGCCGCCGGCTGCGGTGAACTGGCCGATGGCTTCGAGGGTGCGGGGTGGTGCGGGCGGCGCTTCGCGATCGTCGTGCAAGGGTGATGGCGTGGGCGTTGGCAGGCCTTGTGATGGCGGCGTGTTCGGGGCGGAAGGCGCCATGCCTGCCGGGACCACTGGGGCAACGCCCGGCGGGGCCACAGGATGGGCACCCGCGTGGCCCGTGGCCACTGGCGCCGGGGCGGGTGTCGACGAATCGCCAAGCGTTCGCGAAGAAGCCTTCACGGATCGCGGTGTGACCAGGGACAACCTTGGCGCACCTGCTTCTGGCTCGTTGAACGTGGCGGACACGGCCTGCGTATGAGGTGCTTCATGCTGCGGAGCGCTTGCGCGATGGGCCAAGCGTGCCGTTGCGGGCTCCGCATCCCCCGACAACGCCCCTGCGCCATCGCCAAGCCGTAGCGCGGGCATGCCAGTCACGGGGTGAATCACGGCCCATGACTTCGGCAGCCGGACGCCGTTGTCCCGTAGCAAGGCCCCCATCTCGGGCAGCATCTGCGCCCGCGCCCAGCGCCCGTGGCGGGCATCGTCCAACGCCTGAAGCAAGGCCGGCACGGTGTTGTCCGCGCCCGGCGACGACACCAGTTCACGCACGATGCGGCGCAGGCGCTCACCCGTGTCCGCATCCGGCGCGAGCACCTCCGCAGGCAGCGCCAGTCGCCAGTGCCATGCGTCAGGGGCGGCACCCTCCGCCAGCCGCGCCGCATAGCAGCGCATCGCCTCGAAAGGGCTTGCGAACCACACCGCGCTGGCCTGCGCCGCTTCCGCCGTGTCGCCATGGACCCAGCGCCATCCCGCGGCCTGCACGCAGCGCTCGATGTGCAGGGACAAGGTGTGCACGCTCCACCCCTCGGGCAGGCGGCCCAGCTCGAGCCGCCTGACGAACAGCAGGCGCTCGCCCGCATCCGGCAGGCTTGCGCAACGCAAGGCGTCATCGAGTCGCACCTGCAATTGCCGGGCATGCGATTCGCTGGGCACGCGCATTCGGAGGTGGCGGACGGTGCGGGTCATGCCGGGCCTTCTCCGTCAACGCGACGCGATAGCCGCGACACGCGCCGCCTTCGCGCTGACCACTTCACCGGCGGCGAACTGCACGCGCACGTCCACGTCCAGGTCGACCTGCGCAGCCACGGTCGACAACACCCGCGCCGACACCTCGCCGCTGCCCACGTCCTCGATGGCCGCGCGTGCCACCAGGTTGCTGCCGCGATACAGCATCGCCTGCATGCCGACGCGCAGCTTGTCGCCGGCATCGAGCGCGACCAGCGGAATGCGCACGCCGGGCCGCACGCCGACGACAGGCCGGGGCATGCGCCCCGCCACGATGCGCCCGACCGGTGCATGGCTGGCCAGCAGCAGGCACATGCGCACCAGGTCGCTGACCAGCGATTGCGCATCGTCTTTGGCCGGGTCGACCTGCGCGAACAGCCAGTCGATGTAGGCCTGCATCTGGCGCCGGTCGGTCGAGTCGATCTCGCTCCAGCGCGGCAGGTTGGCGCCGTTGCGCAATGAGGGCGCCGCGTCGTACTGCGACATCAGTTCGGCCCAGTCGAGCCGGATCGATGCACTGACGCCGCAGAACTCGGCGTGCAGGCAGGCGCAGATCTGCGTGATCGAGCCGTAGAGGGCGGCGGCGCGCTGGCTCACGGTGCTGCGGCCATGGTCGCCGTCGATGACGTCGCCGAGTGAAACCACCTCCGTGGCCTGCGCATGCAGCGCTTGCCAACTCAGCGATGCGGCGCGCGTGAGGTCGATGCTGTTGACCGCGCTCACGCGGGCCGCGAGCAAAGGCGTCTGCCGTGCGATGACGTTGCTCACCGACATACCCAGCGTCGGCGTCGCGCTGCGCGAGGCGCCGCCGAGGGAAGCCGTCAAGGGGGCGCTGGCGTTGACGCGCTGCGCCACCAGCGTGGTGCGCAACTGTGCGGTTTGCAGCGTGCGCAGCAGCAGGTCGCTGCGGTCCAGCTGGCGCAGCAGTGTCGGCGCCTGCACGAACCAGCTGGCCGGCGCCTCGCGCACCACGCGCAGCATTTCCTCCAGCTCATCGGGCACGTCGGTGTGGTCGCGCAGGCAGGCCGGCACGGGCGCCTCGGCCAGGGCCGGGTCGATGACGCGGCGCGGCAGGTCCTGCATCGTGGCCGTTTCCCTTGGCCGCATGAAGGCGAGGAAGCGCACTTCCTCGGCCAGCACCTGTGCGCGGCGGGCGTTGACCGCCTCGATGCGGGCTTGCTCCTCGGCGATCAGCGCGCGGGCCACGCCGACGTCGTGGCGGGCTTCGGCCAACCGGTCGCCCGCTGCGCCGACACGGGCAGCCGCATCGGCGCGGTCGCCCTGCAGCGCGGTCAACGCGAGCTCGCAGCGCGTCAAGGCGTTGCGATAGCCGTTGATACGGCCTTCCAACTGGCGCAGCATCGCGACGGTGTTGTCGGACAGGTCGGAGAGTTGCGAGAACAGCGTCGACTCGTCGGCCGGCAGCACCGCGCCCGCGGCATTGCGCAACAGCGGCGGCGAGTCGTCGAGCATCCCTTGCAGTGCGGGGTTCACTCGGAAGTCGGTGAGCCGGCGGCGCCGAAGGGTCGCATCGCCCGCCGGTGCACCGGCCAGGAAGGGATCGTTCTCCAGCCCGAACACGTAGAACTCGTCGCTCACGCCGGGCACCGCGCTGAACAGCCCCGAAGGCGCGCCGCCATCTTCGGCCATGAATTCGTTGAGCAGGCCGATCAGCTTCAGCACCGTGTCGCGCCGCGTGGCCAGCGCATAGTCGCGCGCCTCCTGCGAAGGCGAGGCCTTCAACCGCTCGGCGATGGCCGTGGTGCGGATCGGCGACTTGCCGATGACCGGCGCCGACAGCACCACGTCGACCGGGCTGGGCATGTTGGCCACGTAGATGGGCTGGTAGGTGGCGAGGGCGGCCACCTGCTGCACCGGCGAGCCGGCCTTGGCCTGGACGTCGGCGCGCAGGTCGTTGCGCACGCTGACCTTGGGCGCCGCCTCGAGCTGGACCCCGAGGTTCAGGTTGAAGTTCGAGGCGCCCACGCTTGCAGTGTTGAAGAAGCGCGATGCGGCCAGCGGCGGCGTCGCGACCAGGGGCGCCGCGGCAGCGGGCGCCGCCGCTCGCGCCACAGCGGTCACCGGCACCTTGAGCCCGGCCACGTAGCTGGCGATCTGCGCCTGGGAGGCCACGGCCGTCTCGGCCTTGGCGATCGAAGCGAGCGTCGGCGACACGGCGATACGCAACGCATCGGTGCTGCTGAGCATCAGTTGCCGCACGCGGTAGATATCCGACTGCATCTTGACGAAGCCATGGTCCGTCAGGTCGTCGGTGCGATCGATGCGGGCGCGCAGGTAGTCGACGAAGGGGCCGAGGCCGCGCACCGTCAGTTGCGCGCGCTCCTGTTCCGACAGCACCGCCAGCAGCGGGTCGGCGAGCAGGCTGGCCACGGTCTGCACCCGTCCGATGCGCGATGTGTTCGTCGGTGCATAAAGGTCGCGCGCCTCGATCGGCAGCCAGGTGCCGGACGGGCGCGCATTCGGCGGCAGGTTGAAGGCGAACCAAGGCCGTTCCGCGAAGTTGGTGACGAAGACGCCGGTGCTGGCCTCGGTCTGCGTGATCGTCACCGCGCCGGTCGCCGCGAAGGCCGCGCTGCCGCCCTGCAAGGTGAAAGCCATGCCGTCGATGGGCGTGGTCGGCGAGAGTCCGACATCGGCCTTCTGCACCACGAGGCGCACCCATTGCCCGGGCGGCGGAAGCCCGCCGATGCGGCGGCGCGAATTCGTGTCGAGCGTGCCCCAGCCGATCTCGTCGAAGCCCCAGAAGGCGCGGTGCTCCCAATTGCCGGCGGCGTGCCACTGCAGCATGACTTCGCGCGGCGGATCGTTCGGGTCGACGTAGACCCAGGCATAGAGCTCCTCGGCGGTGCCCAGCGTGAAGCTCGGGTTGGCGCCTTCGAAGTAGTGCTGGTGGATGCCGGCGGCCGAGGGCTCCAGGTGGCCGCCGTTCACCAGGTTCGGCGCAGCCGGCACGTTGGCCGGTATCGCGGGAACGACGCCGCGTGCCGGCTCGAAGGGCGCCCACAGGTCGTTCTGCGTGAGCAGATCCCAGCGCTCGTCACCCTGGAGCTGCGCACCCAGGGGCAACACGTTGCAGAACCACTTGGGCTGCTGGTTGGCATTGCGCGTGCCGGCCATGCCGTAGGCGGCGCGGCCGTCGAAGAGGTTGAAGGCCATGCCGTCGATGGGCTGGCCGGCGGTGCCGACGACGGAGGCCGGCACTTCAATCTGAGCCCAGCGGCCGGGCTCGGGCAGCGGGCCCATGAGGCGGTGGCCGGGTGTGCTCGGGGCACCGAGGTCGGGCCGCAAGTCCTCGCCCCAGATCGCCCGGTGCTCCCAGTTCTGCCCGCGCACATGCCATTGCAGCATCAGCATGCGCGGCGGGTTGTCGGGGTCGAGGAAGACCCATTGGGACATGGCGTCGGCCGTACCGGGCGTGAGGATCTCGGTGGCGCTGTCGAAGTAGTGTTGGTGCGAGCCCGCGCGCAGCGTGCTGCGATGGCCGCCACCGACGGGCGGTGGGCCCCAGGGCATCAGGGTTTCCGTCTCGACGGCGAGCGGGTCGTCGTTGTAGGCCGGCACGGTCTGTGGCTGGCCGGTGAGCACGCGGGTGAGCAGGGCGAGTTCCAGGCGCAGGCCTTGGCGCGCGCCGAGTTCGCGCGCACGGCGCAGCAGGAAGCGGTTGAGCGTGGCGTTGAACTCGGGATCGATGAGATCGGTCTTGAGCAGGCGCGGCTCCCATGAAGCTTGCGGCACGGGCACCAGCATTCGGACGCGATTGGGCGCCGACATGTCGACGGGCGCGAGCGGTGCGGCATCGCGGAAGGCGGCGTCGAGTTGCTCGATGGGCACGGGCACGGCATCCAGCGTGGTCAGCGGCGGAAAGAAGTCGCTGCGCCATGTCGAGAAGTTCATGGCATTCGTCGGCAGCAGTCCGCAGGGGGGCAACGTGAGGAAGGGGTCGGCCAGTTGCTGGGGCGGCGGCGCGGGGTCGCCCAGTTCCGCGATCTGCTCGGCGAACTGTTCGATGCGCGCTTGCCACAGCGCGGGCAGGCGGCTGTCGGCCAGCAAGGGTGTCCGGCCGTCGACAGTGGCGCCGGGCTGGAGGCGGGCCTCGCGCGCACGGCCGCCCTGCCGAACGACGCTGGCGCGATCGCTGAACAGCGGCATCACGGTGGTGGCGGTGGCTGCCGTTGCCGCGGTATCCAACGCGATCAGGGCCAGCGGCACACCGGCATCGGCCCATGGCAGGACCTCGCCGGGCGCGAGCGCCGCTTCGGCTTCGAAGATGGCATGCGCGAGCGCATTGCGAAAGCGCAGGAAGCTGGTCGGCAACGGGCGCCACTCTTCCGGCCACGGATACCAGAGCAGGCGCAGGCCGTCGCCGATGCGCACGTCGTCATAGGCGGCACCATCGTCGGCCGCGCCGCCGCAGGCGCAGAGGTCGCAGGGGTCGTTGGGGTCGATGCTGGAGACGTCGACGACCACCGGTTGCGCGACCAGGATGCCGACCCGGGACATGCGCGTGCCGGCCATGACCAGCAGTTGCGACAGCGGCAAGGTGCCGATGCTGCGGGCGTCGAGCGTGGGCAAGGTGACGGGAGGCGTTGGATCGTTCGGGTCCGGGGGCGGGGCGGGGGGCGTGGGCGGCGCTGCGCTGAACCATGCGGGCGGGGCCAGCACCGGCAGGTCGGAAAGGCGCAGGGAGATCGGGCGCGTCAGCGTGATGTCCTCGCCGCTCGCGGCTAGGGCCTGGCCGGGCTCGATGAACACGCGCAACTGGTTGCCGCCGCCTTCGGCGGGCGGAAGTGGTTCGAGTCGATGGTTGACTTCGAGGCCGCCGACCACGCCAGCGGTGAAGGCCTGCCCGCGTTGCGCGATGCGGCCTGCCGCCCAGGCTTGGCGCGCGGCCAGCGTGGCGGCGCTGAGGGTGCGGCCGGCGAACAGGTGCGGGCGGCGCAGCCAGTCGGTGGCCGCGTCGGAGGCGTTGCCGGGTTGCAGCGCGATGACACGCTCGCCGGGCAGCGGCGTGGCGATGGGGACGATGGTGCTCACGTCAGCCTCCCTTGCGCTTGGCCTTGCGGCCGCTGCGTGATGGCGAATCGCCCGGGTCGGGTTCGGGTGCGTCGGCGGCCTTGCGTGCGGCGCGAGCGACCGGTGTCACGGCGCCACCCCGGATGACCGGCGAGGCGATGGGCGTGGCCGGATTGATGACGGGGTTGATGACCGGAGAGACCGGCGTCAGTGGCGTCACGGGGCGGACCGGCGTGACGGGTGTGACGGGCGTGACAGGTCCGGCGATCGGAGGGCGTGGCCCCGGCGCAGGCGTGACGACCGGCGGTCGGGTGGGGACCGGTGTCGGCGCAGGGCCTGGCGTTGGCGCGGGCGGCGGCGTTGGAACGGGGGCCGGGATCGGCGTGGGCGCTGGCGGAGAGACTGGCGGTGGTGGCACCGGCCGCGGTGGCGGAACCGGCGTTGGAGTCGGTGTCGGCGCCGGAGTCGGAGTCGGCGTTGGCGTTGGCGTTGGCGTTGGCGTTGGCGGTGGCGGTGGCACCGGCGTCCCCGGCGCACCCACCGGTGCATCGAACACGCGCGCCAGTTCCGCCACCACCTGCGTCGGCGCCAGCGAGGCGTTCTGGTCCAGCTTCTTCCACGTCACACCGGTCGCGATGCGGCGCAGCGTGTCGGGCCGCAACTGGCCTTCTGGCAGGGCCTTCTCGACGCGTTCCAGTCCCTGGCCCGCGCCCGGCGCGGTGAGGTCCGCGCTGACCTTCAGCACGGTCGCCAGGTCCAGCGAGGGACGCGTGCTGCCATCCGGAGGCGGGGCCGCCGCATCGGCATCGCGCGCAGCCTGGGTCAACGCACCCAGCGTCGCCGCGCTCAGCGCCGGAGATTCGGCCAACCGCTTCGACGACAGCAGCGAGGTCAGCGTGCCCACGGCCGCGGGCGACGAACGGGACACCACGTTGTTGAACGAATCGCTGAGCCCCAGCGCGCTCATGCGCGTGCGCAACGCGGTGTCGAGCGTGCGCTCGTCCACGCCGCTCACGGCCTGCCAGGCACCGGTGTAGTCGTCGCGCACCGCGATGTGGCGGCGCCGCACGAACCACAGGTTGGGCAGGCGCGCGAGCCGTTGCCATTCGGCGTCGGACGGGCTGGTCGGGTCGAGCACGACCACCGGACCGCTGGGCAGGCGCAGCTTCTGCAGGATCTCGAAGGGCTTGCGTTGCGCGATCAGGTTGGGCGCGGCCGGCTTGACGACCCGGCTGGTGCTGGACAGCCGCGCATTGACGGCGCGCCATTCATTGCGTGGCACGGGCGCCAGGATCAGTACCGCAGTGGAATCCAGCGCCTCGGCGGAGGCCTGCAGGTCGATGGGTTGGAGCATCAGCGCGTCCTCGATCAGCGCGGGCAGTTCATCGTCGGGCACCGGGCTGAAGTCGACGTCGATCTCGGCCGGGAAGAAGCCTTGCGTGAAGTCGCGCACGTCGATGAGCCCGGCCGGCACCGGCCCGGCGCCGGGCAGCGCGGGAAACCACGAGGACGCCGGGAAGGTCCGGCCTCGCGTGTTCACGACCACGTCCGCCAAGTGGTCCTGGTACTGCATCAGGTGTGCGAGCCGTAACGCGCGCGGCGAGAAGCCGAGGCCGGGCAGGTCGCCGCGATCCGCGCCGAGTTCGCGCCGCACCATCGCCTCGTCGACCCACTCGACCGTGTTGTTGCGCAGCGCCAGCAGCGCCAGCGGCAGCACGTTGGCCGACAGGCTCGCGCCGCCGCCGGCCACGAACACGTCGCGTGCGACCCGGCCGCGCCGCGCATCCAGCGCATCGGAGGCGCCGTCGTCGGGCCAGGGCACCAGCACGATGGCGGTGGCCTCGATGGTGTCGCCATCCTCGACGGTGCGCTGGCCGGTCAGCGACGACGGATAGGCACCGATGGGGTTGGCGGTGTATTCGACCGGACGCAACGCGAGCACGAAGAGTCCGGTGCGGCTGCGCATCGGCGGGTTGGGAATGCGGCCGAGGCCGAAGCGCGCGGACAGTTGCTCGGCCTGCGCGATGTTGGCCAGCGCGATGTCGAGGTTGCGCGGCAGCAGCACCAGTTCGCCGGCCGGGGTGATGCCGTGTCCGGTTTCGATGTGCAGCGACTGCGAATCGCTGCTTTCGGTCACGCGCAGGCCCTGGGCAACGCCGCTGCCGGCCGCGCGGCCCAGGTCGGCCTCGCGCGTCAGGGTGTATTGCTGCTCGCGGATCAGGTCGCGAGCGGCCAGGAAGCGGCCGTCGAACCAGCGCGGGCGCTCGCGCCGCGGGTCTTCGATGAGCACACCGGCGCTGCGCAGGCGTTGCACGTCGGCGCGGGCGACGAGTTCACGGGCGACGCCTTGGGTGAGGTTGGGGAAGGGCATGGCGAGTCCTTAGAGGCCGATGGCGTTGGCCAGCAGGTCGACCGCCGGCAGGAAGCGGCGGCCGAAGTTGTCGACTTGGGGTGCGTCGGCGCTGCGCAAGGGCGCGCCGGTGGCGACCAGCGCCTGCACCGGGATGAAGAGGCGCGCGAGGAACACCGCGCTGTGGTCGAACACCGGCGGGTGCTCGGGCAAGGGGTCGAGCGGGTCGGTGCTGCCGGAGCGGCCTGTCGCGGGGTACGCGGCCAGCACGGCGTCTTGCGCTGCGGCGCGGCGCTCGGCGGGCGCCGCGCCGCTGAGGTCGGTGCCTTGCAGGGGCAGGCCGCTGTGGGTGTTGGAGAGGCCGGCCCGCAGTGTCATCACCACTTCGTAGGCATCGCGCAGCCGCGACACCGAGACGGCATCCAGCGCGTCATACGGCCCGGTCGCGAAGCTCGGTGTGTAGCCGTGCGCGCAGGCGATGAAGCGCAGGTAGACATCGGCGACGACGGCGGCGGCGGGTAGCGGGGTGGCGTCGGCCTGGCGGCGCACGCTGGCGAAGCGGGAAAGGTTGTCGTAGCTGGCCAGTCGCATCGCATCGCCACCCTGCACCGCGGCCTGCTGCGTGAACCAGGGCACGAGGCGCAGGCAGGCAGGACGCGGCACTTCGATGAGCCGGCCGAGCCGATCCACGGCCACGCCGGGGTCGACCACGATTTCCTCCGGATGCGGTGCTTCGCCGCCGGTGACTTCCGGCTCGTGGTGCACGCGCAGGCCGGCCAGCGTGCCGTTGCCGGACAACTGCGCCAGGGCGCGGGCGAGGCGGCCGCGGTGGTAGGTCTGTTCGTCGCTGAAATCCTGCGCGGCCAGCATCATGCCGGTGGCATAGGACGGTCGCTCGGGCAGCGGGCGGGCGTACAGCGGATCGGCGCTGGGATCGCGGCTTTGCACGGTCATGGTCAGGACTCCTGGTTCAAGATGGGCGCGGTGCTGCCGCCGACGCGCGGGTCGAGCGCGGGCGACTGGCGCACGAGGTCGCCCATGCCGAGCACGCTGCGCTGGACGCGCACCGGTTGCGGCCGCGCGGGCGGCCCGAGGTAGGTATCGACGGCGACCAGGCTGGAAACGCCGACCAGCAGCGGCTTCGATGCGGTCACCACGCGCACATCGACATGGGCCGGGGCTTCGAGTTCGGCGATGCGGCGGATCAGGCCGAGGTCCTGCGGCTCGACTTCCTGGTGCACGAAGATCGTCGCGCGGTGGGCCAGGCGGCCGTAGAAGGCGAGCACGGCATCGTTCTCGGCATCGGTGGCCTGGTCGCTGCGGAACAGGGCCATCAGTTCGGCCTGCTGCTGGTCGGCGAGGATCAGCGTGTCGCCGACGATGGAGTTGCCGCTCTGGCCGAGGCCGGGCAGCAGCGGATCGTCTTCGTCGACGAGGTCGACGCCGAGCAGCGTGGCCAGGAGGCGGCGCAGGCGGAAGTCCTCGATCACGACGATCTCGCCGCCGCTCACGCCACCGCCAGTGGCCACGTCGAGCGCGAAAGAGAGGCCGCGACGTGTGCCATGCCAGCGCGCGAGACGCGGAGATTCGCGTAGCCAGGCGCGGCGACGATCGACGGGCAGCACAGGATCGAACGCGACGCCGACCCATGTGGCGAGCCAGTCGAGCTGCGGCTCGGGCACCGTGGCCGGATGCGTCAGCACATGGGCGCTGGCAACGCGGTCTTCCAGTGTGGTCAGCACGCCTTCGAAGTTGGCGACCATGCGGGAGAGGAAGTCGGATGGGGTCGCCTTCGGGCGGTAGACGCCGATGTCCTGTGCACCCTGCGTGTCGCGTACCAGGTGCCAGGTGGTTTGGCGTGCGCTGTCGAAGAGGCGCCAACGTTGTTGCGGCTGGATGGGCGTGGCGGCGAGTGCGCCGGAGATGTCGGGGAGTTGCAGTTGCAGGGCGTTCACGACGGCCGCAGGTGCATCGCCGCCGGCATTGAGCAAGCTCAAGGTCGCCGCGCTGGCCCGCAGGGTCGCGAGCCGTTCGCCCGCGGCTTGCGCATCGGCGCCGAACTGCGTCTCGCGCAGGAAGCGCGGCAGGTAGTGGTCGACGTAGTCGAAGCGGCCGGCCCAGGCGCGCAGCGCGCAGATCTCCGGCGTGGCGCGGCCATCGCCGAGCATGGTGCAGCGCACCCACAGGTAGCGGCCGACCAGGCGGCGCACGCGGCGTGTCGCGTCCTGGATCAGCACGCCGAACAGGCCGCGGCGATCGCGCTCGGGTGTCCACGATGCAAGCCCGGGATGGCCGGGCAGTTCGGAGGGTGCGGGGTCCCAGGCGGCGCGTGGCACCGGACCTGCCATGACCGCGGGGGCGAGCGCGGCGATGTCGCGGCCGAAGCCGTGGGGTTGCCATGCGGCTGCGTCTTCCAGGGCGGGCGGCGCGGGGTCGGCGGTGGCGGCGAGCCAGGCGATGAATCCTGTCCCGGCAGGGATCGAGGCCTCGGCCATGAGGCGATGCCAGACGGTGTCGGGCTGGCCGCTGTCTAGCCATTGCGCTGCAAGGCCGTCGTCGGTATCGGTCCAGTTCGTGGCCTCGCCCTGGCGCGCGGTGTTGACCAGCGAGAGGGGCAGCAGGGGCTCGGCCTCGTCGTCGTTGAGCGGGTAGCGCGGCGGCGTTTCGAGCGTGTGGGCGAAGGAGGCTTCGACGGCGCCGGTGGCCAGCGGATAGACCTCGCCGAGCACGATGCCGCCGTCGTCGAAAGACAGCGCATCGCTGCGACCGGGCAAGCGCACGGCCATCCCACTGTTCGCAAGCCAGGCCAGACTGTAGGCATAGCGGCCACCGGCCAGCGGCACGGCGGTCGTGAGGGCGCCATTGATGGCGTCGATGCCGCGCAAGCGTGCAGCGTCGTCCGGGCCCCAGCTCAGCAGGCGCAGCGCGGGGCCGGGGTGGGCCGCCAGTGCGATGGGCTGCTCGTCGGCGGGCCAGGTGACCTGATCCAGCAGGCGCAACGTCGGCGGGAAGCAGTTCTCCGGCTCGGGGCGGAAGACTTGCGGGGCGTATTCGTCGCGGGCCGGTGTCTGCAAAGACAGCGGACGGCCTTCGAGCCGCGCCAGTCTTCCGCTGGTGCGCTCCAGCAGCCACACGCCGCCGTCCGCATGGGCCGCGAGGCGCCAGGGCACGAAGCCGTCGGTGGGCACGCGTGTCGTCGCGAAACGGCCGCGCAGGTCGTGCATGAGCACGGCGTCGGGCAAGGCGGCGTAGAGCACGCCATCGGTGCCGGCGCAAAGGTCGGTCGGTGCGACGTCGAGCGGCAGCGTGATCGCATCGCCAGGCAGATGGCCGGTGTGCACGACCACCGCCATCGCATCGCCGTCCCATCGTGCGACGGAGCCGAAACTGTCGACCGCACGCGGCACCAAGTCGAGTGCGGCCAGCGCCGTGGCCTCCGCGACGGCATCGATCGGCGACTGGATTTCTCGCTCGCTCGCCAGCCGCAGGGCCTTGCAGCCACTGTCGTAGCGCGTGTGCTCATGGCTGCGCCAGTGACCGGCATTCGCCAGCAGGAAGAAGCGCAGGCCGTTGGCGTCCATGGCGGTTCAGCAGAGTTCGGGCACGACGGGCACCGCGACCTGGTTGGCCTTGGCGAAGGGATTGGGCAGCGCGGCCAGCGACGTGGGCACGGGTGTGTCCCCATCGACGACGATCACGCCCAGCAACTCGGGCAACTGCCAGCGCGCCAGTTCGAGGCTGCGGGTGCCGTCCGGCTGGTTGCGCGGCAGCAGCGTCCAGGCAGGGCCGCTTTCCGACACACCCTTGCCGAACAGGTTCAGCCCCGACACCTCGCGCACGCCGGCCACGCGGGACACTTCGACTTCCAGTTCGCGCTCGCGCACATGGCGGCCCAGCCTCCAGCCCTTGCCGTCGGCGCCGCCGGGCGGCAGCGGCCAGAGCAGCCGCTTCAAGGCCTGGCGCACTTCGAGCAGCACGGCATCGCGGCCGAAGCCATCGCGCAGCACCACGCCGACAGCCAGGCCGAGCGGGATGTAGTCGCAGCCGATCACGTACAGCTCCGAGGCCAGCGGGGAGCGCGCTGCCAGGTGGCTGTGCGTGCGTTCGAGGAAGGGCCGGTCGGGGCGCGGATTGGGCACTTGCGCAGTGGTCATCGGCTGCTCGGGCAGCACCATCACGCTGACCACGCCGGGCACCTCGAAGCGCCGGTCGCGCGGCTTGAAGCGCGGCATGACCTCGACGCGGCCCATCGCGATGCCGGGCACTTCGAAGGCCAGGCGCTGGTAGTCGAGCGGGGTCACGGCCCGGTCGCGATGGCGCAGCAGCGCGGGAATACGGGCCTCGGCCTGCGCCATGGTTTTGGCATCGACGCCGCCTTGCATGGCGAGGGGTTGCTGCACCTTGAGCGGGGACGAACGGCCACCTTCGACGCGCGTGGCGCTGATGCCGGTGAGCGATTGCGGCGGCAGGTTGCCCGCGACGCCGCCGCCGAAGCGGCCGAAGGCCAGGCGCACGCGCATCTGGCGATCCGGGATGCGTCCGCGGATGCCATCGCCGAAGCGCAGCGTGCCGGCGGCGGCATCGAGTTCGAAGGCAGCGGCTTCGCGTGCCACGTTGGGGTTGGCGTCAATAGTTGCCAGGTCTTCGACGCGGCTCCATGTGCGGTAGCCCTGGCCCGGTTCCTCGACTTCGATCACCAGCGTGTCCGCATCGACCGACCCTTGCGGCAGCGAGAAGCTCTGGTCCGCCGCGCCGGTGGAACTGCCGAGCACGCTCCCGCGCAGCGTCACGCGCTGGTCCACTTCGACCGCATTCGCGCCGATCCACGACAACGCCAGGTGCTCGACCTGCGCACCGGGCCGCGGGCGCAGCCGCAGCCAGCCAACCAGGCGGCCGGCGCGATCCGCATCGTCGATGCGCGGCGGCGTGTCGCCGACACCGGCGGAAGGATTGGCCAGCACGTCGTTCGGTGGCACCCACAGGCGATCGCTGCCTGGCAGGGGCAGGCGCAATGTGCCGGCACGGGTGAGACCGCCAGTGGTGTTGCTGTCGGGAAGCGGATCGAGCGTGAGGTATTCGGTGCCGAAGGTGCCGGTGCCGCGCGTGGCGAGTTCCCACAGCACCGGCAGCGGGGCCGGTGTTTCGAGTTCATCGAACAGTTCCGGCGTGCTGATCGTGGGCACGATGCCGAGCGACAGCAGTGTCGGTGTGCCGGACGCGCCGCCGAGCGCGTTGCGCACGGCGTCGTTGGTGGCGGCCTGCTCGGTGGGCCTTGCCGCGGTGGGGGCCAGCAGTGCGAGCCACAGCACGCGGTCGATGCTGCTCGCGAAGACATCGATGCCATTGGGCTCGGCACGATCGGCATCGAACACGCGATGCGTTTCATACGGCTCGGCCGCACCGTTCACGCGATGGATGCGGGCCAGCCCCGCGACCACATCGGCCATGCGGGCGCGTTCACCATCGTCCAGCGCCCGCTTGATGTACGCCTCGGCCACGATCGGCAGCACGCTGGTCTCGGCCAATGTCTCGAAGGGGGCCGCGCCGCTCAGCGTGGCGCCGGGTTGCAAGCTTTGCACGGCCAGCTCGGTGGGCGGCTGTGCGTAGGCCAGTTGCACGATGCCGCGCGCGGGCAGGGCGCCCTTCATCGGCGCACCGAGCAACTGTTGGAAGACCAGCCGTTGCCGCTCCGGCACGAGGTTGGCGCGGTACAGCAGCGCATCGCCGAGCCATGCGAACAGTTCGACCATCGTTCGACCGGGGTCGCCGAGGCGCGGGTTGGTCCATTCCGGCGTGTGGGCCGGGATGCGGGCGAGCAGGTCTTCGACGAGGTCGTCGAAGCGCCGGTCGTCCAGTCTGGGAGGAGTGATTGCCATGATGGGGTTACCGGGTTTCCTGGGTCATGGTCAGCGCGAGCGTCGCGGCCTCGCCGGTGCGTTGCAGCCGGTATGCGATCTCGACGCGGATCTGGGTCGGCTCTGCCTCGACTTCGAGCACGTCGACCCGGTCCAGCACGATGCGCGGCTCCCAGCGCGTGACGGCGTCGGTCACCAGCACCTGGATGCGGCGGCGCGTGGCCAGCGTGTTGGGCTCGTGCTGCAGGCGGTCGAGGCCGGCGCCGAAGTCGGGACGCATCAGTTGCTCGCCGGGGCGGGTGGCCAGCAGCGCCTGCAGCGTGTCGCGAACGCTGCGTTCGAGCACCGGCCAGTCGAGACGGCCATGGGCATCGGGCAGCGCGAACAAGGGCCAGCCGATGGCGGGGCGGCGCAGGTCGAAGTCAGCCATTGCCGTCGCTCCGCTTGGGGAACGGGATGCAGATCTTGATGAACAGCATCCAGCGGAAGAACAGGTCGAACAGGCTCAGGAAGATGTTCAGCGAGATGAACGCGCAGATCGTGATGATCGGGATGTTGAAGCTGCAAATCCAGCCGAGCGTGAGGTTGCCGGTCGAGCCCTTGCCGTCGAGCATGTCCTTGGGGTTGCCCGACATCAGCGTCTGCAACGACGGCGGCACGACGAAGGAGACATTGGGCTTGAGGCCGGCGAGGAAGCCGCGGTCGGTCGGGTCGGGCATGGCGATCTGCACCGGCGGGGCGCCCGCGCCTTCGTACCAGGGGGCAATGACGAAGGGTTCGCTTGGCTCGGACCAGACGGTGCGGGCGGGGCAGGTGCCTTCGGGCTTGAGGCGGACGAAGGCGTGCACGATGTACTTGGCACCGGGCTCGTCGTAGCGGCCCGGTGCGCCCTTGACGGTGGCGAAGCGGGCGCGCATGGCGGAAGACAAGGCGCTTCGCAGGGCGCGCTTTTCAGCGTCGGCCATCGAGGGCCAGGCACGCGGCATTTCGGGCGCGGGTGCGCCGGGGTCGCGCTCGATCAGCTGGCGCACCGCGGCACGCAGGAAGCTGCCGGCATCGACGAAGCGATCGGTGGTCTCGCCTTCCTTGCGCTTCAACGGGAGCTGGATGGTTTGAAGACGCGCGTAGACCGCCGCACTTGCCGGGCTCGAGCCAAACGCATCGAACTCGCTCGCCAACTGGCGCAGCAGCGTCACGAAGCGCTTCATTGCGAGGTTGCCGGAGCTGGTGTTCAGCACGGCCCAGTCCTCGTTGCTGATGCCTTGCGGCTGGATGACCGCACCAGGCTCGCCGAGCGCATCGACCCAGACTGTTTGCAGCGTGCTGCCCGCAAACGGAAAGTCCATCGCCTCGCCACGCAAGGGCTCGACCAAATGGTTGATGAACTCGGCCGATTCGGCGCCGAAGCTGTCGCCGAAGGTCTCGCTCTCCGGCGCAGGCATCGCGGCCAGTTCACCGCTGCTGGTCGGCACGATGCCGCAATAGAGCGTCTTGGCTGCGGCGGTGCACACGTCGGGTGGCGCGAGGAATAGCGGGTGCGTCTTTTCCTCCAGCCACGCGTCCGCTGGTTCGAGGGCGAGTTGCGTGAAGGCGCGATCCAGGGCGGCGCCCAGGCGCGGCGCGGGCAGGCGTTGTTGCATGCCAGGGTCCGCGCCCTCGGCACCCAGCCGTTCGACCCGCGCCCATCCCTGCAGCACGCCGCGCCGCGACATCCAGCCTTCGAGCCAGGAACCATGAGTGTCACTGCGCAGGCGCCGCACGACGAAGCCGGCTGAGGCGATGCGCTTGGGGTCGAGGCGCGGCAGGCCGGGCGTGTCGCACCAGGCTTCGATCAGCGCCAGGTGGAACTGCCGCTGCACCGGCTGGAACAGCTTCAGCACGCCGGACTTGTTGCGTTGGCCCGCGACGAGACTCTTCAGCGCAGCCGTGCCATCGACATCGCGCAATTGCGCGTAGGTGCTGGCAAGGAAGTCGTCGTCGCTGCGTTGCAGGAGGTAGGGCGCGCTGCCCTGGCCCGGCGCCGGTGGCGGCCGAAGGTTGCGCGGCGCGCCGACGAGCACCGGGTGGTGTTGCTGCATGGGCGGCTGTTGCCGTTGAAGCACTTGTGCCATGTCCAGCCCCTACCAGATGTTGCCCGCGCCGGGCGTGTAGGCGGTGGAGATCACCGTGTTGCTGATCAGCGTGTCGCACTTGACGACGCCGCTGAAGGTCGACATGCCCGCATCGACCGTCACCATGCCGGCGCTCACGGCCACCTGCGAGGCCCGCACCGTGACCTTGGCCGATGCCGTCACCGTGATGCCCGCGGTCTCCAGCTTGATCGAGTTGCCGTTGGAGTCTTCCAAGGTCAACGTGCCGGGCCCGTCCTTCAGCGTCACGCTCTGGCCGCCGGGTGTCTCGAGCTTCAGCGTTTCCTGGCCGCTCTCATCGGTGAAGGTGATGCGGATGCCGTTCTTCGACGCGATGCACTTGGTGACGTTGCGGCCGCCGCTGTCGATCGAGGCCGGCGCGGGGGAGGCACCGTTCCACAGCCCGCCGACGATCAGCGGAAAGCGCGTGTCGCCACCCGCGAAGACGACCAGCACTTCGTCGTCCACATCCGGAATGAAGAAGGCGCCGCGATCGCTGCCGGCGAAGGCCGACACCACGCGCGCCCACAGCGGCGCATCGTTGTCGTCGCCGTCGAAGGCGATGAGGCGGACCTGTACGCGGTTGCTGCTGTCCGGGTCGTCGAGCGACACCACGCGCGCCAGGTGCGCGGCCTGGTACAGCGCGGCGGGGCGGTCGAAGATGGAATGGGTCATGTGCATGTCATGCACCCAGGTAGGCGCATTCCGCGCTGAACTCAGTGCGGTAGCCGTGCTGCAAATCGAACAGGTGACAGGCCTGCGTCACGTAGTAGGTGTTGTCGAAGCGGGTATCGAGGCCGGTCAGCGTCACGTGGCTACCGACGCGCAGCTTCGGGTTGCCTTCCGTGGTGCCGTCGACTTTCACGAAGCGGCGTGCGCGCTGGTCGAAGGCGGTCTGCGCGACCACGGTCGCTTCCTCGCTGGTCGCGACGCTGATGTGCGCGACGCGTTCATGGCGCGCACCGAATGCGTCCTTCAACAGTTGCGCGCCGGTCTTGCCGCTGCCCGGGCCGAGGTGCGTCCCACTGTCGGCGGTGGACTCGGCCACGCTGCCCTGGGCCGCATCCCAGCCGCGCACGCTGACGCTGGTGGCCTGGTCGGCGAGGTCGGCCCGCACGCGGGCGCGGCCGAGCTGCCCATGCAACTGCAGTTCGATGGCGTTGCGCTTCACGTCCGCGCGCGGCGAGACCTGCAGTTCCTCGCCCGCGATCTGCAGGTCGGCGTCGAAGCGCTCCAGCAGGCGGCGCAGGAAGGCGAGGTCGCTCTCGGCCAATTGGGCCCACGTGCCGCTCGGCGACGTCAGGCCGGCGATCACCGGGCGCAGGCCGAGGTCGCTGGCGATGGCTTTGACCACGTCGGCCGGCGTCTTGTCGGTCCAGGTGCGGCTGCGGCGCGTGAGGCGCGCGGCTTGCAAGGCGTCTTCGGCCAGCGCGACGATGGTCGGCGGGTCGCCGGTGGCGTATTCAAGTTCGAGCGCGGTGATGCGGCCACGGAAGATCTCGCAGGGGCTGGCTTCCTCGCCGAGGTAGACGATCAACGCAGCGCCGAGCGCCAGCTTCGATCCCGACGGAAAGGCCAGGCTCGCGCCGCCGTCCGGCGTGCTGGCCCAATTGGAGAAGCGCAGCTCGATGCCGCTCAAGCCGCCGTCCTGCTCGTGCATGCGCATTGACTGGACGAGTTCGGCGGCGCGCTCGTCTTCCTGCCCATCGAAGCGCAGCGTGGGCCGTGCGCGATAGATGGCGGCCTGGCTGACGGAGGTTTCGGCCATGGTGAAGGGTCCTCAATCGGCGTGCAGGCGGGCCTGGCGCTCGGCCATCAAGGCGAGCGCGTGGCGCAGGGCTTCGAGCGGGTCGGGGCCCTGCTGCGTTTGCGGCTGTGCCGGCGTGGCCTCGGCTGCGTTGGCGGGTGGCGCGATCTCAGCGGTGACGTTCTCGAAAACGATGGCCATGGTGCTCAACCCTCGAAGTTGATCGAGGCGCGCAGCCCCGATGGAATGTCGACCTGCGCCACGAGGCCCGCGCCACCGCCGGCTGCCGCCTGGCCCCCCACGCCGATGGAGGCACCGGCCGAGATGCCGGCCGAGGCGCCGATGGAGGCACCGGCCGTGAGGCTCAGCGCGGCGCTGCTGGCGTTGAGGGACAGCGAAGGCGCAGGCGGCAGGTCGACGCGCAGGCCGGCGAAGGCGCCGCTGGAGGCTGTGCCGAGGGACAGGCTGCTGCTGGATGCGCTGGCGCTCGCAGAGGCGCTGAGTCCGATGCCGGCGCTGGTACTTGCGCCAGCGCTCGCACTGAGCCCGAATCCCGCGCCGGCACTTGCACCTGCACCCGCACTGAGCCCGAACCCCGCACCAGCGCTCGCCCCGGCACCCGCACCAGCCCCCACGCCAATCCCGAACCCCGCACTCGCCGAAGCCCCCGTCGAAAACGCCGCCGCCGCATTCAGCGTGACCCCGGCACCTCCCACCGCCAGCGTCCCGCCGTCCGCAAAACGCAGGCTCGCGCTGCCATTGGCACTCGCAATGTCCCGCGCCGCACGCGGCTGCCCGAGCTGGTTGGCCACGCTGGCCGGGTTCGGCGAACCGGGGCTGCTCCCCGCCGGCACCATCACCGGCGGCGCATTCGTCGGCGCCGCATCAACCGACGCAGCCGGCGCATGCTTCTGGTCCTCGAAGACCTTGTCCTGGCTCGCCAGCGTCAGGTTGATGCCGCAGCGCAGCGGCACGCCTTCGGGCGAGAAGTAGTCCAGCGTTTCCTTGTACTGCTCCACCATGCCGGTGAATTCGTAGGTGCCCCAGCTGAAGGTCACCTTCGGCGGCACCTGCTTGCCCTTCGGGCCGTCCGGCTTCATCAGCCGCGCCATGCGGTCGCTCAACTCGCGCACGTCCTGGCCGTTGTGCGTGGTGTCGAACACCAGGTCCATCGTCAGCTTGGCGCTGCTGTTGGCGACGTACTGCTTCTTGTTCGGCCCCTTGGCCTCGCCCATCGTGTTCGACACGCTGTACTGCAGCGATGCCGGGTTGAAGTGCACCGTGATGTCGTCGCCGCCATCGATCTTGAAGTGGGCGAGGGTGACCGCGCGGTCGGTGGGTTGCAGTGCCATCACGGAGCCTCCAGCTGCAGGCCTTCATGGACCAGGTGCAGCTCCTCGATGCCGATCTCCGCCGTGCGCGCGTTGAGGTCGGCGGCCTTGAACTTGACCGGCATGGCACGCGCGAGGCGCCAGGTCATGGCCGTGTTGCCGGCCGCGTCCTGCACCGCGATCGAGACGTCGAGCCGATACGCGCTCGCACCACCGGCCACCAGCGCGAACCATTCCCACGCATGGCGTGTGCTGGTGACGCCGCGCTTGAGGATCACCGTGGCGAAGGTCACTGGCCCCGTGCGTTGCGCCGCGCCGTAGTTGGCGCCGCCGGACTTGATGACCTTCGGCTCCATCGTGGCTTCCAGGCCGGAGCATTCG
Organism: Variovorax robiniae; assembly: GCF_037889955.1. NCBI lineage: Bacteria > Pseudomonadati > Pseudomonadota > Betaproteobacteria > Burkholderiales > Comamonadaceae > Variovorax > Variovorax robiniae. The sequence goes on from NZ_JBBKZS010000001.1 coordinate 275,726, forward strand.
GAAAAGGCGCCCGAGCAGAGATTGATCTCCGCCCCGGCCTGCCCCTTGCCGCCCGTCAGCACGGCCCGCTTGAACGAGACGTGAAAGCGAAACATCTGCAGGGGCTGCAGCAGGTTTTCCTGGAGGTCTTGTGCGTCGGCCATCGCTGTTTCCGGTCAGGCGACCGCCTCCCCGAGCACCGCATCGCTGCCTTCGGCATGCTGTGCCGCGAGCAGCGAGAAGCTCACCGTGATGCGCTCGACCGAGGCCGCGGGCAACAGCACCACCTCGACGATGAGGCGACCCGCATCGAGGTCGGCCTGCGTCATCGTCCTGCGGTCGCATCGCACCTCGAAGGCGTCTTCTGGCGTGTCGCCGCCAAGGCCGCCTGCGCGCCAGTAGCCCATCAGCAGTTGTTCGAGTGACAGCCTCGCTTGCCGCCACAGCGCCGGTCCGTTCAATCCAAAGGCATGTGCCTGGCCCATCGCACGTGCCGAGCGCAACACGCTGGCGACCAGCCGCGATGCCTGACCGCCGCGCCAGGCCGGCGCAGGTGAAGTCGTGACATCGGACTGCAACGCCCACCCATCCGGCCCCGGCGCAAAGACGCACAGGCGCTCGGCCAGCCGGGACCAAGGATGTTCCGCCACCAGGCTGGTCGCGGGCGTGGGCTCGCCGCGGATGATCTCCAGCCGCGGTGTGCCGGCCGCGCTGCGGTAGGTGCCGCGCGTCAGGGCATTGCGCGCCAGCGTGCCGCACAGCAGTCCATCGGGCGGCATCAGCGCCTGCGGCATGTCCTGGCTTGCCGGGGTTTCCAGCCATGGCGTGGCGAGCTGCACGAAGGCGCTGCTGGCCTGCGCCGGGTCGGTGCCGGCCGCACGCAACAGCGTGGCCTCGGTCAATGCGCCGAGCGGATCGGCGACGTAGCGGCGCTGCCATCCCGCGCTGCCTTCGAACAGGGGCAGGGCGGCGATGAAGCCGCAGTCACGCCGATAGCGCAAGAGGAAGTCCCGCACGCGCCCGACCGCCTGGGCCCATGCCGCCGTGCCGGCCACATCGAGCCGGGGCGCCGCGATGCGACGCAAGCCAGGATCCACCACGGGTCCGACATCGTTGGCACTGCATTCGACGAACACTTCGGGCGACGTGACGATCGGCCTTTCGCCATCCGGCGTTGGGGTCGGCAATGCATGGAGCAAGGGCAGGTCGGGCAGGCACAACAACGCAACCTGCTCCAGCCCGACCAGGTGTTCCAGCCCCTGCCAGCCCGCCGGATTGAACCGGTCGACGGCACGCGGTGGCAGCAATGCGCCGAGACGCGCCGCAATGAGCAACACACGCGCATTGCGCTCGGCCTGGTCACGCGGCTCGGGCTCCAGCACGGGCCACGGATCGCCCACCCGCACGATGATCGCCCGCCGTCCGCCCGCGATGAAGAAGCTGCGCACCGCAGCACCCAGCACCGCCGCGCAACGCTGGTTGCCTTCGACGCTCAAGGGCCGCGCCACGCTGTCGAACAGCCGGTCGAATTCCGACCAGCTCTCCACTGCCACCGGCACCTGGTCCAGCGCATCGAGCCGATCCGCCGGCAGCGCCCATGGCCCATCGATCCAGCCCGCGTCGCGCAGGTCCGCCCGTTGCGCCGCCGACAACGCGGTGCCCGCGCGCCGATGCACGAAGCCGATGAAGCAGGCGACATCGGTTCGCTCGGCGACGACGGTGGCCGGGATCTCGGCAGGGGCGAACACCAGCGGCATGAGCGGCCTCGTCTCGTCAGACTTCGATCGTCAGGCCTTCGGCGCTGAGCACGATCTCTTCCAGTGCCAGGTCGCCGCCGCCCTTGCCGGCCAGCGTCGGGCCGGTGTACTTCATCGGGATCACGTTGCTCAGCACCCATTGCTGCACCGGCTGCTGCGCTTCGTCGAGCAGCTTGATGGTCACGCTCTTGCGTTGTGCATCCGGGCCGGCCACGCGGGTCTGCTTGATCCAGTCGAACAGCGTCTTGGAGTTGATGACGCCGCGCTTGAGCGTGACGTCGCTGACCTTGTGCACGCCGGCCACCTTGCGCACGTGGTTCTCGCGCTCGTTGCCGTTGCGGTATTCGGCGACGGTGACTTCGGTGCCGAGGCCGGACACGTCGGAGAAACCCCCGAAGACCTCGCCGCCGTCGAAGTTGACGGTGAAATTGAAAGCGCCGTAGGGCGTGTTGCGGTTGGCCATGGCTGATAGCTCCTGTGAGGTGTGGTTCAGGTGCGCGCGTCAGCCGTCTTCTGGCCGATGCGGAAGATCACGAACTCGGCCGGCTTGATGATGGCCACGCCGATCAGGCAGATGAGGCGACCGTTGTCCAGGTCGTTCTGCGTCATCGTGCCGCGGTCGCAGCGCACGAAGAAGGCCTCCTCGACGGTGCTGCCCAGCAGCGCACCGCCGCGCCATTCGTTGTAGAGGAAGTCGGTGATGGTCTGCCGCACGTTGGCCCAGAGGCGCTCGCCGTTGGGTTCGAAGACGGACCACTGCGTGCCGCGGTCGATGGACGCTTCCAGGTAGTTGAAGTAGCGCCGGTCGCTCACGTACTTCCATTCCGGGTCGCTCGACACGAGCCGCGCACCCCAGACGCGATAGCCGCGTCCCGAGAGGTAGCGCAGGCAGTTGATGCCGAGCGGATTCAACGCTTCCTGCTGCGCGAAGTTGATGTCGGTCTCGAAGCGCAGTGCGCCCCGCACCACCTCGTTGGCAGGCGCCTTGTAGACGCCGCGCTCGATGTCGTTGCGCGCGTAGATGCCGGTGACGAAGCCGGAAGGCGGCAGGGCAATCTCGCGCGGAATGTCGTCGCGGCCCGGGCGTGCCAGCGGGTTGGCGGTGATGACCCACGGGTAGTAGAGCGCGGCGCGTGTGGAGTCGACGCGGCCGCGCTGGTCGCGCACCTGGCCAGGCGTCTGCGCGCGCGGCGTGTCCAGCACGGCGATGCGGTAGGCGCGGCGATGCTCCGCATGCGAGATGAGCGCGTTCTGGATCGCCTGCGCATCCGCATACACGCTGCTGCCTGGCGCCGCGACGATCGACACGTCCTCCAGCCCGATCAGCTGCGCCAGCGCATGGGCATAGGTGCCGACGGTGGTCTCGTTGCCGACACCGGGCGCGCTGCCATCGGTGCCGCCCGCAAGCATCACCTGGCGCCGGCCTTCGGTGTCGCCCGGCACCGCCGTCAGCGCCGCGATCGCCGCCTGCAATTCGAAGGCGCTGACGCCGCTGCCGACCTGCACCCACACCAGGTTCTGCAAGTCGTCGGCGCGGTTGCCGGGCGTCTGCGCCAGCACCGTGCCGATGAAGCGCGGGTGCGCCGCGCCCAGGCCGATGTCGTCGAAGACCTGGCCGTAGCCGTCGGCATCGGTGAACTCGACCGACAAGGTCACGAGTTGCGCGCGGATGCTGTCGTCGATCGTCAGGGCGGCGGCGGCGCTGTCGGCCCAGGCCGTGGGCGTGGTCTTGGTGAACAGCGTGAACACCGGCGCGGCATCGGTGCCGGTGGTGACGCGCACCAGGCTGCCGACCGGCGCCGTGCCCAGCGTGCGCGCCGTGGCGGGCCGTGTCGTTTCGCGGAACACCAGCCGCCCGTTGCCGGTCGCGCCGGCCGAGCGCGCAAAGGCGGCAATGGCCTCGTCACCCGCGCCAGCCCCGATCGCGGCGGTCGCCACGCCCCCACCCGCCGCCGCGGTCCGCACCACGTACAGCCGCGAGCCGCCGTTGTCGAAGTAGGCATGCACCGCATGCGCCAGGAAGTTGAGCTGATGCCGCGCATCCGTCACGTCGGAAAAGGCCAGGTTCTCGAAGCTGCCGTAGACCCGCTCGAAGTCGGTCAGGCTGGTCAGCAGTTCCGAGGCCACGCCCACCGGCCCGCGCCGTGCCGGGCCCACGAAGGCCGTGGTGCTGGTGCCCACGCCCTCGACGGACTTGGCACGGAAACTGGTCTCTTCGACGTAGACGCCGGGGGCAAGGTATTCAGGCATGGGTGGCTCCTTTGGACGGGGCGGTGGGTGGAGGAAGTGAGGGGATGGAGGGCATCACGGCACGGTGAGCACCACGCGCAGGGATTGCGCGCGGCCCGCCGTCAGCTGGATGTCGACGGGGGTGCCGGCGATGGGGGTGGGCACGACGGGCAGGTTGTCCGGGTCGATGATCGGCAGGCGGGCGGGTGGGCGTCCGGCCGCGACGAGGTCCTGCGCGACGCGCGTGCCGGCCACTGCGGGCCAGCGCACGCGCACCGTCGCCGGGACCTGGTCGACGACGACGGCATCCTCGCCATCGCCCCAGGTGGTGACCGGGATGCCGACCACCGGCAGCACGCATTCGCCGCGCCAGTCGCTGACGCCGCGCGCGATCAGCTGCGCGCTGGCGTTGAAGACTTCGATAAGCGCGCCGCCCAGCGCATCGCCGTTGCCGGCGCTCACGTTGACGAACAGCGTCGACCAGTTGTGGCCCGGCGGCGCCGTGGCGCTGCGCATCATTGGCACGCGTTGCGGCCGGAACAGCGAGTCTGGCGATGCGGCATTGAGCGGATTCGGATCGCGCGGCAACAGCATGCGCGCATCGCGCGGCACGTAGTGGCCGGCCGGGTCGGTGATGCGAACGTCGAGCGCCTGGCTGCCGACGGCTGGCGTGGCCGGTGGCGCAGCAAACGCATCGGCATGCGAGGCCAGCGGCGTCCACGAGACCAACGCATACAAGCCGCTGACGTTGCGCACGAAGCGCGCGCCGGGTGCCTGCAACTGAAGCGGTTCGGCGATGCGAGCACCCGTGCTGCCGTCGACGCATTCGATGGCACCAAGTACGCGGCGAACATCGTGCCCATGCGCTTCCCAGACAACGCTCATGGCCGTCCCCCCGGCCCATACGCAAAGTCCCGCGCCACCACCGGCGCAAACGCCTGCGCGTCCGTATCCGGATCCAGCCTCACCACCCGCGCCACATACGCCGCCGAGAGCCGGTACGACGCATCCAGCGCATCCCAGATCCGCACCTGCTCATCGATCCCAAGCTCCTGCGGCACGATCTGGATCACGTCGTCGCGCTGCCAACCGGCTTCGGGCGACAGCGACGACGCATCGAGCAAGGGATGCAGGTGCAGTTGCCGCATGGCCCAGGCCAGCGGTATCTGCTCGTCCTCGGCGGTGGCCGCGAAGGCGGTCAGCAGGTAGTGCAGGTCGAGCGAGAGCGCGTTCGGGTTCTGGGTCGGAAGAGGGCGGCGCGAATGCTCGCTGACCGTGACGCGATACAGCAGCAGCCCGATGTGCGTGTCGTCATCCGACAGCGAGGTGGCCTCGCGCAGCGCCATCGACTCGAAGGTGCATGCCGGCATCTGCACGTCGCCCACGCCCGGCTGCGGATATGCGCTGCGCAGGAGGGTGGCGATGGAGTTGCCAACCGAGTGAAGGGCCCTTGCATTTGCCACGATGACTTCAACTCCCCGATGACCTTGATACGACGGGGATCGAAGTTATCGGGCAAGCGATGTGAGCGCATCCTCACGAGTGTTTACGCCTTTCAGAGTGTGCCGAGCGGCCTATGACATTCAGGGGCAAACATTGGTACTCGTGCGCTCGAAGCTGACGCTGCGATGCCGCAGGTTGTCGACGCCGACGAAGCGGTCGTTCGAGGTCATGTGGATCGCGTAGCCGGTCGTTGCGAAGTAGTTCATCGGCAAGGGCTGCCCTTGCCTGCGTGTGTACTTTCGCTTGAGGTTCGTGCCGTCGAAGGACCATTCGCCGCTCGTGCGCACCTCCCGCGGCGAGCCCTTGCCGTCGTCGATCTTCTCGATCTCCCTGAACTCGCCCGGCTCGGCCAGTTCCAGGACGGTGCAGGTCCGGATGCCTTCCTCCTCGGACTCGCTGAGCCACGTGCCAATGAGTTGCGCGCGGAGGTTCGCCGTGGCCGCGGGGCGCGAAGGGTCGCAGGCCGCGAGGCAAGCCAGGAGGAGGGCGAGAAGCAGGGAAAGGACGACGCGCATGGTTGCGGCCATTGTGGCGGGGCCGCCTACCACGTCGCGCTTGGCCCCGCGTGCACGAGGCCGGCGCCGGTGCGATAGGCTCAGGGGCCACATGTCATCCACGCCTTCCTCAGCACCCGTCGTCCACGACGGCCTGCCTTCCCCCGCACGCGGCTGGGCCATGCTGGTCATCATCCTCGGCATCATGGTCGCGGTGCTCGACGGCACCATCGTCAACCTCGCATTGCCCGGCATCGCCGAGCAGTTGCAGGTCTCGCCCTCGCATTCGATCTGGGTGGTCAATGCCTACCAGATCGCCACGCTGGTGATGCTGCTGCCCCTGGCCACGCTCGGCGACCTGGTCGGCTACCGGCGCATCTACATCGCGGGCATCGCGCTGTTCACGGTGGCCTCGCTGGGCGCCACCTTTGCCAATTCGCTCGGCACGCTGATCGCGGCGCGCGCGGCGCAGGGCCTGGGCGCGGCCGGGATCATGAGCGTCAATTCGGCGTTGGTGCGGCTGATCTATCCGGCCGACCGCCTCGGGCGCGGCATGGCGATCAACTCGATGGTGGTGGCCACCTCCGCGGTGGCCGGGCCGTCGGTGGCGGCGGCGATCCTGTCGGTGGCCTCATGGCCCTGGCTGTTCGCGCTCAACCTGCCGCTGGGCATCGTGGTGCTTGTGATGGCGCGACGCTCCTTGCCCGCCAACAGTGCGCCGCCGGCGGCGGGGGCACGCTTCTCGCTTGTCGACGTAGTGCTCAACATCCTGATGTTCTCGCTGATCTTCCTGGGCGCCGACCAGCTCGGCGTGGGCGATGGCACGCAGCGCGGCGGCTCGCCGACGGCATGGGCGACGCTGCTCGCGGGCCTGGCCGTGGGCTTCGTCTTCCTGCGGCGGCAGACCCGGCTGGCGTTGCCGCTGTTCCCGGTCGACCTGCTGCGCATCCCGGTGTTCGCCTTGTCGATGGGCACCTCGGTCGCGGCCTTCGCCGCGCAGACGCTGGCCTACATCGCGCTGCCCTTCCTGCTGCTTGGCGCCTATGCCCGCAGCCATGTCGAGGCGGGGCTGCTGATCACCTGCTGGCCGCTGGCCATCGTGGTCATGGCGCCGGTGGCGGGGCGGCTGATCGGCCGCTATCCGGACGGGCTGCTCGGCGCGGTCGGCCTCGGCCTGATGGGCACCGGCCTGGCCTTGCTCGCCGCATTGCCGGCGAGTCCGGCCAATGCCGACATCGTGTGGCGCATGGCGCTGTGCGGCGCGGGCTTCGGGCTGTTCCAGTCGCCCAACAACCACACCATCGTGACCTCGCCGCCGCCACACCGCAGCGGTGCGGCCAGCGGCATGCTCGGTACGGCCCGGCTCACGGGCCAGACGCTGGGCGCCGTGATGCTGGCCGGGGTGTTCAGCGTGTGGGCGCCGCTGGACGGCAAGGGGCCGATCGTCGCGCTGGTGCTGGCCGCTTGCTCCGCTGCAATCGCGGCCACGTTCAGCATAATGCGGCTTCGCAGGAGGGCGCCGGAGATCGCTCGCGGCGCCATCGAACCTTGAGAAGGCGTTGAACGAATCCGAGTTCTCCCATGCGCGAAGTCCCTGACACCATTGCCTGCGCCAGTTGCGACGCGATCTTCCAGCGGGCGAAGCTGCGCTCGCGCGACGTGGCCTATTGCCTGCGCTGCGGCACCGAGCTGGAGCGCCATGCCGGCACCTTGCAGCGTCGCGTCCTGCCGCTGACGCTGGCCAGCCTGATCCTGTTTGCCATTGCCAGCCTGTTCCCCATCGTCTCGATCGAGATCCACGGCCTGCACAGCGAGACCACGCTGATCGGCGCGGTGTTCGTGCTGGGCCGCGAAGGCATGGCGCCGGTGGCCCTGCTGGTGCTGGTGACCACGCTTCTGTTCCCGCTGGTGCATCTCTGCATCATGGTCTGGGTGCTGGTCCCCTTGCAGCGCGGGCGGCGCACGCCGGGCTTCGCGGGCCTCGTGCGCGCCATGCAGTCGCTGCGGCCGTGGGGAATGATCGAGGTGTTCCTGCTGGGCGTGCTGGTCGCGATCATCAAGCTGTCCGGCATGGCGACGGTGGTGCTCGGGCCGGCGCTGTGGGCCTTCGTGGCGCTGACAGTGCTGCTGACCCTGGTGCTGGCCTTCGACCCGCGCGGCTTCTGGGAAATGGCGTTCGATCGCCCGCAGAACGCATGAAGACGCTGCCCGAAGGCACCCCCGTCCCCACGGCGTCCCGCCTCGGCCTGATGGTGTGCAGCCATTGCGCCACCGTCTGGGCCGACGCCCACGAGGACGAGGCCTGCGAACGCTGCGGCACGCGACTGCACTGGCGCAAGCCCCACAGCCTGAGCCGCACCTGGGCCTTCCTGATCGCGGCCGCAGTGATGTACATCCCGGCCAACCTGCTGCCGGTGATGATCACCACCTCGCTGTTCGGCACGCAGGACGACACCATCCTCAGCGGCATCATCTACTTCTACGTCAGCGGGGCCTACGGGCTGGCGGCCATCATCTTCGTGGCGAGCTTCCTGGTGCCGCTGTTCAAGCTGGCGGCGCTGTTCATCCTGGTGATGGGGGCGCAGCGGCACAGCAGCTGGCGGCGGCTGCAACGCTCCAACCTCTACCACGTGATCGAGTTCATCGGCCGCTGGTCGATGCTCGATGTCTTCGTGGTGTCGCTGATGGCGGGGCTGGTCCACCTGCAGGGCTTTGCGGTGATCTCGGCCGGGGTCGGCATCGCGGCCTTCGGCGCCGTGGTCGTGTTGACCATGCTAGCCTCGCTGAGTTTTGATCCGCGCCTCACCTGGGACGATCCATCGGATACGTCGGACGACGAACTGAAAGCGCCATCGAATGAGTGATCCCGAGCCCTCCAAATCGCAACCTGTGCTGGATCGCCCGCAAGTGCGGCGCCGGCGCAACTGGTTGCCCTCGCTGGTCTGGTTCATTCCCGTCATTGCCGCGCTGGTCGGCATCGCGCTGGTGGCGCGCCTGGTGTTCGACCGGGGGCCGACCATCGAGATCGCGTTCAAGTCGGCCGAAGGGCTGGAGGCCGGCAAGACCGCCGTCAAGTACAAGGACGTGCAGATCGGCACCGTGCAATCGATCCGCCTGTCGCGCGACCGTTCCGCCGTGCGCGTGAAGGTGCAGCTCGCCAAGGACGCCGACAGCTTCACCGCCACCGACACCCGCTACTGGGTGGTGCGGCCACGGCTGGACACATCCGGCATCTCCGGGTTGGGTACCTTGCTCTCGGGTGCGTACATCGAGGCCGATGCCGGCTCGTCGGCGGAGACCACCAGCGATTTCACCGGCCTCGAAGTGCCGCCCATCGTCACGCGCGATTCGTCGGGCCGGCAGTTCCTGCTGCGCGCGTCCAACATCGGTTCGCTCGACGTCGGCTCGCCGGTCTACTTCCGCCGCATCAAGGTCGGACAGGTCGCGGCCTTCCAGCTCGATGGCGACGGCGGCGGCGTCACGCTGCGGGTGTTCGTCAACGAGCCCTACGACAAGTTCGTCGGCGTCAACACGCGCTTCTGGCATGCCAGCGGCATCGACGTGTCGCTGAGCGCGGGGGGCATCAATGTGCGCACCCAGTCGCTGGCTTCCATCCTGCTCGGCGGCATCGCATTCCAGGCGCCCGACAACGAGATGGGGCCACGGGCCAGTGAGAACACGGCCTACGTGCTCGCCGCCGACGAGGGCACCGCGATGAAGCCGCAGGACGGGCCATCGCAGACCATGCTGCTGCACTTCAACCAGTCGCTGCGCGGACTGGAGCCCGGTGCACCGGTCGACTTCCGCGGCGTGGTGATCGGCGAGGTCAAGTCGATCGGCGTGGAGTTCGATCGCTCCGAGCGTGAGTTCCGCATGCCGGTGCTGGTGCAGATCTACCCCGACCGCCTGCGCCGCCGCGCCGGCAACATCGACACCGGCCTGCCCGAGAGCGCCGCCAATTCAGCCACCCAGGAGGCGCGGCTGCGCTTCCTCATCAACAAGGGCCTGCGCGCCCAGTTGCGCAACGGCAACCTGCTGACCGGCCAGATGTACGTGGCGCTCGACTTCTTCCCGAAGGAGCCGACCCTCAAGGTCGACGTGAACGCCAGTCCGATCGAGCTGCCGACAGTCAAGGGCAGCTTCGAAGACCTGCAGTCGCAGATGCAGGAGATCGCGACCAAGGTCAACAAGATTCCGTTCGACGAACTGGGCCGGGATGCGCGCGTGACGCTGGCCACGCTCAACAAGACGCTCGCCGGCGCGGAGAAGCTGGCGGCTTCGCTCAACAACAACGTCTCGCCGGAAATGACCGCCGCATTGAAGGACGTGCGCAAGACGGTCGACAGCGCCAACAACCTCCTGCAATCCGACACCGGCCTGCAACAGGACCTGCGGCAGACGTTGCAGGAACTCACGCGCGCGGCCGGCTCGATGCGCGTGCTGACCGATTACCTGGAACGCCATCCCGAGTCGCTGCTGCGCGGCAAACCGGACGACACGAAGAAATGAAAGCCACGACCCACCTGATTGCCCTGGCTGCCGTCTTCACGGCCTTCCTTGCCGGCTGCTCGACGACATCGACGCGCTTCTACACGCTGGCCTCTCCGACGGCCGCCACGGCCGCGCCGGCCGGTGCGGCGCCGTACTGGATCGAAGTCGCGCCGCTGGCCGTGCCGGAGCGCCTCGCGCGCCCGCAGATGGTGGTGCGTTCGGCCGCCGCCAATGTGCAGGTCGACGTGCTGGAGGACAGCCGCTGGGCGTCGTCCTTCGAGAGCGAACTGCGCGACGCCTTGTCCAGCGGCATTGCCGGGCATCTCGGCGCGCTCGACGGCACGCGGGGCGGCCGGCCGGCCACGGCGCCGGTCATGCGCATCGCGGTGCAGGTGCGGCGCTTCGATGCCGTCGATGGCAGCGGCGTCGAGGCGAGCCTGGGCTGGTCGGCACGCCGAGGCGAGCAGGGGCGCGTGCTGGTCTGCCAGACCGAACTGCGCGAGCCGGCCAGCGGCCCGGGCATCCAGGCAGTGGCGCAGAGCGCGCAACGGCTCACCGCCAACGCGTCTGCCGCCATCGCGCGTGGCGTGGCGGCGTTGCAATCGAATCCGGACGCGGTGTGTCCGGTTTGAGATACGCCTTGCGGCAGCGCTGGCGGTAGTCAGCCATGACCGGATTCGGCAAGGCGCCTTGCGATGACTCGCTGATCCGGGCCGCGCCACCTGCCGTTCCTTGCCCGGAAAGCGCCCGGAAATGGGTGCTGGTGGCGGCGATCATCGGTTCCAGCATGGCCTTCGTCGATGGCACCGTGGTCAACGTTGCGTTGCCTGCCATCCAGCGCGACCTCCGGGCCACGCCGTTCCAAGTGCAGTGGGTGGTCGAGGCCTATGCGCTGTTCCTGGCCGCGCTGCTGCTGGTCGGCGGCGCGCTGGGCGACCGCTTCGGGCGCCGCCGCATGTTTGCCTGTGGCGTCGCGGTGTTTGCCGCCGCATCTGCGACTTGTGCGCTGGGCACCGAAGTGCAGCACCTGATCGCCGCCCGGGCGGTGCAGGGTATCGGGGCCGCTTTGCTGGTACCGGGCAGCCTGGCCCTGATCAGCGCGGCCTTTCCCGAGAAGGAGCGTGGCAAGGCGATCGGCACCTGGTCGGGTTTCAGCGGCATCACGGCCGCCATCGGGCCGGTGCTGGGCGGCTGGCTGGTGGACAACTATTCCTGGGTCTGGGCCTTTCTCATCAACCTGCCGATGGCCGCGCTGGTGCTCCTGCTGGTGTGGTGGCAGGTGCCGGAAAGCCACGGGCCCGACACCACGAGCCCTGTCGATTGGCCCGGTGGCGTGCTGGCGACCGTGGCACTGGGCGGCATCGTCTACGCCTTCATCGAGGCGCCGACGCAAGGGTGGGGCGCTGCGCCGGTGTGCGTCGCGCTGGTGCTGGGAATTGGGGCAGGCGTGGCTTTCGTGAAGGTGGAGCAGCGGAGTGCCGCGCCGATGCTTCCCTTGGGGCTCTTTCGCATCGCCAATTTCAGCGCGGCCAACCTGCTGACGCTGTTTCTCTATGCCGCGCTGGGCGGCGGTCTTTATTTCATGCCGCTCAACCTGATCCAGGTCCAGGGCTATTCGGCCACGGTGGCGGGCGCGGCGCTGCTGCCGTTCATCCTGCTGATGTTCCTGCTGTCAGGCTGGGCCGGGCAACTGGTCGACCGTTTCGGGCCGCGCATGCCGCTGGTCATCGGGCCGGCCATCGCGGCATGCGGGTTCGGCTTGCTGGCGGCGCTGCCGGGCGTGGGGTCGAGCTACTGGGCGGCTTTTCTGCCCGGCGTGCTGGTGCTGGGTTTCGGGATGACGGTGACGGTGGCGCCGCTCACGACCACGGTCATGAACTCGGTCGGCGCGGAACTCGCCGGCACGGCTTCGGGCGTGAACAACGCCGTGTCCCGGACGGCTGCGGTGCTGGCGATCGCGGTGTTCGGCGTGGTCATGGCGCTGGCCTCCGGCGCCCACCCGGCGGATGGTTCGATGGCATTCAAGACGGGCTTTGCGGCCGGTTTTCGCTGGATCATGGGCATCGGTGCGGCCCTGGCGCTGCTCAGCGCATTCAGCGCCTGGCGCTGGATTCGTCCGCCCGAGGCGACCGGAAAATAGACGGCAAAGACCTTGTAGTCTCTCGGCAACGGCCCGGCCCTCCGGTCGGAAATTCGCGGGAAGGGTATCATCGGGGGTTCCCTGGTTGGGGCTCCCGCACTTGAAAACACCCCAATCCACGCCCTCGCGCCCTGACGCCTCCCCCTGAACCCTGGAAACCATAGATGGCAAAAGCTGACAGCAAAACAGCCGTGATCGAAGGCGGACTCCGCTACAAATCCAAGCCCTCGGGCTCGCCTTATGCCGAAGTGTCGTCGTTTGGCGGCAGCACGATGTCCTGCTACATGTGCGGCAAGCACCGCGCCCGCGCCTCGCTGCAGATGAAGCGGCTGCTCGGCAAGTCCCAAGCTGTTTGCGCGCCTTCCTGCAAGGCCCTCGACGAAGCCATCAAAGGCTGAGAAGGAGCGAATCTTTCTACTGCGGACGCCGATCTTGGGCCTGCGCTCCTCGCCGTACTGGAGTACGGCTGCGGTGCTCAACCCAACCTCGGCGCCCTCGCTACGAAATCTTCGCACCTTCTCCCGCGTTTCTCTTTGATCCGTTGAAAAGCCGCTTTCGGGCGGCTTTTTGCATTGGCGGGTCCGTTCGTTGATGCGTGGCCGCTCGGTGACGACCCGGCCTCCGCGCGCCTGCGGCGGCGCGCTCGGCTGCGGGACTACTTCGCCAATTCCTGCAGCATCCGAGTGGCCAGGTAGATGCGCGGGACGATCGAATCGACTTCGATGTATTCGTCGCGTGCGTGGTATCCGAAGCCCGCAAGGCCGAAGCTCTCTACTACCGCGGGCTTGCCTGAACGACCAGCGAAGCCTGCGTCGGTGGCGCCGCCGGTCATGGGTGCGAGCGCGAGTTCGCGGTCGAGTTCCTTGTAGATCTCCTGCCCCTTCTTCGCCATCGCCAGGCCCTTGTCGCCGGCCAGGAAGGCGGGGCGATTGGTCTCGATCTTCACGGTGGTCTCGGTGTCGGGGATCAGCTTGCCGCTGGCGATCTTGGCCTGGACGGCCGCGTCGAGTTTCTTCTCGGCACCGGGTTGCGTGATGCGGATGTCGCCGATCGCCTGGGCCTTCTCGGTGATCTGGTTGCTCGGGCCGGTGGCCTTGGCCACGGTCCAGTTGAGCGTCACGCCGGGAATGTCCTTGGCCAGGTCCTTGGTCTGCAGCAACTGGTAAGAAAGTTCGTACAGCGCGTTGCGTCCGAGCTCGGGCGCGGCACCGGCGTGTGCGGCCCGGCCCTTCACATCCATCGTGGCCGACGCGGTGCCGGCAGCGCCCAGCAGCAGCGCCTCGCCCTTGGCCACGGACTTGGCGGCGGTGGGCTCGAAGGACATCACGTAGTCCTGCTGTTCGCCCGTGGTGGCGATGAGTTCGCCCGATGCGCGCGAGCCGACTTCCTCGTCGGTGTTGAAGAGCACGGTGAGCGTGTCGAAGTCCTTCCAGCCCGCGTCCACGAGAATCTTCAAGGACGCCAGGATGACGGCGATGCCGCCCTTGTCGTCGGCGATGCCAGGGCCGTAGATGCGGTTGCCGTCGACCCTGTAGCCCTGGGTCTGCAGGATGCCGGCCGGGTACACCGTGTCCATGTGGGCCTGCAGCATGATCTTGCGCTTGCCGGTGCCCTTCATCGTGCCGAGGACGATCTCGGCCGGCGTGCCGATCGTGGTCTTGATGCGCTCCGTTTTGAAGCCCATCGCCTTGAGGCGGCCGTCGGTGATGTCGGCCATCTTCAGCAGGCCTTCGGCGTTGAGGCTGCCAGATTCGACGAGCACCATTTCCTTGAGGTTCTCGATGAGGGCGGGCTGCGCCTTCTCTGCGGCGGCGAGCAGCTTGGCGTCGGGTGCGGCTTGCGCGGCGGTGGTGCCAAGGGCCAACGTGCAGGCGAGGGCGATGGAAGAGACGGGGGCGGGGATTCGGAAGGTCATGCTGGCGGAGTACGGTTGAAAGGGTCTCGCGAGCTTAGCCGTCCGCCGCCGCACAGTCGGGCAATTCGGTGACAGCATGCGTCCTGCTGCGTTCGCTCCTGGCCCCGGGCTTGATCACTCCTGGCGTGCCCTCTCGTTGTCTCGCCGTGAGCTTGACATGCATGTTCACGCGGCCGGGCCGCAAAGCTTCGCCAGCTTCCTCTTTGCGCTTTGAATCAGGCCGGCCGGCTCGGCGGGCAACTTTGCCTTGGTCGCTCCAATCGTGATGATCTCGTGCGCCGAAGGCGCCGAAAGCTTCGCCGCGAGTGAGTCTTGCGGCTTCAAGTTCTTGAACCTGGCGTCCGACATGACGTGCACCTGCAGATGCCGGCCAAGGGTCTTCGAAAGCTTCTCGCAAGCGATCGTCATCGCTGTCTTGTCGGGCACCAGTTCGCCATGCACGATCAACAACTCGACGTTGGCGTCCTCGTCCTCTCCCAGCACGAAAGCGCGCAGGACCGACTCCTTGAACCTGGAGCGCAGCATGGCCCGAATGGGTTCTGCAGCGGCGAACGACTTCAGCGCGATGCTGCGCAACTCGTCGTGGAACACAAACGAACGATCGACCTCGACGGTCTCGGGCAAGCCCGACTTCGGCCTGTTCGTCCTCAGGATGCCACTCTTGACCAGGTGCTCCAGGGTACGCGATACGTCCGCTGTGTCGAGGCTGGAGCGCTGGGCAAGCTCGCTCGTCGAGAACGGCTGTCCGGGTGCCGAGTAGAGGACCCTCAAGAGCTTTTGCACCTCGGGCGCCAAAAGAAAATCTGCTGCACTCATTCTTGCGTGGCTGGTGACACCTGTGGAGTTTCTAGACCGGCTTGAGGAACAGCCCGATGGTGAGCGCGACGCCGATGCAAACGACAGCAACGCGCAGCGCCTTCTCGTTGACGCGATGAAGCGCCCAGGCGCCCAGCAAGCCGCCGATGATGGCGCCCGCACCCAAGGCGAAGGCTTGCGGCCAGCGGACCTCCGGCGACGTAACGAACAGCAGGACCGCCGAGGCATTCATCACGCCCGCCAACACATTCTTGGTGGCCGCCGCAGCGCGTGTCTGCAGTCCCGCCATCGTGAGCGCCGCCATCATCAGGAAGCCGATACCGCCGCCGAAGTAGCCCCCATAGATCGCGATCAGGAATTGCAGCACGCCAGCGGCGCCGGGCCCGATGTGCGCGCCGTCTTCCACCGGCTTGCGCAGAAAGCTGCCCCACGCGAAAACGATCGTGGCGAACAGCACCAACCATGGCACCAGGCGCGCAAAGATGCTGGACGGCGTGTTGAGCAACAGCAGGCCACCCACGGCGCCGCCCGCAACGCTGATGATGAACAGCGCCTTGAACGAAAGCTTTCCCGCCCCCGATACCAGGCGCCGTCCGGAAAACCCTGATGTCACCTGCCCCGGAAATAGTGCAACGGTGGAGGTGATGTTGGCGG
Organism: Variovorax robiniae; assembly: GCF_037889955.1. Classification (NCBI taxonomy): domain Bacteria; kingdom Pseudomonadati; phylum Pseudomonadota; class Betaproteobacteria; order Burkholderiales; family Comamonadaceae; genus Variovorax; species Variovorax robiniae. The sequence goes on from NZ_JBBKZS010000001.1 coordinate 291,704, forward strand.
CGAGCGGTGACATGCCCGAGAGGATGAGGGCGGGCAAGGTGATGAACGAACCGCCGCCTGCGAGCGCGTTCTGGAGGCCTGCCCAAAGTCCGGCGATCAGGAGAAGAGCAAACATCATGAGGATTGCAGTGTCGCTCAAACATCCGCGTTTGGACTCCAGGCTCCGCCGTTGTCCTGCCGATGGAAAGCTACAACAGGCTCTCGCTGACAAACGGGAACAGCAGCAGCAACTGCAGTCGCGTGCCCCAGTCCACGCCAGGCTCGCTGTCGTAGACCCTTTCGACGCCGTTCACCACGCCGATCCACTGCACCCGGTCGCCCGGTTGCTTCAACCGCAGCCGGTAGCTGCCCGTGTCGCGCACACGGTCCGCGAGGGTGAGGACCTGTTCGGCGAGTTCTGGCGAATGGACCAGCATGCCCAGCTCGGTGTTGATGCGCGAGGAGCGCAGGTCCAGGTTCATCGAGCCGACGAAGGTCGTCTCCCGGTCGAACACGATCAGCTTGGAATGCGAGCGGCCGATGCTGGCATGCAATGCCGCGCTGATGAGCGAGTCGTTCTTGAGCTGGCTGGAGTCGACCTCGAACAGGTCGACGCCCATCTTCAGCATGTCGACGCGGTAGCGCGCATAGGCGGCGCTGGTGAAGGGCTCGTCGTTGGAGGCCATCGAGTTGGTCATGACCTCGACGCGCACCTCGTGCTGCAGCGCTTCGCGCATCCCGTCCATGCCGAGCTTGCCGGGAATGAAGTAGGGCGAGCCCAGCACCACCTCGGCCTTGGCTTCGCTGAGGGTCCGGAGGACGCGGGACATGACCGTGGTGACGTCGTCGCCGCGGGCCGCGCGCCCGCTGACCTTTTCGGGGTCGTCGGCGAAAGCGTCGATGCGTCCGTAGAGCAGCTTGAGCGGTGGCCGCTCCAGGTCGGCGCCGAGCGGGTGGTAGCCGACCAGATCTTGCGCGTCGGGTGGCGGACTCGGGAACGCGGAGGCGGCGTCCGCCGTCAGTCGCTCGAAGTCGTCCCGCAGGGCCTGCGGGTCCTTGCGCCGCGGCTCCACGGAATGCAGCGGGAAGACGCGCGGGCTGTTCCAGTAGCTGTCGAAGATGGTGGCCAGGCGGGGCACGGCGTCGCCGGCGACCAGCAGGTCGAAATCGACGAAGTTGCCGCCCTTGCTGTTGAAGAAGTATTCGTCCGCGATGTTGCGCCCGCCCGCGATGGCAAAGGCGCCGTCGGCGATCAGCAGCTTGTTGTGCATGCGGTGGTTGAGGCGCGAGAAATCGCCAGCCGCCAGGATCCAGCGCGTCAATTGCCAGGGCCGCCCCGTCGGGAACGGATTGAACAGGCGCACCTCCACGTTCGGGTAGGCGGACAAGGCGGCCAGCAGGTGGTCGGTGTTGTCGGTGTAGAGATCGTCCACCAGCAGGCGCACCCGCACGCCGCGCAAGGCCGCATCGCGCACGGCCCGCACCAGCGCATGGCCGCTGAGGTCGTTCTGCAGCAGGTAGTACTGGATGTCGAGGCTGGTCCGCGCCTTGCGCACCAAAGCGAGGCGCGCGTCCATCGACCAGGCGCTCAGCGGCAGGGGCCTGAAGCCGGAGCCCTTGCCCGCGGGCACGCTTTGCGCCGCGATGCGGCCGAGGGTGTCCTGGCTGCTGGCCGGAATGGCGAGCACCGGCGTGCGGTCGACCACCGGCGGCAAGGAGGCACAACCCTGCAGCAAGGCCAGCAGGCCTGCCATTGCCGCGAGGAGGAGGGGCTTCATCGTCATTGGCGGAAATTGTTTCAGGTTTCCGAGGCTTCGGGCCGGCCGCCATCGATGCGGGATCGGAAGAGGGATGCCGCCGGAGGAAAGTCCTCGTTTGCATGGACAGACAAGGCCGTGCCGGCTCCATAGAGTGCCGCTGATGTACCAGTTGCCGCGCTACCCCTTCCGCCGTCCCGCAGAACTCGATGGCGCACCGTCGCCTCGACGTCCGGTCGTGGTGGTGGGCGGTGGGCTGACCGGGCTCACGCTGGCACTCGACCTGGTGCGGCGTGGCGTCCCGGTGGTGCTGCTGGACGACGACGACACCGTCGGCGTGCGCGGCCTGGCTTCGCGCGGCATCGTCTGGGCGCAACGCACGTTGGACATCTTCGAGCGCCTGGGTGTCGCGCCGCGCATCGTGGCCAAGGGCGTGCGCTGGAACGTGGGGCGCGTGCTGTGCGCGGACAAGCCGGTCACCTCCTTCACGCTGCAGGACCAGCCCGACCTGCGCCACAACGGGTTCGCCAACCTGCAGCAGTACTACGTCGAGCAATACCTCGTCCAAGCCCTGCAAGCCGAGTCGCTGGCCGACCTGCGCTGGCGCAATGAAGTCGTCGGCCTGCAAGTCCATGACACGCATGCCGAGTTGCAGGTGCGTACACCCGAGGGCGACTATGCGCTGCAAGCCGACTGGGTCATCGCGTGCGACGGCGGCGCCAGTCCATGCCGCAAGCTGCTTGGCCTGGCGCCCAAGGTGTACGACCGCACCGAGGACCACTGGATCATCATCGACGTGACGCTGCTGGGCGACTGCACCTGGCCCGAGGAGCGCTGGACCTGGCTCGATGCCAGCGCCAACAACGGCCGCGCCGTGTGGCGCCACAAGATGGCCGACGACACCTGGCGCCTCGACTTCCAGCTCACCGAAGGCGAGGACCCGCACGACGCCGCCACGCCCGCGGCGATGCGCCGAAGGGTGCGCGCACTGGTTGGCGACGAGATCGCCTTCGAGGTCGCATGGTCGGGGGCGTGGGCCTATCGGCACGAATGCCTCGAATCGATGCGCCACGGCCGCGTACTGTTCGCGGGCGACGCGGCGCATCTGGTCGCGCCCTTTGGCGCGCGTGGCGGCAATGGCGGCGTGCAGGATGCGGACAACCTTGGCTGGAAGCTGGCGATGGTGGTGGGGCAGGGCGTGGCCGCCGGCCTGCTCGACAGCTATTCGCAGGAGCGGCGCGCGGCGGCCCTGGAAAACATCCGGCAGGCGCGGCGGTCGTCGCGCTTCGTCTATCCGCGCGGACTCGAATCGATGCAGCTCTGGCGCGACGCGATCATGGCCCTGGCGCCGTCGCTGCCCTGGGCGGCACGCTTGATCAACACGGGGAGGCTGTCGGCGCCTGCGGTGTATGGGCGCGATTCGCCGCTGGTCCAGGACGAAGGCGGTGCTGCCTTGCCCGATGTGGTGCTGCACCAGAATGGCGCCAGCCTGCATCGCTTGCTGGGTCCGTGGTTCACGTTGCTCTGCTTTTCGGACAGCGCGATCTCTTGCGTTCATCCGATGGTCCATGTGGCCGCAGTGGGCCCGCATTGCGACGACGCCGGACGCGCCGCGCTGCAACGCCAGCTTGGCGTGTCGGCCGCCAGCGGCCAGGCATGGCTGATCCGGCCTGACCAGCACATCGCGACACGCCGCGCGCACGATGCGGCCTTCGATCTCGCCCAGGCACTTGCACCCTGTATGCCCTCCAGCACGGAACCCTCCCATGCCCAGCACCCAGCAACAGCTTGACGACCTGCTCGAATCGCTGATCGCGCTCACGCACGGCATGCCCGCGGAGCAGCAGGCCGCGGTGCTTGCACGCCTCGTCCTGGCGCTGGCTTCGAAGCTGGACGACACGTCCGTCGTCGAAGCGGCCATCGCGCAGGTCGCGCAACTGTCTGGCCAGCCGCTGGATCGCAGCTTGCCTTGAGCGCGCGACGGGTGTCGGCGCCCTAGGCGTTTACCCGCAAAGGCATGCGTTCAGCCGCTTTTTGGACGGTACCGTGCATATGACTTTTTTCACACGGCTTTCCAAGTGACAGCCTGCCGATTTGGCCGTCCGTCAGGCCTCAAGGCGATCCAATTTTTAGATCGCCCGTTGCGAAAAACGGTGCTTGGCAGCACCGCCACCACGTTCTTACATTCGCCTCACTGGTGCTCGAAGCCCCCGGCCAACGAGACACCGCAGTTGCCGCATTCACCCGCAAGCACTCATCGAAAGGTTCCCGCCATGGCCCACGTTTGCGACCTCCGTCGCCGCAGTCTCCTCAAGAGCTCCCTCGTTGCCGGAGGCCTGTCGGCCGGCGGTTTCCTGTCGATCGATGCCTTCGCGCAGGGCAAGGCGAAGATCAACATGCAGCTCGGCTGGATTCCCAGTGTGAACCAGGTCGGGGAGGTGGTCGCCAAGCGCCTGGGCTTCTACGAGCAGGAAGGCATCGACTTCGCCATCCAGCCCGGCGGCCCGAACATCGACGGCGTGGCCATCGTGGCCTCCGGCCGCTACGAGGTGGGGCAGGTATCGTCCAGCCCGTCCGTGATGCTGGCCGTGTCGCAGGGCCTGCCGATCAAGTGCTTCGCCGTCGGTGCCCAGAAGCACCCCTTCACCTTCTTCTCCCTGGCCAAGAACCCGGTGAAGAAGCCGCAGGACCTGGTCGGCAAGAAGGTCGGCATTCCGTCCACCGCGGCCATCCTGCTGCGCGCCCTGCTGGCCAAGAACAAGATCGCCGAGAAGGACGTGACCGTGGTCACCGTCGGCTCCGACATGGCGCCGCTGCTGACGGGCCAGGTCGATGTCGTTACCGGCTGGCTCACCAGCACCACCGCGTTGAAGGCGCTCGGCCCCGGCCGTGTCGACCTGACCCTGTGGGATGCCGGCGTGCAGCTCTATGCGCTGCCGTACTACGCGACCCACGCGACGCTTGAAAAGCAATCCAAGGTCGTCGAAGCCTTCCTGCGCGCCACCTCGCGCGGCTGGAACCATGTCAAGGCCAACCGCGACGAAGCCGCCGACTTGCTCATCAAGGAATATCCGAACCTCAAGCGCGAGGACGAGCGCGTCGCCATCGACGTGATGCTCGAGTACGCGCTGGGCGGCATGGCGCAGACCCAGGGCTGGGGCACGATGGACCCGGCCGTCTGGCAATCGCAGATCACGACGTATTCGGAGCTCGGCCAGTTCACCGCGAAGACGCCGAAGCTGGAAGAAGTGATCTCGCTGGATGCGCTGAAGGCAACCGCCGCTGCGCGGACGAAGGTGGCCTGAGCATGAGCGCAGTCATGAACGCCGCACCGGCGATCAGCTGCCGTGACATCGGCATGCGCTTCTTCACCGAGCGCCGCGATGTCACCGCCATCAAGAGCCTCGACCTCGACGTGGCGCAGGGCGAGTTCCTGACGCTGCTCGGGCCCTCGGGCTGCGGCAAGTCCACCTTCCTGCGCGTCGTCGCCGACCTGCTGGAACCGAGCCGCGGCAAGATCGAGGTGCTCTCGGGCACGCCGCAAGCCGCACGCGAAAAGCGCGACATCGGCTTCGTGTTCCAGGATGCCGCCTTGCTGCCCTGGCGCACTGCCTTGCAGAACGTCGAGCTGCCGCTGCAAGTGGGCAAGGGCGCCAGCCGCAAGGGCCGCCGTTCACCGCAGGAACTGCTTGAGCTGGTCGGCCTCAAGGACCGCGCCAATGCCTGGCCGCATGAGATGTCCGGTGGCCAGCGCCAACGCGTCTCCATCGCCCGCGCGCTGGCCAGCGACCCGAAGATCCTGCTGATGGACGAGCCCTTCGGCGCCCTCGACGAGATCACGCGCGACCGGCTCAACGAGGAAATCCGCAAGGTCTGGAAAGAGACCGGCGTGACCATCCTCTTCGTGACGCACAGCATCCACGAGGCCGCCTTCCTCGGCCAGCGCGTGCTGATGCTGGCCGCCAACCCGGGCCGTGTGCGCGAGATCGTGCCGGTCAACCTGCCCGAAGACCGCACGCTCGACATCCGCGAGACGCCGGAATTCGTGCAACTCACGGGGCACCTGCGCCGCGTGCTGGAAACCTGCTGAGGCCGCCACCATGACAACCAGTTCCCTCGATACGCCGGTGGCCGTGCTGAACCAGACGCCCGTCGACGCCGAATACATGAAGTGGGCCGCGGCCCGCCGCCGCCGCATGTGGCGCCGCCGCATCCTGCCTGCCCTCGGCATCGGTGGCCTGCTCGCCTTGTGGTGGGCGGTGATCGCGATCTTCGACGTCAAGCCCTTCATCGCGCCATCGCCCTGGGCGGTGGTCGAGACGCTCTACGCCAAGCGCGCGGTGCTGCTCGACAACCTGATCCCCACGGCGCTCGAAGCGGCCGGCGGCTTCCTGCTGGGCAACCTGGCAGCGATCACCATCGCGACGATCTTCGTGCACAACAAGACGCTGCAGGACATCTTCTTCCCCGTCGTGCTGATGTTCAACGCGATCCCGCTCGTGGCCAAGGCCCCGGTGCTGGTGCTGATCATGGGCAACGGCATGGAGCCGAAGATCACGATTGCCGCGCTGGTGTGCTTCTTCCCGACGCTGGTGAACATGGTGCGCGGGCTGGAATCGGTCAACCCGCAGGCGATGGAGTTGATGCGCGTGCTGTCGGCCAGCAAGACGGAGATCTTCTTCCGCCTGCGCTTGCTGAATGCGCTGCCGTACCTGTTCTCGGCGCTGCGCATCGCGGCCTCGATGTGCGTGATCGGCGCGGTGGTCGGTGAATGGGTGGGTGCCACGGTCGGCATCGGCGCCATGATCCTGCAGGCCACCTTCAACTTCGATTCGCCGCTGCTCTATGCCGCGATCGTGATGAGTGCGACCTTGTCAGGACTGTTCTTCCTTCTCGTCACCGTGGCCGAGCGACTGATCATCCGCTGGCATCCCGAAGACGCATCGCACTGAACGTGCACAACAGGGCGGCAGCTCAACCAACACGCGCCGCCCACCTCGACATATCAACTGGAGATTCCTATGAGCCGTATTGGTGACTGGATGCAAGAGCCTGCGCACGACATTCGTGTGGCAGCCGAATCGGACGTGGTCGTTGTCGGCGGTGGCCCCGCTGGCCAGGCCGCGGCACTGGCCGCAGCACGCAATGGCGCGAGCGTCACGCTGCTGGAACGCTACAACCACCTGGGTGGCCTCGCATCGGGCGGCATGGTGCTGGTGCTCGACGACATGTGGGACAACCACCAGCAGGAGATCTCGGTGCGCGGCATCTGCATGGAGATGATCGACCGCATGGCCGCCCGCGGCCTGGCCGAATACCCCAAGCAGCACGAGTGGGGCTCGCTGCCCGAATCCGTGCGCCGCTGGAAGCGCTGGGGCACCTTCGACTTCCACAGCAAGGAGAAGCCGCATCCCATCTGCTTCGCTGCCGCCTTCGACCCGGATGCGTTCAAGCGCGCTTCGCTGGAGATGGTCAACCAGGCCGGCATCAACCTGCGCCTGCATTCCTGGTTCTCGCGCACGCTGGTGGAAGACGGCAAGGTCAAGGGCGTGGTCTGCGAATCCAAGAGCGGCCGTGAAGCGATCCTCGGCAAGGTGGTGATCGATGCCACCGGCGACCTCGACGTGGCCGCATCGGCCGGCGCACCGCACATCAGCGGCGCCTACATCGTCACGACCGTGTTCCGCCTCGGTGGCGTCGACACCGACGAAGCCGAGCGCTTCGAGTACGAAGAGCCCGCCGCCTTCCAGGCCATCGACCGCGAGGTCAAGCACATCCTCGGCGGCGCCTGGGACAGCTGGTGGCTCAAGACGCCGCTGCCCGGCGTCGTGTGGTGCAACTGCCCGCACATGGCCGGCCTCGACGGCCTCAAGGTGGCTGACCTGACCCGCGCCGAAGTGCAAGGCCGCAACACCATTCACAAGGTGATCGAGTTCATCCGCGCCAAGCTGCCGGGCTTCAAGAACTGCTTCCTGGTCGACCTCGCACCGCAGACCGGCATCCGCCAGACGCGCCTGCTGGAAGGCGAGTACGTCATGTCGAAGGAAGACGTGGCGCAGCGCGTGCGCTTCGAGGACAGCGTGGCCCGTGGCCGCGACTACTACTACCCGTACCGCACGCTGGTGCCGCGCAGCGTGGACAACCTGCTGGTGGCGGGCCGCCACTACTCGTCGACCTCGGCAGCACAGAAGATCTCGCGTGAGATCCCGCCCTGCATGGCCATGGGCGAAGCCGCCGGCGTGGCCGCGGCGCAATCGCTGGATGCCGGCGTGCTGGTGCGCAACGTCGATGTTGCCAAGCTGCAGCGCACGCTGCGTGCCCAAGGCGCCGATCCCGGCGACCAAGTCGGCCCCAATGCCGACGTTCCTGAAATTGCCCGTTCCTTCGCGGAGGCTGCATGACTTCACAATCCCTGCCGCTCACGGGCGTCCGCGTCATCGACTTCACGCAGGTGATGATGGGCCCGGTCTGCACCCAGATGCTGGCCGACCACGGCGCCGACGTGATCAAGATCGAACGCAAGGGCGCGGGCGACCTGAGCCGCTCGACCTTTGCGCCGGTCGCCGGGCATGACAACCCGATCTTCTGCAGCCTGAACCGCAACAAGCGCAGCGTCGAGATCGACCTGCGCGACCCGGCACAAGTCGACCTGGTCAAGGCCCTGATCGCCGATGCCGACGTGGTCACCAACAACTTCCGCGCCGGCGTGATGGAGCGCCTGGGCCTGGGCTACGAGGACTGCAAGCGCCTCAACCCGCGCATCATCTACGCGGTCGGCACCGGCTTTGGCGAGACCGGTCCCTACGCCCACAAGGGCGGCCAGGACGTGCTGGCGCAGGCGCTGACCGGCGTGATGGCGCGCCGTGCCGATGATTCGATCCCCGTCTCGATCTACCCGACCGCGTTGGCCGACTACACCGCCGGCATGCACATGGTGCAGGGCATCCTGTTCGCGCTGCTGCAGCGCGAGCGCACCGGCGAAGGGCAGAAGATTTCTGTCTCGCTCTTCAACTCCATGCTGGCCATGCAGATGCAGGAGGCCGCGATGATCATGATGGAGGACTCCGAGGTCAACTGGGCCGCAATGCCGCTGTCGGGCACCTTCGAGACGAAGAATGGCCCGCTGGTGCTGGTCGGCGCCTTCAAGCAGCACCCGCTGCGCGACATCTGCACCGCATTGGAGATCGACGACCTGTCGCTGGATGCGCGCTTCGCCAACCTGCAGGCGCAGTTCCAGCACAAGGCCGAACTGCACGCGATTTTCCGCGAGCGCTTCGCCAGCAACACGCGTGAATACTGGCTCGCCCGCCTGGAAGAACAGGACCTGCTGTCCGCGCCGGTGCGCGACATGCGCGAGGCGCTGGTCGATCCGCAGACCTTGCACAACAAGATGATCATCGAAGACACCGAACTGTCGGACCGTCCGCTGAAGTTCATCGCGAGCCCGATCCAGATGTCGGGCGCGAGCACCGGCATCCGGCGCGAACCGCCGCGGCTGGGTCAGCACACGGAGGAAGTGCTGGCGGAAGCGCGTGCGCTGGTGGAAGGGGTGGCGCAATGAGCGCCGTCCATGCACTGCCGAGCGAGCGGCTTGCGTCGAGCAGCGTTCGCTACGAGGTCGCGAACAACGTCGCGACCGTCACCATCGACCGCCCCGATGTGCTCAACGCGATCGACCTGCCGACCGAGGCCGAGCTGATCCGCATCTGGGAAGACATCGAGAAGCGCAACGACATCCGCGTCGTGGTGCTCACCGGCACCGGCGAGCGCTCCTTCTGCGCCGGCGCCGACCTGAAGAACACCTCCAACCTCAAGGGCGTCGAGTACTGGGCCGCGTCGCGACCCGGTGGCTTCGGCGGCATCGCGTTGCGCGAGACGCTCAACGTGCCGGTGATCGCCAAGGTCAACGGCTTCGCGCTGGGTGGCGGCTTCGAGATGGTGCTGGGTTGCGACCTGGTCGTGGCCTGCGAGGAAGCGAGCTTCGGCCTGCCCGAGCCGCTGGTCGGACGCCTGCCATTGGACGGCGGCATGCTGCTGCTGCAGCGCCAGATTCCCTATCGCCAGGCGATGGGCATGATGCTGACCGGCCAGCGCATCAAGGCCGCGCGTGCCCTGGACATGGGGCTGATCAACGAGGTGGTGCCGCGCGCAGAACTCGACGCGGCAGTCGACCGCTGGGTGCAACAGTTGCTCGCCTGCGCGCCGCTGTCGCTCAAGGCCATCAAGCAGGTGGTGCGCCAGACCGCCCAGCTCTCGCCCACGCAGGCCCACGGCATGCGCCTGCCCGCACTGGTCGATGCCTTGCAGTCCGAGGATTCGAACGAAGGCGTGCTGGCATTCCAGCAGAAGCGCAAGCCGGTCTGGAAGGGCCGCTGAGTCGCGCGCCTGATCATTTGAAGGTCCACGCCATGGCACACGTCATCACCACGGCCTGCATCGACTGCAAGGACGGCGCCTGCGTGCCAGTCTGCCCGGTCGATTGCATCTACGAAGGCGCGCGCACTCTGTACATTCACCCGGATGAATGCATTGACTGCGGTATCTGCGTATCGGCCTGCCCGGTGCAGGCCATCTATGAGGAATACAGGCTTCCGCCCGAGCTGGCCCATTTCACGGCGATCAACCGCGAGTTCTTCGACAAGGACGTCAGCGGCCTGGGCTCGCCCGGTGGTGCCGAGGGCCGCCGCGTCCCCTGCGACCACGCCGCCATCGCGCGCGAAATTCCCATTGCCAGGGCCGCCTGACAGCGCGCGGTCGGGGAGGGCGGCCTGATGCACGCCAGCGTCCTCAAGTACTTCATTGAAGTCGCGAGCTGCGGCTCGGTGCGCAAGGCGTCCGAGCGGCTTTTTGTCGCGGCCAGCGCCGTCAACCGGCAGATCCACAAGCTGGAAGACGAGCTGGGCGTCGAACTGTTCGACCGCCTGCCGACCGGCCTGCGCCTCAACCCCGCCGGCGAGCGGCTGCTCAAGCATGCGCAGGAAACGCTGCACCAGTTCCAGGTCATGCGCACCGAGCTCGATGCGCTCAAGGGCGAGCGTACCGGGCACGTCAAGGTCGCGGCGATGGACTCCTTCTTCGAGGAACTGCTGCCTTCGGCGGTCGAGGAGTTCCTGCAAATCTTCCCCGCGGTGACATACACCATCACCTCGATCCAGCCGATGGAGGTCGCGCAACTGGTGATGACGGGCCAGGCCGACGTGGGCTTGGCCTTCGTGGGCCGGGTGCCTGGTGGCGTCAAGGTGATGAGCAGGGCGAAATTGCCGATTGGCATCGTGCTGCCGCCGGGCCATCCACTGGCCAACCGTGCCAGCCTGAGCCTCAAGGACTGCGCCCCCTATCCCTTCCTGCGCTCCAGCTCACACCCCGTGATCAGCGCCGCGTTGTCGCCAGACTTCGCGGCCTTCTGGGACGACATGGAGCCGGCCGCCACCTGCAACTCCACGCCGTTGCTCAAGCGCCTGATCATGGGCGGCAAGGGCATTTCCTGCTTCTCGAAGATCGCCTTCATCGAGGAGCTCAAGCGCGGCGAACTGCTCTGGCGGCCCTTCGAACTACCCGCGCTCAACGAGTTGCAGGTCGGCATCCTGGTGCCGACGCAACGCGTGTTGCCGCACGTCACACAGAACTTCGTCGGACGCATGGCGCGGCGGCTGATGCAGCTCGAGGCCACCGCCGCCGCACTGTGAGCTTCAGGTTTTCTCGGGCATCGCGGAAGAGTGGTGGCTCGTGATCAACCACTGCTTGCCGGTCCACTTGTAGGTGAAGGTGTAGCGCGCCTTGACCATCGAGCCGTCGCCCAACTTGAAGGTGTAGAGGCCGGCATCGATGGCGGTGTTGCAGTCGATCTCGATGCTGCGGCTGTCAATGGTGCCGAAAGGCTTGAGCTGGAGGAATTTCTCGAAGTAGTCCAGCTTCTCCGCCGGGGTCAGCCGCGGCGTGTTGGAGACCGTGGGCAGCAGGATCGACCGCGTGGCGTAGTTCGCCACGACCTTCTTGGGGTCGCCGGTCTGCAAGGATGCATTCCAGCGGTCGAAGAGTGCGGCTATCTGCTTGTCGGAGGTCGCGTGGCAAACCTCGGATTTCGCATGGGCCAGGGAAGCGGCCGCCAACGAAAGGGCGGCAACGGACGCAAAGCGCAGAATTCGCATGACGTCTCCTCCTCGGAGTGTGGGGCCGGGATGCTAGGCGTCTTCGGCAACTTTGTCCAAGAAATGTTTCCCACGACGAAGCCTGCACCACGAACGGCGCTCACACCATCCGCTTGAACGTCTTCTTCCGCCATACCAGCCGGTAGTACGCCGTCTGCAGCACCAGCATCGCCACGAAGGCCGCCGGGTACGACACCCAGATCCCGTTGAGACCGATGCGGTGGCTCATGAACACCGCCACCGGCACCTCGACCAGCGCGATGCAGAAGATGGCGATGCCGGTCGGCACCAGCACCGATCCGCTGGCCCGCATGATCCCTGACAGCACCGAGGCCATGCCGAAGATGATGCTGCCCCACAGCATGATGTGCAGCAGCGTCTGGGCCACTTCGATCACCGGCTCGCTCGTGATGAACAAGGCCATCAGGTGGCGCGAGAACAGGTAGCCGATGACCACCAGCGCGCCGGTCAGCACCAGGTTCATCAGCAGGCCGGTGCGGGCGATGGCCCCGAGCTTGTCGGAGCGGCCGGCGCCGATCGCCTGCGCGCCCAGGATCGACGAGGTGATCGCGATCGAGATGGCGGGGAACTGCACGTAAGCCACGATCTGGTTCACCGCGCCATACGCGGCCGTCGCGTTGGAGCCATAGGCGTTCACCAGCGACAGCAGCGCGACTTCCGCCAGCGAGATCACGATCATCTGCACGCCGGTCGGCACGCCCACCTTCAGCACCGTCTTGAGGATCTTCGGATTGATGCGCATGTGCCGCGCAAACTCGGCATCGGGCGCGAGCGGACTCTTCTTCGAGCGCAGTCGGAACGCCAGCCAGACCGTTGATGCCACGAAGGACACCACCGTCGCCGCCGCGCCGCTGGCCACGCCGAGCTTCGGCAGCCCGCCCCAGCCGAGGATCAGCGCCGGCGTCAGCACCAGGCCGATGCCGGTCGACACCAGCAGCGTGAACAGCGGCGTCACCGTGTCGCCGACGCCGCGCAGCATCGCTGTCGACAGCAGGAAGACGAACAAGCCTGGCATCGCGATCAACATGATGCGGGCATATCGCGTGGCCTCCGGCAGGATGTCCGCGGGCGTGCCGAGCGCCTCCAGCAGATGCGTCGTGAACGCGCCGCCGAACACCGCGATAAGCAGCCCGAAGGCAATGCCCACCGACAAGGTGGTGCCGGCCACGGTCTTGACCTTGTCGACGTCGCGCGCGCCCCAGGCTTGGCCGATCAGCACCGACGCACCCGCGCCAAGCCCAATGGTGAACGCGATGAAGAAGAACATCACCGGGAAGAAGCTCGACACCGCCGCCATCGCGCCGACGCCGATCAACTGGCCCACGTAGATGTTGTTGAGCGTGCCCGACAGCGACTGGAGGATGTTGCTGAGCAGCATCGGCGCGAGGAAGGCCGCGAAGATCTTCCAGAGCGGCTTGCCTTCGACATAGCCGCGTCCCCGGGGTGGCGCCGCAGGCGTCGAGGCAGGCGGCGACACGGGCGCCGGCACGGGATCGGCCACGGCAGCGGGCGGCGCAACGACTTCACCGGCGATGCGCACGTCTTCCGGCTCGAGTTCATCGCGCTGGTTCATGCGGCGACTCAGGCGTTTGCGGAGAGTCGCGCAAGGTGGGTCTTGACGTCTTGCGGCCAGGCCGCGACGAGCGCCTCGAAGCGCGCCTGCTCGCCGGCGAACAGGGCTCGACTGGCTTCCTCGAAATCGGGCAGGTGCCCGGCGATGGCGCTCATGAAGCGGTAGGTGGCTTCGCGCGAGGCGCGCACGGTGTCGCGCTCGGCGTTGACCTTGCGCGCGTCCTCCACCAGCTTGCGCAGCGCGACCGAGGCGCCACCTGGCTGGCGGTTGAGCCAGTCCCAGTGGCGGGGCAGCAGCGTGACTTCGCGGGCCACGACGCCGAGCTTCGGGCGGCCAACGGTGCGCGGTGCGGGCTCCGGCAGGGCGTTGACTTGGGAGGCGGTTTCGGGCCGGAGATCGAGATCGATCGGCTCGCCGGTGGTGTCGTCGAAGACAAACACGGGCTGGGTGTCGTCGCGGCCTCGCAATTGGGCGATGACTTCGGCGCGCGGGCCTGCGGCGATGCGCTGGAACCCGGCGAAGGCCGTCAGGGAGTCCGGCGCGGCGCCAGAGTCTACAAATGTCATTTTCTTTTTCTATCCGGGTGAAAGTCGATGATTGTATATTACCCGGATAAAACATAGAAAGGTTCCGCTTGCCGGGGAAATCGCTTCCTGCGGCTTGCAGCGGCCAAGTGGCCGGCACGAGCGGCGCACCAGCGCGGGCCGGAGGCCGGCGGCCTCAGTCGGCCCCGCCTCGCACCGATCGCCACCAACGCCGCATGTCCAGCCTGAACGCCCGCACGGCGCGCCACGCGGCGCTTCCCCGGACCTGCTCTAGGACGCGGTCCTTCCAGTCCTTCCAGCGCGGATACCACTTGGCGAACTGCGGCAGTTGCATGAGCGCCGGCAGCGTGAGTTGGAACAGCCGCGCGACGATGGCCGTGCCGGCAATCTTGGCGCCGATCAGCAGGAGGAAGCCGCTCTTGAAGTGCCCCAGCCCGAAGAAATACAGCGCCATCAGCTTGACCGGAAACAGCACGGCCATTGGCACGACCAGCACCACCAGGGCCGCCCACGGCGACAGTGCACTGACCTTGCGTTCGAGCCAGGCCCAGAGTGGCAGCCGGCCCAACTGGGCGGCCAGCGCGGCCAGCGGCGCCCAGCCCCATTCCTCGAACAGCAGCACCGGCACCAGCAGCGCCGTGACGACCGCGCGCAAGACGCTTCGCAGCCGAGGGCGGGGAGGGGCGTTCATCGAACGCAGCATAGCCCTGTCGCGAGAAGAATTAGCCGGAAATGAGCGCCGGGCTGGTGTGGCAAACTCGCCCGCTTTATTCGCGCCGCCTCCTTGGGCGCGCTTCGGGACACGGTTCAGACATGCAGAAAATCATTCGCCAGCTTGCAGCAGAGATCAAAGTCGGCGAGCACCAGGTCAAGGCCGCCATCGACCTGCTGGACGGCGGCGCCACGGTTCCCTTCATCGCCCGCTACCGCAAGGAAGCCACCGACGGCCTCGACGACGTCCAGTTGCGTGAACTCGAAGCGCGTCTCGCCTACCTGCGCGAACTGGAAGACCGCCGCGCCGCGGTGCTCAAGAGCATCGAGGAACAGGGCAAGCTCACGCCGGAACTGCGCGCCGCGATCGAATTCGCACCGACCAAGCAGGAACTGGAAGACCTCTACCTGCCCTACAAGCCCAAGCGCCGCACCAAGGGCCAGATGGCGCGCGAGGCCGGCATCGAACCGCTGGCCGACAAGCTCTTCGCCAATCCCACGCTCAACCCGCAGGAAGAAGCCGCGGCCTTCGTCAAGCCGGCCGCCGACGGACTCGATTTCTCGACGGTGCAACTGGTGCTGGACGGCGTGCGGGACATCCTCTCGGAGCGCTGGGCCGAGGACGCGGTGCTGGTGCAGTCGCTGCGCCAATGGCTGTGGAACGAAGGTCTCTTCAAGTCGTCGCTGATGGCCGGCAAGGACGAGAACAACGTCGACGTGTCCAAGTTCCGCGACTACTTCGACTATGACGAGCCCATCGGCCGCGTGCCTTCGCACCGTGCACTGGCCGTGTTCCGTGGCCGCACGCTGGAGATCCTCGATGCCAAGCTGGTGCTGCCGGTCGAGCCCGAGCCGGGCAAGCCGTCGATTGCCGAAGGCAAGATCGCGTTGCACCTCGGTTGGAGCCATGCAGGCCGCGCGTCCGATGACCTGATCCGCAAGGCCGTCGCCTGGACCTGGCGCGTGAAGCTGTCGCTGTCGACCGAACGCGACCTGTTCACCCGCCTGCGCGAAGAAGCCGAGAAGGTCGCAATCAAGGTCTTCGCCGACAACCTGCGCGACTTGCTGCTGGCCGCACCGGCCGGCCCGCGCGTCGTGCTGGGCCTGGACCCCGGCATCCGAACGGGCGTGAAAGTCGCGGTGGTCGATGCCACCGGCAAGCTGGTCGAGACGGCCACCGTGTTTCCGCACGAGCCGCGCAAGGACTGGGAAGGCTCGCTGCACACGCTCGGCAAGCTCTGCGCCAAGCACGGCGTGAACCTCATCGCTATCGGCAACGGCACCGCCAGCCGCGAGACCGACAAGTTGGCTGCCGACCTCATCAAGCTGCTCGGCAAGATGGCCGCGCAAGCCGGCGCCCCTGCGATGACCATCGACAAGGTGGTGGTCAGTGAAGCCGGCGCCTCGGTCTACTCGGCGAGTGAATTCGCGTCGCAGGAAATGCCCGATGTCGATGTGAGCCTGCGCGGCGCCGCCAGCATCGCGCGCCGCCTGCAGGACCCCTTGGCCGAACTTGTGAAGATCGACCCCAAGAGCATCGGCGTTGGTCAGTACCAGCACGACGTGAACCAGAGCGAGCTCACGCGCACGCTGCATGCGGTCGTGGAAGACTGCGTGAACTCCGTCGGCGTGGACCTCAACACGGCCAGCGTGCCGCTCCTGAGCCGCGTGTCGGGCCTGTCGGCCAGCGTGGCCAAGGCGGTGGTGCGCTGGCGCGAAGCCAACGGCGCCTTTGCCACGCGCAAGCAGTTGCTCGAAGTCACCGGCTTCGGCCCCAAGGCCTTCGAGCAGAGCGCCGGCTTCCTGCGCGTGCGCGGCGGCAGCAATCCGCTCGACATCACCGGCGTGCATCCCGAGACCTACCCGCTGGTCGAGCAGATCATGGTCAAGACCGGCAAGCCGATCACCGAGCTGATGGGCCGCGCCGAAATGCTCAAGACGCTGAAACCCGAACTCTTCGCCAACGAGAAGTTCGGCGTCATCACGGTGAAGGACATCCTCGGCGAGTTGGAGAAGCCCGGCCGCGACCCGCGCCCCGACTTCAAGGTTGCCCGTTTCAACGATGGCGTCGAAGACATCAAGGACCTGGTCGAAGGCATGGTGCTCGAGGGCACAGTGAGCAACGTCGCGCAGTTCGGCGCCTTCATCGACCTGGGCGTACACCAGGACGGGCTGGTGCACGTGAGCCAGCTCTCGCACAAGTTCGTCAACGATGCGCGCGAGGTCGTGAAGACCGGCGACATCGTCAAGGTCAAGGTGATGGAAGTCGACGTGGCGCGCAAGCGCATCGGCCTGTCGATGAAGCTCGACGCCGCGCCGCCGCGCCGCGACGGTCCGCGTGACAACCGCTTCGAAGGCGCCAGCCGCCGCCAGCAGCAGCAGGGCTCACGTCGCGACACCACGCCGCAGCCCGCAAACCAGATGGCCAATGCTTTCGCCAAGCTGCAGGGGCTGCGCAAGTAGGCGGCCACGTGAGTTTGTTGATACGCGTGTCATTGGCACGCACTCGTGCGTGCCCTGCCGGCGCATGGATATTGCTTGATCGCGCGGCATGAAAGCGCTGCGTATCCATGCCGGCCCCCTCGCACGTGAACACATCGCCCGGCACGGCTTGCTGCCGCAGCATGTGCGCACGATCCCCGGCGCGGCGGGCGGCCCGAAGGGCCTGATCCTCGGGCCGCTCGACCGCTTCACCTTCGGCGAATGGCTGCCCCGGTCGACGCAGCCGGTCGACCTGGTGGGCGCGTCCATCGGCGCCTGGCGCCTGGCGAATGCGTGCCTGGACGACGTGACCACCGCCCTCGAGCAATTCGAGCACGGCTACATCCACCAGCACTTCGATGTGCCGGAGGGCCAGAAGCGCGCGAGCGCGGAGCAGGTGAGCCGGCAGTTCGGGAATGACTTGCGCGGATTCTTTGCGGGCCGCGTGGGTGAGGTCACGCACCATCCGCGCTTCAGACTGCATGTGATCACCTCGCGCGGTCGCCATATCCTCGGCCGCGAAGGTCCGGCGCGAACGCCGGTGGGGTACCTCGGTGCCTTCGTCACCAACAGCGTGCATCGCCGCAGCCTCGGCGCGTGGC
Source organism: Variovorax robiniae (assembly GCF_037889955.1). Lineage (NCBI taxonomy): Bacteria > Pseudomonadati > Pseudomonadota > Betaproteobacteria > Burkholderiales > Comamonadaceae > Variovorax > Variovorax robiniae. Next base: position 309,521 of record NZ_JBBKZS010000001.1, read on the forward strand.
TGGAACGCGTGGTGTTCTCGAGCCCCGGTGCGGCATTGCCCTTTGCCACGCGCGATTTCCGTACGCGGCAGGTGGCGCTGGACGAAGCCAACTTCGCGCCGGCACTGCAGGCTTCGTGCTCCATTCCATTCATGCTCGAAGCCGTGCACGACATCCCCGGCGCGCCGCCCGGCGCCTACTGGGATGGCGGCATCACCGACTACCACCTGCACCTGAACTACAGCAACGACGACGGCATCGTGCTGTACCCGCACTTCCAGAAGGCGGTGGTGCCCGGCTGGCTCGACAAGGGCCTGAAGTGGCGCCACAAGTCGACACACTTTCTGGACCGCATGGTGTTGCTTGCTCCCGACACCGACTGGGTCAAGACGCTGCCGAACGGCAAGTTGCCCGACCGCAATGACTTCCTGCGCTACGGCAACGACGTGCAGGGCAGGGTGGCGGCCTGGCGCAAGGCGGCGGCCGAGGCGCACCGGCTCGCGGATGAGTGGCAGGAATGGTTGGCGCGGCCCGACCTGGCCCAGGTCGGCGCGCTGTAGCGTGTGAAGCGACCGAGGTCGCTCTCGATCAGTCCTTGTTCAGGGAGCGGTTGATGCGCAGCGCCAGCAGGGTACAGATCACGCCAGACAGCAGATAGCCGCTCAGTGCCACCAGGCCGAAGCGGGATGACAGGCCGATGGCCACCAGCGGCGCGAATGCCGCGCCGATCAGCCACGCCAGATCGGAGGTCAGCGCAGCGCCCGTGTAGCGGTATTTGGGCTCCAGGTTGCCAGTCGCGGCGCCCGCGGACTGCCCATACGACAAGCCCAGCAGCACGAAACCGACCAGGATGAAGATGTTCTGGTGAACGACCTGCCCGCCCAGCATCAAGGGCGACAGCGCCGCGAAGACGCCGATCAGCACCGCCATCGTGCCCAGCGTGCTCCGGCGGCCGATGCGGTCGGCGATCCAGCCCGAAGCCATCACGCCGAACAGGGCCAGCACGCCACCGATGATCTGCACGATCAGGATGTCATCGATCGCCTGGGAGGAATTCACGATGAGCCAGGACAGCGGAAACACCGTCACGAGATGGAACAGCGCATAGCTGGCGAGCGCGGCGAACGCACCGATCACGACGCTGCCGCCGCTGGTGTCGAGCAGTTCGCTGACCTTCTCGACCGGGTGCAGCTGGTACTTGTCGAGCAACTCTTCATAGTCGTCGGTCACGACGATCCGCAGGCGTGCGAACAGCGCCACCACGTTGATCGTGAAGGCCACGTAGAACGGATAGCGCCAGCCCCAATCCATGAAGTCGGCGGGCGTCAGTTCGGAATAGAGGTACAGGAACAGGCCGGCCGCGATGACGAAGCCGATCGGCGCGCCGAGTTGCGGGATCATGGCGTACCAGCCATGCCGCTTGGGCGGTGCATTGAGGGCCAGCAGCGACGGCAGGCCGTCCCACGAGCCGCCCAGGCCGATGCCCTGGAAGCAACGCAGGATCGACAACAGCACGATCGCCCAGGGCCCGACGCTTTCGTAGCCCGGCAGGAAGGCGATACCCGCCGTCGCAAAGCCGAGCATGAACAGCGCCGCCGTCAATTTGACTCCGCGACCCCAGCGTCGCTGGATGTTGAAGAAGAGGATCGTGCCGAACGGCCGCGCAATGAATGCGAGGGCGAATACGACGAAGGAATACAGCGTGCCTTCCAGCGGTTCCTCGAAGGGAAAGAACACGCCCGGGAACACCAGGACGGAGGCGATGCCGTAGACGAAATAGTCAAAATACTCGGAGGCCCGGCCGACAATCACGCCGACGGCGATCTCGCTGGGGGCCACGCCGGTATGCCCGGAATTGAGCTTGCTGACGTCGTGCTCCATGCCGCGTGGCGACAGGTCATTTTGTTGTTGGCTGATGCTGGACATCGTGCTCGCTTGTGATTAGGGTGTGGTCACACAAAACACGGAGGGTCGCATTGCTTGATAAATCTTGCCATAGGACAAAACGTCCAATGCCCTTCGCGCGCCATTGGACGTAGATTCTGCGCGTTCTCGATCACGCTTACTACCCCGCACGGCATGTCTTCACTCAAGTACCTTCGTGGTCTCACTCTGCTGCCCGCAGCCGCCTTGCTGGCGGGCTGCGACTGGGTGACGATGAGCCCGTCGGGCGACATCGCACTCCAGCAGCGGGATCTCATCATCGTCTCGACCGTGTTGATGCTCCTCATCATCGTCCCGGTCATCATCCTCACGCTGGTCTTCGCATGGCGCTATCGCGCCTCGAACAAGGAGGCAGAGTACCAGCCGGACTGGGACCATTCCTCGCAGCTCGAACTGCTGATCTGGGCGGCTCCGCTGCTGATCATCATCGCGCTCGGCGCCATCACCTGGATCAGCACGCACACGCTCGACCCGTACCGTGAACTCAAGCGCCTCGACAAGAAGCGCGGCATCGCGCCCAGCGTGCAGCCACTTGTCGTGGAAGTGGTCTCGCTCGACTGGAAGTGGCTGTTCATCTATCCGGAGCAGGGCATTGCATTGGTGAACGAAGTGGCGGCGCCGGTCGACCGGCCCATCCAGTTCAAGATCACGTCTTCCACGGTCATGAATTCGTTCTTCATTCCCGCGCTGGCCGGCCAGATCTACGCCATGCCCGGCATGGAAACCAAGCTGCATGCCGTCATCAACAAGCCGGGAGAGTTCGAAGGCTTCTCCGCCAACTTCAGCGGTGCCGGTTTCTCTCACATGAAGTTCAAGTTCCACGGCCTGGCTGCGGACAACTTCGAAGCCTGGGTGAAGAAGGTGAAGGACGGCGGCGGCTCGCTCGACAGGGCCGGCTACCTCCAGCTCGAAAAGCCCAGCGAGGCCGTGCCGATCCAGCGTTATGCGAACGTGGCGCCGGACCTCTATGGCGCCATCCTCAACCGCTGCGTCGAAGCCGGCAAGATGTGCATCCGGGACATGATGGCCATCGACCAAGGCGGAGGACTCGGCAAGCCGAGCGCCTTCAACCTGACCTTGGAACCCGCAGTGGCCGGCGGCAAGCCGGCTCGCACCTACGTCGCCGCCATGTGCAGCATCAACGATCCGACAGATCCCATCGTGTCGAACGCATCTCCTCGCACCAACTGATCAGGCGTCCGCAATCCCTATGGATCTCACCAAGCTCATCTTCGGCCGCCTGACGTGGGAGGCCATCCCGTTCCACGAACCCATCCTGATCGCGACCTTTGCCGCCGTCGTGCTCGGCGGCATCGTCGTGTTGGGTGCACTGACCTATTTCAAGCTCTGGGGCTACCTGTGGCGCGAATGGTTCACCAGCATCGATCACAAGAAGATCGGGATCATGTACATCATCCTGGGCATCGTGATGCTGCTGCGCGGCTTTGCCGACGCCATCATGATGCGCCTGCAACAGGCCATCGCCTTCAATGGCAATGAAGGCTACCTGCCGCCGCACCACTACGACCAGATCTTCACCGCCCACGGCGTGATCATGATCTTCTTCGTGGCCATGCCGCTGGTCACGGGCCTCATGAACTTCGTCGTGCCGCTGCAGATCGGCGCGCGCGACGTGGCCTTTCCGTTCCTCAACAACTTCAGCTTCTGGATGACTGTCACGGGCGCCGTGCTGGTGATGGCATCGCTGTTCGTCGGCGAGTTCGCGCGCACTGGCTGGCTGGCCTATCCGCCGCTGTCGGGCCTGGCGTACAGCCCTGATGTGGGGGTCGACTACTACATATGGTCATTGCAGCTGGCGGGCATAGGAACATTGCTATCGGGCGTCAACCTGGTCGTGACCATCCTGAAGATGCGCGCCCCGGGCATGGGCCTCATGAAGATGCCCGTCTTCACCTGGACCGCGCTGTGCACCAACGTGCTGATCGTCGCCGCCTTCCCGGTTCTCACCGCCGTGCTCGCGCTGCTGTCGCTGGACCGCTACCTGGGCTTCAACTTCTTCACGAACGACCTGGGCGGCAACGCCATGATGTACGTGAACCTGATCTGGATCTGGGGTCACCCGGAGGTGTACATCCTGGTGCTCCCGGTGTTCGGCGTGTTCTCCGAAGTCGTGTCGACCTTCTCGGGCAAGCGGCTGTTCGGCTACTCGTCGATGGTCTATGCCACGGTCGTGATCACGATCCTGTCGTACCTCGTGTGGCTGCACCACTTCTTCACGATGGGATCGGGCGCCAGCGTGAACTCCTTCTTCGGCATCACGACCATGATCATCTCCATCCCGACCGGGGCGAAGATCTTCAACTGGTTGTTCACCATGTACCGCGGCCGCATCCGCTATGAAGTGCCGATGCTGTGGACCATCGGCTTCATGGTCACCTTCGTGATCGGCGGCATGACGGGCGTGCTGCTGGCAGTGCCGCCGGCCGACTTCGTGCTGCACAACAGCCTGTTCCTGATCGCCCACTTCCACAACGTGATCATCGGCGGCGTGCTGTTCGGCCTGATGGCGGGCATCACCTTCTGGTTCCCGAAGGCCTTCGGCTTCAAGCTCGATCCGTTCTGGGGCAAGTGCTCGTTCTGGTTCTGGCTGATCGGCTTCTACTTCGCGTTCATGCCGCTCTATGCGCTGGGCCTGATGGGCGTGACGCGGCGCCTGAGCAAGTTCGACGATCCGTCCCTGCAGATCTGGTTCCAGGTCGCGGCCTTCGGCGCCTTCCTGATCGCCATCGGCATCGCCTGCTTCCTGATCCAGCTCGTCGTGAGCTTCATGCGCCGCGAACAGCTGCGTGACAACACGGGCGACCCGTGGGATGGCCGCACGCTCGAATGGTCGACCTCGTCGCCGCCGCCTGCCTACAACTTCGCCTTCACGCCGGTGATCCATGACAACGACGCGTGGTACGACATGAAGAAGCGCGGCTACGTGCGGCCTCAGGACGGCTTCATTCCGATCCACATGCCGAAGAACACCGGCGCCGGTGTCATCCTGGCCGGCCTCAGCGTCGTGTTCGGCTTTGCCATGATCTGGCACATGTGGCTGCTCGCGGGCGTGTCCTTCTTCGCACTGTTCGTCGCCGTCATCGTGCATACCTTCAACTACAAGCGTGACTACCACGTCGGCGTCGAAGAGGTCATCCGGACCGAAGCCGCCCGTACTCGCTTGCTCGCCAGCAACACCTGACATGAGCGCATCTTCTTCCATGGTCAACGCACGGGCGTCCGGGCCCGTGAGCTTCTACCTCAAGGAGGAGCATCACGTCGAGAACGGCACGATGCTGGGGTTCTGGATCTACCTGATGAGCGACTGCCTCATCTTCGCGGTCCTGTTTGCGTGCTACGGGGTGCTTGGCCGCAGCTATGCGGCGGGCCCGACGGGCGCCGACCTGTTCGAGTTGCCGCTGATTGCGCTCAACACCTCGATGCTGCTGTTCTCCTCGATCACCTACGGCTTCGCCATCCTCGAGATGCAGAAGGGCAAGGTGGCTTCGATGCAGCGGTGGCTGTTCGTCACCGGACTCTTCGGTGCGGCCTTCCTGGGCATCGAAATGTACGAGTTCGCGCACCTGATCCACGAAGGTGCCGGTCCGCAACGCAGTGCCTTCCTGTCGTCCTTCTTCACGCTGGTGGGCACGCACGGCCTGCACGTCACCTGCGGCATCATCTGGCTCGTGACGCTGATGGTGCAGGTCGGCAAGCACGGGCTCATCGAAGCGAACAAGCGCCGCCTGCTGTGCCTGTCGATGTTCTGGCACTTTCTGGACGTGGTCTGGATCGGTGTCTTCACTTTTGTCTATCTGATGGGGTCACTGCCATGAGCGCCGCGCCGGGCCGCCCCAAGCAAGCTCGCACCGCAGTGCGCAGCACGGAGGTTTCACGATGAGCGACCATAACCACGCCCACGACGGCCACGGCCACGACGATCACGGTCACCATGGAGAGGTGCCGCACAGCACGCTGAGCGGCTATCTCAAGGGATTCTTCCTGTCGGTGATCCTGACCGCGATTCCGTTCTGGCTCGTCATGGGCAAGGTCTTCGACAAGCAGAGCACGACGATCCTGATCATCCTGGCGCTCGGGATCGTGCAGATCTTCGTGCACATGATCTATTTCCTGCACATGAACACGAAGGTCGAGGGCGGCTGGTCGATGACAGCGCTGGCCTTCACCTTGATCCTCGTTGTCATCACGTTGACCGGTTCGATCTGGGTGATGTTCCACCTGAACCACAACATGATGCCGATGTCCCCCCATGAAATGAAGAACATGCCTTGAGGGGTGGCGCGCGGGCGGCCACGGCCGCCGTTGCAGTTCTCCTCTTCGCGGGATTCATCGCGCTCGGTACATGGCAAGTCGAGCGCAGGGCATGGAAGCTCGATCTCATTGAACGGGTCGAGCAGCGGGTGCATGCACCCGCGGTCGCAGCGCCTGGGCCGGCGAGCTGGCCGACTGTCAGCGCGGCGCGCGACGAGTACCGGCATGTGCGCGTGAGCGGCACCTTCCTCCATGATCGGGAGACGCTGGTCCAGGCCGTGACAACCCTGGGCGCCGGCTTCTGGGTACTGACGCCGCTGCGCCAATCGCACGATGGGCATGTGGTGCTCGTCAACCGCGGATTCGTGCCGCCCGAGGCGCGGGAACGCGCCGCGCGAAGTGCAATGGAGCCCGCAGGCGAGACAAGCGTCACCGGCTTGCTCCGCATGACGGAGCCCAAGGGCGGGTTCCTGCGCAGCAATGATGCGGCGGGTGGTCGTTGGTATTCGCGCGACGTGCAAGCCATCGCGGCCGCGAGGGGGTTGGCGGACGTTGCGCCGTACTTCATCGATGCGGATGGGACGCCGGCCGCTGGCGAGCGCGACTGGCCTGTGGGCGGGCTCACGGTCATCCGTTTCCAGAACAACCATCTGGTCTATGCGCTGACCTGGTACGCGCTGGCGCTCATGGTTGCCGCCGCGGCGTGGCGTGTGTGGCGCGAGCAAAAGCGGCGAGGCAAAGCGGCGGCAAGATAGGGGCATGGGAATCCAGTCCATCACCATCGATGCCGCGGGCGTCGACAACGTCACCGGCCACAAGAACATGCTGCAGCTGATCCAGCTTCGCTGGATCGCCGTGGTCGGGCAGTTCTTCACCATCGGGGTGGTTCACTACGGGTTCGACATCCCGCTGCCCATCGAGACGATGCTGGCGGTGCTGGCTGCGCTGGCGGTGTTCAACATCGCGAGCATGGTGCGGTGGCGCAGCCCGAAGGAGGTGACGAACCGTCGACTGTTCGTGGCCTTGCTGGTCGACGTGGCCACGCTCACGGCGCAGCTCTACCTGAGTGGCGGCGCTTCCAACCCTTTCATCTTCCTGTACCTGCTGCAGGTCAACCTGGGGGCGGTGCTGTTGAGTCCCCGCGCCACGTGGACCCTGGTCGGAATCACCATCGGCTGTTTTGGCGGACTGGCGCTTTACGGCCAGCCGCTGGCGCTGCCGCTCGACCAGGCGGGCGGCCTCTCGAGCCCCTATGTGCAGGGCATGCTGATTTGCTTTGCCCTCGATGGGGCGTTGCTGGTGATCTTCATCAGTCGCATTGGCGGCAACCTGCGCGAACGCGACGCCCGCCTGGCCAGTTTGCGACAACGCGCGGCCGAAGAGGAACACGTGGTGCGCATGGGGCTGCTGGCCTCCGGCGCGGCGCATGAATTGGGAACGCCGCTGGCCACGCTGGCGGTCATCCTGGGCGACTGGCGCCGCATGAGCCCTTTCGTCGCCGATCGCGAGTTGCTCCAGGAACTGGGCGAGATGCAGGCACAAGTGCAGCGCTGCAAGACCATCGTGAGCGGAATCCTGCTGTCCGCGGGCGAGGCACGCGGCGAGTCGTCGGTGAAGACCACGGTGTGCACCTTCCTCGACGAGTTGGTCGCTGAATGGCGCGACACGCGTTCTGTGCAATGGTTCACCTATGACAACCGGTTCACCGAAGACTTGCCGATGGTGTCGGACTCGACAGTGAAACAGATGATTTGCAATGTGTTGGACAATGCGCTGGAGGCGTCGCCACATTGGTGTTGCCTCGAAGCCACACGGTCGGGCGGTTCGCTGCTCATCATGATCACCGACTCCGGTCCTGGATTCGCCCCGGAAATGCTGGCGCAGTTCGGCAAGCCCTATCAATCCAGCAAGGGTCGGCCCGGCGGTGGTCTTGGCTTGTTTCTGTCATTGAACGTGGCGCGCACGCTCGGCGGCAGCGTCCATGCACACAATCGGACGGTTGGCGGGGCGGTTGTCACCATCTCCCTGCCACTGGCCGCCATTACGCTTGAGGAAAACGAAGAACAATGAAGGCCGATGAACGCCTTTTGCTGATCGTCGAGGACGACGCGGCTTTCGCACGGACGCTCGGCCGCTCGTTCGAGCGCCGCGGCTACCTGGTGGTGCTTGCGTCGAGTCTGGAAGAGGTCAACCTGCTGTTGCGGACCTGTTCGCCGGGGTTCGCCGTGGTCGACCTCAAACTGAACGGCCAGGCCTCGGGGCTGGCCTGCGTGCAGGCCTTGCATGCCCGCAACCCGGAGACGCTGATCGTGGTGCTGACCGGTTTTGCGAGCATCGCCACTGCCGTCGAGGCGATCAAGCTCGGCGCCTGCCACTACCTGGCCAAGCCGTCGAACACGGACGACATCGAGGCTGCATTCGGCCGTTCCTCGGGCAACGTGGAAGTGGCGCTGACCAATCGCTCGTCGTCGATCAAGACGCTCGAATGGGAGCGTATTCACGAGACGCTGGCGGACACCGGCTTCAACATCTCGGAAACCGCGCGCCGGCTGGGCATGCACCGCCGGACCCTGGCGCGCAAGCTGGGCAAGCAGCAGGTCAAGTAGACCTGAAATCCTCGTCGCGCAACTCGATGGGCTGGCCGTGCGGGGTGCGGTCCGCCGCGTGGTCCCAGGCGAGCCGATAGCGCTCCAGTTCCTCGGCCGAGCCGGCCCCCTTGCTGGCGACCAGCGCTTCCAGCGTGGCGAGCCAATGACGGTAGTAGGTGTCGCCGAGATCGGCGTCGCCGGCCGCTTGCGCCGAGCTGATTTGAGCAGCGAGCGCCGCGGCCCATTCCGGCCAGGTGAACAGTTGCTGCGCGTGCAGGGACACGGCCATGGCGAAGGCCTGTGCTTCCCAGGGTTCGCGAAACACCGGTTCGCCATCCTGCAAGGGCATGCCGTCGAAGGAGAGCGGCGGGAAGGCCGACATGGAATCCTCAGGCTCGGCGATGGCGTGTCCTTGCGGGCCCAGGGGCGCCGGATCTTGCGTGGGACGGTCGGTCGCGACGCTCACGACGCAGCCCGCTCCAGGTAGCTTTCCCACGCATCGACCGAGACGCGAAGGCCGGACGCGGAATCCGCGCCCCACAATTCGCGCCCGTCGAAGACCACCGTGTAGAGCCATTGCGGTTGCTCGCCGAATCCTTGTGCGTTGGCGTCTGCGAAGACATGGGCGCCGTGCAGGTGCTCGATGGTGCCGACCTTCCCGCTGGCGTAGGCGGGCAGGCGGGTGTGGTGCTCGACGTGACCGGCTCGCGTGCGGACACGGTCGCCGGCCTGGAAGCGTGGCTGCGCGGCGACCTCGCGCACGGTCGGCGACCCTCGGGCCAGTGCCGCTGCAACCTCCGTCGCGTGCAGCACGCGCTTGGTCTCGCGCGGTGGATAGAGCATGCGGCCGGCCTCGATTTCGTCCGGCAGAACCTGCTGGCGGTCCACCATCAGCCGTTCCAGCGCGGCCAGCCAGATCTCGTAGTAGGACATGCGGGCATAGGCCGGTAGCGTCTCGCGGATGCTGCGGCTCTGGTCGATGTTCCATGAGCCCGTGCCGCCCATCGCCAGCGTCAGCGCGAGCACGCGCGGTTCCCAGGCGTTGTGGAAGCGTTCGCCTTCGGGCTCGGGCACGATGCGGCCCGGCATGTCCCGGCCGCCGAGGTCTGCGTGGCTGGTGTAGTTCATTCGCCGGCTCCCGGAGCGCGTGCGAGCCCGGTGCCGATCATCGAATCGCGCGTGACCAGTTCCGCCAGCCTTTCTTCGCTCCAGTCTTCGGTGCCGGCCGGGCGCTGCGGGATCACGAGGTAGCGCACCTCGGCGGTCGAATCCCAGACGCGGATGGCCGTGTCGTCGGGCAGCGAGACACCAAACTCGGCGAGCACGCCGCGCGGGTCCTTCACGGCGCGGGAACGGTAGGGCGCGCTCTTGTACCAGGTGGGCGGCAGGCCGAGCACCGGCCACGGATAGCAGCTGCACAGCGTGCAGACGACCATGTGGTGCTGGTCATCGGTGTTCTCGACGGCGACCATGTGTTCGCCTTGCCGGCCAGTGAAACTGAGCGATGCGATGGCGGCGGTGGCATCACGCATCAGCCAGTCGCGGAACTTCGGATCGACCCATGCCTTGGCTACCACGCGCGCGCCGTTGCGCGGACCGATCTTCGTCTGGTAGGTGTCGATGAGGACATCGAGCGCGGCGGGGTCGATGTAGCCCTTCTGCGTGAGCACGCTCTGCAACGCGCGAACACGAAGGTCCATGGCGCCGAGTTCGCTGTGATCATCGTCGTGGTGATGATCGTGATCGTGCGGATCGTGGGCCATGGCTTGTGCTCCCTACATCGACGCTTCCAGCATCGCCCGATAGTCGTCCCGCGTCGCCAGGCGCGGGTTGGTCTTGTGGCAGTGGTCGGCCATGGCGCCGTCCATGATCTTCTCGAAGAGGTCGCTCGTCACGCCGGCTTCCGCCAGGCCGGCAGGCAGGGCGAGGCGCGCGTTCATGTCGCGGATCGCATCGCCGAGGTCGCCGGCCGAATCGAGGTGCATCGCTTGCGCCATGCGTTGCAGGCGGTGCTCCTTCTGCACGGATTCGGCGCCGGCGTTGAAGTGGATCACCGCGGGCAGGAAGAGGGCGTTCAGCGTGCCGTGGTGCAGGCGCGGGTCGACGCCGCCCAGGCTGTGGCTCAGGCTGTGCACACAGCCCAGGCCCTTCTGGAAGGCCATCGCGCCCTGCATCGAGGCGCTCATGAGGTTGAGGCGCGCCTCGCGGTCGCTGCCGTCCTTGGTGGCGCGTTCGATGTGGCCCCAGGCGCGCGCCAGGCCGTCGAGCGCGATGCCGTCGGCCGGCGGATTGAAGGCGGCCGACATGAAGGTTTCCATGCAATGCGCGATGGCGTCCATGCCGGTGGCGGCCGTCAGGCGCGGCGGCAGGCCGAGCGTGAGTTCCGGGTCGCAGATGGCGGCCTTGGGCATCAGGAACCAGCTGTGGAAGCCGAGCTTGCGGTGGTCGTCCACGATGATGATGGCGCCGCGCGCCACCTCGCTGCCGGTGCCGCTGGTGGTGGGCACGGCGATCAGCGGGGCCACGCGGTCGGTGATCTTGGGCGAGCCGCCTTCGATGGTCGCGTAGGTGGTGAGCGGGCCGTCGTGCGTGGCGGCGATGGCCACGCCCTTGGCGCAATCGATGGCCGAGCCGCCGCCGACGGCGATGAGGCCGTCGCAACGGTGGTTGCGGTAGACCTCGACGGCGGCGCGCACCGCGGCTTCGGTCGGGTTGGAGGGCGTCTGGTCGAACACGGCCACTTCCAGGTCGCCCAGTGCGTCGAGCGCCTTCTGAAGGACGCCCGCGGCGCGCACGCCCGCATCAGTCACGATCATGGGCCGGTTGATTCCGATGCGCGCGCATTCCGCCGACAGCAACTGGATCGCGCCGAACTCGAACTGGACTTGGGTGAGGTACTGGATGAGGGCCATGCTTGGGTGGAGGGGTGGAGGTCAGTGGCGCAACGGTAGGATGCGAACCGCCAATCTAACAAAGCGCAGACCTTCGTGAACATGAAACATACCCTTGCCGCCGCCGTGGCTGTCGCGCTCGGCACAGTCCTGGCGTCGGGCGCGCAGGCCGAATGCATGAGCGATGCCGACGTGGCCGCAATGGCCGCCGCCATGGCCGCAAGGACGCCGGCCGCGAATCCGCCGCAGGACTTCAGCGAGGCCGATGCCAGTTGCACGCGTGCCAAGCTGAACAAGTTGCTTCTGGCCAGGTACGGTACGCCGATCGGGTTCAAGGCGGGGCTGACCAATGCGAACATCCAGAAGCGCTTCGGCTACGACAAACCGGTGTGGGGCGTGCTCTACCAGGGCATGGTCCTGGACAACGGCGCGACGGTGGACGCGGCCTTCGGCGCGCGCCCGCTCTACGAAGCCGACCTGCTGGTGCGCGTGCGCAGCGAGGCCATCAACCGTGCAAAGACATCGGCCGATGTGATGGCGGCCATCGACCAGATCGTGCCCTTCATCGAGCTTGCCGACCTCACCGTGCAGTCGACCACCGCCCTGAATGGCCCTGGCGTGACGGCCATCAACGCGGGCGCGCGGCTCGGCGTGAAGGGGCTCGCGGTGCTCGTGCCGCAAGCCGACTTTGCGCAAGCCTATCTGCTGGAATCGCTGCGCGACATGACGGTGCGCATCACCGACAGCGGCACCGGCGCGGAACTGGCGCGCGGCAAGGGCAGCGACATCCTGGGTCAGCCGCTGGACGCCGTAGTCTGGCTCGCCGACGCCTTGGCGAAGGAAGGCCTCTCGATGCGACCCGGGGACCTGATCAGCCTGGGCTCCTTCTCGCCTTTGCTGACGCCGAAGGCGGGACAGTCGGTGCAGGTGAGCTATGACGGACTGCCCGGCGCTCAGTCGGTGTCGGTGAGCTTCCGGTGATGATGGCGCGCAAGGCAGCGCTGACGCCGAAGATGGCAGGTGTGGTCGAGCGCATGGCGCGCGCCGGGCATCCGCCGCTGAATGCGATGACGCCCGACGAGGCCAAGGATGCCTATGAGAAGGGCGCCGGCGTACTCGAGGTGCCGAAGCCGCCGTTGGCGAGGATCGAAGATTTCACGGTGCCGGCACGCGATGGCCATGCGATCCCGGTGCGGCTTTACGCGCCTTCCGCGGATGTGTTGCCGGTGCTCGTGTACTTCCACGGCGGTGGCTTCACCGTCGGCAACATCCGCACGCATGACACGCTGTGCCGTGTGCTGAGCCGCGACGCCGGCTGCGCCGTGATTTCAGTCGACTATCGGCTCGCGCCCGAGCACAAGTTTCCGACCGCATCCGACGATGCATGGGACGCCGTCCAGCACATCGCGCAGGAGGGCAGGGCGCGCGGCCTCGATGCCAGCCGGCTCGCACTTGCGGGCGACAGTGCCGGCGGCGCGCTCACGGCGGGTTGCGCCATCATGGCGCGCGACATCGGGCTGCCCATCGCCTTGCAACTGATGTTCTACCCGGGCGTCGCAGCGCACCAGGACACCGATTCGCACCGCCTGTACGCGGACGGGCCCTTGCTGACCAAGGCGCTGATCGACTACTTCTTTGATGGCTATGTGCGCAGCCCGGCCGACCGCGATGACTGGCGCTTTGCACCGCTGCTGGCCGATGACCTCGAAGGCGTCGCGCCGGCCTGGATCGGCCTGGCCGAATGCGATCCGGTGGTGGACGAGGGCATCGCCTATGCCGACAAGCTGCGCGCCGCCGGCGTGCCGGTGGACCTGGAGATCTACCGCGGCGTGATCCACGAATTCGTCAAGATGGGTCGCGCGATTCCGGAAGCGCTGGTCGCGCAGGCCGATGCCGCGCGGGCTTTGCGCGAGGCGCTGAATCCGTAGGAATTTCTGCTGCGGTCGCGCGCAGGCAGGCCATCAATTGCTCCGTCGCGGGTGTTCGGCTTCTTCCACGCAAGGTGATCATGCCGACCGGCGGCAGTTCGATCGGCACCTCCAGATTCAAGATCTTCAGGAGGCCCTCGCTTTCGAAATGGCGCGCCACGCCGCGCGCCAGGAAGCCCACCGCGGGACGCTCGCGCACGAAGGTCAGCGTGACCATGAAGGACGCGGTCTCCACGATGTCGACCGGCGGCGCGAGCCCGTGCTTGTAGAACATCTGCTCCAGCTTGATCCGTGACGAGGCCCAGGGCGGCGGTACGACCCAGGGCAGCGCGGCGAGCTTGGCCCAGTCCAGCTTCGTGTCGCGCACGAGCGCGTGGTCGGGGCGCATGACGATGCACATCGGTTCGACGTAGAGCGCCTCGGTGTCCAGGTCGGGTGACGCATAGCCGGGCTCCAGGCGGCCCACGAACAGATCCAACTCCCCGACGCGCAGGCGCGGCAGCAGCCGCGTGAGGTCGCCTTCCTCCACCATCACCGTGGTCTGGCTGGAGCGCTGCTTCAGCATCGCGACGGCGCGCACCAGCAAGCCGGGCGTGGCCACCACCATCGCCCCCACGCTGACGCGCCCGGAGGCGCCGCCCGCTACGGCATCGATTTCGTCGCGCGTGCGGCCGTAGTCGGCCAGTACCGAGCGGGCAAAGCGCACGACGGCCACGCCGTAGGCCGTGGGTTCCGTGCCGCGCGTGGACCGCACGAACAGGCTGAGATCGAACATGCGCTCGATCTCGGCCAGCGTCTTCGAGACCGCCGGCTGGCTGACGGAAAGGAATTCGGCGGCGCGGCCCAGGTGCCGGAATTCATCCAGCGCCACCAGCAATTGCAGGTGCCGCAGCTTGAGGTTGGACCGCAGCACGCGGTCGATATCGGCCATTGAAGCTCCATAACCTGAACGGAATGAAGAGAGTCGGATATTTGATTGGATTGTAATGAAGAGACAGCCAACAATCGGCCCTCCACGAACCGAACAACGAGAGACAAGATGCGAAACACTCGCCGCCAGTTCATGCTGCACAGCCTCGCTGCCGCAACCCTTCCCCTGGCCTCGACCCGTGCGTTTGCCGCGGGCTACCCGGATCGCCCGGTCACCTTCATCTGCCCCTGGCCCGCGGGCGGAACCGCCGATGTGACGATGCGCGCACTTTGCGCTGCCGCGGCGAAGGAACTCGGGCAGTCGGTGGTGGTGGACAACAAGGCAGGCGCCTCCGGGATGATCGGCCTGAAGGCGCTCGCGCTGGCGAGGCCCGACGGCTACACCATCGGCCAGATCCCGATCTCGGTGACGCGCTTCTCGCAGTTGGGCACGGTGCAGCTCGACCCGATCAAGGACCTGAGCTATATCGCTCGCGTCTCCGGCCAGACCTTCGGCATCGCCGTGCGCGCCGACGCGCCCTGGAAGACGCTCAAGGACCTGGTCGCCGATGCCAAGGCGAATCCCGACAAGATCACCTACGGCACCGCGGGCCTCGGCGGCGCCACGCACGTGGGCATGGAAGAGTTCGCAATGGCCGCGGGTGTCAAGTTCAACGCCATTCCGTACAAGGGCGGCTCGGAGGCGTTGCAGGGCCTGATGGGCAGCCAGGTCGATCTGCTGGCGGATTCGAGTTCCTGGGCGCCGCAGGTGAAGGCCGGCAAGTTGCGCCTGCTGGCGACCTGGGGCGAGCAGCGCACCACCGAGTTCAAGGACGTGCCGACGCTCAAGGAGTCCGGCTACAACGTGGTGGTCGATGCGCCCAACGGCATCGGCGCGCCCAAGGGTGTCCCGGCCGATGTGATGGCCCGGTTGCGCGCGGCGTTCAAGGTCGCGGCGGCGAGTCCGGAGTTCTCCGCGGCCTGCGCGAGGATCGACGCGCCACTGATGTACCTGGATGCGCCGGAGTACGAAAAGTACGTGACAGCCTCCGTCGCCAAGGACAAGGTGCTGATCGAACGGCTCAAGCTCAAGGAACTGTTGAGCAAGAACTGAACGGACTGCCATGCCCAAGCACACTGTCCTCGTGACCGCCCAGCACCTCATGCAGGAGGCGCAGCAGATCTTGCGCGATGCCGGCGCCGGCATTGAGTTCATGGCCGAGCCCATCGACGAAGCCAGCCTGTCGAGCCGGCTCGCACAGGGCGATGTGGACGCGGTCATCCTGCGCGGGTCCAAGCCTTTCACGGCCGACGTTCTCGCAGCGGCGAAGGGCTTGAAAGTCATCGCGAAGAACGGCGCCGGTGTCGACAGTGTCGACCTGGGCGAGGCGGCGCGTCGCGGCATCACCGTCGCCGTGGCGCCGGGCGGCAATGCCGATGCGGTCGCCGAGCATGCGGTCGCGCTCATGCTGGCCCTCGTGCGGGACTTGCATCGGCTGGATCGCAAGCTGAAGGGCGGTGGCTGGGAAGGCACGTCGTGGCTCGGGCGGGACTTTCGGGGCTCGGTGGTCGGCATCGTCGGCTACGGCAGCATCGGGCGCAGCACGGCGCGCCTTGCATCGGCCCTCGGCGCGCACGTGGTGGTGATGAGCGGCACGCGACGCGAGGCCGACGGCTTCGAGATCGAGGCCGACCTGGACAAGCTGCTGCCGCGCGTCGACATCCTCAGCCTGCACTGCCCGTTGACGGCGCAGACGCGCGGACTCATCGGGGCACGCGAACTGGCGCTCATGAAGCCTGGCGCGCTCGTCGTGAACACGGCGCGCGGGCCGATCGTCGACGAGGCCGCGCTGGTCGCCGCACTGCGCAGCGGGTACCTGGGCGGCGCGGGCCTCGACACCTTCGAGGTGGAGCCACTCGGCGCGGATAACCCGCTGCTCGGACTCGACAACGTCATCCTCACCCCGCACGTCGCGGGCGTCACACGCCAAGCCGCGTTGCGGGTGGCGACCATGACTGCGCGCAACGTCGTGAATGCGCTCGCCGGGGAAGCACTGCCTTCTGCACACGTGGTGGCCGGGCCGACAAAGCGCGCGGCCTGATCGCCTCGCCGAAACCTTTCAACAGAACACGGAGACAACGAATGTCCAATGCTGCGCTGCGCGCCCATCCCGAAGATCCCGGTCGTGAAGTCGCGGACCTCCCGTCCGCCTGCGTGCAGGCCCATGCCGCGAACCTGATGGTGCTGCACGATGGAACGCTGGCCTGCGTGTGGTTTGGCGGCTCGATGGAAGGGCGCTCCGATATCTCCGTCTACATGGCTCGCCTGGATGCCGAAGCAGGCCAATGGTCGCAGCCCGTGCAACTCTCGAACGACGCCGAGCGCTCGGAGCAGAACCCGATCCTGTTCCCCGTGCCGGGCGGTCCCTTATGGCTCTTGCACACGGCACAGCTATCCGGCAACCAGGACACGGCCATCGTGCGCCGCCGCGTGTCGCACGACAACGGGCGGACCTGGGGCCCGGCCGAGACGGTTGCGGATGCACCCGCCGGCACCTTCGTGCGCCAGCCCATCCATGTGCACACCGATGGCACTTGGCTGCTGCCGATCTTCGACTGCCGTGTCGTCCCCGGCCAGAAATGGGACGGCAGCCTTGACGAAAGCGCCGTCTTGCGCTCGACCGACCACGGCGCAACGTGGCAGCGCATCCCGGTGCCGGACAGCGTGGGCTGCGTGCACATGAGCATCGTTCCCGCCGCCGCTGGTAATGGCCTCCTCGGCTTCTTCCGCAGCCGCTGGGCCGACAACATCTACATGACGCGCAGCAACGACGGCGGCCTCTCCTGGCGCAAGCCCGTGCCGACCACGCTGCCCAACAACAATTCGTCGATCCAGGCGCTGCGCCTGGCCGACGGCCGGCTGGCCATGATCCTCAACGCCAGCAGCGCAGCCGATGCCACCGAGCGTCGCGATTCGCTGTACGACGAGCTCGAAGACCAGGCGACTTCGGCCGACGGAGCCGCCGTGGTGGAAGCGCCGCCGAAGACGATGCGCCGCGCCTTCTGGGGCGCGCCGCGCGCACCGATGACGTTCGCGCTGTCGGATGACGACGGCCAGACCTGGCCTTGGCAACGCAACCTCGAAACCGGCGACGGCTGGTGCATGAGCAACGACTCCGCCCGCGGCCTCAATCGCGAGTACTCCTACCCGTCGCTGCGGCAGACCGCCGACGGCGCCCTGCACGTGGCCTACACCGTGTTCCGCAAGCACATCCGGCATGCGCGGGTGATGCCGGACTGGATCACGCAGGCCTCCGGACAGTGACATCGACCCCCATCAAACCCATAAAGAGAGACACACCATGATCAAGCGAGCGAACTTCCTGCGTGCGGCCGTCGCCGTAACCCTGGCCGCCACCGTTGGCGGGGCCTGGGCCGATGCCTATCCGTCCCGCACGGTGACCATCATCATCCCGTTCCCGCCGGGCGGAACGCTCGACGTGGTGGGCCGCCAACTGGCGCAGAAGCTCAGCGAGCAGACGGGCCAGACCTTCATCGTCGACAACAAGCCGGGCGGCGTCGGCACCATCGGCGCGATTGCGGTGAAGCAGTCCCAGCCCGACGGCTACACGCTGCTCTTCGCGCCCTCGACCCATGCGACGACCCCGATGACCATGAAGGCGCCGTATGACGTGATCAAGGACTTCGCGCCGATCGCACTGGTGGCCAAGGCGCCGCTGGGTGTCGCGGTGAACAACGACGTACCGGCGAAGGACATCAAGGGCCTGATCACGTATGCCAAGGCCAACCCCGGCAAGCTGAGTTTTGCCATCGGCTCGACCGGTTCCGCCGGCCACCTGTCGACGGAACTGCTGAAGCGGTCGGGCAACGCTGACCTGATGATCGTTCCGTACAAGGGCTCGGCACCTGCCTACCAGGACCTGATTGGCGGACAGATCAATGGCTTCATCGATCCGATCCTGGGCTCGGCGCCTTACACAAAATCGGGTCGCCTGCGCCTGCTGGCCGTCACGTCGAAGTCGCGCCTGCCGAGCATGCCGGACGTGCCGACGGTGGCCGAGACGATTCCCGGCTACGAGTTCTACAGCTGGTACGGCCTGTGGGGCCCGGCCAAGCTGCCGGCGGAAGTGGTGGCCAAGCTCAATGCCGAAGTGAACAAGGCACTCTCGACCGACATGCGCGAGAAGCTGGTCAGCCAGGGGCTGGAAGTCAATGGCGGCTCCGTCGCGGACTTCGTCAAGTTCGAGCAGGAAGACATGGCGAAGGCGCAGAAGATCATCAGCGAAGGGAAGATCCGTGTCGACTGAGGTGCCGGTTGCTGTCGTCACGGGTAGCAGTTCCGGCATTGGCCGGGCGGTGGCCCAACGCTTGCTGGCCGATGGCTGGCAGGTGGTCGGCGTGCAGCGCGGCTCGGCCGATATCGACCATCCGGCATTCAGCGCACTGCCTTGCGACCTGAGCGTGGGAATCGAAGTCGATGACCTGGTCGGCAAGCTCGGAACCCCGCAGGCCGTGGTGCATGCGTCGGGCGTCTTGCGTCCCGCGGCGCTGGGCGCCATGGACGCCGACGATGGCGCGCTGATGTGGCGCCTGCATGTGGATGCGACGACGCGGCTCGCCAACGCCTTGCTGCCTCGAATGGCTTCTGCCGGCGAGGGGCGGATGGTGCTGATTGGCAGCCGCGTCTCCGGCGGCATGCCGGGGCGCAGCCAATACGCGGCCAGCAAGGCAGCACTGATCGCGCTGGCTCGCAGCTGGGGCGCGGAGGTTGCGGCCCGGGGCGTGACGGTCAACGTGGTGTCGCCCGCAGCCACCGACACGGCGATGCTTGCGGACCCGGCCCGTGCATCGACCCAACCAAAGCTGCCTCCGATGGGCCGCCTGATCCGGCCCGAGGAGGTTGCGGCGCTGGTCGCATTCCTGGTCTCCGATGCGGCAGCGCCGATCACGGGGCAGGACATCCAGGTCTGCGGCGGCTCGTCGCTGCCGAAATGACATCGCCTGTTTCCATGTCGAACCCGTCTTTCACCCCTGCGCCCGGCGATTCGACCGCGGCGCCATTTCAAGGAACCGAACATGACCGCCGTCCTTCCTGATGCTCCGCAGCGAACGGTCTCGCCGCTGATCCAGCTGCACGCCAACGACAACGTGCTGGTCGCCCGTGCGCCGATCGCGCTCGGCCAGGAACTGCCCGAGTTCGGCTTGCGCATGCGCGCCCAGGTTCCGGCGGGCCACAAGATCGCGGCGCGGCGCATTGCCGCCGGCGAGCCCGTGCGCAAGTACGACACGGTGATTGGCGCGGCGATGCGCGACATCGAGGGGGGCGAGCACGTCCACACGCACAACCTGGAACTGATCGACTTCGACCGCGACCCCGGCTTCTGCGAGGACGTGCGGCCTGTCGACTATGTGCCGGAGGCCGAGCGCGCCACCTTCATGGGCATCGTGCGCCCGGATGGCCGCGTGGCCACGCGCAACTTCATCGGCCTCATCTCCTCGGTGAACTGCTCGGCCACGGCCATCCATCACATCGCCGCGCACTTCACGCCGGAGCGCCTCGCACCGTATCCGAACATCGACGGCGTGGTCGCCTTCGCGCAGACCAGCGGCTGCGGCATGTCCTCGCCCAGCGAGCATTTCGACGTGCTGCGCCGGACCATCGCCGGCTATGCGCGCCATCCCAACCTCGGCGGCGTGCTGATCGTCGGGCTGGGCTGCGAGCGCAACCAAGTGGCGGACCTCGTCGCCTCGCAAGGGCTGACCCTGGGCAGCCACGTCAAGACCTTTGTGATGCAGGACACCGGCGGCACGCGTGCCACGATCGCCGCGGGCATCGCCGCCATCGAGGCCATGCTGCCCGCGGCCAACGACGTCAAGCGCCAGCCCGTCAGTGCGGCGCACCTGAAGATCGGCCTGGAATGCGGTGGCTCGGATGGCTTCTCGGGGATCACCGCGAACCCCGCGCTGGGCGCGGCGATGGACATCCTCGTGCGGCATGGCGGCACGGCGATCCTGTCGGAGACGCCGGAAATCCATGGTGTCGAATACATGCTGACGCGGCGCGCCATCAGTGCCGAAGTCGGCCAGAAGCTGCTGGATCGCCTGGCCTGGTGGGAGGAGTACACGCGCGGCCACAACGGGCAGTTCAACGGCGTGGTCGGCCCGGGCAACCAGGCCGGTGGACTGGCCAACATCTTCGAGAAGTCGCTGGGCTCGGCCATGAAGGGCGGCACCACGCCCTTGCAGGCGGTCTACGAATACGCGGAGCCGATCGACAAGGCCGGCTTCGTGTTCATGGACTCGCCGGGCTACGACCCGGTGGCCGCCACCGGCCAGATCGCCAGCGGCGCCAACCTGATCTGCTTCACGACCGGCCGCGGCTCGATGTTCGGCAGCAAGCCCGCACCGACGATCAAGCTGGCCAGCAACACGCCGATGTTCACGCGCCTGGTGGAGGACATGGACATCAACTGCGGCGCAGTGCTCGACGGCGAAGTGGATGTGCAGCAGATGGGGCAGCGCATCTTCGAACACATCCTCGATGCGGCGTCGGGGAAGAAGACGAAGAGCGAAGAACTGGGGCTGGGCAACCACGAGTTCGTGCCGTGGCACATGGGGATCGTGAGCTGATGTTGCTGTCTACCGCCCCGGATGCGTCGGAGGACGCACGCCATCACGAGCCCATCACCCATTCCACAAGAAGAAATTTCATGCCTCTGACCCTTCAACGAGCCGAGCTGCTGCGCAGCCAGAACTACATCGCGGGCGCGTGGCGCGAAGCCAGCGGCAGCACCTTCGAGGTCACTGATCCGGCCACCGGCGCGCTGATCACTCGCGTGCCCGACTCCGGCGCCGCGGAGGCTCATGAAGCGGCCGATGCCGCGCACGCGGCCTTCGCCACTTGGCGCAAGGTCCCGGCCAAGCAGCGCGCCCAGATCATCAAGCGCTGGAACGATCTCGTGATGGCGCACCAGGACGACCTGGGTACTCTCGTGTCGATGGAGCAGGGCAAGCCGCTGGCCGAAGGAAAGGGCGAGATCGCCTACGCGGCCAGCTACATCGAATGGTTCGCGGAGGAAGCGACCCGCATGAACGGCGAGATCATCCCGGCTCCCGTCGCGGGCCGGCGCATGTTTGCCGTCAAGGAACCGGTCGGCGTCATCGCGGCCATCACGCCCTGGAACTTCCCGGCCGCGATGATCGCCCGCAAGATCGCGCCTGCCCTGGCCGCCGGCTGCACCGTGGTCTGCAAGCCGGCCGAGGACACGCCGCTGACCTCGCTGGCGCTCGTGCGCCTGGCCGAGGAGGCCGGCGTGCCGCCGGGCGTGCTCAACATCGTCACGGCCTCGCGCGACAAGACGCCCGAGGTGGTCCATGCCTGGCTCGACGACTCGCGCGTGCGCAAGATCACCTTCACCGGCTCGACGCCGGTGGGCAAGCACCTGGCGCGGCGCTCGGCCGACACGCTCAAGAAGCTGTCGCTGGAGCTTGGCGGCAACGCGCCTTTCATCGTCTTCGAGGATGCGGACCTGGATGCGGCCGTCGATGGCCTGATGGCGGCCAAGTTCCGCAATGGCGGCCAGACCTGCGTCTGTCCCAATCGTGTGTTCGTGCAGGCCAAGGTGCATGACGTGTTCGCCGAGAAACTGGCCGCACGCGTCAAGGCGCTCAAGGTCGGACCGGCCACCGAGGCGTCGTCGCAGATCGGGCCGATGATCAATGCGCGTGCTGTCGACAAGATCGAGCGCCACGTAGAGGACGCCGTCGCACGCGGCGCCAAGGTGCTGGCCGGAGGAGGGCGCTTGCCGGAACTCGGCCCGCAGTACTTCGCGCCCACGGTGCTCGTCGGTGCTGACAGCACCATGGCCTGCGCCAGCGAGGAAACCTTCGGCCCCGTGGCGCCGCTCACGCGCTTCGACACCGAGGACGAAGTCATCGCAGCGGCCAACGACACGCCTTTCGGCCTGGCCGCCTACTTCTATTCCAACGACATTCGTCGCGTCTGGCGCGTGGCCGACGCGCTGGAGTCCGGCATCGTCGGCATCAACGAAGGCGCGCTGGCGGCCGAGGCTGCACCCTTTGGCGGTGTGAAGGAGTCCGGCTATGGCCGCGAGGGCTCGACGCATGGCCTCGACGACTACCTGCACACGAAGTACGTGTGCCAGGGCCAACTCGATTGACGTGGACGCGCACACCATGAACAACCCCTTCAAGCACGCGCTCGCCGACAAGCAGGCGCTGGTCGGCCTCTGGCTCTCGCTGGCCGATCCCTATGCGGCGGAGGCCTGTGCCACGGCCGGATTCCAGTGGCTGCTGATCGACGGCGAGCATGCGCCCAATGACGTGCGCAGCACGCTGGCCCAATTGCAAGCCGTGGCCGCCTATCCGGCACAACCGGTGGTCCGCGCGGTCACGGGCGACACCGCGCTGGTCAAGCAGTTGCTCGACATCGGCGTGCAGAACCTGCTCGTCCCGATGGTCGACACGGCCGAACAGGCGCGTGCCCTCGTAGCCGCGACGCGCTATCCGCCCGAAGGCATTCGCGGTGTCGGTGCCGCGGTGGCACGTGCGTCTCGTTGGGGCGCGCGGCGCGACTACCTCGGCGCCGCGAATGACGAGATCTGCCTGCTGGTGCAGGCGGAGACGCGCACCGCGATGGCCAACCTGGAAGCGATCTGCGCGGTCGATGGCGTGGATGGGGTGTTCATCGGACCGGCTGACCTGGCCGCTTCAATGGGGCACCGCGGCGCGCCCGGCCATCCGGAGGTGCAGGCCGCCATCGATAACGCCATCCGCACCATCGTCGCCAGCGGAAAGGCTGCCGGCACGCTCACCGCCGACGCCAAGCTGGCACGCCACTATCTGGACTTGGGCGCCACCTTCGTCGCGGTGGGCATCGACATCACCTTGATGGTCCAGGGCGCACGCCGCCTCGCGAATGACTTCGGCCTGGGCACCGAAAGCGCCATGAGCGCGGCCGGCGCCGCAGCCTACTGAACACTTTCAAAACGGAACAAACCACCATGGCCACCACGAACAAGAAGACATTGAAGATCGCCAGCATCCCCGGCGATGGCATCGGCAAGGAAGTGATGCCCGAGGGCCACCGCGTGCTCGAGAAGGCCGCAAGCCGCTTCGGCTTCGACCTGCGATTCACCGACATCGAATGGGCCAGCTGCGACTACTACCAGAAGCACGGCGACATGATGCCGGCCGACTGGAAGGCGCAGCTTCAAACCCAGGACGCGATCTACTTCGGCGCCGTCGGCTGGCCGGACACGGTGCCCGACCACGTGTCGCTGTGGGGCTCGCTGCTCAAGTTCCGCCGCGAGTTCGACCAGTACATCAACCTGCGCCCCGCGCGCCTGTTCGAAGGCGTGCCCTGTCCACTGGCCGGGCGCAAGGCAGGCGACATTGACTTCTACATCGTGCGCGAGAACACCGAAGGCGAGTACACGAATCTCGGCGGCATCATGTACCCGGGGACCGAGCGCGAGATCGTGATCCAGGAATCCGTGTTCAGCCGCTTCGGCGCGGACCGTGTGCTCAAGTACGCCTTCGACCTGGCGCAGTCGCGCGAACGCAAGCACCTGACCGTGGCCACCAAGAGCAACGGCATCGCCATCAGCATGCCGTGGTGGGACAGCCGCGCGGATGCGGTCGGCCAGGACTATCCGCAGGTCAAGATCGACAAGCAGCACATCGACATCCTGACCGCGCGCTTCGTGCTGCAACCGCAGCGCTTCGACGTGGTGGTGGCGAGCAACCTGTTCGGCGACATCCTGTCGGACCTGGGGCCGGCCTGCACCGGCACGATTGGCCTGGCGCCCTCGGCCAACCTGAACCCGGAGCGCAAGTTCCCGTCACTCTTCGAGCCGGTGCACGGCTCGGCGCCGGACATCTACGGCAAGGGCATCGCCAACCCGATCGCGATGATCTGGTCGGGCGCGTTGATGCTCGACTTCCTAGGCCAGAAGGAAGCACATGACGCGATCCTCAAGGCGATTGAGCAGGTGCTCAAGGATGGGCCGCGCACCGGCGACCTGGGCGGCAAGGCGACGACGGTGGAGATGGGGAAGGCGATTGCCGAGTTGATCTGATCAAAGTCATCGGCGTCCCCGCTCTGCGGCTGCCGGTGCGCCTCACTTCTCCGTCGCCGACTGCGACAGAACCCGCCCATCCGGCTGCGGTGCGCCTTGGTCGGCCAACCCCACCCAGCCGCCGCCGAGAGACTTGTAGAGCGCCACGTTCTGCAACAGCACATCCGCTTCCGATTGCGCGAGTTGCAGGCGTGCGGTGAAGAGATTGCGCTCGGCGTCCGTCACTTCCAGGTAGCTGGTGTAGCCGCCCTCATAGCGCCGCCATGCGAGGCGCAGGTAGCGATCGAGCGAACTCACGACCTGCTTCTGTGCATCGAGTGCCTGCCGGCTGGTGCTGATGCCGGAGAGCGCGTTCTCGGTCTCGCCGAAGGCGGATTGCACGGCCTTGCGGTACTGCGCCAGCGACTCGCGCTGGGCCGCCTCGGCGCTGCGCACCTGGCCCGCGATGGCGCCGGCGGTGAAGATCGGCACGCTCAGGTCCGCGCCGTAGTTCCAGATGCGCGCGGGGCCGCCCCACAGGTCCGACAGCGTTCGGCTCGACTGCCCGAATGCGCCGGTGAGGGAGATGGTCGGGAAGTACGCGGCCTTCGCGGCGCCGATGCGCGCATTGGCCGCGACCATGGCTTGCTCGGCCTGCAGGATGTCGGGGCGGCGGTCGAGCAGGTCGGAAGGCAGGCCGGCCGGCACGGGCGGGGCGGTCAACGCGTTGATGGTGCCGCGCGCAATGGGCCCGGGGTTGCGCCCGACCAGCACCGAAAGTGCGTTCTCCTGGATCGCGATGTTCTGCTCCAGCACCGGGATGTTGCGCAAGGCCGTCGCGTACTCGGAGCGCGCCTGGCTCACTTCGACCTCGGACACGACGCCGCCCTTGAAGCGCTTTTCGAACAGGGTCAGCGCGTCCTGCCGAATGCGCAGTGTCTCGCGCGTGATCTCCAGTTCGCGGTCGAGGTCGAGCAGGTGCACGTAGCCGCTGACCACTGCCGCCACGAAGGACAGCACGGCCCCGCGACGGAAGGCCTCGCTGGCCTGCAGGTCCGCGGTGGCGGCCTCGGTGAGCCGGCGGGTACGGCCGAACAGGTCGATCTCCCAACTGGCCAGCAAAGTCGCCTGCAGGCTGTTGTAGGGATTGATCGTTGGCGCCCCCGTGATCGTGCGTTCGCTCGCGCGGCTGCGGCTGCCCGCCGCGTCCGCGGCCAACTGCGGAAAGAGTGCGGCGCGTGTCGTGCCGAGTGCGCCGTAGAACTGGTCGACGCGCGCAGCCGCCGCGACCAAGTCGTCGTTGTTGCGCAGGCCCTCTGTCACCAACGCATCGAGCTGCGTGTCACCGAACTGCTGCCACCAGGCCGTGTCGGCGGCGGTCGGGCTGCTGGCCTGCAACGCTGTGCCGCGGAACTGCGTGGGCACATCGAGGGCAGGGCGCTTGTAGTCCGGCCCGAGCATGCAGCCCGCGAGCAGGATCGCCAGCAGCGGCGCAGCGCGTTCAATGCGGCGCATCGGACACGTCCTTGTCATCGGCCCCAGCGGCCGGATGCTTCTTCTTGCCGAAGCGCGCGCTCATCGTCTCGAAGGCCCAGAAGAACATCGGGATGAAGAAGATGGCGATCACCGTCGCGCCCAGCATGCCGCCGATGACGCCGGTGCCCAGCGACTGCCGGCTCGCGGCCGAGGCGCCGCTCGCGATCGCCAGTGGAATGCAGCCGAGGATGAAAGCCAGCGAGGTCATGACGATCGGCCGCAGGCGCAGCCGTGCGGCGCTCACCGCAGCGTCATAGGGCGACATG
Organism: Variovorax robiniae; assembly: GCF_037889955.1. Lineage (NCBI taxonomy): Bacteria > Pseudomonadati > Pseudomonadota > Betaproteobacteria > Burkholderiales > Comamonadaceae > Variovorax > Variovorax robiniae. Next base: position 335,934 of record NZ_JBBKZS010000001.1, read on the forward strand.
CCCTTGTGACGCTGCTCGATCGCGAACTCGAAAATCAGGATCGCGTTCTTCGCGGCCAGCGCGATCAGCACCGTCAGCCCGATCTGGAAGTACACGTCGTTCTGGATGCCCCGCATCCAGATCGCCGAGATGGCGCCGAACAGCGCGAAGGGCACCGCGAGCAGCACGCCGATCGGCAGCGTCCATTTCTCGTACTGCGCCGCCAGGATCAGGAACACCATCACCAGCGCAAAGCCAAACACCAGCCCTGCGGTCGAGCCCGCCTTGCGCTCTTCATACGACTGCCCCGACCATGCGTAGGTAAAGCCGGCCGGCAACACTTCCCGCGCCAGAGCCTCCATCGCATCGAGCGCCTGCCCCGAGCTGTAGCCCACGGCCGCGTCGCCCGTGATCTTGGCGGCCGTGAAGTTGTTGAAGCGCGTGACGATGTCCGCGCCCGCCACGTAGCGCGTCTTCGCCAGCGCAATCAGCGGCACCATCTGCCCGCTGCGGTTGCGCACGTACATGTTCTGCAGGTCGTCGGGCGTGACACGGTAGGTGGGCTCGGCCTGCAGGATCACCTGGAACAGGCGGCTGTTCTTCGGGAACTGGCTCACATAGAGCGAGCCGAACAACGTCTGCAGCGTCTGGTACACGGCCTCGACCGGCACGCCCAGGCTCTCGGCCTTGTCGCGGTCCACGTCGACCATGAGTTGGCGCGAGCGCGTGTTGATGGTCGAGTTCACGCCGCGCAGTTCGGGCCGGGTGCGCGACTTGGCGATGAAGTCGCGCGTCACCTCTTCCACGCGTTGCAACGAGGCATCGCCCTCGCTCTGTATCCAGAATTCGAAGCCGCCGGTGGTGCCGAGCCCCGGGATCGACGGCGGATTCACCGGCACCAGGATCGCGTCCTGGTAGCCCGCGAACTCCCGGCCTGCGTCGTGGATCAGCGCATCGGCCTTGTCGCTTGGCGCCTGCCGTTCCGCGAAGCCCTTGAGCGACACGAAGAGCACGCCCGCATTCGACTTGAGCTGCGAGTCGATCAGGCTGAAGCCCGGCACGCTGGCCACTGACTTCACGCCGGGTTGCTTGCTGAACCAGGCCTGCGCGCGATTCGCCACGGCCTCGGTGCGGTCGAGGCTCGCCGCATCCGGCATGATCACCGCCGCGAAGATGTAGCCCTGGTCCTCCACCGGAAGGAAGGACGAGGGCACGCGCTTGAACAGGCCCAGCATGATCGCGATGATCCCGACGATCAGGATCACCGCGATGGCGAAGCGCTTGATGGCCAGCTGGACGGAACGCTCGTAACCGCCGGTCAGGCGCTCGAACTGCCGGTTGAACCAGCCGAAGAAGCCCTTCTTTTCATGCGCCCCTTCCTTGTGCGGCTTCAGCAGGATGGCCGCCAGCGCCGGCGAGAGCGTCAGCGCCACCAGGCCCGACAGCACCACCGACACCGCGATCGTGATCGCGAACTGCTTGTAGAGCTGCCCCGTGATGCCCGAGAGAAATGCCACCGGGATGAACACCGCGCACAGCACCAGCACGATGGCCACCACCGGTCCGCTCACCTCGTCCATCGCCTGCTTGGCCGCGTCGGACGGCGACAGGTGGAACTCGGCCATGTTGCGCTCGACGTTCTCCACCACCACGATCGCATCGTCCACCACGATGCCGATGGCCAGCACCATGCCGAACAAGGTGAGCATGTTGATCGAGAAGCCCATCGCCGTCATGCCGATGAAGGCACCCAGGATAGACACCGGCACGGCCAGGATCGGCACCAGCGTCGCGCGGAAGCTCTGCAGGAAGATGAACACCACGATCACCACCAGCACCACGGCCTCGACGAAGGTGTGGACCACTTCCTTGATCGACTCCTGCACGAACTCCGTCGTGTCCAGCGCAACGTCGTAGTCAAGGCCCTGCGGGAAGGTCTTCTTCATCTCCGCGAGCAGCTTGCGCACGTCTTTCGCCACCTGCAGCGCATTGGCGCCGGGCTGCTGGTAGATGGCGATCAGCGTCGCGGTCTTGCCGTTGTACTTGGAGCGGATCGAATAATCCTTGGCGCCCAGCTCTGCGCGGCCGATGTCCTTCACCCGCACGATTGCACCCGTGCCCTGGTTCGATGCGCGCAGGATGATGTTCTCGAATTCCTCGGGCTCGGTCATGCGCCCGGAGGTGGCGACCGGAAAGGTCTGCTGCACCGGCGATGCGGTCGGCGATGCGCCGAGCCGGCCGGCGGCGTACTGCTGGTTCTGCGCGGCCACGGCCTGCTGCACGTCGGTGGCCGTGAGGCCCAGCGAGGCCATGCGGTCGGGCTTGAGCCACAGGCGCATCGCGTAGTCGGGCGAGCCGAAGATCGAGCTCTGGTTGGCGCCCGGCACGCGCTTGATCGCGTCCAGCACGTTGATGTTCGCGTAGTTGGCGATGTAGGTCGGATCGTTGCTGTTGTCCGGCGAATAGATCGCCACGATCATCATGAAGGCCTGCGACTTCTTCGCCACCGACACGCCCTGGCTGCTCACCGCGGAAGGCAGCGTCGGCAGCGCGAGGTTCACGCGGTTCTGCACGTCCACCTGCGCCAGCGACGGGTCCGTGCCGATCTCGAAGTACACCGACAGCGTCATGTTCCCCGTCGAGCTCGACGTGGAGTTCATGTACATCATGCGATCGGCGCCGTTGACCTGCTGCTCGATCGGCGCGGCGATGTTCTGCGACACCACCTCCGAACTGGCGCCGGGGTAGGTGGCCGAAACTGAGATCTGCGGCGGCGTGATGTCCGGGAACTGCGCGATCGGCAGGTTCACCATCGCCACCGCCCCGGCCAGCACCAGGACGATCGAGATGACGGACGCGAAGATGGGGCGGTCGATGAAGAAGTGGGAAAACTTCATCGTGCCCCCGCCACCACCACGTCGACGCGACGCGCGTGTGCGGGCGACTTGCCACCCACGATGTCTGTCGGCTTCTCCATCGCGATGCGCTCGCGGGGCACGCCGGCGGCGATGAGCGCGTCGCGCACGGCCTGGGCGCGCTCCTTGGCCAGCCTGGCGTTCGCCTTGGCATTGCCGCTCGCATCGACGAAGCCGTGCACCGCAACGCGTGCCCCGGGCTGCGACTTCAGCGTGGCGGCGACAGCTTGCAGGCGGGCGCGTCCCGTGGCGTCGATGGCGCTTCGGCCCTGATCGAAGAAGACAGCATCGGCGTCCGATGCAGCGGACTGCGACGCGGTGCCCGGCGATGCCGCAGGGGAGGGCGGACTCGCGGATGCACCCGAGGCCGCACTCGCACTCGCGCTCGTGCCTGCGCCCGCAGGCCCGCTTCCGATAGCGCCTGCGCCGGAACTCCCAGCCCCGCTCCCACCCTTTGCCGTCGGCGTCGGCACCGATGGCGTCGGCACTTGCACGGCAGCGACAGGCAACGGCGGCGCCGCCACCTCCTTCGTCTTCACCGGCGCACCGGGCGCGAGGCGCATGAATCCATCGACCACCACATGCGCCCCGTCCTTCAACCCGCTGCTCACCAGCCATTGGTCACCGAGCCAGTCGCCGGCATCGACCGGCTGCGGCACCGCCTTGCCCTCGTTCACCACCCAGACGAACGGGCCACGCGGCCCCTGCTGCACGGCGCGCTGCGGCACGATGATCGCGTCGGGCCGCTTGAAGCCGTACACCCTGACGCGCACGAACTGCCCCGGGCGCAGTTCGCCATCGGGATTGGGAATCTCGGCCCGCAGCAGGAAGGTGCCCGTCTCCTGGCTGAAGGCCGCATCCGCGAAGGTGATGCGCCCGCGTCCGGGAAAGGTCGTGCCGTCGGCCAGCAGCAGCTCGACCGTGTAGTCATCGTTCGGCGCCCGCGTCAGCAGGCCCTTGGCAATCTCGTCCTTCTTGCGCAGCGACTCGTTCTCCGACAGGCTGAAGTTGACGCGCATCGGGTCCAGCTTCGCGACATAGGTCAGCACGCTGTTCTGCCCGTTGACGTAGGCGCCGTTCTGCACCTTGGCAAAGGACGACAGCCCGGCGACCGGGGAGGAGATCGTCGCGTAGCTGAGATTGAGTTGTGCGTTGGTGACGTTCGCGCCGGCCGCCTCCACCGCGGCGGTGGCGGCCTGCTCGCTGCCGGTTGCATCGTCCAGGTCCTTCGCGGCCAGGGCGTTGTCGGCCACCAGCGGCTTCACGCGCTTGAGGTTGGCGCGCGCCGTATTGAGCCGGGCCTGCTGCTGCGCGAGCGCGGCGCGGGCGGCCTGGAGATCGGCTTCGAAAGGCTTTGGGTCGATCAGGAACATCACCTGACCGGGCTTGACGAAGGCGCCTTCGTTGTAGAGGCGCTTTTCCAGGAAGCCATTGACTCGCGCGCGGATCTCCACCTGCTGCGAACTCTCGGTCTGGCCGACGAAGTCGAAGGTCACGGGCACCACCTGCGCCTTGACCACCTGCACCGAGACCTCGGCGACCGGCGCCGGGGGCTTCTCCGGCTCCTTGCCGGAACAAGCCGCCAACAAGGCGATCGCGAGCAGCGCCGGGAAGGCGCCTGGAAGTGTCTTGACGTGCAGATCCATCCGCTCCTCCTGCACGGGAAGCTCCGGTGCCGCCTGCTGACTCCGGGAAGCCCGTGTGGTTTTTTGCTTGGACTGCCATGGTCGCGAGTGGGTGAGCGATTGACAACTGACCTTTGGGGCAACGCTCGCGGCAGCGATGTGGATCGCGTCGGCGCACCGACTTCGGCGTACATCAAACAAGGATGCGCTGGCCATGGACACGATGACTGTATGCGCATACAGTATCGACATGGATTCACTGCCCGCCACCGTCTGGATCGCGGCGTGCGCCCACCGCCTGCAACGTCACTGGCGCACGGTAGATCCTGATGTGCTCGAGGAGACCGCTGCCGAGTTGTGGCGCGACGAGCGACTGCGGTCGATGGGGCCGACCGAGGCTGCGTCGGACTGGCTGAAGCCGCTGGAAGGCACGGCCGGCGGTCAGCGCGCCGCCGGCCGTGGGGATGGTGGTTAGGGCGCCGGCACCCGCTTCAACCAACCCAGTCCCTTCGCATGCAGGCTCTGCACATAGAGCCGGTCCGGCGTCTCGGTCACGCTCGTCGCCTCGGGGTAGGCGCCCGTCGGGTCCTGCATGTTCACCACCACCTTGCCGTCTTCCGTGAACGCCATGACGTGTCCGTACGCCTTGGGCACCGGCCAGGTCGAGCGCGGCAGCCGCATCGACACGGCGCGCAGGAAGGGCTTGTCGGCCATGTTGTCGACGGTCGGGTTGCGCGGCTTGACCAGGCCCGCCCAGATCTTGCCGTCCAGCCCGCGCATGAGGTTGTCGGGATAGCCGGGCAGGTTGTCGAACAGCACGCTGGCCTGCGCGACCGCGCCGGCGCGCAGGTCCAGGTCGCGCGCCTGCACGTCGATCTTCCAGATGCGGTACTTGCCGGTCTCGGCCACGAACAGGCTCTTCTCGTCGGCGCTCAACGCCACCCCGTTGGCAAAGGACAGGCCGCGCACGACGATGCGTGTGGCCTTCGTGGCCGGGTCGTATTCGAGGATGCGGCCAGTCGACGACTGCTCGATGATGTCCAGCACGCTGGCCTCGAAGGTGCCGCCCCAGTCCGCCGGCGCAAAGCGCGTCGAGGCATCGCTGAAGTAAATCCGGCCGCCGGAGCCTGCGCCGCGCGCCACCACGACCGCATCGGCATAGCGGATCGGATCGCCGCCGACCTTGTCGGTCAGGACGCTGACTTTCTTCGCCGGGCTCACCGAAAGCAGCCCCTTGACCGCGTCGGCCGCGACCAGGTTGCCCGCCGCGTCGAAATCGAAGCCCAGCACCCGGCCGCCGGTGTTGACGAACACCTCCTGCGCCTTGCCGTCCGGCCGCATGCGCAGGATGTTGCCACTGGCCACGGTGGTGTAGAGCAGGCCGTCCGGGCCGATGGCAACATGCTCCGGGCCTTCCTCGGCGCCAAGGTCGATCATGTTGAGGCTGGCCAGCCGGTCGTTCGCCGCAAAGGGGCCGACATAGCCGGGACCGGCGGGCGCCACCCAGGCCACGGGCGCGACAGGCACCGGCCACAAGGCCAGGTAGGCGGCAAGCACCGCCAGCAACAGCGCGAGCGCGACGAACAGTTTCTTCAGCATTTGAAGGGTGTCTCCGATGTGGTGCGGCCGATTGTGGCGACGATGGAGAATCGCCCGCCTCAGGCAAATACCAACACACATCCCAGGAGACCCTTGATGCCCCGCCGTAGCGATTTCCGTTTTTTCCACCGCCTGCGCGTGCGCTGGGCCGAAGTCGACATGCAGAAGATCGTGTTCAACGCGCACTACCTGATGTACTTCGACACCGCGATCGCCGACTACTGGCGCGCGCTGGCGCTGCCCTACGAGGAGTCGATGGTCGCGATGGGTGGCGACCTCTACGTGCGCAAGGCGACGGTCGAGTTCAATGCCTCGGCGCGGGCCGATGACATGGTTGACGTGGCCATGCGTTGCGCGCGCATCGGCACATCGTCGCTGCTGTTCGAAGGCGCGCTGTTCCGTGGCGACGAGTTGCTGGTGACGTGCGAACTGGTCTATGTCTTCGCCGATCCGGCCACGCAGACTTCCAAGCCCGTGCCTGACGTGTTGCGCACCTTGCTCACGGATTACGAAGCCCGCAAGCCGGTGTTCGACGTCGTGGCCGGCACATGGGCGGAACTGGGGGAGGGCGCCGGTGAATTGCGACGCGAAGTGTTCGTCGAGGAACAACGCGTCCCCCTTGACATGGAACTGGACGCGCAGGACCCCGTCGCCGTGCATGGCGTGGCGCGCAACCGGCTGGGCCGTGTCATTGCCACCGGGCGGCTCGTGGTCGAAGCGCCGGGCGTTGGACGCATCGGTCGGATGGCCGTGCATCGCGCCATGCGCGGCGGTGGCCACGGCGCGGCCGTGCTGAGACTGCTGGAAGACGCGGCCCGGGCGCGTGGCGACCGCGAAATCACGCTGTCCGCGCAGCGCAGCGCCGAGGCCTTCTACCTCCGCCGCGGGTATGTGCCGGCCGGCGAGCCCTTCGAGGAAGCCGGCATCGCGCACATCGAGATGCGGCGCACGCTCTGAGAGCCCGAATTGTCTGTGCCATCGCCAGGAAGTTTCCGGGTGATGGAAGGGACGCGGCCTGCATCGCCGAACGAGGCCGAATGCTCCAATACATCCATCTGCTGTCACGGATCAAAAAAAGTGTGAGAACAAGAAGAAGCGCCCCTTGAGGGCGAGGGTTGGGAGGAATCTGATCCCCGGAGACGCGAGTTTTCGGGGATTTTTTTTGCTTCTCCAATTGGTTTGAATGGTCCTCGGCGCCCTGGCGATTTGGAGAAATTTCCGCAGCGTCGTGCAGAACGTTCTGGCAGTCCAAATCTCGCCTGAATGCTCCAATACATCCCATGAGCTGTCACATGGAGGAGACGAGGTGAGTAAGAAGCGCCTTTGAAAGGCGCCCGAGAGAGGGACCTTTTCCCGGGGAATTGAATTTCCCCGGGATTCTTTTCATTCGCGTTCGCCGGTGCAATGCCGGCTGATCCTGCCATCGCAGGTTTTACGTGAAGTCCTGATCCCAAGGCCATGCCATGGCGATATTTCTGTCGGAACACAGGAAGCCGCGTCGGAAATCTCAGCGCCCGTGTGAGAAGTTTCCGCAGCCGCCCTCGGAAGCGCCCGGCATACGGGAAAACCCCCAAATGGTCCAATACATACATGCAAATAAACGTTGCCAGCCACCTGAAAGGCCAGCGATTTTTATTTCGAAATCGCTGAAGCAATTCAGCCGGCAAGTCACATGGTCGGAATGACTGCCCCGCAATCTTCTACCCGGCATTTTTTGGAGTTAGCGAGCATGAACAAGGTTTACAAGAGCATCTGGAATGAATCCCTGGGCGCGTGGGTCGCGGCCTCGGAAGTGGTGTCGGGGCAGGGCAAGAAGGCGCGTTCGACGGTCAAGCGTGCCGTGTCGTCCAAGAGCTTCCGGACCTCGGTGCTGAGTGCCGCGGTGGCCATGTTTGCCCAGGGCGGCCTGGCCGCCACCACGGTCGGCGGCGGCAATGCCAACGGCACCAATTCCGTCGCCATCGGCAATGGCGGCACTGCTTGCGCACCGGGTTCCACCAGCAATGCCTATGGCGTCACGACCACGATGACTTCGACGGGCGCCATTGCGAACGGCGCGAATTCCATGGCCATGGGCACCAATTGCGCGGCGCCTGCGGCCGCCTGGGGCTCAGAATCGATAGCGTTCGGGGACAACTCCTTCGCCAAGGGCATTTTCGCCACGGCAGTCGGCACGAACAGCCAGGCGCTTGGCAACCAGTCATCGGCCTTTGGTCTCAATGCGCGGGCCACTGCCGAGTACACAACGGCAGCCGGTAACGACAGCGTGGCATCGGGCTATGCGTCTGCGGCCTACGGTTACGGCGCGACGTCGTCTGGCAACTACAGTGCCGCGGTCGGCTTCACTGCGCAAGCGACAGGCTTCTCGGCCAGCGCTTTTGGCAATGCCGCCCTTGCCTCCGGTGGAGACAGCATCGCGATTGGGTCGGGCGCCCAGGCCACCAATACCAACAACATCGCGATCGGTAAAGGTGCAAAGGTCACAGGGTCGAATTCCGGCGGGGTCGCCATCGGCTACAACTCCAGCGCGCCAGGCAATGCCTCCGTCGCCCTGGGTCAGAACTCGACTGCGACAGGCAATGGCTCCATCACGATGGGCGACGTTTCGAACAGCGTGGGCGACTTCTCGGCTTCGTTGGGCTGGTCCGCGAAAGCGCAAGGCACCAGCGCGACCGCCATCGGTCCGAGAACCAGCGCGCTCTATGCGGACAGCGTGGCGATCGGCAACAACAGCGCCACCGGCAGCGCGGCGCCGACGGGCCAGGGCTACCTGACCAAGACGGCGGCGCCGACCAGCGAGGTGTCCGTGGGCAACTCGGGCCAACTGCGCCGCATCACCAACGTGGCGGACGGCGCGGCGCAACAGGATGCGGTGACGGTGTCGCAATTGAGCACCAGCAACACGACCCTCGGCCAGTCGATCGCCAACGACCTGGGCGGCGGATCGACCTACAGCGCGGCAACCAACACCGTGAGCGCGCCCGCCTACACGACGTACAACGCCGACGGCACAACCGCCACGGCGAACAGCGTCGGCGCGGCCATCAACAACGTCAATTCGAAGGGCATCAAGTACTTCCACGCCAACAGCACGGGTGGGGACTCCGTCGCGACCGGCGCTGACGCCGTTGCGATCGGAACCGCTGCCACCGCGAGTGGCGGCGCTTCGTTCGCACTCGGCCAGGGCTCCCAGGCGCAGGGCCAGAACACGGTGGCCATGGGCTACAACTCGCAGGCTCAGGGTGGGTCGGCGCTCGCGATCGGTGCCGGCTCCGTCTCCGCGGGGTCGAGCATCGCCATCGGTGTGACCACGCAGGCGGCACAGAATGCCACTTCGGTGGGTCCGGCCGCAGTGGCTGCCGGCAAGAATTCGACCGCCCTCGGTCTCTATGCCTGGAGCCGCTACGACAACAGCGTGGCCATCGGCTACAACAGCGCCACCGGCACGGCTGCGCCGACCACCACCGGCTACCTGACCAACCAGGCCGCACCGACCAGCGAAGCCTCGTTCGGCTCGGCGGGATCCACCCGCCGTCTCACCAACATCGCCGACGGCGCAGCGGCAACGGACGCGGTCACGGTGTCCCAGCTGAGCACCAGCAGCTCGACGCTGGGCCAGTCGATCGCCAACGACCTGGGCGGCGGCGCGACCTACAGCGCGGCAACCAATACCGTGAGCGCGCCTGCTTACACGACGTACAACGCCGACGGCACCACCGCCACGGCGAACAGCGTCGGCGCGGCCATCAACAACGTCAATTCGAAGGGCATCAAGTACTTCCACGCCAACAGCAGCGGCACGGACAGCAAGGCGACGGGTTCCAACAGCGTGGCCATCGGCCAATCGTCGGTCGCCAGCGGCAGCGACAGCCTCGCGGCCGGCAACGGTGCAGTCGCCACGGGCGGCGGTTCCATCGCCTTCGGCCTCAACGCCGTGACGAGCGGCACGGGCTCCGCCATCGCCCAGGGCCAGGGCGCCAGCGCGAACAACAACGCGATGGCCATGGGCCTGAACGCACAAGCCACCAACACGAACATCTCGTCGCCCGCGTTCTACGCAGGCGTTGCGATTGGTTCGGGTGCCAAGGCCAACGGCACGACCACCGCGGGTTCTTCTCCGGTGGCGATCGGCAACGCAGCCAATGCCTCGGGCGCTGGCTCGCAAGTCGCGATCGGCGACCAGGCGGTAGCGACCGGCAAGAATGCCGTCGCCATCGGCGGCAACGCCGGTTCTGCCGGCACGATGGCCACGGGTGACTACTCGATGGCCCTCGGCCCGGGCGCGACGGCCAACAACACCAACGGCGTTGCGATCGGCTACGGCTCGAGCGCTGCGCAGGCCAATGGCACCGCCATCGGTGTCAATGCCAAGGCCAACAATCTCAATGACTTGGCACTGGGCACGGGTTCGACGACGTCGGGCGTGCACACCGGCAACACCACGCTGATGGGCGCCACGGCAGCGGGCATTGCCAGCACGGCAGCCGGCGTCGTGAGCGTCGGCCAGGCCGGCGCCGAGCGCCAGATCCAGAACGTCGCGGCCGGCGTCATCTCGTCGACCAGCACGGACGCGGTCAACGGCTCGCAGCTCAACGGCATCCAGACGGCGTTCAGCTCGCTGTCGACCGGCACCTCGACCAGCGTGTCGACCCTGACGGCCTCCAACAACTCGATGTCGACCAGCGTGGGCAACATGCAGACGCTGACGGGCAGCCTGTCGACCGGCTTCAACTCGCTGTCGACGACGGTGGGCGGCTATACGAACAGCATCAACTCGCTGTCGACGTCCAACAGCAACCTGACGACGAGCGTGAACTCGGTGTCCACGTCGGTCGGCGCACTGAACAGCAGCGTGACTGCGCTCAACACCGAAACCGACAAGCTCGGCCAGACGGCGGCTGCAGCGCTGGGTGGCGGCTCGACCTACGACGTCGCGACCGGCGCGATCTCCGCACCTGCCTACACGACCTACAACGCCAACGGCACGACCGCGACGGCCACCAGCGTTGGCTCGGCAATCGACAACATCAACAACAAGGGCATCAAGTACTTCCACGCGAATTCAAACGGCACGGACTCGGTGGCTACCGGCAGCAACGCCGTTGCCATCGGCCAGGGCGCAGTGGCGAGCGCCAACGGTGCCTTCGCCATGGGCAGTGACGCCGCGGGCAACTATGGTGCGCAGTCGACCGGCCAATCCGCGATTGCCCTCGGTGGCCGTGCCGTGGCCTCCAGCGACCGCGCCATCGCGGCGGGCTGGGACGCCCAGGCCTCGGGCTGGGCCGGCGTTGCGTTGGGCCAAAGCGCCCGGGCGTTGAGCGATGCCAGCGTTGCGCTGGGCTCGGGCTCGGTGACCGCAGCCGGTTCGCCGACGACCACGGGCTACATGACGAACTCGGCCGCGCCTGCTGCCGAAGTCTCGGTGGGCGGTGCCGGCGTGACGCGTCGCATCACCAACGTCGGCGACGGCGCGGCCCCGCAAGATGCGGTGACGGTCGCCCAGCTGAGCACCAGCAACAGCAGCCTGTCGACCGGCATCGCGTCGCTGTCGAGCTCGACCTCGACCGGCCTGGCCAATGCCGACAGCAAGCTCAACTCGCTCTCGACCTCGACCTCCACGGGCTTTGCCAACGCCGACAACAAGCTGAACTCGCTCTCGACCGGCCTGGCCGACACCAACAGCAACCTGGGCTCGCTGTCGACCGCCACGGCGTCCAGCATCGGCTCGCTGTCGAGCTCGACCTCGACTGGCCTGGCCAATGTCGCCAACAGCGTGGGCTCGCTGTCGACCTCCACGTCGACCGCGTTCGCCAACCTCCAGGGCTCGATGTCCGGCGACCTGAATGACCTGAAGGCAACGACCACCACGCTCGGCCAGACGGCAGCGGCCGGCCTCGGCGGCGGCGCTTCGTATGACTCGTCGACGGGTGCCATCAGCGCTCCTTCATACACCACCTACAACGCCGACGGCACGACCGGCACGGCCAGCAACGTCGGCGATGCGCTCGCCAGCATCAATGCCAACGGCATCAAGTATTTCCACGCCAGCTCGACCGGCGCGGACAGCACGACCACGGGCCGCGATGCGGTCGCGATCGGCGGCGAAGCGACGGCCAGCAAGCTGGGCGTGGCCATCGGCTACCAATCGCAGGCCGGCGACAACTCGGTCGCCATCGGCAACGGCTCCAAGACGGACGGCTACGGCACGCCGACGGCCAGCGCCAAGGTGGGCGACACGACCTTCGGCAACTTCGCAGGCAGCAGCCCGCAAGGCGTCGTCAGCGTGGGCGACGTGGGCTCGGAACGCCAGATCCAGAACGTCGCCGCCGGCCGCGTCTCCGCGACCAGCACGGATGCCGTCAACGGCAGCCAGCTCCACAGCGTGGCCAAGCAGGTCGATGTCACCAACAACAACCTGAACTCGCTCTCGACCTCCACGGCCGACGGCCTCAGCTCGCTCTCCACCTCGACGGCGGACGGCCTTGACTCGCTGTCGACCTCCACGTCGGCAGGCCTGGCCAATGCCGACAGCAAGCTGAACTCGCTCTCGACCTCGACGTCGACCGGCTTCGCCAACGCCGACAGCAAGCTCGACTCGCTGTCCACCTCCACCTCGGCCGGCCTGGCCAGCGCCGACAGCAAGATCAACTCGCTGTCGACCTCGACGGCCGATGGTATCAAGTCGCTCTCGACTTCCACCTCGACGGGCTTCGCCAACGCCGACAGCAAGATCAACTCGCTGTCGACCTCGACGTCTACCGGCTTCGCCAATGCCGACAGCAAGCTCAACTCGCTGTCCACCTCGACCGCGTCGAACATCAACAGCCTGTCGACCTCGACGGCTGCCGACATCGCCTCGCTGTCGACCTCGACGTCGACCGGTTTCGCCAACGCCGGCGCCGGCACGGCCTCGCTCTCGACCAGCGTTGCCAACCAGAATGCCAAGACCGACACGCTCGGCAATGCCGCAGCGGCCAACCTCGGCGGCGGCTCGACCTATGACGCCGCCACGGGCAAGATCAGCGCCCCGGCCTACACCACGTACAACGCCGACGGCACGACCGGCTCGGTGAACAACGTGGGCGACGCCTTCGCTGCCATCAACAAGAACGGCATCAAGTACTTCCACGCCAACTCGACCGGCGCGGACAGCGTGGCCTCCGGCGCGGAGAGCGTTGCCATCGGCCCGAACGCGGTGGCTTCGCATGACCGCTCGGTCGCCATCGGCTCGGCCTCGCAGACGCAAGCCGCGGTGAACGCACCGACGGCCACGGTCGGCTCGACCAGCTTCGGCTCCTTCGCCGGTGCCGTGCCCACGGGCAGCTTCAGCGTCGGCGATGCCGGTGTCGAACGCCAGGTGCAGAACGTCGCCGCCGGCCGCATCACGGCCGCCAGCACGGACGCCGTCAACGGCAGCCAGCTCTTCCAGGTGGCCAAGGTCGTCGACCAGAACCGCGTGGGCCTCGACTCGCTCTCGACCTCGACGTCGACGGGCCTGTCCACGACCAACAGCAACCTCAACTCGCTGTCGACCTCGACCGCTTCGCAGATCGGCAGCCTGTCGACCTCGACCTCGACCGGCCTCGGCAATGCCAACAGCCGCATCGACTCGCTCTCGACCTCGACCGCGTCCAACATCGCCTCGCTGTCGACCTCGACCTCGACCAGCTTCGACAACCTCAGCGCGGGCCTGTCGACCGGCGTGAGCGCACTGCAAACCTCGGCTGACAAGCAAGGCGAGACGACCGCAGCCGCACTCGGCGGTGGCGCCAGCTACGACGCCGCAACCGGCGCGATCAACGCACCGTCGTACAAGACGTACAACGCCGATGGCTCGACCAGCACGGTGAACAACGTCGGTGATGCGCTCGACAATATCAGCACCAAGGGCACCAAGTACTTCCACGCCAACTCGACGGCGGCGGACAGCGTCGTGACGGGCGCCGACAGCGTGGCCATCGGCCCGAACGCCGTGGCGTCGCATGACAATTCGGTCGCCATCGGCCAGGGCGCGAAGACCTCGGCAGCCGTGGGCGAGACCAGCGTGAAGGTCGGCACCACGGACTTCGGCTCCTTCGCCGGCGGCGCGCCGGTGGGCAGCTTCAGCGTCGGCGCTGCCGGTGCCGAGCGCCAGATCCACAACGTCGCGGCGGGCCGCCTGTCGGCTGCCAGCACGGACGCCGTCAACGGCAGCCAGCTGTTCCAGGTCGCCAAGGTCACGGACCAGAACAGCGTTGGCATCGCCTCGCTGTCGACCTCCACGTCGACCGGCCTGAACACCGCCTTCAGCGGCCTGAGCTCGCTCTCGACCGCCACGGCTTCCAGCATCGGCAGCCTGTCGTCCTCGACCTCGGTCGGTTTGGGCAACTTGGCCAGCGACCTGTCGTCGCTCTCGACCTCGACCTCGACCGGCTTCGCCAACATGGGTGCGGGCCTCTCGACCGGCATCAGCAGCCTGCAGGTGTCGAGCGACAACCAGGGTCAATCCACGGCGGCAGCCCTCGGCGGCGGCGCGGCATACGACGCGGCCACCGGCAAGATCAGCGCACCGTCGTACACGACGTACAACGCCGACGGCTCGACCAGCACGGTGAACAACGTCGGCGACGCGCTCGACAGCATCAACACCAAGGGCACGAAGTACTTCCATGCCAACTCCAACGGCGCGGACAGCCAGGCCCTCGGCGCGGAAAGCGTCGCCATCGGCCCGAACGCCGTCGCCGCGGACGCCGGCTCGGTCGCGATCGGCTCCGGTGCCAAGACCTCCGCAGCCGTGGCCGTGAACAGCGCCAAGGTGGGCGCCTCGACCTTCGGCGGCTTCGCCGGTGCGACGCCCGCAGGCAGCTTCAGCGTCGGCGCCAAGGGCGCGGAACGCCAGGTGCAGAACGTGGCCGCTGGCCAAGTGACGGCGACGAGCACGGACGCCATCAACGGCAGCCAGCTCTATCAAGTGGCGGCCAACCTCGACAAGGCCAGCGGCGACCTCGGCTCGCTGTCGACCTCGATGTCGACCAGCCTGGATGCGGTCAACGCCAGCGTCGGCTCGCTGTCGACCTCCACGTCGACCGGCTTCGCCAACGTCAACAGCAGCCTCGACTCGCTGTCCACGTCCACCGCTTCGAGCATCGGCAGCCTGTCGACCTCGACGGCCAACGGCCTGAGCTCGCTGTCGACCTCCACGTCGGCCAGCATCGGTTCGCTGTCGACCTCGACCGCGAACAGCATCAGCGACCTGCAAGCCAAGGGCACCAACCTGGGTGACTCGGCAGCGGCCGGCCTCGGCGGCGGCGCCAAGTTCGACCCGGCCACGGGCAAGATCAGCGCCCCGTCGTACACGGTCTACAACGCCGACGGCTCGACCAGCCAGGCCGACAACGTGGGCGATGCGCTCGACAGCATCAACACCAAGGGCACGAAGTACTTCCACGCCAACTCGAGCGGCGCGGACAGCCAGGCCATCGGCACGGACAGCGTGGCTATCGGCCCGAACGCGATCGCCGGCTTCAACAACTCGGTCGCCATCGGCGCCGGTTCCCAGGCTGGCAAGGTCACGGTCGTGAACAGCGTGACGGTGGGCGGCACCACATACAACAACTTCGCCGGCAGCGCGCCGGTGGGCGCCTTCAGCGTGGGTGCCAAGGACGCGGAACGCCAGGTGCAGAACGTGGCCGCCGGCCAGATGAGCGCCAACAGCACGGACGCCATCAACGGCAGCCAGCTGTACCAGGTGGCCGACAACCTCGACAAGACGGGCGCCAACCTCGGCTCGCTGACCACGGACGTGGGCAACCTGACGAACACGGTGAGCTCGCTGTCGAGCTCCACCTCGACCGGCCTGAGCAACCTGGGCGACAGCCTGGCTTCGCTGTCGACCTCGACGGCGGGCAGCATCAGCGGCCTGCAAAGCGACGTGGGCAGCCTGTCCACCGGCCTCGGCAACCTGTCGGGCCGCGTCGACAACGTGACCAACCGCGTCGACGGCCTCGAAGGCGGCCTGGCTTCGCTGTCGACCAGCGTGGACAGCCTGGGCAACGCAGCCACGGCTGGCGTGGCTTCGCTGTCGACCTCGGTGTCGGTGATCAAGGACGCTGCGGACAAGACGAACAGCAACCTGTCGAACGTCGGCAAGGGCGCTGCGGCCGGCCTCGGCGGCGGCTCGAGCTATGACGCTTCCACCGGCAGCTGGTCGGCACCGACCTACACCGTCAGCAATGCGGACGGCACGACCTCGACCGTCAACAACGTGGGCGATGCACTGAACAGCATCAACCAGAACGGCACGAAGTACTTCCACACGAACTCGTCGCAGGACGATTCGAAGGCCACCGGCGCCAACTCGACCGCCATCGGCCCGCAGGCCGTGGCCAGCGGCACCAGCGCCGTGGCGATGGGCCAGAACGCGCAAGCCACCGGCACCAACGCCATCGCCATCGGCACCGGCGCGCAGGCCACCGGCTCCCAAGCCATCGGCGCCTTTGCCCGCTCCGGCAACGGCGGCGTGGCGATCGGCGACCAGGCGGACGCTGGCGGCACTTCGCAGAGCCGTAACGCCTCCGTGTCGCAAGGCACGGCCATTGGCTTCGGCGCGGTGGTGCAGGTCAACGGCGGTGTGGCAGTCGGCTCGGGTTCGGTGGCAACGCGTGATGCTGGCGTCGCCGGCTACGTGTCGAAGACCGCGACCGACGAGCAGAAGGCTGCCGTCGCCGCCACGACCAGCACGCAAGGTGCAATGTCCGTGGGTGGCAATGGCCAGACGCGCCAGATCACCGGCGTGGCCGCCGGCTCGGAAGACAGCGACGCCGCCAACGTGGCGCAGCTGAAGGCCGTGAGTGGTGACGTCGGCCAGGTCGCCGGCCAGGTCAACGCGCTGCAATCGCAAGTCGGTCAGATCCAGGGCCAGGTGGCCGATCTGCAGAAGGGTGCCTACTCGGGCGTGGCCATGGGCTTCGCGATGTCCGGCACCTACATGCCGACCATGGAAGCGGGCGACAAGGCACTGGGCGTGGGCGTGGGCAGCTACAAGGGCTACTCGGCCGTGGCGGTCAACTTCAAGGAGATGGCCAAGGACGGCAAGATGTCCTGGGGCGTCGGTGTCGCGACGACCGGCAAGGATGTGGGCGTCAACGCCGGCATCGGCTGGAAGTGGAAGTGATCGTCGCCTGACCCTCGGGTCTGGTGAATGAAAAGCGGCTCCTGCGTTTGCGCGCAGGAGCCGCTTTTTCGTGGGCGGTCAGATATCCGCGAGCAGGGGGTAGGGCAGGGGATCGACCGTCAGCGCCACGCCCTCGGGCCCACCGGCACGCAGCCCACCCGCTTCCAGCGCAGCGATCTGCATCGAGATGATGGCCGACCATTCGCCCGACGGCGACGCGGCCGATTGCACCACGGTGCCGGCCGGCTGCTCCGCATCGTTGGCCGCGAAGACTTCCTCGCCGGGCGTGACCGGCGCATCCGCACGCACCACATAGGCACGGCGCTTCAGCGTGCCGCGGAACTGGCTGCGCGCCACGATTTCCTGGCCGGGGTAGCAGCCCTTCTTGAAGTTCACGCCGCCCACCGATTCGTAGTTCAGCATCTGCGGCACGAAGGCATCGAGCACCGGCGTCGTCAATGTCGCGATGCCGCTGCGCACCTCGCTCCATTGCCAGAGGCTGGCATCCATCTCATCGCCCGTGGGCGCAGGCGCACCGACGGGCGCGATCCACAAGGCGCGCGGAATGCCATCGGCCGGATAGAGCGAAACCACGCTGGCTTCCCCGACCATGCTGCGCACACCGGGCGCGGCAGACGCGTCGATGCCGTTGCCGGCGAGCGCGGAGCCGGCCACACCATACAGCGCGAAATCCGCGCTGGCATCGGTGAGCTTCGCCTTGGCGCGCAGCACGTACATCGACAGGCGCTTGAGCGTGGCGGCGAGGATGTCGCGGCTGCACACCAGCAGGATCGTTTCCGCCTGCGGCCGGATGCCGATGAAGCTGGCGATCATGCGGCCCTTGGCGGTGCAAAGCGCAGCCAGGCGGGCTTGCGAGCCGTCGAGCAGGGAGAAATCCTGGGTGAGTTGGCCGTGGAGGAAGGAGGCGGCGTCAGGGCCTTCGGCGCGGATCACGCCGAGGTGGGGGAGGGCAGCGATGCCATTGAGCACAACGGGGTTCATCGCTGAATTATCATGGCCGGCCCGCATCCGTTCAGTTCGCAGGGCCAAGCGCTACCCACTCTCATATCCTGCTCCGTGCGACGATTTTTCCTGACTGTTTTCCTGCTGGGTGCCTTGGCGGCGCTTGCCGTGGGTGCCTGGGGGCTCTGGTGGGTCCACCAGCCATTGAAGATGTCGGCGCCCTCGCTGGACCTGTCGATCGAACCCGGCACCACGCCGCGCGGCATTGCCCAGGCCGTGGCCGACGCGGGCGTCGACGTGCAGCCAAGACTCCTCTACTGGTGGTTCCGCGTGTCCGGGCAATCCCGGCAGATGCGTGCCGGCAGCTATGAACTGGAGCCGGGCGTGACCCCGCAACTCCTGCTCAACGTACTGGTGCGCGGCGAGGAGGCGACACGCAGCGTCGTGCTGGTCGAAGGCTGGAACTTCCGGCAGGTGCGCGCCGCGCTGGCGAAGGCCGACCAGTTGAAGCAGGAAACCGCCGCCCTGAGCGATGAGGCCCTGATGGAAAAGCTCGGCCGCCCCGGCCAGCATCCGGAAGGCCGCTTCTTCCCGGATACCTACACCTACTCCAAGAACTCCACCGACACCGTCTTGCTGCAGCGCGCCATGCGCGCGATGGACCGCAAGCTCGCCGCCGCCTGGGCCGCACGGTCCTCCGACCTGCCGCTGAAGTCGGCCGATGAGGCCTTGATCCTGGCCAGCATTGTCGAAAAGGAGACAGGCAAGGCCAATGAGCGGGCACAGATCGCCTCGGTCTTCGTCAACCGCCTGCGCGCCGGCATGCCGTTGCAGACCGACCCTACCGTCATCTACGGCCTCGGCACGCGCTTCGACGGCAACCTCCGCAAGAAGGATCTGCAGACCGACACGCCCTGGAACACCTACACCCGGAACGGCCTGCCGCCGACCCCCATCGCCATGCCCGGCAAGGCCGCCTTGCTCGCGGCCGTGCAACCGGCGCAGGGCAAGTCGCTCTATTTCGTCTCGCGCGGTGACGGCACCAGTCAATTCAGCAATTCGCTCGACGAGCACAACAACGCGGTGAACCGCTATCAACGGAATCGACAATGAGCGTGGCCACGGGGCTGTTTCTTTCACTCGAAGGCATCGACGGCGCCGGCAAGTCGAGCCACATCGACGCGCTCGAGGCGCTGTTCCGCAGCCAGGGCCGCACCGTCACCCGTACCCGCGAACCCGGCGGCACGCCGCTCGGCGAGACCCTGCGCACGCTGGTGCTGAACGAGGCCATGAACCCGCTGACCGAGTCCCTGCTCGTGTTCGCGGCCCGGCGCGAGCATGTCTTGCAGGTCATCGTGCCCGCCCTGCAGCGAGGCGACGTGGTCCTCTGCGACCGCTTCACCGACGCCACCTTTGCGTACCAGGGCGCCGGCCGCGGCTTCGACCTCGGCGTGCTCGGCATGCTGGAGCGCTGGGTCCAGGCCGATCCGGCGCATTCGGATGCACTGCTGCAACCCGGCCTCACGCTGTGGTTCGACCTCCCGCCCGAGATCGCGGCCGAACGCCTCGCCGGCGCGCGTCTGCCCGACAAGTTCGAGGCCCAGCCCGTCGAGTTCTTCCGTCGCGTCGCCCAGGGCTATGCCGACCGGGCCGCAGCCGCGCCGCGCTTCGCGCGCATCGACGCCGACTGCCCGCGCGAGCAGGTCTGGCAGCAGATCGAGGCTACGCTTCGAGCACGGGGACTGGCATGAGCACGGCGATGGTCTGCCCCCGGCAAGCCCCCCCCGCAGCGCACAGCGCGGAGGTTTCGCCATGAGCACGCTCTTGCCCTGGCTGCACGCACCGTTGGCCGAACTGCTGCGCCAGCGCGGCCATGCCTGGCTGCTGCAAGGCCCCTCTGGCCTCGGCCAATACGATCTCGCGCTGGCCCTGGCCAGCACCTGGCTCTGCGAGCAGCCCACCGCGCAAGGCGCCTGCGGCCATTGCGGCAGTTGCCATGCCATCGAAGTCCGCACGCATGCCGACCTGTGCGTGCTCATGCCCGAGGTCGCGATGATGGACCTGGGCTGGCCGCTCGATGAGAAGTCCCAGGCCGACATCGACGACAAGAAGCGCAAGCCGAGCAAGGAAATCCGCGTGGAGGCGATGCGCGATGCGGTCGGCTTTGCGCAGCGCACCAGTGCGCGCGGCCGCGGCAAGGTGGTGCTGGTGTACCCGGCCGAGCGCATGAATGCGATCACGGCCAATGCGCTGCTCAAGACCCTGGAAGAGCCGGTGGGCGACGTGCGCTTCGTGCTGGCCAGCGAGGCGGCGTGGCAACTGCTGCCCACCATCCGAAGCCGTTGCATCGGCTACACCTTGCCCTGGCCGGCGTCCGGGCAGGCGCAGGACTGGCTGGTGGCGCAAGGCGTACCCGCAGCCGACGCCGGCGCATTGCTGCGCGCGGCCGGCGGCAGGCCCAGCGACGCATTGCGCCAGGCACGCAACGGTGGTTCGCCGAAAGCCTGGTCCGTGCTGCCCAACGCCATGGCCAAGGGCGAGGTCGCCGCCTTGTCCGGCCACGCACCGAGCCAGGCCATCGACGCCCTGCAAAAGCTCTGCCACGACCTGATGGCCGTGGGGCAGGGCGCCGCGCCACGCTTCTTCGATCCGGCGGACCTGCCGAAGCCGCCCTCCAGCCGTGCGCTGGCCCGCTGGTCGAAGTCGCTCGCAGCCGCGGCGCGCACCGCCGAGCATCCCTTCAATGCGGGACTCATGTTGGAGGCGCTTGTAAGCGAAGCCCGAAGCACCCTAAACTCGGCGCCACCTCGCCCATGAACACCACCACCGCATCCCCAGCCGCCAATTCGCCCCGGCCCAGCGTGATCCAGTTGGCCATCAAGGAAAAGGGGGCGCTGTATGCGGCCTACATTCCCTTGTTCGCCGAAGGCGGCATCTTCATTCCCACGGCGCGCGAGTACCGGCTCGGCGATGACGTGTACGTGCTGCTGACATTGCCTGAAGATCCGCAGCGCTATCCGGTCGCGGGCAAGGTGGCGTGGATCACTCCGGCTCGCGCGGCCGGCAATCGCGCTCCGGGCGTCGGCATCCGCTTTCCGTCGGACGACAAGTCCCGCCAACTCAAGGCGCGCATCGAGGAAGCGCTGGGCGGCACGATGGGCTCTGACCGGCCGACGCAAACCATTTAGCTCGCCCCCGGAAGGCCCGCCGCGAGGGTCTGCATGAAGGGTTGGCGACAATAGGGGATGTTCACTGACTCCCACTGCCACCTCACTTTTCCCGAGTTGATCGACGACATGCCTCGGATCCGTGCGGCCATGCAAGCCGCGCAAGTCGACCGCGCGCTGTGCATCTGCACCAAGCTGGAAGAATTCGACGCCGTGCATGCGCTGGCCGCGCAGTACGACAACTTTTGGGCCAGCGTCGGCGTGCACCCCGATGAGGAAGACATCCAGGAGCCCACCTTCGACGACCTGGTGCGCCTGTCCGCGCTGCCCAAGGTAGTGGCCATCGGCGAAACCGGCCTCGACTACTACCAGATGGAAGAACGCAAGGGCGGTCGCAGCGTGGCCGACATGGAATGGCAGCGTGACCGGTTTCGGATACACATTCGCGCGGCCCAGCAGACCCGCAAGCCGCTGATCATCCACACCCGCGAAGCCTCGGCCGACACCCTGGCCATCCTGCGGGAAGAGGGCGAGACTGGCACCGCCAACGCAGCCGGCGGCGTGTTCCATTGCTTCACCGAGACGGCCGAAGTGGCACGCGCCGCGCTCGACCTCGGCTTCTACATCTCGTTCTCCGGCATCCTCACCTTCAAGAAGGCGCAGGACTTGCGTGACGTGGCGGCCTTCGTGCCGATGGACCGCATGCTCATCGAGACCGACAGCCCCTACCTGGCGCCGGTGCCGTACCGGGGCAAGACCAACAATCCGTCTTACGTGCCCTATGTGGCGCAACAGATTGCCCAAGTGCGACAGATGCCCGTCGAGGCCGTGGCCGAGGCCACAAGTCGCAATTTCGAAACCCTTTTCAGCGCGATCAACACATGAAGTATTTTCTCAAGAAGCTTGGATATCTATTTGTTTTTGCACTCATTTCCTGTGCAAGCACTGCCGGATCGTATGACGACTTCTTCCGTGCCGTGCGCAGCGACAACGCGAGCGGCGTGCGCAGCCTGATCGAGCGCGGTTTCGACCCGAACACGCGCGACGAGAAGCAGCAGACCGGCCTGCTGATCGCTTTGCGGGAACCCTCGCCCCGCGTGGTGCAGGTGCTGGTCGATTCGCCGAAGACCGACGTCGACGCCGTCAACGGCAGCGGTGAAAGCCCCCTGATGATGGCCAGCCTCAAGGGCCAGCAGGACGTCGTGGCCAAGCTGCTCGCGCGCGATGCCGCCGTCAACAAGACCGGCTGGACGCCGCTGCACTATGCGGCCACCAGCGGCCAGATCTCGATCATGAAGCTGCTGCTCGACAAGTTCGCCTTCATCGACGCGCAATCGCCCAACGGCACCACGCCGCTGATGATGGCTGCGATGTACGGCTCGAGCGATGCCGTCAAGCTGCTGCTGGAGGAGGGCGCCGACACCGCGATGAAGAACGAGCAGGGCATGACCGCCGTCGATTTCGCCAAGCGCGCGAACCGGGAGAGCGATGCCGCCATGATTTCCGCGGCTGCGCAGAAGAAGCCGCAGGCGCTGCCGAAGGAAGGCAAGTGGTAGGGGTGCGACCCTACTTGCGGCCCAGGCGCTCGTAACCGCTCAGTTCCATGAATCCCTGGCCCTCGGCGCTGCCCGACACTTTCACCGGCCCTTCCCAATAGACGTTCGCCGTCGTCTGTTGCGCTTCGAACTCGCTGCTGTCGACGAAGGGCTTGATGCTGTAGGTGCCGGAAGGCAGCTTGACGTTCCATTCGACGACGTAGCTGACCTTCGTGTCCGGGCTCGTCCACTTGCGGCCGGGCGTCAGTTCGATCTCGCTGGCTTTCAGGGGCGTGGAGCCCTTGGAGGTGGAGACGGTGCCCGAGGTCAGCACATTGTTGCCATCGGAGTCGAACAAGTCGTAGAGCATCACGTCGGACCCGTCGGCCAGGTGCAGGGCGAACCAGTTCCAGCCAAAGCTCAGCACATCGAAGTCGCCCCATTGGTGGTCGAACCAGACGTCGCCGCTCACCGGGATCTGGCGCCCGGCGATCTGGATCTCGCCTTGCGCGGCCATGCGAGGGCGCGAGTAGTAGTAGCTGATGCCGCTCTTGCCGAAGTCGAGCAGTCCCGGCGTGGCCGAGTCAGCCGCCCGGTGCGCGACCACCGGGCCCGAAGCGTTCAGGTCGAGCGCCAGCGAGACGCCTTCGAACTCGGCCCGCACGACGTGCGCATTGCCGTTGGCGGCGACCTGCCATCCGTCCTGCCGGAAGTCGTATCCGCTGGCCGTGCTCTTGGCGGGAAGGCCGCCGGTGCGGCTCTGGCCCGAAAATCGCCGGCCGGTCTGCAAGTCGGTCAAGGCCACATGCATGACGGTGTGCTTGACCAACCCGTTGGCGACGAAGACCGCGACGTGGAAGGCATAGCGATTGCCCGTCTTCGCGTCGAGGATGCCGTTGTAGTACCACCATTCCATGCCGGAGGCGTGGGGCGCGTCATCGGCCGGAAGGTTCAACGGGGGCAGGGCGGCGGTGCGCTCCACCGGCTTGTCGCCCGTGACAGAGGGCGCGGTCGATGCAGTCGCGGGCGGTTCACGATCCGACATCTGGACGAAGTACAAGCCGACGGCCAGTACCGCAACAATCGCGAACAGCGGCGCCACGTAGGCGCGCCAGTCCTTGCGGCGCGACGATCCGCGCCGGCGGTAGCGCCCGTAGTAGCCCTTGCCCTTGTCCTCGGATTTCATCGGTGGCACCCGCGGGATGAATATCGAAGGCCAGAGCCTAGCAGGCCGTCGTCACGACGGCATTGGCCCGGCCCGCCAATCACGGGCGCCGAAGTGGCGCTACCTGATGCCGTAGCGCGGCGCCGCACGCAGCGCCACGAGGCTGATCAGCACCCCGAAGACCATGTAGAACGACGGCGAGATCTTGCTGCCCGTGGCGGTGATGAGCCAGGCGCTGATGAAGGGTGCAAATCCGCCGAAGATCGCCACGCCCAAGCTGTAGCTGACGGAAAGGCCGGTGCCGCGCATGCCGGCGGGAAACAACTCGGCCATCGTGGCCGCCATCGGTCCCCAGTAGGCCGTTGCCACCAGACCGATCGCCGTGAGGACGATCATCAGCGTCGTCACCGAGGGGTACGAGACCAGCATGTAGAACAGCGGAACGATCATCACCAGCATGATGAGCGCCGCGGTGCGCATGATCGCCAGGCGACCGATGCGATCGGACAACGCGCCGTAGAACGGCACCAGCGTCAACTGCAACACGCCGAGCCAGATCGTGCCCACGAAGGACATCGAGGGCGGCAGACCCAGTTGCTTGACCGCGAAGGTCGGCATGAACAGCCCCGTGTACGAGATGATCGTGGCCAGGATGATGAGGCCCATCGAGGTGAGCGTGCGGCCGCGCTGGTCGAGGAGGGCGGTGCGCACCGGCGGGGCCTTGGTGGCGTTCTTGTCGAACTCGTCGCCTTCCTCCAGGTGCCGGCGGATGTAGAGGCCACCGGACCGAGCAGCAGGCCGAAGAAGAACGGTATCCGCCAGCCCCAGGACAGCAGCTGCTCCGGCGTCAGCAAGGAGTTGAGCCCCATGCCGAACGCGGCGCCCAGGAAGGTGGTGATGCCCTGGCTGGCGAACTGCCAACTGGCGAAGAAGCCGCGCCGCTTGGGATCCTGCTCGGCCAGCAAGGCCGTGGCGCTGCCGAATTCGCCGCCGGCCGCGAAGCCCTGCCACAGCCGCGCGACGATGATGAGCACCGGCGCCCAGATCCCGATGCTTGCGAAGGTCGGCGATACGGCGATCATTAGCGTGCCGCCCAGCATCAGCGCCATCGACATCGTGAGCGCGGCCTTGCGGCCGGCCGAGTCGGCGTATGCGCCGAGGACGATCGAGCCCACCGGACGCATGAAGAAGGTCACGCCGAAAGTGCCGAGCGCGATCAGGAGCGACACGTTCTCGTTGTCCGCCGGAAAGAACAGCTTGGAAATGGTCACGGCCAGGAAGCCGTAGATCACGATCTCGAACCATTCCAGCGCATTGCCGATGGAGATGGCCGTGATGACCTTGACGGTGCTGGGCTTGGATTTGGATGCGGGCGCGCACGAAGGCGCGGCTCCTGACGCGAGGCTGCTGCTCATGGTGGATGTCTCCGACTGCTTTGCTTTTGAATGCGATGACGCAGCGCGTCGCACTCATTTCCTGATGACAGTCGCACGCCGCTCCCTGTGCGGCCGCGTCGTCGAGATGACGCCGCGCCCGCAAGCCGTTCAAAGATAGGTCAAGCCCATGCGGCGGGTATATGCGCGGAGGAATCAAGCGACAAGGAATTTGGGTATGAAGCCCCCAGGCGCGGCTACTGCGTATCGCAGTTGTGGATCCTGCTATGATAATACAATGTATATTATGTTAAATAAAATAGCAAAGCGGGCACTCTGAGCTCCCCGGCCGAGCCGCCTGCGTCTCAATGTTGTGCTCGATTGAATGCACCACTCCGCGCGAAGGTTGTGTGCACGGCCTCGACGATCACTTGCATATCAAGTTCGTGTGTCAAGGCGGGCTTGCGTAGGCGGCAGCTGACGACGACGAACGCGCGGACAGGGGGCCCCCAAATGCCCCCTTCCCCGCTCAGTTTTGCGAGCGACGCCGCAGCCCTCAACTGGGTTTCAAGTCCAATGCCCGAATCAGGGCCGGGTATTGCGCCATGTCTTGCTCGATTGCATCACGCAAGACGTTCGGCGCTCCCCCCACCAACTGCCAGCCATTGATCTGCGCACGCGCCTTCATCTGCGTATCGGCAAGCGCTCTCTCGAGCGCATGATTCAACCGTGCGATTGTCTCGGGTGGTGTGCCACGTGGCGCTGCCAAGCCAATCCAGAACGATGGATCGAAGTCGCGGAAGCCGCATTCGGCAAGTGTGGGGACTTGGAGCAGCGTGGGCAGGCGGCGGGAGGACGTTTGTGCCAAGGGAACGATGCTGCCCGCTTTCACGCCAGTCTGTGCTGACGAAAAGTCCAGCAGTGCCAACTGCACTTCTCCGCCCATCAGGCCCGTCACCAATGCGCCAGAGCCCTTGTACGGCACATGCGTCAGCTCGATGCCAGCCATCGTGCGGAACTGCTCGATCGCAATATGGTTGGTAGCGCCGATGCCTGCACTTCCGTAGAACAACTTGCCAGGATTTGCCTTCGCAAATGCCACCAACTGCTGCAGGCTTTTGAATGGGGCCGCGGCATTAGTGACCAGAATTCCGACAGCACGCAGTGCAAGCCCCACGGGAATCAGATCGCGCTGTGGTGCCACTGGCGAACCTTTTTGCACCAAGGGCGCAATAACGTGGTTCGAGCGTGACGTGACAAGAATCGTGTAGCCGTCAGGAGGGGCGGCGGCGACTGCGGCCGTGCCAATAAGTCCAGCGGCTCTCGGCCGGTTGTCAATCACCAAGCTCTGTCCAAGATCGCCCCGCATGCTTTCCGCCAAAAAGCGCGCAACGATGTCCGAGGGCCCCCCCGGCGGATTGGGCACCACCAACTTGATGGGGCGGTCAGGGAACGTTTGCGCGAATGCGTCGGCCATGTGGAGGTAGCCAAGGCCACCGGTCGCGACGGCGGCAAGAAAGGTACGTCGATTCGTCATCGTGTCTACTGGTTATCGCGGAGCAACCGCTCAAGTTTTGGACGCAGGCGACGGCTTGCACGCGCCGACGCTGTTATGGAAGCAATCGTTGGTGCCCTCGTGCGCCTCGAGAGACCCGCGAGACTGCGAGAAGCAATCACCGTGTCAATCTGCGCTGATTTGGTTGTCTCTGACGACCTTGCTCCAGGCGCGTGCGTCATCGACCAGGAACTTGCGGAACTCGTCCGGTGCCTCGCCGGCGGGCGTCAGCCCGTAATCGCGCAACGCTGCCTGAAAATCCGCCGCCTCGACAATGCGCCGCGAATAAGCCATCAGCGCCGCAATCACCGGCTCGGGCGTCTTTCCTGGTGCAAAGATCCCGTGCCAGGAATCGCCGACGAAGCCAGGGAAAGTCTCGGCGATCGCGGGGACGTCCGGCAGCGCCTCGATCCGCTTCGTGCTCGAAACGCCGAGCGCCCTTACTCTGCCCCCCTTGATCTGAGGAATCGCGCCCGTGCTGGCGTCAAATGCAACGTCGACGCGTTGAGCGATCACGTCGGAAATGAAGTAGTCCTTGTACGGTACATGCGTCATCGTGACGCCGGCAGTGTTCAACAAGCGGGCCATCGCGACGTGGGTGCCTTGCCCAATACCAGCGCTGGCATAACTCATTGCATTGGGGTGTGCCTTCGCCTCGCGCACCAGATCAGCCAGCGAGCGGATTCTGGACTCTGCCGAAACCACCAGCACGTACGGTACCGACAGAATGCGAGTGACCGGGGCAAAGTCTTCCGCCTTGTATGGCAGCTTCGGATAAACGTAGGGATTGATCGAAAAAGTGTTGTTGACAGTCCATAGGAGCGTGTAGCCATCTGCGGGTGCAACTGCGACCACCTGCGCGCCCATGATCGTGCTGGCCCCGGGACGGTTCTCAACGATCACCGGCTGCCCAGTCGCCTTGGCAAAACGCTCGCCCCACAAGCGTGCGACGACATCTGGCGATGTGCCCGCTGGAAAAGGCACCACCAGGCGCACTGCTTTGGCAGGATACGCCGCCTGAGTTTGAGCCCGTGCCATGCCGGACAAGCTGACCCCGAAGGCTAGTGCGAGCATGACTGCGCGCCGCGAGAAAAGCGCTTGAATCCGGAAGACCAATCCGCTCATACGAACTCCTGATACTGCTGTCATGACAGCATTGCCTGCTCGATCAATTGCTGCACGGTGCCGTCGTGACGAAACCCCAGCGCCTCCGCAGCCGGCGTGTGCAAGGGGGGATAGCTGGCGAACAGCCGCTGAACAAGCGGCTCTGGCGCGTAGCGCACCAAGGCGGCCCGTTCGACGCCGTAACGTGCAGCAAGCGCCTGAACCACTTGGTCCATGGTCAATCGCAGCACGGGCATCTGGTAGCTGCGCCGAGCATCCAGCAGCTCTGGCCGAATCTCGGCCGCATGAACCAGGTTGCCCACACACGCTCTCGCTGAGATCCACCACGCGACACCGTCCGCAGACACCGGAAGGGTGACCTGCTCGCCCGCAGCCAGACGCCAGAACATCTGGCTCATAAAAGCCGACATCAATCCGACCCCTTCGCCTGGCCGTGCCACTACGCCAGGCAGCCGCAGAGAGCAACCTTCTATCCACCCACGCCGCGTGGCATCCGCGACCAGCACCTCACCAGCCAGCTTGTGGACGCCGTAGGTCAACGCGGGCGCGGGCAAAGTTGACTCGTCGATCAGCTCGGGCAAGTTTTCGCCATACACGGCGATTGAACTGGCAAACACGAAGCGCGGCGGGCTCGGTTGATGACGTAGCATTTCGATCAGCCGCAACGTAGCGTCCAGGTTGATCCGGCGGCCCAGCGCGTAGTCGCGCTCGGCTGCGCCGCCGGGCAGGCTGGCCAGATGGAAAACCGCCTCCATTGGCGATGCGCATGCACGCTCGAGCACCGCGGCATCGTCCAGGCTCCCTTCGACCTGATCCACACGCGGGTCGTCATGGGGTCTATCGAAGCTCAAGTCGACCAGCGTCAGCTGGTCGATCGGCGCACCGGCGATGCCCTGCTCCAGCAAACGGCGCACCAGCACCTGGCCGATGAAGCCGTGCGCTCCCGTGATGACGACGCGCTTCATCGGCCGATACTCACGACTTGCTGGTCGATCACTCCGAAAGGCCCCGCGCTTCCATCGTCGAAACGCGCTTGCATATGAACGCGGTCGCCGAACTTCATGAATGGCGTCCTCGGGCTGCCCTCATCGAGAATCTCGATCACTCGCCGCTCGGCAAGGCAGGCTGACCCGGCGCTGCGCGCCACGTTTGATACCGTACCCGAGCCGATGATCGTGCCGGCCGACAGCCGCCGCGTCCGAGCAGCGTGCGCGATCAGCTGGCCAAAATCAAAGTTCATCTCGCCGGCATGCGGCTCGCCGATGCGCTTGCCGTTCAACGCCACGTTCAAGCGCAGCTGCACACGACCGTCGCGCCAGCCGTCACCCAGTTCGTCCGGGGTGACCGCCACCGGCGCGAAGCTTGTCGACGGCTTGGCTTGCAGAAATCCGAAGCCAGTGCTCATTTCGTGTGGACCCAGTGCGCGCAGGCTCCAGTCGTTGATCTGTATTACGAGGCGAATGCTGCCGAGCGCTTCGGCCGCTGTCGCGGCCATCGGCACTGCGGCGACGACCACTCCAAACTCGCCTTCGAAGTCGATGCCATCGGCTTCCGATGGCAGCGGCACGTCGTCGTTCGGACCAAGAAAATCGTCGCTTGCCCCCTGATACATCACGGGCACGGTGTCGAAATGAGGAATTGGGGGAGTGCCGAACGCTCGCTCCATCAGTCGCCCGTGCGTTAGAAACGCCGAGGCATCGCACCACTGCGGGCTGCGTGGCAGCGGTGCACCACAGCGCGTCGGGTCGAAGGGTTTGGCCTCAGCAACGCCCCCCTCGTTCAGCGCGTCGTACAACCGCTGAAGAACCGGAGCCACCTCTTCCCAGCGATGCAGCGCATCCAGCAAGTTGGGCGCCACCTCGCTGGCGTCGAGCGCCTGCCGCAGATCGCGCGAAACCAGCAGCAAGCGCCCGTCTGGTGTGTCGTCTCGCAAACTCGCGAATCTCATTGCGTAGTCTCCTGTTGTTGTTTGCCAGCAAGCGGTCTTGCTTGCTCTGCTAGTTGCCGTCGCTCATCGTCGTACCGCCATCGACGACCAGGTTTTGGCCCGTGATGAAGCCCCCTGCCCGGCTCGCCAAAATCACCACCACACCGGCGATCTCGTCGGGCTCACCCACCCGCCGCAATGGCGTGGAGGCCAACCTGCGCGCCATGAACCCCTCATTGCCGAGCAGTTCTTCAGCAAGCGGCGTACGGATCAGCCCCGGCGCAACGGAGTTCACGCGCACGCCCTGAAGCGAGCGTGCATCAATGGCATGAATTCCCTCTGCATCGGCTTCAGCGACCACGTAGCGAATCGCCAAGCGCGGCGTCGTACCGGCCGTCGACCAGGATGAAGAGGATTCGACACGGCTTGCCCGAACGGTTGGCCCAAGCATGGTTGGTGCCGCGCTGCACCACGACGCTTCCAGCCTTTAGCGGCACTTCGCTATCGTCCAGCACCAGCGTCAACTCGCCTTCGATCACGATGCCGTAGTCCACCGATTCCGTGCGATGCATCAGGGGATGCGGCGAATCGTCCTTCACGGTCGACGCGTGGACGTCGCCGATCTGCGTGAAGGCATCCTTCATGCGGGCTGCCCCGTGCGAGAGCAATTCCTCGGTGTCCGGCGGGATATCGACGAAGCGAATGCGGGTGCCGGCTTTGGGTGGTGGCAGCACGATCGGACCGGTGGTCGGATCGGCGCCGTTGTCCACCGGCGCGGGGTTGCCCGCAGTGCTCCAAACTTCATGGAATACCGTGCCGGGGATCGATGCGATCTCGACTACGGTTGGCAGCGGGCCTTGGCTGCTCACGACGGCACGGCCCCCGGCATCGTGGCCAGTGACGACGCGATGAATGGGAGGAAAGGACATCAAGTTTCTCCTGATCGATAGTAGTTAGGGGTCTATGCGATTGCTTGTTGTCGCCGGACATCGGCGCAGCGCGGGAGGCGCGAGAAGCACAGAACCGCGACGGCAGCGATGGTCACCGCAATGGGGCCGAAGCTGCCGTAGCCCCATGTCTTGGCAAGCGTCCCGCCCAGTACGGGGCCAATGGCCGCACCGGTCATCAGCATGGCAGGCGTGGCGGCCATCGCGCGGCCGCTACGGTCAAGCCGCGCCAGCAAACCGAAGGCGAAACGTAGTCATTGCGATTCGCTCCGCTCAGATGGGCTCGGCCAGCGCAGCGAGCGATTCGCGCATGATGCGTGCATGTTCTTGCTTGTCGCCGCCCTCGATTTCGATCTCGCCGAGGCGCGCGGAGTTTTCGACCACCATGCGGCACCTCTCCCAGCGACGCGCCTCGAAGTTCGCGAGCGCTGCCATCAGGTCATCGTTGGCAAGTTGCAATTCTTCTGCCAGCACCAATGCATCCTCGATTCCGATGCAGGCGCCAGAAGCGAGATGCGGCGTCGTTGCGTGCACCGTGTCCCCGATCAGGACGATGCGGCCCTGTGACCAAGGCCTTTGTACCAACAGCCCTTCCAACGGACGAAAGACAATCTGCGAGTGGTCACCGAGCTGCGCCCGGATGGCTTGCAGCACAGGTGCATCGAAATCCGCCAGCAGCGCGCGCATTCTTTCGACGAAGGTCGTTGGATCCACGTAGTCGTTATCCGCTCTCGGTTCGGTGATGAACAGATACATTTCGTCCTTGGAAACCGGGTTCACGCCAGGCTTGATGCGCGGACCCAACCACATGACCGCAGTTTCGATTTCGGGTGGGCGCGGCAGTACCGCACGCCAGACCGCTTGTCCGCTATAGCGCGGCCGTGGGGCTTCCGGAAAAAGGGCCGTGCGCACTTTGGAATACAGGCCATCCGCGCCGATCACGAGGTCGTAGCGACGACATTGGCCATCAGTGAACTTGACGTCCACCCCTTCAGGGTCCTGCTGGAATGAGGTGAAGGTGCAGCCCAACCGGATATTGGCGCCGGATGCGCGCGTGGCCTCAGCCAGGATTCGCGCCAGTACCGGCCGCAAGATCGCGCCGCCGCCGGGTACATCGGGGCCAACGATGCGTGGTGTGGGAATCTCACCAACCTGTGGGCCGTGTGGCAGGCACAGGCGTACGCCATCCGCGGCATTGCCTTCGCGGAGGAAGGCATCGAGCACGCCCAATTGGCCCAAGGCGCGCAGCGTAGCGCCGCCCAGGCTGATGCCTGCTCCATAGTTGCGCCAGCCACCGTCAATTTCCACGAGATCAACTTCAGCGCCGCGTCGGCGCAGGTCGATCGCCGCGGACATGCCAGAAAAGCCCCCACCAATGATGAGAATGCGTTGGGCTGCAAGTTTCACGAGTCTGTCTCCTGTAGGTTGTTGTCAACGGTCAAATGAATGCCGCCCTCTGAATCGATTTGCGTCGGCAATCGCGTCAACGCATCGCCCAAACACGGCCCCAACGTGCAAATACCCGTCCACGGGTCGAACAGGGCGCCGTGAGCGGCGCAGACCACGTTTGCGCCTGCTGCATCGAAGTAAGCGTCCTTGCGCCACGGCAGCGGGGTTCCATGGTGCGGACAAGCGTCCAGCCAGGCTCGTACCTGCTGCCCGCGCCGCACAATGAAGACGGACGCCCGGCGGATTGATTGCGTGTCGAAGCCGCGCGCACCTCCGTCAGGCACGTCGAGCAGATGGCACAGCCGCATGCGCTTTCCTTCAGCTCAGTGCTGCGCGCCGGACGCGGGCGGTCCGCCCGGCGCCCACTTCTCACGGTGCTGGAACAGGAAGATTTGCGATGCATCGGCGCCCATCGGCACTTCACGCGCGATCCACGCGTCGTCATGCAAATCCATGTCGGCGTCGTATTCCACATGACAGCCCAAGGGCGAATTGAAGTACCAGAACCAATTGCTGCCGAAGCGGTGACGACCCGGTCCCCAGAAACTCTGGTATCCCTTCTCCGCAAAGCGCGTACCGGCCAGCATCACTTCGGTCGGGCCGCCCATGTGGAACGTAAAGTGTTCGCAGCCCTTCATCTGAGGCGGCGTCTGGATCAGGAAGAGCGTATGGTGGTCTTGCGTGCCAGCAGGCCGCAGGAACGGCCCCACGCCCGTGAAGCGATCCGTGCAGACGAAGCCCAGGCGCTGATAGAAGGCTTCGGCTTTCTGCGCATCTGGCACGAAATAGACGACGTGCGACAGCGAACGCGGCAAGGCAGGCATGTCGGATGGCAGGCCCACTTGGTTCAGTCCGCGTTGGACTGATCCTGGCGCATTCACTTGCTCCGAAGGAAGCGTGAGAGGTCTGCGCGTGGTGAGTTGAAAGGCCAGCGCGAAGCCCATGTCGTCTTGGCAACGCAGCACCCCGCCTTCGCGCACCACAGCGCGGTCGCGCAGCAGTTCGGTCTCGATCGCATCCAGCGTGAGCACGTCCGCTACGCCGTATACCGTTTCGCGCAGCAAACTGGCTGTGCCCATGGACTGGGGCAGCGCAGTGTCTTCCTTGGCGCGCAGGACGACTGCGGTGCCATCCAGGGCCTCAAAGCGGTCATTGCCCGCTTCTCTCAGGCCATAGTCGATCAGGTATTGCCGGCAGGCCGGCAGGTCTTCCACGCCGAAGACCAAGGCGTCGAGTCCGATGATGTTCATTGAGAAACCTTCTTTCAAAGTCAGTGCGGAGTCCGGCCACCGAGCGTCTCGGCTACCCAGTCAGCGATGTAGTGCCCCGCATTGATGGAGTTGTCGAAGCTGGCATGTTGTGCGCCGCCCTCCCGATCGGTAAAAATCTTCAGTTCCCGGTTGGGACTGTTGGTGAGCTGTTCGTAGGTTCGATAGGCCCAGTTGAGCGGGATCTGCGAATCCTTCTCCCCGTGCGTGACAAGAAAAGGTACGCGGATCTTTTCCACCACGCCGTCCAAGTGCACGTTCTCGGCGATGCGCATGAAGTCGTCGATGTCTTTCGCACCCCAAACCCATTGCACGTGCGCCCAGTAGTGCGGTACCGGAAAGTCGCCTTCCTTCTCCAGGCGGCGCTTCTGCACTTCGCGCCAATCGTGGTTGGCGCCCCAGACCACGCCGCACGCAAAGCGCGGCTCCATGGCCACCGCGCGCGGGCAGTAGTAGCCTCCCAGCGATACGCCCTCACAGCCAATGCGATGCGGATCGACGTCGTCGCGAGCTTCCAGCCAGTCGACGACGCGGCTGGCCCAGTGCTCGGTGTCGTAGCGCGCCGTCAGCCCCTGCAGGCGCAACGCTTCGCCCGTGCCTGGCTGATCAAGGATCAGGGAAGACACACCGCGCTGGGCCAACCAAGCCGGAAGCCCTACCCGGTATTTCATTTCCTTCGTCGAGTCCAGACCGTTGAGCTGCACAAGAATCGGTGCGCGGCCCTTGACTCCATTTGCACGCACATACAGGCCGGCGAGGATCTTCCCTTCATAGGGAATCTCGACGCGCTCACAGTTTTCGCCAGTGAGTTGGATGCCCTTGGCGAACACCTCGAGGAATCGTTGATAAAGCGCCAAGCGTCCTGGTGCACCATGTGCCTGCAGGCGCTCGCAAGTGAGGTAGTAGTTCGCCGCCCGGTTGTATTTTTCGCCGGCGGAGAGCCAGCGGCCGCGAGCTTCGTCCTCTTGAGCCAGCGCGCAAAGCTTGTCGGCCATGGCCGACCAAGTTTCGCGAAATGCCGCCGTTCCAGTGGCGTCGGGCGCTTTGGCCGCCTCTCGTAGCGGCGCGCACATCTCTTCGATCTCACCCATCCGGGCGCCCATCTCGATCGCCAGGTCGACCGAGAGGTTCCAAACGTAATTGGTCGGGAAGTACTTGAACATAGGGGCTGTCCTTTTGAATTGGTTGCGGAGGCCTTTGAGGCTGAAGCGCGGCAGCTGGGTGCCGGAGGGCGAGCAGCAGTCGCTGGCTCAGTTCTTGACCCAAAGAGGAATCGTCACGCCGATTCCAAGGATGTTGTTTTTGGTGGTGTTGGCCGCATAGATGCCGCGCTGGTAGTTCACGCTGATACTGATCGGGCCCGCGTGATACTCAATGGAGGGCCCAAGCGCAAAGCTGCGTGCACGATTGCCGTTGATCACCGCACCGCGCTGTTCGTCATCGCGAAACTGGTTGAGGTAAGCCCCCACCACGCCCACTTTCCACGCGCCAAAATTCCAACCGGCCGTGAACTCGGCGATGTATCCACTGCCGGACCGGTAATGGGTGTCCCCGTTCTCGCGGTTGAACAGCAATCGATTGGAAAGACCTATGTCGAGCCCATTCGGATCGGTTTGGCGGAAAGCCAGCACCGGCTGAATCGACGTGTAGCCCACAGCAACGCTGGGACGGGTCGGGCTGTAGGATCCGGTGGCCAACGCAATGTCCAGCCCCGCGACAAGACTCGCTTGCGGAGTCAGGCTCCAGCGCAAAATCGCGGGAGACACGGTGGTGTTGGAGAGGCCGCTATCTTTACCAGCATGGCCCGCCACTTCAGTGCGCAGCGAAACCGCGGGAATCACGAGTTGGGAATAGAGATTGGCGCCTAGCACGGTCACCGGATAAGCTGCCAACAAGCGCGTGGTGGCCGAGGAGGCAGACAAGCTAAAGGGGACCGGTCGCTTATTGCCATCGTTGTCATACAAGCCGTTTGACGTCGTGTAGTGAAACTGCTCCAGGGCAAACAATCCGGGAATGGGCGGAAGTGCGCCGACATATTCTCCAGTGGAACCCGCGGGGAATGGTGAAATGCCATTCTCAAAGGCCAGGGAACTTCCGGCCGACAACATTGCAACGGTCGCACAAGCAGCTGCTGCCATTTCTTTTTTCACGCTATCTCCTGTTTTCAACGCGTCGCGTCGATTGTTTTTTACGGGATGAAAAGTCGTCAGACTTTGTCCTGTTCCCTCACCGTGGTGTGCGGTGGAACGGCGTGAAGATTAAAGGCGTGCAAACTATCGATCAAATGGATTGTTAGAATGCAATCTATTGATACTGTGAATGAATAAAGGGAAAACCCTTAGTTATCATGCGCTTTAACAAACTTGACCTCAACCTGCTGGTCGCGCTTGATGCGTTGCTGTCAGAGCTAAGCATCAGCCGTGCTGCAGAGAAAACTCATCTGAGTCAGCCTGCCATGAGCAACGCACTCGCGCGGTTGCGCGATTATTTCGGGGATCAGTTGCTGGTACAGGTGGGGCGGAAAATGGAACTCACGCCGCGCGCGGAAGCGCTGAAAGACAAAGTGCGCGACATACTGGTTCGAATTGAAGCGAGCTTCGCGACCCAGCCCCAGTTCGTCCCAACGCAGTCGCGCCGCCTATTTCGACTTCTCATCTCTGACTACACTCTATTGACGCTTATTCCGCATTTACACAGGCTTGCGTGTACAGCGGCGCCCGGCATTCGATTTGATTTGCGTCCTCAAGTTGAAAATCCACAGCGCGTTTTGGAGCGAGGCGAGGCCGATCTGCTGATCATTCCGAAGGATTTCTGTTCTGCAGAACACCCCTCAGAGAAGCTGTTCGAGGAATTTTTTTGCTGTGTGCTATGGGATAAATGTCGCCTGGCAACGGGCGAACTGACGGCGGAGCGGTACTTGGCCGCAGGGCACGTCGCCGTACAACCCGGTGATGGAATAGCGCTGACTGATTGGTTCATGCAGCAAGCTGGAATCACTCGACACACTGAGACTGCCACCTTCAGCTTCCTGTCCCAAGCGCACCTCGTGGTTGGCACGAATCGAATTGCCACCATGCACTCCCGATTGGCAAACCAGGCAATGCGCTCCCTGCCTATCACCATTCGAGATCTACCGGTGCATGTGCCGGGGATGGAACAGATGGTTCAGTGGCATCAGCATCGGACCTCGGATCCAGGACTCGTGTGGCTGCGTGCGCTGTTGAAGCGTGCAGTAATCGAGATGGACACTATCGAGACTATCTAACGCAACATCTCTTCCTCCACAGGCCGCCCGCCCATATCGTTCAAGATGAGATCGACGAAAAGAAACGGGCCGATCGGCCAATCTGTGAATCGACATTGAGCCACCTGCCCCACTGTCCCGACTTGCGCGCATCCTGCGAATCGGGGCGTTGCAGAGCCTACCTTGCGTGACAAGGCCCCTCGCACCGACGCGAAGCGCATGAGGCGCCCTTCCCGCCCCGTGTTGAACATGACTTTGCGCCCGGCAAACTCAGCGATCAAAACCCAGGACGCGCATAGGCTTGCTCCGGGCGCAGAATGCAGGCAAGAGCAGCATCCTGCGGCTCCATGCAGTCCGATCGACCCCACCGCTCGACGACTGCGTCACCGGCATCGCTGGAGTCGTTTCCATGGCACTTCTTGTCGCTGGCCTCATCCTGTTCCTCGGCGTCCATTCGGTGTCCATCGTCGCCCCGGCCTGGCGGGATGCGCAGATCGCCCGGCACGGCGAGAAACCCTGGAAAGGGCTCTACACCCTCGTCTCGCTTGCCGGCCTGCTGTTGCTGATCTACGGCTACTGCGTGGCCCGCCAGAGTCCGGTGGTGCTTTACACGCCGCCGACTGCGCTGCGCCATGCGGCGCTGCTGCTGATGGTCCCGGTGTTTCCGCTGCTGCTGGCGGCCTACCTCCCCGGCCGCATACAGCGCATTGCCAAACATCCCATGCTGCTCGCCGTGAAGTTCTGGGCCACGGCGCACCTGCTGGCCAACGGCACGCTGGCCGACGTGCTTTTGTTCGGGGCCTTTCTTCTCTGGGCCGTGGCGGACAGGATTTCGGTCAAGCGCCGTGCCGTCCCGCACCGTGTGCCCGGCGCGTCTCCGGCTGCCCGTAACGACGTCATCGTGGTCGTCGTGGGCCTGTTGGTCTATGCAGTCTTCTTGCTGCGGGCGCACCTTTGGATGACCGGGGTGTCGCCGCTCGGATAGCCCCGCGCCCCGCTTGTCAGAGCGCTTTCAAGTCCTCGTTGCCAGGTGCCAGGTGATCGCACCGCGTTGAACGGCCGCACACACCGGCCCTCCGTCTCGCGCCCTGCCTTGAATACGGGCTTCAATCGCACGGTTCGAATCGCCGATTGCCACCTCCACCAGATCCCGAGGAATGCCAGACAACTTGATCTTTGCCCTCCGCTCCCAGGGAGAGCCCGACTCGCCAGCACGGACCCCGGAGTTCAAATAGACGAAGCGGTCGGTGGGTGTTCCTTGCGCATAGGGCCCCTGGAAGTTGAATGCTCCGTCCACCAGCGCCGGCCCCAGACGCATGGTGATGGCGAACGATATGCGTTCTGGCGTCGATGCAAATGGCCGCAAGAGTTCATCGCGGCCGCGCTGCACGGCAAAGAGCACCCCGGAAGGCGGCGCCACGACGAGCAAGATCATCTGGAGTTGGACGTCCGTTCTGTTCTGCATGCCTTTGATTCTGGCCCGTCCCGGGCCGTCGTCAAAGCCGTTGACGAGAGCCGCTCACGCTCCGGATGGCCCCCTGCCCTCTGCAGGCTCTTGCCCCGTGCGTGGTTTCGCTGCACCCTCTGCACGTATGGCATCCCCCATCGTCATCAGCATTCCCCATCAGCTCGGTCGCGCCGAGGCGCGGCGTCGGATCGAGGGCGGTCTTGCGAAGATCTTCGGGCTGTTGCCTGGCAGCAGCGGAGTCTCCAGCGAGCGTTGGGACGGTGACCGGCTCATCTTCAGCGTCGCGGCGCTGGGCCAGACCGTCTCCGGCGTCATCGAGGTCCTCGATGCCACGGTAACGATCGAAGTGGAACTGCCCGCTGTCCTCCGGTTCATCGCCAGCGGCCTCAAGGACAGGCTTCAGCGATCAGCACAACTGCTGCTGACAAGGAAGTAGCTCAGCTTGTGCAGCGGTGCAGGATTCCCAGCCCAAAGCGACTGCGTGGAACACCGCGTACGGCTGATCGTCGCAGTCCGGGCATGCCCTTCGACAGTGCGTCAATCGGCTTCTCGGCATACGGTGAGCGCGGACTGACTTCTGTATAACTTCGGGCACCCGCTTCCCGAATGGGCTTGCCCCGCAACAGGAGTTCTTCATGGCCATCTTGAGTATCGAAGCGCAGTTCGGCCA
This sequence comes from Variovorax robiniae, assembly GCF_037889955.1. Lineage (NCBI taxonomy): Bacteria > Pseudomonadati > Pseudomonadota > Betaproteobacteria > Burkholderiales > Comamonadaceae > Variovorax > Variovorax robiniae. Next base: position 375,060 of record NZ_JBBKZS010000001.1, read on the forward strand.
GGCCGCCGCCCTTGGGACTGTGTTCCTGGGCGGGACCACGGCGCTGAATCTCCTGGGCCAGGTGAGCGCCGGGCGCAACGTGCCTGAAACCTGGGTCAAGAAGCTGAACGAATTCATCTCTTGCAACGACGGCGCCAGCTTCAGGCTTGGCGGATGCGACATCATCAAGACCGGCTTCTACGTGAAGGCCGTGGGCATCGAGTTCAAGCAGACGGAACACGGCGACAAGGGACCGGCCTACTGGGAGCTGGCGGAGAACGTGTCGGGCATCTCGAAGGCCGAGTTGGCAGCGCGCATGCGCCGGCTGATCGAGTCTCCCGGTACCAAGGAGGGTCCGTGGGTCGCGACACTGACCGCCGCCATGTTCCTTTCGGAGGTCACGCGCAATCCGCGCAGCTTCATGGTCAACCTGATGCTGCTCGACCTGATCCAGGGCGGCATCAAGTATGGCAAGGCAGGCAACAAGGAACTCGATTTCGGCAGCCTCCTCAAGTTCGACAGCGAAAACAAGGGAAAGTCGAAGCCCTACACCTACGCGGATGGCACTGTCAAGGTCGGGAAGGGCGCGGAAGCCGGCACGGTGCGCGGGGGAAAACTGCCGATGTCGCAGAAAGACGCGATGGTGCAATACCAGCAGACCGTACCGAAATTCGAGTACCAGAACAGTTTCCACGCCTATGCCAAGCAATCGGCGCTCAACCTGCAATCACCCGCAAATGCGGGGGTTGGCTACCACTTCTCGAACGCACTGCTCGAAAAGGAATGCACTGTCGTGCTGCGCTGGCTGATCGCGTGGTTTGCGAAGTACCCCTTGCGCTACCAGACAGGCAGCGAGAACAAGGAGGTGACGCTGCCGGCGGCATGGGGCAAAGGCCCCACCAAAGTCATGCAAGCCAGTCCGATCACGGTACCCACGACGCTCCTGCCCTTGCGCGACCAGGTGAGGAAGCCCGCCTGGATCGACGCCGAGACGGACAACAACGCGCTTGCGACTGCCCTGAAAAAGGCGGTCAGCCACGCGCTCGGAGAGCGACAGACGAAGGCTGCTGCCCTGTTGTGAGATTGCAGGTTTCGGCCCGTTCCGGCTACGGCCCGTAGTTGTAGAGATTCCGGCTCTGGGTCATCGGATTGTTCGGGAACAGCGCGTTTGCGCCGGCGAGCGCATTGACCGCCGCGGCCGCCGCGTTCACGCCCGTCTGAAGGGCACCCTCGATCCAGCCTCCGCACCAGCCCACGCTGTCGCCGGCGAGGAAGACACGCCTGGTCGTCGTGAGCGCCTGGTTGTAGAGGTCTTGGTTCATCACGTCCTGGCCGGGATAGTTCAGCTTGAACGCGCCGTAGTACTGCGGCTGCATCTGCCAGTCGATCATGGTGGTGTACTGGGGCAGCAATGTGCTGTTGAGCCCGCTCAGGAAAGCGTTCATCCCCGGGTCGGAGGCGTAGGGCGAGAGCGAGCGCAGAAGGATCTGCAGGCGCTCATTGCGATCGGTGACCGCGATGAGCTTGGTCGAGTCGTCGCCCCACGTGTAGCTGATCAGCACCACGCCGTACTTCGAGCCCGGGTAGCCAAGGCAGTAGAGCCCGTGGGCCAGGCCGTCCGTCTGGATGTTCTGCGGGCAGTTGGCGTTGTCGTTCCAGAACTGCGAGGAGCACAGCACGAACAGCTTGGATGAATTCATCAGGTGCAGGTCCTGCACCGCAGTCGCCTGGTCGTTGGTGATCGGACTCACCTGCGCCCCGGTTCCAGGGGCGCCCTGCCCCGCCTGGCCCGGCGCAACGGTCGGCGGCTCGGTGATGTTCATGTCCATCTGCATCGCGCGCGTGGTGGTCGCGATGACCGCTGCGTCGTAGTGGCCGGCACCTTGTGTGCCGTTGCGCACCCAGTTGATGCAGACCGGTTGCTGTCGCCCGGGTCCGGGAACGCCGTCGGCTGCGGCAGGCTGAACACCGTATTCCAGAAGTACTGGAACAACTGTTCGGAGGGTGGTACGCGCATCGCGCCCAGTTCGAAGCGCGCCGGGTCGCCGGCGACCGGCACGTTGGAGTCGATGCGTCCGCCGATACGCGTCGACGCCTCGATGACCTCAACGGCGGCGCCCATCCTGGTCAACAGCCAAGCCGAACACAGCCCGGCCGGACCACCGCCGACCACCGCGATCTTCTTGCCCTTCAGTGGCGTGCCCGGTCCGAGTTGCCCGCTGTTCGTCTGCAGGAAGCTGGGCGTGCGCGTAGAGGACGTCGGCGAAGGTCAGAGGTGTCGGCCTCACCACTGCACGACGACACGGCTGACTGCGTTGTGGACAAGGTGCGCACGTCTCTCGTGCGTGTACCGCCCATCTGAGCGTGCGACTTGGCACCAAAGGCGGGCGCTGCCAATGAAGATGCCATTGGTGCAGTGCACCATTCGAGAAAAGTCAACACGCTGTTGTCCCCGCAGACGGTGGATGACTCTGTGGATAACCGACAGGGCGAAGCGTCGGAGCCGCGCCGCGCCTTGTGCCCGACAGGATGCCCGGAGAATGAGCAGCCTCGTCGGTTGCGAAGCATTTGCAGAGGGTTACTTCAAGCGAGCCGATCACGGTATCGCCGGTACTGTGTCGTCATACCGATCCGATCTCGATTCGATGCCGCGAGTCAAGCCGCTGGAATGGCGGCGCGCAAAGGGCCAATCTGCATGCGTCGCAACCACGGTCATCGACTCATGAACCTGCGAAAGCTTCGCCCTGGCGCCCTGCTCCTGTCAGCCTTCCTTTGCATCGGATGTGCGCCGGTTCCAGTTCCGCTCTACGTGGCTGACGCGTCGCAAGGGAAAGCCATCCTTTCAACCTGCTCGATCAACAAGGGCGTTCCGGAAGGCATCGAAGTGGCGTTGCAGGGCCTGCAGGCACAGGTCAAGCTCGTCCAGGCGTACTCGAACGGGTACCTCGAAGTCCGGCTGGATGTCCCACCAGGCATGACAGTGCAACTCGACGATGCAGCCGTCACGATCGACCTCGGAAACCGGCGACCGCCATTGGAAGTGCGCTATCCGAACATCAGCCTGGTGGACACGCCCGCCGTCAACAGCTTCAACGGGTCACCGGCCTTGGCGAAGTACATGGTGCCCGTGCGTACGCCGTTGGTCGGCGGCCGAATGGTCATCGGCCGGCAGGTGTGGAACAAGCATTTCTGGATGGCGGCGCGGCTTGACACGGAAGGCGCTCGCGATGTGTCGGTTACGCTACCGGACCTCACGATCAACGGCTTGCCCGTACGGTTTCCGGCGCTTCGCTTTCACCGCGAGCTTTTTGTCGTGCTCGCACCATTCAATTGTTGAGCCAGCGAGCGCCAACGGAAGTCGCGCGGCGAGATGACCACCGGCGATCAGGCCACCCCAGGACGCTCATTTCTTGCTGAACTTGCACTGCAACATCGAATCCTTGATGCACGGTCAAAATCAGCACTTGAATCTGCCCAAATTCCGTTTCGACCCCTGATAGCACATGCAACGCAAAACCCTCTCCCTCCTTCCCCTTGTCTTCGCCATCGCCGCAGGCACCCTGGTCCCGGATTCGGTGTCCTTCGCGGCCCCTCCCGCCGCCAAGCAGGCCACCCAGAAGAAGGCCGAGGCGCCGGCTCCGGCACCGGCAGCCGGACAGACCGCCGTCGCCGGCGGGGCGCCCACCCTCCCCGCCAAGGCATGGCTCTTGATGGACTTCGACTCCGGCGAGATCCTCGCCTCGGCCAATCCCGACGAACCGCTGCCGCCGGCGTCGCTGACCAAGATGATGACCAGCTTCCTGGTCGAACAAGCGCTTCGCTCGGGCAAGCTCAAGAAGGACGACCTGGTGTCGGTCAGCCAGAACGCCTGGTGCCGTGGCTCGAGCACCGAGTCGTGCATGTACCTGCCGTTGAACAGCCAGGCCACGGTGATCGACATCCTGCGCGGCATCATCGTGCAGTCGGGCAACGACGCGTCGAAGGCGATCGCCGAGCACATGGCCGGCTCCGAGGAGGGCTTCGCCAAGCTCATGAATGCCGAGGCGAAACGCCTCGGGATGACGCACACGAACTTCGTGAACGCCACGGGCCTGCCCGATCCCGAGCACAAGTCGTCCGCGCGCGACCTCGCCATCCTGGCGCGTGCGATCATCCGCGACAGCTCCGACTACTACCCGATCTACGCGGAGCGCGAATTCACGTACAACAAGATCAAGCAAGGCAATCGCAATGCCCTGCTCTACACCGATCCAACGGTCGACGGCCTGAAGACCGGCCACACCCAGGAAGCGGGCTACTGCCTCGTCACTTCGTCCAAGCGCAACGGGATGCGCCTGATCACGGTGATTCTCAACACCAGCAGCATGAAGGCGCGCGCCGACGAGACGCGCCAACTGCTCAATTGGGGCTTTGCCAACTTCGAGAAGGCCACCCCGTTCCAGCCAGAGGCGGCCGTCACGACGGCCAAGGTCAGCTACGGGAAGGCCGATACCGTTGCCGCCGGCGTGGGGGCATGGTCGCTGACGGTGCCGCGAGGCCAGAAGGTGAGCACCTCGGTCCAGGTCAAGCCGGACCTCGAGGCACCGGTGGCCAAGGGTGCGGTGATCGGGAAGGTGGTCGCGGAGTCGAATGGCAAGCCGGTGGGAGAAACGGCGCTGATCGCGCAGGCCGATGTGGAGCGTGCGGGCTTCTGGCTGCGCCTCTGGCAGCGCTTCCTCAAGTTGTTCGGCAAGTGAAGCCGGTCAGCGTGCCAGGTCGCCGTGGCCGGGGCTGCCTCAGGACATGATGACCTGCACGCTGTGCTCGTACCGGGCCGCCAGTTGGTCGAACGTGCTCACTAGCGCTTCGGCCGACTGGACCAGCATCATTCGCCCCTGAGGCGTGTCAGCGCCCTGCACGCCGCGAGCAAACCGCAGCCACTCGTCACGGGCATTCGCGAGCAATTCGCGAATCTCGGGCGATGTCAACGGCGCATTCTCGAGCTCGAGCAATGCGCTCTCGAACTCGTTCGCCGTGGCGATCATTTGCGGTGCGCCAGGCTGGCCCAGCAGTGCTTCCTTGGCCAGTCGTTCCGACAGCATGCGCTGGCGCCCGCAGAGGCCGATGATCTTGAGCGCATGCCTTCCGCTCGCGCGCTCGAGCGACGCGGTCAGGGCTTCGGCACTTGCCAGGAGCGCTTCTGCCGCGGCATCGATCGCCGCCATGGCTTCGCGCGTGATCCGGGCGGTCCACGCGGCTGAAAGAGACTGCCATGCCGCCCTGGTGCGCTCGAGGTCGGCAGCGGCTTCGTCGCCGAGTTCAAGGCCGGCGAGAAATGCCAGGTTGTCCTGGACCCTCTCGGCACATTGACGCCGCTGGCCACGACTCCGCGTGTCGACCGCCGCGAGGGCCTGTGCCGCCAGCCGAGCCAGACGTTGCGACAGCATGCGCAGCTGGCCGGCCCGGTTGATGGCCTCGGCCCATTGCACCGCGTTGACGACGGATCGCGACACTTCGCCAAGACGAAGGTTGGCGTGCATGGAGGTGCGGCGCAGCAGTGCAAATGCCTCCTCCTCGCTGATGCCCCGTCCCAGCATCAGAAGGCCCTTGGCCCTGTCGACCCATTTGCGCTCGTCCAGTTGCGTGCGCAGTTGCACAAGTTCGAGTCGCAGCGCGGCTTCGCGGCGGCAGCGCGCGCGCGCTTGAGCCTGCAATGCCGCCAGTTCGAACTCTTCCGTCTTGTCGACGTCACCCCACGCGTGAATGCCAACGTCGACGAGGGATGCATGCATCGCCTCGTTCATGGGAGGGCTCAACAGGCTCAAGGGCGCGGACGGCGCTGCGCCCGCCAGTGCGGTCAGCGCTTCCAGGAGGCCTGGTCCGGGCATTTCCGTCGCGCAGGCGAGCAGTTCGTCCATGCAAGCGCCATCCAGCGCCCGCAAGTCGGCGCCACGGTGGAAGATGACCTTCGTGACGCAGTGGGCAAGCGCGCGCTGCAGGCCCTCCGGCAATGCATTCGCCTCGGGAAGATCCAGCATGAAGACGTGCAAGGAGGGCATGGAAGAACAGCGTGTGGGGCCCGCTCAAAGCATAAGGCCTGAGCGCCATTTCGACCCATTGGCACGGCGTTTGCTTGAAGGTGGTCTCGCGGTGTAACGAAGCACCGCTTTGGTGATTGGCCGCAAGTTCCGCGGTTTCATGGCGCAGGGCGCGCATGGACACCAGTCCGTCGGCAACGCCGTCGACACCCTCCCCCAACCCTCCGACGACGCGGCACGCGCAAAGGCTGCGTTGCGGCATTTGCATTGAGTCCAGCCATGTCCAACTTCAAGACCTTTTTGAGATCCGGGCACTCGCCCACCCTCTTCGCGGCCTTCCTGTATTTCGCGTTTTCATGCTGCATCTGGGTGCTCAACGGTGCGATGGCGCCCTTCATCGGGGAGTCCTTCAACCTCTCGCCTGCTGAAAAGGGCTTGATGCTGTCAGTGCCCATCATCGCGGGCGCGCTGATGCGCTTTCCGCTCGGCATCCTGTCGCAATACATCGGGCGCAAGAACGCCACGCTCGTGGAGATGGGCCTCATTGCCGTGGCGATGCTGTTCGGCTTCTTCTTCGTGCACAGCTTCAACGACCTCCTGGCGATGGGTGTGCTGCTGGGCATCGCCGGGGCGAGCTTCGGCGTGGCGCTGTCGCTGGGCTCCGGTTCGTTTCCGCCGCAGCACAAGGGGCTCGCGATGGGCTTGGTGGGCGCCGGCAATGTCGGCACCGCGGTGTCGGTGCTGCTGGCACCGCCGCTCGCGCAATGGCTTGGCTGGCAGAGCGTGTACGCCGTCGCGGCCGTCGCCATCCTGATCCCGATGGTCGTGATGATCGTGTTCGCCCAGGAGCCGCCGGACGTCGACCGCCATGCGAGCTTTCGCGAGCATGTGGCCTGCCTGTTCGAGAAGGACGGCTGGGTGTTCAGCCTGATCTACGGCGTCACCTTCGGCGGCTTCATCGGCCTGACGACCTTCCTGCCCTCCTACTACTACGACCAGTTCGGCGTGAGCAAGGTGCAGGCCGGGCAGCTCACGATGCTGGCAGCGTTCATGGGCGCCGCGGTGCGCGTGGTGGGCGGCTGGATCTCGGACCGTTGGGGCGGGGTCAACACGCTGACGCTGGTGCTGCTGGTGGTGGCCGTGGGCTTGGTGCTGGTCGGCCTGAGCTCCTCCTCGCTCGCGTTGACGACCCTGCTGCTGATCGTCTGCTTCGCGGCGCTCGGCGCGGGCAATGGCGCGTTGTTCCAGCTCGTGCCGCTGCGCTGGCCGGCCAGCACGGCGGTGGCCGGCTCGATGATCGGCGAGATCGGTGCACTGGGTGGCGGGCTCGTGCCCAACGCCATGGGCCTGTCGAAGCAATACCTCGGCAGCTATGTCTGGGGCTTCGTCTTCTTTGGTGCACTGTCGCTCATCATGCTGGGCGTGATGCGGGTCATGCAGATCCGCTGGACACGCACCTGGGCGGAAAAAGGTGGTCGCGCCCGCACGGCGTCACCGGCTGCCGCAGCGGCCCCCTATGCCGGCAGCCGCAAGCCCGCTCGACCATGACGAAGGTCTGCCCCGTCGACCTCGACCGTTCAGCGTGGCAGGAACAACAGCCAGAACAACAGCACCAGGTTGAACAGCACCGACACCACAAGCCCGATGCGCAGCAGCGCGGCGCGGTTGCGCTGCATCAGCGGCGTGGCGAGCGGCGCGGCGATGGGGCGCGATGCACCGCGTTCGAGCGCCAGCAACAGCTCCTCGGCGGTTTCGAAGCGCTGCCTTGGATCGCGTGCGACGGCCTTGCGCACGAGGTGGTCCAGCCACATCGGAACATCGGGCCGGATGCGCGACGGGGCCTCCGGATCGCGCCGATAGCGGGCCTGCTGGTACGGCTCGATCTCGCCGTAGGGCAAGCGCTTCGTCAGCCATTGGTAGAGCGTGACGCCGAGCGCGAACAGGTCGCTGGCGGCGTCGGCCGGCGCACCGTCCCATTGCTCGGGGTTGATGTAGCTCGGGGTGCCCGCATGCAGTTCGCGCGCGGCAGGGTCCTCGCGGCCCGAAAGTGCGACGCCCAGGTCCAAGATGCGCCAGCGGCCGTCGTCGCCGCAATGCAGGTTGCCGGGCTTGATGTCGCGGTGGATCACGCCATGCCGGTGCAGCCGGCCGAGCGCGCGGGCCCATTCGATCGCCGCGGCCACGACCGGAGCGACGGGCGTCAGCGTGCCGGCCTGCTGGATCTGCTCGAGCGTCCGGCCACTGTGCCAGTCGAAGACCGTGTAGAGCGCGCTGGCCTGCGCATCGCGCTCGTGCACGCGCACGAAGCCGGCCTCGCCCCGCGCGCTGACGCGCAATCCGAGCCATGCCTCATGGGCCAGCATGGCGCGCTCTTGCGCGTCGCTGGCGCGCGAAGGGTGCAAGGTCTTCAATGCCACCAAGGCACGGGTCGCGGTCTCTCGTGCCTGGTAGATCAGATGCACGCCGGTATCGGCAACGCGCGCGGTGATGACGTAGCCGTCGAGCTTGTCGCCCACCTTCAATGCGGGTGGCGGATCGAGCCGCCGGCCGTCGAACAGTTCATCGTCCAGTTGCCGTGCATCGAGGCCGACCACGCGCAGCACCAGCGCCGTGGCGTTGTCTCGCGTCCCGGCCGCAAGGGCCGCCTGCACCATCGCGTCGCTGGCCTGCCCTGCGCTTCCGGCCAAAGCGATTTCGCCGATCTGCGCCGCCTTGAGCACGCCGTGCACGCCATCGGTGGTGAGCACGAAGCAGTCGCCGACTTGCACCTCCCCCTGTTCGTAGTCGACACGGACCTGGTCGTCGAGGCCGATCGCGCGCGTCAACTGCGCCTTAAGGTCGGGATGGTCGAGCGCATGGTCGTGCGTCAGTTGCACGGCCGGCGCACCGTCGGCACGCACGCGCCAGGCCCGCGTGTCGCCGACATGCGCCAAGGTGTAGCGATGGCCGTGCAGCACCAGCGCGGTGAGCGTTGCAAGGCCGGTGAGGCTGCCCTGGCGGCGCTGGTTGTGGGCGGCCAGCCAGGTGTTCTGCGCGCCGATCACGCGGTCCAGCGCGACGGTGGCATCCCAGGTGTCGGGGGTCGCGAAGTAGTCGGCCAGCAGGCCCATCACGGTGGATTGGGCCGCTTCCAGTCCGCCACCGCCGGTCGACACGCCATCGGAGATCGCTGCAACCAGGCCGCGCGCCTCTTCGCCCCGGGGCGCGTGGACCGCACCCGCGAAGTCCTCGTTCGCCTCGCGCGGTCCGAGGTGGCTGGTGTAGCCGATGTCCACTTCAAAGCTCATGGGGCGATTCTGCACACGCGACCCAGGCGCACCCTCCGATTGAATCCACGAAAGGTCTCCACGTCATGAAAAAGATGAAACTGGTGCTGGTCGGCAACGGCATGGCCGGCGTACGCGCGATCGAAGAGCTGATCAAGCTTGCGCCTGAGCTCTACGACATCACGGTGTTCGGCGCGGAGCCGCATCCCAACTACAACCGCATCCTGCTGTCGCCCGTGCTGGCAGGCGAGCAGACCGTGGAAGAGATCGTGCTCAACAGCTGGGAGTGGTATGCCGAGAACCACATCACGCTGCATGCCGGCAAGAAGGTGACCGAGGTCGATCGCGTGAAGCGTGTCGTGCGCGCGGTGGCAGACGACGGCAGCGTGATCGAGGCGGCGTACGACCGGCTGCTGTTGTGCACCGGTTCCAACCCTTTCATCCTGCCGGTGCCCGGCAAGGATCTCCAGGGCGTGATCGCCTACCGCGACATCGCCGACACCGACTGCATGATCGAGACCGCGAAGACGCACAAGCATGCGGTCGTGATAGGCGGCGGCCTGCTCGGCCTGGAAGCAGCCAACGGCCTGATGCTGCGCGGCATGAGCGTGACCGTGGTCCATGTGATGCCGTGGCTCATGGAGCGGCAGCTCGACGACGTGGCGGGGCGGCTGCTGCAGAAGTCCTTGGAAGACCGCGGCCTCAAGTTCCTGATCGGCGCCCAGACCCAGGAGCTCGTGGGCGGTGACGACGGGCGCGTGAAGTCGGTCAGGTTCAAGGACGGAAGCGAAGTACCGGCCGACCTCGTCGTGATGGCCGTGGGCATCCGCCCCAACACGGCGCTGGCCGAATCGATGCGCCTGCACTGTAACCGCGGCATCGTGGTCAACGACACCATGCAGACGGTGACCGATGCGCGCATCTACTCGGTCGGCGAATGCGCCGCGCACCGCGGCATTGCCTATGGCCTGGTGGCGCCGCTGTTCGAGCAGGCCAAGATCGCGGCGAATCACCTGGCGCAGTTCGGCATCGGACGCTACCAGGGCTCGCTGACCTCGACCAAGCTCAAGGTCACGGGCATCGACCTGTTCAGCGCGGGCGAATTCATGGGCGGCGAAGGCACCGAGGAGATCGTCATGAGCGACCCCTTCGGTGGCGTCTACAAGAAGCTCGTGATCAAGGACAACAAGCTGGTCGGCGCGTGCCTGTACGGCGACACCGCCGATGGCAGCTGGTACTTCAAGCTGCTGCGCGATGGCCGCAGCGTCGGCGACATCCGCGAGAAGCTGATGTTCGGCGAGTCCAACATCGGCGACACCGGGCACGAAGGCCACAGCAAGGCCGCGTCGATGCCCGACGAGGCCGAGGTCTGTGGCTGCAACGGCGTGACCAAGGGCACGATCTGCAAGGCGATCCGGGAGAAGGGCCTGTTCACGCTGGATGAGGTGAAGAAGCACACCAAGGCGAGTGCTTCGTGTGGTTCCTGCACCGGACTGGTCGAGCAGATCCTGATGTTCACGGCCGGCGGCGACTACTCGGCCGCACCGAAGAAGAAAGCCATCTGCGGCTGCACCGATGCAAGCCACCAGAACGTCCGCGACGCGATCCGCAAGGAGAAGTACCTCACGCACGCGGAGGTCTACGAGGGCCTGGGCTGGACCACGCCCGACGGTTGCGCGACTTGCCGCCCGGCCGTCAACTACTACCTCATCAGCACCTGGCCGAAGGAGGCCAAGGACGATCCGCAAAGCCGCTTCATCAACGAGCGCAGCCACGCCAACATCCAGAAGGACGGCACCTATTCCGTGATCCCGCGCATGTGGGGCGGGCACACGACGCCGGACGAACTGCGGCGCATTGCCGATGCGGCGGACAAGTACAAGATCCCGACGGTCAAGGTCACGGGCGGGCAGCGCATCGACCTGCTGGGCGTGAAGAAGGAAGACTTGCAGGACGTGTGGAGGGACATCGGCATGCCTTCCGGATTTGCTTACGGCAAGTCGCTGCGAACGGTGAAGACCTGCGTGGGCAGCGAGTGGTGCCGCTTCGGCACGCAGGACTCGACGCAGATGGGCAAGGACCTGGAGCATGCGCTGTGGGCGATGTACTCGCCGCACAAGGTGAAGCTGGCCGTCTCGGGCTGCCCGCGCAACTGCGCAGAGGCCGGCATCAAGGACGTGGGCGTGATCGGCGTGGACTCGGGCTGGGAGGTGTACGTGGGCGGCAACGGCGGCATCAAGACCGAGGTGGCGCAGTTCCTCGTGAAGCTGAAGACGGCCGAGGAAGTCATGGAGTACACCGGGGCCTTCCTCGAGTTGTATCGCACCGAGGGCTGGTATCTGGAGCGCACGGTTCACTACATCTCGCGCGTGGGGCTGGACTACGTGAAAAAGAAAATCATTGACGACGCCGAAGGACGCAAGGCACTGTGGGAGCGGTTGCAGTTCGCGTTGGATGGCGAGCCGGACCCGTGGTTCGAGTCGGTGCAGGCGTCGGTCGACGTGCGCCAGTTCACCCCGGTCGCGGCCATCGCGCAAGGAGTATCGGCATGACCGAATGGAAGACCATCTGCCGCATCGACGAAATCCCCGTGCTTGGTGCGCGCCGCGTGGCGCGGCCTGTGGGCGTGGCGGTCGCGGTGTTCCGCAACAGCCAGGACGAGGTGTTCGCGCTGTTGGACCGCTGCCCGCACAAAGGTGGGCCGCTGTCGCAGGGGATCGTGTTCGGCAACAGCGTGGCCTGTCCGCTGCACAACTGGACGATCGGGCTGGAGGACGGCTGCGCGAAGCAGCCCGACGAGGGGTGTACGCCGAAGTTTGCGTGCAAGGTCGAGGGTGGGCTCGTGATGCTCGATGCGCGCGAACTGGAGACGCTTGCGCTGAACCTGGAGGCGCCCCGTGCTGGTCCCGGGCGGGCTGTGCCCGCGGGACCATTAGGGGACGAGAGCTTTGATGTGCAGGCGCCGCATGGTGCTTGAAATGGTCACTGCGAGTGGCTCTGGTGAATCAGGGGCCGGGGGCGCGTCGACGGGCGGCATGCGGCACGGGCCGGCCGACCCTACTGCACTGGTCGCTTCGCGACTCCCCTGCAGTGCTCGCGTTTGGCGGGGTCCACATGAACTCGCTTCGCTCAAACAGCATGTGGCCCTGATCCGCCAACCGCTGCGCGCTTCGGCAGCGCACAAGGGATCGACCAACCCGCACCGCATGCCACCCGCCGACGTGGACGCGCTTGCGTTGCGCGGCCGCTCATCGGAAGACAACGCTCGGATCTACGTTCAACCACCCTCCGCAACGGGTCGGCTGTTGGTCTTCCTCCCTCTCCCTCTGGGAGAGGGCCGGGGTGAGGGCTGCCGCACCCCAACAGGGGACGCGATCTCAGCCCACCCCCAAGCCCGGTATGCGGTACGGGTCGGGCGACCCCTCTGCGCCGCCGAGCAGCGCAGCGTTTGGTATCCGCATAACTTCGCTGCGCGAAGTGAGCGGATCCCCGCTCCGCGAGCGCGGATCAGGGCTGGCGATTGTCTGAGCGAAGCGAGTTCGAGCCAGACCCCGCGAAACGCGAGCAGCGCAGGGCAGCCGCGAAGCGGCCGGTGCAGTGGGGTTGCACGGCCCGTACCGCGTACCGGGCGCTCCGCCCAAGGGACGACTTCGCCCGCATCCAAGTCACAAAAGCCATGAAAGAAACCAAGTCCACCTGCCCCTACTGCGGCGTAGGCTGCGGGGTGATCATCGAATCGCAGGGCGACCAGATCACCGGCGTGCGGGGCGACCCGGACCACCCGGCCAACTTCGGCCGCCTCTGCACCAAGGGCTCGACCCTGCACCTCACCGCCTCGGCCGAAGTCACGCGCCAGACCCGCCTGCTGCAACCCATGCAACGCCTCGAACGCAACGCCGACCCGCAGGCCGTCACCTGGGACACCGCCCTCGACACCGCCGCAGACAAGTTCGCCACCGTCATCCGCGAGCACGGCGCCGACGCGGTCGGCTTCTACGTCTCCGGCCAGTTGCTCACCGAGGACTACTACGTCTTCAACAAGCTCGCCAAGGGCCTCATCGGCACCAACAACATCGACACCAACTCGCGCTTGTGCATGAGCAGCGCCGTCGCGGGCTACAAGAAGACGCTCGGCGCCGATTCGCCACCGGCCTGCTACGACGACTTCAAAGACGCCCAATGCCTGTTCATCGTCGGCAGCAACACGGCCTGGGCCCATCCGATCCTGTTCCGCCGCATCGAGGACGCGAAACGCGCCAACCCGGCGATGAAGATCATCGTGGCCGACCCGCGCCGCACCGACACCGCCGAGATCGCCGACCTGTTCCTGCCCATCCAGCCCGGCACCGACGTGATGCTGTTCCACGGCATGCTGCACCTCATGCTGTGGGAAGGCTGGACGAAGCCCGAGTACATCGCCGCGCACACCACGGGCTTCGACGCATTGAAGACCACGGTTCGCGACTGCACGCCCGACAAGGTCGCGCAGACCTGCGGCATCGACAAGGCCGACCTGCTGGAAGCCGCGCGCCTTTTCGCCACCTCGGCCGCCACGCTGAGCCTGTACTGCCAGGGCCTCAACCAGTCATCCTCCGGCACCGCCAAGAATGCCGCCCTCATCAACCTGCACCTGGCCACCGCGCAGATCGGCAAGGCGGGCGCCGGCCCCTTCTCGCTCACTGGCCAACCCAACGCCATGGGCGGGCGCGAGGTCGGCGGGTTGGCCAACCTGCTGAGCGCGCACCGCGACATGTCCAATCCGACACATCGCGCCGAAGTCGCCGCGCTGTGGGGTGTGCCCGACGTGCCCGCCACGCCCGGCAAGACCGCCGTCGAGATGTTCCAGGCCGCCGCTGACGGCGAGATCAAGGCGCTGTGGATCGCCTGCACCAACCCTGCCCAATCCATGCCGGACCAGGCGACGGTGCGCCGCGCCCTCGAACGCGCCGAGTTCGTGGTGGTGCAGGAGGCCTTTGCCACCACCGCCACCTGCGCCTATGCCGACCTGCTGCTGCCCGCCACCACCTGGGGCGAGAAGACCGGCACCGTGACCAACAGCGAGCGCCGCATCTCGCGCGTGCGCCCGGCCGTCGCGGCGCCTGGCGCGACGCGGCATGACTGGTCCGCCGCCACGGACTTCGCCCAGCGACTGGAGGCCCGACTGCCCCCGCGCGCATCGACGACGCTGTTCCCCTACCCGCTCGACAGCGAGGCTGGCGCCGAATCGATCTGGAACGAGCACCGCGAAAGCACACGCGGACGCGACCTCGACATCACCGGCTTGAGCTGGCCCATGCTCGACGCCCAAGGCCCGCAGCAATGGCCCCTGCCCGAAGGCGCCAGCACCGGACGCGTTCGCCTCTACGAAGACGGCCGCTTCCCGACACCAGACGGCCGAGCCCGCTTCGTCGACACGCCCTACAAGCCTGTGGCCGAGCAACGCGAGGCCCGCTTCCCCTTCTCCCTCAACACCGGCCGCCTGCGCGACCAATGGCACGGCATGAGCCGAACCGGTACGCTCGGCCGGCTGTTCGGCCATGTGGCCGAGCCGGTCGTGCAGATGCATCCGCAGGACATGGCGCGCAGGCAGCTCAAGGACGGCGACCTGGTCCATGTGACGTCGAGGCGAGGCTCCCTGGTGCTGCCGGTGCAGGCCAGCGCGGAGGTCGGCATGAGCCAGGCCTTCATCCCCATGCACTGGGGTTCCGAGTACCTGAGCGGCAGTACGAGCATCGGAGACCGGGTGGGTGGCGTCAATGCACTCACCAACCCGGCGTTTTGCCCGGACTCGAAGCAGCCGGAACTGAAGCATTCGGCCGTGAAGATTCTCAAGGCGGAGATGCCCTGGAACCTGCTTGCCGTCGGGTGGCTCCCCACCGACCAGGCACTGTCCGCCGAACTGGCACTGCGCGGCCTGATGGCACGCTTCCCGTTTGCGACCTGCGTGCCCTTCGGGTCCGGCGGCAAGCTCTCCAGCGGGGAGACGGAGCGCACCGGCTTGCTGTTCCGCGCCGCCGCGTACGAACCCGCGCCGGACGCGCTGCTGCTGCAGGTCGAGCAGCTGCTCGGCCTGTCGAGCGCCGACACCCTGCGCTATTCCGACGCCCGCCACGGCCAGCGCCGCGCGGCGAGACTGGTGCGCGTGGGCACTGACGCCCACTTGGAAGCGTTCCTGCTCGGCGGTGACACGCGCGCGGAGGCGTGGATCAAGACGCTGCTGCAGGAGCAACTCCCGGCCCAGTCCTTCGGGCGCCAGTTGCTGCGACCCGGCGCAACAGCGCCGGCCGGCGTCGCATCGCGCGGCAAGGTCGTGTGCAGTTGCTTCGGTGTCACGGAGACAGCCATCACCGACAAGTTGCGCATTTGCACCGGTGACGACAAGGAACGACTCGCCGCACTGCAAGGCGCACTGCAATGCGGTACCAATTGCGGCTCGTGCCTCCCGGAACTGCAGCGAATGGTCCGCTCGGGCAGCAAGGCAACCGCCCCCGCGGGGCCTTGACAGGACAAATCACAGATCGATTTGCGGGGTTGGACGGCCGCGTGTGGCGCGTCCAAAAGGGAAACTGGTCAGGCGGTCTTGCCCGCCGGCCATGACGACATTAGGCTGCGGAACGTATGCGTTGCACGCGTTCAAGGTTCGCGCCTGGCTCCTTTGTCGCGCTCGGCTTCGCAATCCTGCTGCCGCCGGGAAAAGACTTGGCTGGCTGCGACATCGCCGCGCCGACGAGCGGCCAGACCAGCACCTGCAACACAACCCCACGGCGGTTCCTGTCGCGGCCCCATTCGGCAGTTCCGAAGTCACTGTCATGCGCGGGCGGCGAAGAGCATCGCGTCGTCTTCGGCAATGCCGGCTTGCGCTGGCGTCGGTGATGCGATGATTTTTGCTACAGCGTCACGAACGAATCATTCAAAGGGCTGGTTCATGAAGAAGCTTTCCGGTTCAAGGCACTTGCGTTTCGGCCGCCTCTCCAGCGCGCTCGCCGCGCTACTTCTGGGCGGCTGCAACACGCTGGCGCCGGTCAACGTGCCAATCGCCGCGGTCGACCCGTCAGCCGGATACCGGCCAGCCAACCTGCTGAAGCGCTCCAGGGTGGTGAAGAACAACCCCGAGACACTGGTGGTCCTGACCTTCTCGGGCGGCGGGACACGCGCAGCGGCTTTTGCCTACGGCGTGCTGGAGGAACTGCGCCGGCAGGACGTGGTCGTGAACGGCAAGCCCGTCAACCTGCTGGATGAGGTCGACATCATCACCGGCGTGTCTGGCGGCAGCTTTACCGCGTTGGCCTATGCGCTGTACGGCGACAAGCTTTTCACCGAATTCGAGCCGCGCTTCCTCAAGCGCAACGTGCAGGGCGCCCTGCTGCAACGCACGCTCAATCCCGTCAACTGGCTCAAGCTCGGGAGCCCGCTGTATGGCCGCTCGGAACTTGCTGCGGACTACTACGATGAAATCCTCTTCAACGGGGCAACCTTTGACGACCTGTTGAAGACGCCCGGCCCCGCGATCGAAGTCACGGGCACGGATCTTTCGACCGGCGCGCGCTTCGCGTTCTCGCAAGGCACTTTCGACCTGCTGTGTTCCGACGTCGGCCAGGTCCGGCTTTCGCGCGCGGCGGCCACCTCGTCTGCCGTGCCGGCCGTGCTGTCACCGGTCACGTACCGCAACTACGGCGGCAAGTGCGGCAACACGATGCCCGCGTGGGTCCAGGACGTGACGAGCGGCGACGACGAGCGTCGGCCGGCCGGGCGGGCATTGCTGCGCTACCGCGATATCAAGAGCTTCCAGGACAGTGCCAATCGACCGTACCTGCATATCGTCGATGGCGGCATATCGGACAACCTCGGGCTGCGCGGCGTGGTCGAAACGCTTGAGGAAATCGAGGCCAGCCCCGCCTACCAGAAGCAGGTCGACTTCCAGGCCTTGCGCAACATCTACGTGGTGGTCGTCAACTCCCGTTCGGCACCCGCGACCGACTGGGACACCCTGCCCTTCTCGCCTGGCATCACGGCCCAACTGTTCCAGTCGTCGAGCGTGCCGATCGACCACTTCTCCTATGAGTCGGTCGAACTGCTGAAGGACATCGCGCAGCGCTGGGCCGACAAGAGAAAACTCGAAGTGGCCGAGCGCAGGCTGGGCGGCGAGTCCAAGGCCTCGGCCGAAGCCGCAGTGCCCGAACTGAAATTCGAGGCCATCGACGTGAGCTTCGACTCGATCAAGGACCCCGTGGAGCGCAAGTACTTCATGAACCTGCCGACCACCTTCTTCCTGCAAGACCAGGACGTGGACAAGTTGCGCGCGCTGGCCGGCCGCCTGCTGCGCGAGTCGGACGCGTATGCCGAGTTGCGCAAGCGCTCTCGGGCGGTCGAGGCGGTGAAGGCTGGCGCAGCGCCGTGACGTAATTCGCAGGCGCTGTCTCGATTTCGACTTGACAGGGAAGACCGATCTCCAGCGCCTTCACAGTTCACCCCTCGATCAGCACGTCGATCTGTACGCGGTGGCGCCGGCAGGCAGCAGTCGCGAAGGTCGGCATGATCGCGGTGCCGTGCACGTCGATCACGGTTCCGGTCTTCACATGACACACTGCTGGACCAGGAGGAGCCCTCACCCGTGTACCCATTGCTGACCGGCCTGCGCATCATCGAGTGCGCCTCGTTCATCGCCGCGCCCTCGTGCGCCTTGCACCTGCGCCAGCTTGGCGCGGAAGTGATCCGCATCGACCCGATCGGCGGCGGTCCGGATTTCCATCGCTGGCCGATTTCGGAGGGCGGGCACAGCTACTACTGGGAAGGGCTGAACAAGGGCAAGAAGTCGATCGCCATCGACCTGTCCCGCCCGGAGGGCCGCCAGCTTGTCGTGGACCTCGTCACCGCGCCCGGTGCTGATGGCGGGATCCTGGTGACGAACTTTCCGAAGGACGGCTTTCTTGCGCATGAAAGGCTGTGCGCGCTGCGCCCGGATCTCATCACGGTGCGCGTCATGGGATGGCGCAATGGCGATTCGGGACTCGACTACACCATCAATGCGGCCCTCGGCATTCCGCTCATGACCGGCGGGGCCGACAACGGCGAACGTCCGGTCAACCACGTCTTGCCCGCCTGGGACCTGCTGACTGGCGCCTATGCGGCCTTCGTGACACTCGCCGCGGAGCGCGATAGGCTGCGCACCGGGCGCGGGCGGGAGATCACGGTGCCGCTGTCGGATGTTGCGCTCGCCGCGTTGGGCAACATGGGCCAGATCGCCGAGGTGCTGGACGGCGGCGACCGTCCGCGCCATGGCAACGCGCTGTTCGGCGCTTTCGGCCGTGACTTCATGAGCTCGGATGGCGAGCGCGTGATGGTGGCCGCGATCACGCGCCGCCAATGGACGGGGCTGCTCGCGGCATTGCGGCTCGAACAGGCCGTCGCGCAGATCGAAGCCGCTCTCGGCGTGTCCTTCGAGATGGATGAGGGCCAGCGCTTCTCGCATCGCGATGCGCTGTTTCCGCTGGTCGAGCGGGCCATCGGCGCCCTGCCCCTTGCGCAACTTCGCACACGCTTCGATGACGCCGGCGTTTGCTGGAGCACCTACATGACACTCAGCCGCGCCTTGAACGAAGAGCCGCGGCTGTCGCTGGCATCCACGATGTTCAGCGAGCTGGATCATCCGAGCGGGCATCGCTACCCTGCGCCGGGCGCGGCAGCCACTTTGTCCGATGCCGTCCGCGAGCCGGGCGTGCGCGCGCCGCACCTGGGCGAACACACCGACGCCGTGCTGGCCGAGGTGCTCTCGCTGTCCCCGTCCCGCATCGGTGAACTGCATGACGCCAAGCTGGTCGCCGGGCCAGCTTGCTGACACAACCACTTCGAGACCACGCGAACAATGAACGCCATCGTCCACGCTCCGCCGCTTGTTGCGCATTTCCAGGGCATTGCGGAAGCCGCACGCCAGTACGGCGATGCTGCCCAACGCGCCGCCGAGCGCATGTTCTGCCACGATGGGCGCGCCGACGCCTCGGTCCTGCATGCGGAGCAACGCGCGCTCCATGGTTTCGCCTGGACAGCGACGCTCGTGGAGGCGGTCGTGCGCTCCGCCCAATGGGGCCTGCGGCTGGCCGATGAAGGCCGCCTCGGCCCGCTTGATGCGCAGGTGCTGGCGGTTGGCCTGGCCGAGTACCTTGCACAGTTGTCCAGTGGCATTCCCATGGGCCAGAACGAAATCTTCCGCCCGCAGGAACTCGGCTTGCAGGATGCGGCAGCGCGGGTCATGGCGGACCCCGCAGTGCGCGAGTTGCAGTCACGCGGCGGGACGCCTGCCGCACGCTCGGCGCTGATCGACGCATTGCGCAGTGGGGAACAGCTCTGCGAATCCGCGCTCGACGAGGAACTGGACATGATCCGCGACCAGTTCCGCCGTTTCACCGAACAGGAGATCACGCCCCATGCCCACGCATGGCACCTGGCCGATGAACTCATCCCCGATGCGCTGATCGGCAAGCTCGCGCAACTCGGCGTGTTCGGCATCTGCATCCCGACCGAATTCGGCGGCATGGGCCTCGGCAAGCGGGCCATGTGCATCGTCACCGAGGAACTGAGCCGCGGCTGGATCGCGGCCGGCTCGCTCGGCACGCGTTCGGAGATCGCAGGCGACCTGATCGCATCGGCCGGCACGCCCGACCAGAAGGCGCGCTGGCTGCCGGCCATCGCCTCGGGAGAGGTGCTGCCGACGGCGGTGTTCACCGAACCGGACAGCGGCTCGGACCTGGCCTCGCTGCGCGCGCGCGCGACGCCCCTGCCCAACGGTGGCTGGCGCATCGACGGCAACAAGACCTGGATCACGCATGCGGCGCGCAGCGATTTGATGACGCTGCTCGCGCGCTCGGAGCCGGGCGTCGAAGGACATGGCGGCCTGTCGATGTTCCTGGCCGCCAAGCCGCGGGGCACGGATGCCCTGCCCTTCCCGGCCGAAGGCATGAGCGGCAGCGAGATCGCGGTGCTGGGCTATCGCGGCATGAAGGAATACGAGATCGCCTTCGATGGCTTCGAGGTGGCGGCCGATGGCGTGCTCGGCGGAGTGCGCGGGCAGGGTTTCCGGCAACTGATGCAGACCTTCGAAGGGGCGCGCATCCAGACGGCTGCGCGTGCTGTCGGCGTGGCCTGGCGCGCCTTCGACTTGGCCTGGCGCTATGCCAATGACCGGCGGCAGTTTTCACGACCGCTGGTCGAGTTCCCGCGCGTGTCGGACAAGCTCGCGATGATGGTGGCGGAGACCGTCATGGCCCGGCACCTGACCACCTTCGCCGCGACGGAGAAGGAACAGGGCCATCGCTGCGACATCCAGGCCGGCATGGCCAAGCTGCTGGCGGCGCGGGTGGCCTGGGCCAATGCGGATGCCGGCTTGCAGATCCACGGCGGCAACGGCTACGCCCTCGAATTCGAGATGAGCCGCGTGCTCTGCGACGCGCGCATCCTCAACATCTTCGAGGGCGCGGCGGAGATCCAGGCGCAGGTGATCGGACGCGGGCTGCTGAAATAGCGCCCGCTGGCAAGCGCCCTACTCCGCCTTGATGTTGTTGTCCTTGACCACCTTGCCCCAGCGCGTGGTCTCGGTCTTCATCCATTCGGCGATCTGCTGGCGGTTCATGCCCGAGGGCTCGGAGCCCAGTTCTTCCAGGTGCTTGGCGAATTCGGGACGCGCCACGATCTTGTTGATGGTGTCCTGCAACTTGTCGAGGATGGCCGGCGGCGTGTTGGCCGGCGCGAGCAGCCCTTGCCAGGAACCCGTCACGAAGCCGGGAATCTGCGAGGCCACAGTCGCAACACCCGGTGTCGCAGCGAAGGGCTTGGCGCTGGTGACCGCGATCGCCTTGACCTTGCCGCCCTTCACCAACTGGTTGGTGGCGATCACGCTCGCCATGGCGCTGTCGATCTGCCCGCCTGCGAGATCGGCCAGGGCCTGCGCGCCACCCTTGTAGCCGATGACGTTGAACTCGAAGCCCTTGTCCTGCGCGAGCAGGATGCCGGCCAGCTGGCTGATCGAGGCCAGCGGCGTGCCGAAGCTGATCGGCTTGGCACTCTTCTTGGCATAGGCGGCCAGTTCGTCGAGGTTCTTCACCGGCAGATCGTTCTTGACCACCAACAGGTGCGGCGAATAGGCCGGGATCGCGATCGGCGTGAGGTCCTTGGGGCTGTAGGTGGTTTGCGGCTGGACGCTCGGGCCGATGGTCAGCACGCTCATGTCGAGCAGCAGCAGGTTGTAGCCGTCCGGCGCGGACTTGGCCACATAGGCCGCGCCGATGTTGCCGTTGCCGCCCGCCTTGTTCTCCACGATGACCGGTTGCTTGAGCATCTCGCCCAGTTCCTTGGCCAGCAGGCGTCCCAGCACGTCGGAGGTGCCGCCGGCCGGATTGGGCACGGTGATGCGGATCATCTTGCTGGGGTAGCTCGCGGCGTCTTCCGCTGCAAGTGCGGGCCATGAGGCGCCGGCCAGCATCGCGGCAGCCGCCATGCCGAGCAATGCGCGCCTGGCGAGGGGGCGTGCGGACGAGGGGTTCTGGGTCTGGGCTTTCATGGGGATCTCCTTGGAATGCGTGGACGGGAAGGCGCGTGGCCGGCGGTTGTGTTCAGGCGGCTTGGTGGATCACGTTGAGGAGCGGTTGCCCCTTCTGCAGTCGCTCGATGTTCCCAGCCATGAAGCGATAGCGCCGATCGAGCAGCGCCGGCGTGATGGCCGAGATGTGCGGCGTGGCGCGCACGTTGGGCAGCTCATGCAGCGGCCAGCGCGAAGGGCTCACCGGCGGCTGGCCCTTCTTCGGGTACTGGTACCAGACGTCGAGGACGGCACGGCCGAGCCGCTGGTCGCGCAGGGCTTCGTAGAGCGCCTGCTCGTCCACCACTTCCGCACGGGCCACATTGATGAGCAGGGCTTGCGATGGCAACAGCGCGAGCTGGCGCGCGCCGATGAGCCCGCGGGTGCCGTCGTCGAGCGGGCAGCAGATCACCAGCACCTGGACGCGCGCAAGCACCTCGTCCAGTGCCGACACTGCCACGTATTCGTGGGCCAGTTCCGCGGCGCCCTGCTTGCCGCTGCGCGTCACGGCGATCACGTGCATGCCGCAGGCCCGCGCCCGGCGCGCGATCTCCTGGCCGATGTGACCGAAACCCAGGATCGCGACGGTCTTGCCGTCGGCCTCGTCGTGCTGGGCGCGGTTGGCATAGGCCGCTGCCCATGCATCGGCATCGAGGCGCGCCGGGTACTGCCAGAGTTGCAGGACGTGCTCCAGGATGGCGTGCAGTGTGAACTCCGCGATCGGCACTTCGTGGCCGTGGACGTTGCATACGGTGGCGCCCGAAGGCAGCGATGACAAGGCGATCTGTTCCGAGCCTGCGCCGGGCACGTGTACCAGCCGGCATTGCAGGCGCGCAGCCTCGTCGGCGTTGATGCTGTTGCCGATGACCACGTCCGCGCGGATGTCGCCAGATGCGGGGAAGGCTTGCAGGGCTTCGACTTCGTGCCCGGGGCCGAGCAGCTCGCGCAGCCGGGGGGCGTTCGGGGCGTGGAGGCCGACGATCTGGATGTGCATGTTCAGCGGCTTTCCCGGACGATGAGGTCCGCCCGCTGCTTGAAGCTGTCCTGCAGCCGGCTCCCGATCCCGGGCGCGACGGGCGGCTGGGCCATCCCATCCTGGATCACCGGCAGCACGGTGACGATGTCGCGGTACCAGGTGGCCAGCGTGGCGCGCACCACCTCCTGGTAGATGGCGGTCGGCGCATGCAGCGCCATGTGCAGGCCGGCCATCAGCGTGATCGGGCCGGTGCAGTCGTGCGGGGCCAGAGGCCGGTTGTAGGCCTGGGCCAATCCGGCGATCTTGCGGCCTTCCGTGAAGCCGCCGCACCAGGCCAGGTCCAGCATCACCACGTCGAGCGCGTCCGCGGCCAGGAGGTCGCGGAAGGGGCGCAGGCCGCCCAGCGTCTCGCTGCCGCAGATCGGTACGCGCGTGCGGCGGCGCAGGTCGGCGAGGCCCGCGGCATCGTCCATCTTGCAGAGCGGGTCCTCGACCCAGAACACGTTGTATTCCTCCAGCGCCTGGCAGATGCGCAGGGCCGAATGGCCGCCGAACAGGCTGTGCAACTCGCACATCACCTCGATGCGGTTGCCGACCGCCTCGCGGATCTGGCGGAACGGCTGCAAACCCTTTTCCAGGTCGGGCAGGCTGATCAGGTGGCCGCCGCTGGCGGGCGCGTAGATGTCGAAGGGCCAGATCTTCATGGCCTTGTAGCCCTCGTCGAGCAGGCTCTTCGCCAGGGCGCCGGCATCGCGCATGAAGGCGACCTGGTCGTCGTACGGGCCCTGGGCCTCGTCCCCCGTGCCGATGTCGCGCCGCTTGCCGGTGGTGTTGTAGGCATAGCCTGCACAGGTGTTGTAGACCGGTACGCTCATGCGCGCACCGCCGCCGAGCGCCTCGTAGACCGGCACGCCCTGCCGCTGGCCGGCCAGGTCCCACAGCGCGATGTCGACGGCGCTGGCCGAGCGCACCTCCACGCCCGAGCTGCCGTAGCCGACGTAAGGCGTGAGCAGGTGGCGCGAGATGCCTTCGATTTGCCGCGCGTCCCGCCCGATCAGCCAGGGCGCCAGTTCCTCATGCAGGCAGGTCTCGACCGCGGCCGCGCCGCGAAAGGTTTCCCCCAGCCCGACGAGTCCGTCGCTCGTTTCGATTTCGAGCCAGATCAGGCTGGGACGATCGGGAATGCGGTAGGTACGGAGGCTGCGGATGGTTGACATGATTGACAGCTTTTTATATCTTTGACAGGGTTGTAAGCGTGCTGTGAATTGTCCTTTCAGGCCATTCAAGCGTCAATCCAAGCCAAACTTGTATTTACCCTGTCAATAGCTGTCATATGAACACACCGCAATCCGCTGACGTCGAGCCGGCCGCCTCGCTTGCAAGCGGCGCCGCGCGGCTGCTGGGCGACAAGGTCTACGAGGACCTGATGCAACTGCTCGGCACGCCGGGCTTCGAGCCGCGTGCGCGCCTGCCGGGAGAAATGGCGCTCTCGCAGCGTCTCGGCGTGTCACGCCCGGTGCTGCGGCAGGCGTTGGCACGGCTGCGGGACGAAGGACGTGTCCATGTGCGCAAGGGCTCCGGCACCTTCGTCACCGACGCCCTGCCCCAGGCGAAGCCCATGTCCGTCAACACGCTGGAGAACATTGCCGACATCCGCGCCTTCCTGGAATTCCGCCTGTTCGTGGAAGGCGAAGCAGCGGCCCAGGCCGCCCGGATGCGCACCACCGACCAGATGCACCACATCCGCCTGTGCCGCGAGCGCTTCGATCAGGCCCTGGCGGAGGGCAGCGACGCCGTCGCGGAAGACATCGCCTTCCACGACGCGGTGGCGCAGGCCTGCGGGAATCGCTTCTTCGGCATGACCATGACCGCCCTGGCGCCGCAGACCCGCTTCAGCATCGGGCTTTCGCGCAGCCTTGCAGGCCGGCCGCAGGGGGAGCGGCGCGACGGTGTGTGCCGCGAGCACGCGGCCGTGGAACAGGCCATCGAGCGCCAGGATGCCGCGGCGGCGCGGCAGGCGATGGAGGCGCATCTGCGCGGGGGCATCGCGCGGCTGTTCGGGCAATAAGACCGGGCCGTTCGAAGCCTCAGGTCACGCAAGTACTCCGCGCCCCTCTCCTCGCCCGCGTCATACCGCGCGGCCGCGCTTCGCAGCCTGCCGCGGAGGCGAAAAGGCCGTCGTCCTGGGTTTCATCGCCGAGAAGATCGGCCCACTGATCGCGTCCGGCACCGCCAGGGGCATGTACGCGATGGCTTCCGCCTCCTTCGCGTCCAGCCCGAATCCCACCAGCACGCTGCGCAGGATGTGCTCCGGATGGTGGCTTTGCGTCGGCTCGGTCAGCATCGTCTCGATGCCGTAGAAGATCGAGCCGAGCACGATGTCGCGCGCCACGGTCACGCTGTCGACCTGGATGCGTTTCGCCTTGCGCGCGGCCTCCAGGTCGCGCGAGAGGTAGACGTCGATAAGCTGCCCGCGCGTCGCGATACGCGTGCCGACGCGCGTGATGAAGCCGCCCCACAGCGGATAGCGCATCGCCATCTGCATGTACATGCGCGTGCCGGCGGCGACGCGCGCAACGGGATCGTCGAGCTCCAGCACGATCGGGTCGACGATCGCCAGCACCTCGTCGCTCATGTCGGCGGCCAGTGCGAGCATGAGCTCGTTGGTGGTCTTGAAGTGGTTGTAGAAGGTGCCGCGCGCCACACCCGCCGCCGCGATGAAGTCGTCGATGACGGCCGCGTCCGGGCCCTTCTCCGCGAACACCGACAGCGCGCTTTCCAGCAGGCGCAGCCTCGTCTTCTCGCGCCGCTGCGCACCCACGCGTACGCGGTGATCTTCCGGAATTTCTTCGACTTGCCTGGTTGCCATGGGTCGCGAGGGTACACGACGAAGTCATACGACTTCGCCTTCAACCGCATAACTGCGTTGGATCGCCTTGCCGTGCCAAAGCACTGTCTGCGGCGCTCCGCCTTGTTCTGCCATTGAATGCAAAGCCGTATGACCTCCTCAACGGCACCCCTAGGGAAAGCACCTACGGTTTTGGATTCTTTGTCATATTGACGCTTTCGTCAAAACGAATAAAGTTCGTTCTAGACAAACCGTCCAAATCAAACCACCGAAGGCAAACCCATGAAGCTGCTACGTCACGGCCCCGCAGGGGCAGAAAAGCCCGGCGCACTCGACACCAACGGCCAGATCCGCGACCTGTCCGTGCTGATCCCCGACTTCACCCCCGAGTGGATGTCGCCGGCCAAGCTGCAGGCGCTCACCGCCATCGACCTGTCGAAGCTGCCACTGGTGCCCGAAGGCACGCGACTCGGCACCCCCGTCACCGGCGTGCGCCAGTTCGTCGCCATCGGCCTCAACTATCGCAAGCACGCGGAAGAGTCGGGCCTGGAGATCCCGAAGGAGCCGGTCGTCTTCACCAAGGCGCTCACCTCGCTCGCCGGCCCGAATGACGACGTCGAACTGCCCGAAGGCTCGGTCGCCGGTGACTGGGAGATCGAACTGGGCTTCGTCATCGGCACGCAGTGCAAGAAGGTGTCGGTGGCCGATGCGCTGAAGCACGTGGCCGGCTACTGCCTGGCCAACGACGTGTCGGAGCGCGACTGGCAGATCAAGCGCAACGGCCAGTGGGGCAAGGGCAAGAGCTTCGACGGCTTCGGCCCGATCGGCCCCTGGCTCGTGACCAGCGATGAACTGCCCGACCCGCAGAGCATCCCGCTCGAACTGGCCGTCAATGGCGAGGTCAAGCAGCAGAGCAACACCGCCGACATGATCTTTCCGGTGGCCGAGGTGGTGTCGTACCTGAGCCAGTTCATGACCCTGCTGCCCGGCGACGTGGTCATCACCGGCACGCCGCAGGGCGTGGGCCTGGGCATGAAGCCCAACCCGCAGTTCCTCAAGCGCGGCGACGTCATGACGCTGAGCGCCGGCGTGCTGGGTACGCAGCGTCAACGGGTCATCTGACCCACTCCAACCTCACCGCCCTCACTAGCGAACAAGCCGCAAGACGCGGCGCGGGCGGAGCTTTGCCCGAACCAAGGAGACAAACGATGACTGCAACGACAAGCACTCACGACAACGGCATCCTGGCGGTGCACTCGGTGGACGAATTCGTCTTCAGCGTGCCCGACCTGGGGAAGGCCCGCCACTTCTACACGGCCTTCGGCCTGGATGTTCGCGATGAAGGCGGGGCGCTCGCGCTCTACACCTTCGGTCACCCGCATCGGTGGGCCCGCGTGCTCCCCGGCGGCGATACCAAGCGCCTCGAATGGATCAGCCTGGGCATCCATGCGTCGGACGAAACGCGCTTCAGGCAGGGCCTGGCGACCAAGGGCATCGCCACCATCGCTCCACCGGCCCATGCGGAGCCCACCGGCATCTGGATCGAAGGCCCCGACGCGATGGCGATGCAACTGCGCGTCGCCGACAAGTCCTCGCCCTCGCAACCCGCACCACGCGAGTTCCCGCCCGCCAGCGCCAATGCGGGTCGCTCGCCGAGCCGCAGCAAGGCGCAGCCGACGCGGCCACTCTACCTCTCGCACATCCTGCTGTTCAGCGTCGACGTCGATGCGGCCCGCGCCTTCTACGAAGACGTGCTGGGCCTGCGCCTCTCCGACAAATCCGGCTCGGTGATCGCCTTCCTGCACACGCCGCACGGCAGCGACCACCACCTCATTGCGCTGGCCAAGTCCAACGGCGGCGGCTTGCACCACAGCAGCTGGTGCGTGCCCTCCTTCGACGCGGTCGGCCAGGGCACGCAGCAGATGGCCGAAGCCGGCTACGAAAAGGGCTGGGGCGTGGGCCGCCATGTGCTCGGCTCCAACTACTTCCGCTATGTGCGCGACCCGTGGGGCAGCTATGCGGAGTACTCCTTCGACATCGACTACGTCGAGGCCGGCAACACCTGGCCCGCGGCCGACCACCCCGGCGAGGACTCGCTCTACGTCTGGGGCCCTTCGCTTCCCGAGGATTTCATCGTCAACCACGAAACGGCAGTCCGCTGATCAGCGGCACAAGGAGACTCACCATGACCACCAGCGCAATTCCCTTCTACGACGTCGTGCAGATCGGCTATGGCCCGGTCAGCGAGATCATGGCCCTGTCGCTCGCACGGCAAGGCCACAAGGTCGCCATCTTCGAACGCTGGCGCGAGCGCTATGCGCTGCCGCGCGCCGTGTGCATCGACCATGAGCTCTACCGCGTGCTGTCCGCCCTGGGCATGAGCCAACAGTTGCCTGCCGTGAGCCATGCCGGCCCGCACTACAAGTGGTTCAACGCCGAGTGGAAGGAACTGCTCTCGATCGACTGGGAATCCGAATCGATCTCCGGCGGCCCCGAGGTCAACTTCGTGCACCAGCCGACGCTGGAGAAGATGTTCGAGGAGGTGGTGCAGGCCCGGCCCGAGGTCACGCTGAACCTCGGCTGGGAGGCCGTCGAAGCCACGCAGACCGCCGACTACGCACAGCTCGTGGTGCGCGACACCGAGTCCGGCGAAACGCGCACCGTGCGCTGCAAGTACCTGATCGGCGCCGACGGCGCCAACAGCCTGGTGCGCCAGGCCATCGGCTCGACGCAGGAAGACCGCGGCTTCGAAGCCGACTGGCTGGTGATCGACGTGCTGCCCAACGAAGGCGTGACGCTCGACATCCCGCCCGCCGCCCAGTACTGCAACCCGATCCGCCCGACCACCATCGTGCCGGCCGGCATCAAGGACGGCCGCTACTTCCGCCGCTGGGAGTTCATGCGCCTGCCGCACGAGACCGCCGCGGAACTGGAGCACGAGCATGTCGCGTGGGACCTGCTGGAGCCTTGGGTGAAGCGCGACCAGGCCACCATCGTGCGCCACAAGGTCTACACCTTCCGCTCGCTGCTGGCCAACACCTGGCGCAAGGGGCGCATGCTCATCGCCGGCGATGCCGCGCACGTCATGCCGCCCTTCATGGGCCAGGGCATGTGCGCCGGCCTGCGCGACGACTGGAACCTCGCATGGAAGCTCGACCTGATCCTGAAGGGCCACGCCGACGACACGCTGCTCGACACGTACCAGCCCGAGCGCCGGCCGCATGTCAGCGATGTGATCGACCTGTCGATGTTCCTCGGCAAGATCATCTGCATCCCCGATGCCGACAAGGCCGCGGAGCGCGACGAGGCCTTCTTCAGCGGCAAGGTGCCGCCGCCGCCCGCCTTCCCTTCGCTGACCGACGGCATCCTGCGCCGCGATGCGGACGGCGCGGTGCAAGCGCCTGCTGGCCTGCTGAGCCCGCACGGCACGGTGCGCTCGGGTGAACGCCAGGGTCGCTTCGATGAAGTCGTCGGCCTGGGCTTCGTGCTCGTCTCGCGTGGCAGCGCACCGTCGCTCGGTTCATCGCAGCGCGCGTTCCTCGATGCCATCGGCGCGAAGCGCGTGGTCGTCGGCAACATCGCCGCGCGAGGCACCCTGATCGATGTCGATCACAAGTACCTGCCGTACATGGAACAGCACGGCATCCAGACCATGCTGGTGCGGCCCGACTTCTATCTCTATGGCGCGGTCGCCAATGCCCGCGACGTCAACGGTCTCGTCGACGACCTCGCGGCCGACCTGAAGCGCCACGGCGTGCATGTGCAGGCCGAGCAAAGCGAGCAAGCACCGCAGGCGCTCGCCGCCTGAACGACGCACACAAGGAGACAAACACCATGAACACCTACGTCGCAAGCCATCCCGTCACCGCGCCGGCGAAATCCCGCTGGGACGTCAGCTACGAATGGAAGGCGGTCGCCCTGCTCTGCCTCGGCTTCGGCCTGGTCGGCATCGACCGCTTCATGATCCTGCCGCTGTTCCCGGTCATCGCGAAAGACCTGAACCTGAACTACCAGCAGCTCGGCCAGGTGACCGGCGTGCTCGCGATCGCCTGGGGCGTGGCCGCACTGTTCATGGGCAACCTGTCCGACCGCTTCGGCCATCGCAAGGTCATCATCCCCGCGATCATCGTGTTCTCGCTGCTTGCAGGATTCAGCGGCCTGGCCACCGGCGTGATGAGCCTGATGTTCATCCGCGCGCTGATCGGCTTCGCGGAAGGTGCCTACACGCCGTCGAGCATCGTCGCGACGCTGGACGCATCGAAGCCATCGCGCCAGGGCATGAACATCGGCATCCAGCAGGCCGCCCTGCCCCTATTCGGCTTGGGCATCGCGCCGATCCTCGTGACGCAGTTGCTCAAGGTGGTCGAGTGGCACTGGATCTTCGCGATGGTGTCGATCCCCGGCCTGCTGATCGCATACCTGCTGTACCGCATGCTGCGCGACACGCCGGCCACTGTCGCTGCCGCGCACACGACCACGCACGATGCCTCGCCGCACAAGTGGTCCGATGTGTTCCAGTACCGCAACATCCCGCTCAACATGATCGGCATGCTGTGCTGGCTGACCAACCTCGTGGTGCTGAGCGCGCTGCTGCCGAGCTACCTGATCGACTACCTGCACCTGTCGCTGGAGCAGATGGGGCTGGTGCTCTCGGCGATCGGCTTCGGCGGGACGATGGGCACGCTGCTGATGCCGGCGCTGTCGGACCGCATCGGGCGCAAGCCGGTGATGATCCTGTCGGTGACCGGCGCGGCCGTTGGCCTCTACTTCCTCATGCACACCGGTGCGGAGCCGTGGCGCCTGTTCACTTGGCTGTTCGTCACGCTGTTCTTCATCTTCAGCATGATCTGCCTGACCGTCGGCCCGCTGAGCGCGGAGTCGGTGCCGGCCAAGCTGATGTCGACGGCCTCGGGCATCGTGGTGGGCACGGGCGAGATCTTTGGCGGCGGCATCGCGCCGGTGATTGCGGGCTATGTGGCGCAGCACTTCGGCATTCAATACATCATGCACCTCGCGGCTGTGGCGCTGGTGATCGGGCTGCTGGTGGCGCTCTCGCTCAAAGAGACGGCGCCGGGCAAGCAACGCTGATTCAGGGAGATTCCAAATGATCCAGTTCCAATCCTTCATCCGCCGCATCGCAGGCGCAGCCGCCATCGCATGTGCCGCCGTCGCCGCCCATGCCGCGCCGCTCAACGTCACGCTGCTCGGCACCGGCAGCCCCGTCCCCAGCAACGTGCGCTTCAGCCAGTCGATCCTCGTGGAGGCTGGCAAGGACAAGCTCCTGTTCGACCTGGGCCGCGGCGTGACCATCCGCCTGGCCCAGTTGAACATCCCGTTCAGGGACGTCACGGCCAGCTTCCTCACGCACTTCCATTCGGACCACCTCGTCGGCCTGCCGGACCTGTGGCTCACCGGCTGGCTGCCGACGCCCTTCGCCTCGCGCACCACGCCGATGAAGATCTACGGCCCCAAGGGCACGGTCGCGATGACAAGGAACCTCACGGCCGCCTTTGCCGAGGACATCCGCACGCGCATCGACGACGAGAAGCTGCCGCCCGCCGGCATCGCCTTCGACGCACACGACATCGACGCCGGCGTGGTCTACGAAAACGCGGGCGTCAAGGTTAGCGCCTTCGCCACGCACCATGGCGACCTCATCGAATACAACTTCGGCTACGTGATCGAGTACGACGGCAAGAAGGTCGTGATCTCCAGCGACACCACCTACGACGAACGTATCGCCGCCATGGCCAAGGGCGCGGACCTGCTGATCCACGAGGTCGCGGACATCGATCCCGGCTTGCTCAAGGCCTATCCGCGCTTCAAGGAGATCGCCGCGCACCACACCACGCCCGAGGAAGCCGGCAAGATCTTCTCGAAGGCCCGGCCCAAGGTGGCGGCCTACACGCACATCATCACGCTCAAGGCCAACGCGCCGCTGGACGTGCCACCCACGGAGATCGTCGCGCGCACGCGCAAGACCTATGACGGCCCGCTGGCCGTCGGCGAGGACCTCATGCGCTTCGAGATCGACGGCGGCAAGGTCGAGGTGCTCGATGCGCGCAAGGAGAAGGTGAAGCTCGATGCGGGAGTCGATCGGGCGGGGTCCATCGGCGAATGAGCGAAGGCGCGCGGTGGGTCTCGCGCGCATGTCACCCGATCGAAGGTGGCGGCCCTACCCCATTCGGCCGGCGGCACAATGGGTGCCGCAGCCCCCGGCAACCGATCGGTGATTTGAACAAGGACCCCAGCCCATGGAATCCGTCAGCGCCGCCGCCTTCGACGCCTCCTACTACCAGCGCTACTACTTCGACAAGAAGACCAAGGTGGCGGACCCGCAGCACGTCGAGCGCCTGGGCGCCTTCGTCTGCGCCTACCTCAAGTACCTGCGCGTGCCGGTGCGCCGGGTGCTGGACGTGGGTTGCGGTGTCGGCCTGTGGCGTGACATCGTGGCGCGTCATTTCCCGCAGGCCTCCTTCCACGGCGTCGAGTTCAGCGAATACCTGTGCGGGCGCTTCGGCTGGGAACGCGGCTCGGTGGTCGACTACCAGGCGAAGAAGCCCTTCGACTTCGTCATCTGCCAGGGCGTGCTGGCCTACCTGAACCCGACCGACCTGAAACGCGCCATGCGCAACCTCGGCACCCTGAGCAAGGGCGCCCTCTACGTGGAAGTCGTGGCCCGCGAGGACTACGAGCGCGACATCGTGGACGAGGACCTGACCGATCCGCACCTGTTCCGCCACCGCGCCGAGGTCTATCGCGGCGGCCTGTCCCGGCAGTTCAAGGAGCTGGGCGGTGGCCTGTGGCTCAGCCGACGCTGTGACGTGCCGACGTTCGCCTTGGAGTGCGCGGCCGACTGAAGAAGGTGCGAATCTTTCTACTGCGGCCACCGATCTCGGGCCTGCGGTGCTCACCGCACGAGAGTGCGGTTCCGCGCCGCAGACCCGACCTCGGCGCCCTCGCTACGAAATCTTCACACCTTCTGACTTGTCAAAATGTCAGCCGCTCAACGCCGCCCCGGCGACAACCACTCCAAGACACCCCCATGCAGACCGATGAAAAACCCGTCCTGAAATACCCCTTCAAGGCAGCCCCCGAACGCGGCACCATGCTCGAAGTGGCGCCGGGCGTGCACTGGATTCGCATGCCGCTGCCCTTCAAGCTCGACCACATCAACCTCTGGGCGCTGGACGACGGCGACGCCTGGTCCCTGGTCGACACCGGCATCCGCGACGAAGAGACCGCCGCCGTCTGGCGCGAGCTGTTCGCCGCCTACCCGAAGCGCCGCGGCCTCGACAGGATCTTCGTCACGCACCTGCATCCGGACCATGTGGGCATGGCCGGCTGGCTGACGCGCAAGCTCGGCGCCCGCCTGTGGATGTCGCGCCTCGAATACCTCACCTGCCGCGTCATGTCCTCCGACAGCGGACGCGAGGCGCCGCCCGAGGCGCTGGCCTTCTACAAGGAAGCCGGCTGGAGCAGCAATGCCGTCGAGTCCTATCGCGCCAGGTTCGGGCGATTCGGCCACCAGATCCACACCCTGCCCGATTCGTTCCAGCGCCTGAGCGACGGCATGGAACTCCAGATCAACGGCAACACCTGGCGCGTCGTCACCGGCAACGGCCATTCACCGGAGCATGCCTGCCTCTACTGCCCCGCGCTCAAGGTCTTCATCTCGGGTGACCAGGTGCTCCCGCGCATCTCGTCCAACGTGTCCGTCATCCCGACCGAACCCGATGCCAACCCGATGGCCGACTGGTTTGCCTCGCTGGCCAAGCTGCGCCGGGAGGTGCCCGACGACGTGCTGGTGCTGCCGGCGCACAACGAATGCTTCCACGGCCTGCACGCCCGTCTGGACTACCTGGATTCCTCGCAGCACCGCGCGCTCGACCGGCTGGAAGCCTCGCTCGAGACGCCCCAGCGCGTGGTGGACACCTTCACCGCCCTGTTCGGAAGGCCGATCACCGAATCGCAGATGGCCGTGTTCGGCATGGCCACTGGCGAAGGCATTGCCTGCCTCAACTACCTGGTGCACGCGGGGCGGGCCATCAAGACCATCGACGACGACGGTTGCGCCTGGTATCGCAAAAAATAAGCCCACCCCCGAATGCGCCTACGGCGCTCCCCCTCGAGGGGGCGCACCCAGTGGCCCGGCAAAGCCGGTTCCACGGGTGCCCACGAACAGGCATTTCCTCGCATACGGACAGATGTGTCCGCAGATTCGCTATGAATCGGACATAAACGTTATATTTCGTCAACGCCACCGCACCGCCCCCTGCCTGCATGGACAACGACGAGGTCAACCAACTGCTCGTTCGCATTGGCCGCGAAGACCAGGCAGCGTTTCGCCAGTTGTACAAGGCGTTCAGTCGCAAGGTCTACGCGTATGTGCTCAACATGCTCAACGACCACGCCCGGGCCGAGGAAGTGCTGGCGGATGCCTTCTACGAGGTCTGGCGCTTTCCGCAGCGCTTCCGGGGCGATTCGCAGTTTTCCACCTGGGTCATCGGCATCGCGCGCCGCAAGGCGCTGATGGTCTACCGCGCCCGTCGGCCCGACGAGGTGCATGGCGACCTCGACGACATCGCCGAGACCGAAGCCTCCGACACGCCGGACGGTTACGCGGAACTGGCGGAAAAGCAACGGCGCGAGGGCGTGCAGCACTGCATGGGCAAGCTGTCGGACGAGCACCGGGAATGCCTGCACCTGGTGTTCTACGAGGGCATGAGCCTGGCCGACGTCGCGGAGGTGCAGAACTGCCCGGAAGGCACCGTCAAGACCCGGCTTTTCCACGCCCGCCAGAAGATCAAGAACTGTCTGCAGGCGCTCCTGCGCAGCGAAGGTGGTAGTCCGGACGCCAGAGGCGCGCTGGCAGGCTGACCTTCTGGCCGAGTTGACAGGCGTTCGGGATAAATAATTTGAACCATCCGCCGACCCCCCGCAACACAGAGGCGACACGGGCATGCCCCGTGCAGGTTGATCGGGGTCTCATGGACAACGATTGGGTCAATTTTGGAGGCTCGCAGAGCCAAGGAAATCCGGTGGTTACCATGGTCCAGAACATTTCATCGTCGACACACCGCGCGTGCGCGACCTTTGGCTTGGGAGCGCACACATCATGAACGAACGTTTTGAAGAGTTGCTCCCCTGGTACGCGAACGGCACGATCGGCGCCGAAGACCGCGCCTGGGTCGATGCCTACCTCCAGCAACATCCCGAGGCCCGCAGCGAACTGGAGTGGTACCACTCGCTGCAGGCCAAGGTGCAGGAAAACGTGCCGGCGGTGCCGGCCACCATCGGCCTGGCGCGCACCATGCGCCTGATCCAGGGCGACCGGCCGACCATTGCCGAGCGCATCGGCGCCTTCTTCGGCAACTTCGGCATGCGCCCGAGCTATGCGATGGCGGCGCTGGCGGTGGTCGCGGTCCAGGGCGGCGTGATCGTGAGCCTGTTGGGCGAGGCACGCGACAGCGCCGACGAAATCCGCGCGCTGCATTCGATCCGCGTCGAGGAAGGCCCGATGCTGAAGATCAGCTTCGCACCCGACGCCAAGGAAGCCGACATCCGGATGCTGCTGGTGCAGGTGGGAGGCGAACTGGCCGGCGGCCCCGGCCAGCTCGGCGACTACTACCTGCGGGTGCCGGCCGGCAGCGAAGCCGCGGCGCTCGCCAAGGCGAAGGCCACCTCCATCGTGCAGGCGGCTGCGCTGGCCCCGGGCGTGCCGCCCAAGGAGTAAGCGCCATGGCCCCGTTGCCGACCCGCCGTCTGCTGCTGCGTGGCGCCGTGGGCGCCGCAGCCCTGCCCTTCCTCGGCCGCGCCCTTGCGGCCCCGCCTGTTGCCGGCGACGCCGGTTCACGTATCGCACTGGTCATCGGCAACGGCGCCTATCGCTCCGCACCGCTCAAGAATCCGCCCGGCGACGCCAGCGCGGTCGCGGGTGCGCTGCGCGGCCTGGGCTATGACGTGACATTGCGCCAGAACACCCGGCTGACGGAACTGATCGAATCGCTGCGCGAGTTCTCGATCCGCGCGCCAAAGGCTGCTGTCCGCATGCTGTTCTACGCCGGCCACGGGGTGCAGGTGAAGGGCCGCAATTACCTGGTGCCGGTCGATGCCGATCCGAAGACAGAAGACGAGATCCAGCGCCAAAGTGCCGATGTCGGTGAATTCGTCGATCGGCTCAGCGCGATCCGCACCGGCGCCAACATCGTGGTGCTCGACGCCTGCCGGGTGAATCCCTTTGCCGGCGGCGTCATCGTGGGCCCGGACGGTCGCCGCCTGAAATTCCGCGGCGCGACGCCGGGCGGCCTTGCCACGCTCGATGCGCCCGTGGGCACCCTGGTCGCCTTCTCGACCGCGCCCAACGGCGTCGCGCTCGACGGCGCCAACAGCGAGCACAGCGTCTACGCGCGCCACCTGCTGGCCAACATGTCGACGCCGGGGCTCCAGATCGAGCAGTTGTTCAAGCGGGTGCGGATTGCCGTGGCCGAGGACACCGGGCGTGTGCAGGTGCCGTGGGAGTCGTCGAGCCTGACGGCGGACTTTTGCTTCAAGTCGGATGACAAGGGTCGCTGCGGAACTTGAGTTTGGCGATGCCTGTTCCGAGTACGGAACACTTCAGTGCTCGCGCGGACGGATCCGATCGACCGCCTCGGCGACTATGGAGTTGAGGTCGGCTTCATTCACGCTGGCGTTTACCGCCTTGGCTTGCCGGGCCAACAGGTCGAGGATGTGCGCCCGCACGGCCTCCTCGATGAAGCGGGAGAAGTCGCCCTTGCCGCCGCCTTGGCTGGCGGGGAACATGCGCACGACCTGATCTGTGTCTGATGAGATGGAAATATTCCAGCGGACAGTATTCATGGCGGAATCGGAGTTTTAAGGCTTTCTAGAGCAATTGGACCATTGGAATTTAAGCGCAATGCAACCTATGACCGTCAATACCTTGCCGCTAGTGCCAAGAACAGCGCAGAAGCGACAGGTCGGTGGGATGGTTTCCTCCGCGAAGCATTTCCAGTCAGGGTGTGCGCGCATTCACGTCTTGTGATTCTGCTCGCGTCCCCGGTTGCACGAACTTCAAGCTTTGGGGCTTGTGTTTTCCACGCGTTTCGTGCTCCTTTTTTGGACTTCATGCAATTTCTGCAAACCGTGTGCGCTGCATTCCCTGTACCGTTTGCCGTATTGGCCTCTGGCCCGGCCGTCTACGGTGTCGCCTCACTCGTCCGCTAGGTAATTTCATTTCGAGCAGTAAGCATGCGAATTTTTATCTCTGCACTAATCCCGCTAGCACTTGGTGGGTGTGCAACAAATTCAGGCATCGTGGATCTCGGTGGAGATAGCTACGTCTATGCAAAAGAGGATGCGTGGGCTTACAACGGAAACGCAACGAAAGTAGAGATACTGAAAGAGGCCGCCGCATTCTGCGCAAAGCAAGGAAAGAGAATGTCGGTGCAAAGCTCAGACGCAAAGCCTTATATGCCTTATTCCTCGTATGCTGGCGCTGAAGTTCAATTCAGTTGCAAGTGACCAACTTCCCAAAATTTGGTCGACCCGCGTGCCTAGGGCGCGTTCACCTCGTCCGTTAGTTCCGAGGAAGTAAGATGGCAAATCCTTTTGAGGACCTCATGAACGACACGGTATTCCTCGAGTCGCGTGATGGTTCAAGGGCTGGACCATTTAAGACCGCTATTGGATCAAAAAACGGTCTCTCGGCGTCCATATTTCAACCCACATTGGATGTTGAAGAGGGTTGCAAGCTCATACGGCCCCTGCCAAGTGGCAAGGAAGAGTTCTTTACAGTCTTAGAGGCAAACTACAGTCCCGGACTGCATACCATTCCAGCGCATTGGACCCTCAAGCTCAAAAAGGACGGTTCAATGGTCGACTCAAATAAATCTTCGCTCCAGAACACGACGATTAACATCACTAACTCTCAAGGCATACAAATCGGTGATCACAACCTCCAACACATCGCCAGCAGTCTTATTGGTCTCGTGGAGGAGATTGAGTCATGCAACGCTACCCCGCCCGAGAAAGCTACTGCCAAGGGCCTGCTCCGCGACTTCATGGGCAATCCAGTTGTTGCAGCAGTGTTGGGTAGTGCTACGTCTGGTGTTCTCGCTCTGCTGGGCTGAGGCAAGCGCCATCCAGTGCTTCAAAACTGGCGGGCCCGAAAATCCGGGACCGCGGTTCAAGCTGGCGTTGGCCACCAACTTTCAATAGCTATGCAAATCCCCCATCTATCTCAACTTCACGTCAATATGATCGCCCAGAGGTTAACGAAGACCAAGTTTGCCTTCCGATTTCGAACGCTGGTGTTTTCGGTCATCTACATCGCAGACCAGTTTCCACACGAATTGCTCTTTGGTTGTCGCGCGAATAACTTGTTCTTTGTGGTGAAGGTGCGTCGAGACTACAGCGTCTCCACCTACCTCGGTGAAGCGTATGGAGCCCTCGTCCGAGCGCTTGAACTTCATCCCAACCGTGCCAATCCATTTAGTCCGGCAGTGTTTTTCAATGAATTTGCAGAAGTCGTTCCAGTTGCAACGAACGCAGGCAGAACGCCATCGATCACAGAGATCGCGATACACAGTCGAGACGTCGAAGATGCAGACAAGATTTATTTTTTCGGATGGCTTACACATGACGGGAAGACCTCTAGCTCGTCCAAAAAGAACCTGGCAAAGACCCTCAGACTTTGCGGTTACGCGACTTATCAATTTTGCAGCAGGCACAACATTAGTAGTCGGTGGACAGATGACGCTACGAAAGAAGTGCAATACTGTGAACCAAGAGGCGCCTAACCTCTCTCGAGAGGACTCCCCCCGGCAAGCCGAGCGACGTGGGTCAATTAGTGTGGAACATCGCAGCGATGGCATGCGCAGCGTCGCATTTGAAACGTGCAGCCCATGCTTCGGAAAGTCCATTGTTCGTACTGCAGATATCTGAGCCTTGGGCCTAACTGAGCGGTCGAGCCGACGGCCTACTGCGTCGCCGTCGCGGCAAAACCCGGCAGCGCGCGCAGGGCAGGGTGCGTTTTCAATGTTGGACTTGCTTCAAGCGTGGTCGCCGATAAAGCGCTCCAACTCCCGCGCAAATCGCTGTGGCTCGCTCACATGCGGCGAATGCCCGGCCCGCGTGTAAACCGAAACCTCCGCGTGCTTCACCGTGTCCCGGTACCAGACATCCAGCGGCACGCCCGCATAGTGCGGGCTGCGCGCCCCCAGCACCACCAGCAGCGGCGCATCGAGCCGCGACAGGGAGTCCCGGAAATCCGCTTGCGCCATCGATTCGGCGAGGTCCAGCAAGGGCCTGACATCGATGCGTCCCAGGCGCCGCCGCAGCAGGCGCCCAAGTGACGTTTCAATACCGAGCTGCCGCCGCACCCAGGCGCCACCGATCGCGCCGATCTCGTTCAACAGCGTCTCGGCCAAGTCTCGGCGCGCACCGGCGATCAGCCCGGACAGCATCGCCGCACTGCACCCGCCAAACAGCCCAAGCCGCCATTCGTCGTCCGTTACGATGCGCGGCGACTGGTCCACCAGCGCCACAGCCGAGACCCGCAGCGTGCCGTGCCGCTGCAAGTACTGCATCACCGTCAGCGCACCCATGGAATGCCCCACCAGCACGGAACGCTGCAGCCCGAAGTGATCGAGCATCTCGGCAAGGTCATTGGCCAGGCGAGCCAGCGTGATGCTGCCATGCACCGGCCGGCAGCCGCCATGGCCGCGCGCGTCCCAGGCCAGCACGCAATGGCGCCGCGCCATTTGCCGGGCCACCGGCATCCAGTCTCGATGCGAGCAACCGACGCCATGAACCAGCACGAGGGGTGGCCCCTTGCCCAGTACGCACACGGGAATGACCTGGCCGTCGCTGGCGGTGAAGCTCTCGTCCTCCTCGGCGCCGGACGTACCGAAGCCCATCAGCCCGAAGTTGCCCAGCGCGCGCAGGGTGCCACGCAGGCCCGTCAGGCGTGGTGCGCGCGGAGGCGGCGGTTCGGTCGGAGCGCTGTCGGGCATCGCCGGGGGATCGTACGCCGCGATCACATTTGATTGAAATTTGTTTGAACCGATCCCGAACGAGCCGCAACCCATGAGCGGGAAGGCAAGCAATTCCGCAAGCCGAACCGCAAATCCTGTCACTCATCAACCTCTGGAGTTCATCATGCAAATCGTTCGTAAAGCTTCCATCCTCGTGGCCCTCGGTTTCGCCTTCAGTGGCGCGATGGCAGGCGAAATCTCTGGCTCGACCGTGCTGTCGACCGGTTCTTCCAATGCCGCTTCGGGCTTCCTGTCCTCGGCCAAGCAGAACGTCGGCGTCGCCGAGCAAAACGGCAAGATCACCAACAGCACGGTGATTTCCACCAACGCCAACAACAGCGCCTCCGGCTTCCTGTCGTCGGCCAACCAGAACGTCGGCCGCGCCACGCAAAACGGCCAGATCAAGAACAGCACGGTCATCGGCACCAACCTGAACAACTCGGCCTCGGGCTTCCTCAGCTCGGCCACGCAGGAAGTGGGCTTCGCCAAGAACAACGGCAAGGTGGAAAACTCGACGGTGATCGCCAACGGCGCCAACAACCGCGCTTCCGGCTTCCTGTCCTCGGCGACCCAGCAAATCGGCGGCGCGCAAGGCAACGGCAAGCTGACGAACTCGACGGTCATCGCCACGACGTCGAACAACTCGGCCAGCGGCTTCCTGTCCAGCGCGGACCAGGCCGTGGGCGTTGCCAAGTAAGCACGCGCCGGTTGCGCCGGCTTCAACCACCAACCTGCCCGCCCGCGCACCCGCGCTGGCGGGTTTTTTCATGGGAGTGGAGGTGGCTTTGGCGCACGAAGCTTCGGATCCGCGGCGCCGGGGCGCGGCCGCCCTCCTCTCCATTGAGGATCCAGTCGAAAAGAACGCGGCGCAGCTGGCGATTTCCTTTGAACCGTTTCCCCACCAGGCGCAACCCATGACCGGGAAGGCAAGCAGTTCCGCAAGCCCCACCGTAATTCCTGTCACTCATCAACCTCTGGAGATCCTCATGCAAATCCTTCGCAAAGCTTCCATCCTCGTGGCCCTCGGTTTCGCCTTCAGTGGCGCGATGGCCGGTGAAATCGCTGGTTCCACGGTGATTTCCAATGGCGCCAGCAACACCTCGTCGGGCTTCCTGTCGACCGCGCGCCAGAACATCGGCGTGGCCGAACAGAACGGCAAGATCACCAACAGCACGGTGATCGCCACCAACGCCACCAACAGCGCCTCCGGCTTCCTGTCGACGGCCAACCAAAGCATCGGCCGCGCCACGCAAAACGGCAAGATCACCAACAGCACGGTCATCGGCACGAACCTGAACAACCAGGCCTCGGGCTTCCTCAGCACGGCCACCCAGGAAGTGGGCTTCGCCAAGAACAACGGCGAGGTCACGAACTCGACGGTGATCGCCAACGGCGCCACCAACCGCGCTTCCGGCTTCCTGTCCACGGCCACCCAGCAGATCGGCGGCGCACAAGGCAACGGCAAGCTGACCAACTCGACCGTCATCGCGACCAACTCGACCAACACCGCTTCCGGCTTCCTGTCGACCGCGGAACAAAGCATCGGCGTCGCCAAGTAAACCGGCTTCGTCATCGTCCCTTCCCCGCCGGCGCCCTCCGTGCCGGCGGCCTTTCCCCCCAGGAGATCCAACATGAGCGCCACCTTCACCCGCACCGCCCGCATCGTCCTCATTGCCGCCACGCTGGGCGTTGGCGCCAATGCCTTCGCAGGGCAGGAACTGATCGGTGTCGACTCGAACTTCCGCGCCAAGATCGCGAAGGAAAAGATCCGCGCCGCCGCGCAGGAGCGCCGGCAGGACGAACAGCAGAAGAAGCTCGGCATCAACACCAACGACAACCAGGGCTTCGGCAACCAGAACCAGACCAGCACCTGCGGCAGCCAGAACATCGGAAACGTTGACACCGGCGGGCGCATCGGCGCACAACCGCGCGAGGTGTTCGTGTTCGCGCCCAACGCGATCAACATCGTTGGCCGCGGCGGCTGCAACTGATCCCCAACCCTTCTGAACAACGGAGATGTCATGAACCCGCCCCTTTTCGTGCGCGTCCTCGCCCTTGCCGCTGTCGCGACACTCGCAGGCTGCCAGACGTTCGAGGTCAAGAAGCCCACGGTCGAACAGACCGCCGAGGTTCGGAAGGGCCCCGAGGATCGGCCCCAG
Source organism: Variovorax robiniae (assembly GCF_037889955.1). Lineage (NCBI taxonomy): Bacteria > Pseudomonadati > Pseudomonadota > Betaproteobacteria > Burkholderiales > Comamonadaceae > Variovorax > Variovorax robiniae. Next base: position 416,909 of record NZ_JBBKZS010000001.1, read on the forward strand.
CGCTCGATCACGGGCTTCTCCTACTCGCTGCGTTGCATGGACACGCTGCTGCTCGACTACGGCGTTCGTGACGTCACCATGCTGACCGAGGAAATCACCGACGAAACCAAGAAGCTGAACGCCGGCACGCGTGACATGCTGATCTCGTCGGTGTCGGACATGTCGCGCCGCAGCCGTGCGGTGCGCCTGGTCGCCTTCGGCAAGGACACGCTGAACGTGGTCAGCTTCCTCGCCACGGCGCAGAGCCAGGGGGCGTACCAGGCCATTCCGCTGTACGACATCAAGGGTTCCGTCTCGCAGTTCGACGAGAACCTGATCAAGAACCAGAAGGACGGCGGCCTCGGCATCTTTCCGTACCTCAACCTGGGCGTTGCGAAGGACGCGGCCTCCAGCATGCTGGCGCTGGACCTGAGCGTGCTGACGACCAGCGACATGGGCGTGCTGCCCGGTGTCACCTCGCGCAATTCGGTGGTGATCCTGAAGCAAGGCAGCGGTTTCGACGGCGATGCCGCGTATCGCAAGTTCGGCATCAACTACAGCATGAACCTGGCCCGCTCCGAAGGCCAGACGCAGGCCCTGCGCGGGCTGGTCGAACTGGCTGCCGTCGAGCTCATCGGCAAGCTGACCAAGACGCCCTACTGGACCTGCCTGGGCGTGTCCGACCCCAAGGCGAACGAAGAGACCAAGCTCGAGATGTTCGACTGGTACCACTCGATGGCGGCGACCCGCGTCGAGTTGATCGCCTACTTCCAGAACCAGCTGCGCCGCCGCGGCTTCTATGACGGCCCGATCGACGGTGAGTTCAACCCGGCCGTCGACGAGGCGATCTCGAACTATCGCGAGGCGCTCGGGCTCAGCCGCAAGGCGCTGCTCGACGAGGAATTCTTCTACGCCTTCCTCGCCGCGGACCACACGAAGATCCCGCGCCCGGCGCAACCGGCCCGCTACGTACCGCCCACCGCGGTGGCCGGCGCACCGGCATCGCCCTCGGCCCCCGCGCCTGCACCCCAAGCAGCGCCGCTGAAGCTGTCCGTGTCGGCGCCGAAGCAGCAGACCCGCTTTGCCCGCGGCGAGAGCATCAACCTCGCACTGCAACCGTCGCAGGACGCCCACGTCTACTGCTACCTGCAGGATGAGGATTCCAAGGTCATCCGCTTCTTCCCGAACCGCTTTGCCCGTGACTCCCGCATCGCCGCGGCCCAGCCGCTGAACCTGCCCGGCGCGATGCGCTTCCAGCTGTCGATGAACACGAAGGGCGTGCCCGAGACCATCTCCTGCTTCGCCACGCAACAGGACGTGATGGCCTCGCTGCCCCAGCAGATGGTCGGCACCGACTTCGAACCCTTGCCCGGCGCGTCGCTGCAAATGATCCGCGCCGCCTTCGAGAAAGCCAGCGGCGGCAAAGTCGCCCAGGAGAACTTCCATGTACAAGCCAAGTGATTTCATCAACGGTCGCAAGCAGCATCGCGGTCTCGTGGCTGCACTGGCCGGAGTTGCAGTGGTGATCGGGTCGGGCGTGGCGCTTCAATGGCACCCCTGGGCGACGGCGGGTGTCACGCCCACCACCCGCGGCGATGACCTTGTCGTGACCCAGGTTCCTGCCGCCGCCGCCCCGCTGCCGCCGGTGCCGGCCCCCCAGCCACCGGTACGCAAGGCGGCAGGCACCTACCAGCTGCGCTGCTGGCAGTACGGGCGGCTGCTGTTCGACGAAGGGCCGGTCACGCTGGGCGCCGAGGCAAAGCAAGGCGCGAAGATGGTGGCCACGGATCGCAACGGTGGCGCCTTGTTCGTGACGGCGGATCTCGGCGGCACCACCTGCCTGGCACGTCCCTCCCCGCCGGCCCCGAACCTTGCGATGCCACGTTGAATCCAATCGCCCGATTCTTGCCAGGAGCCGCACCATGAACCATCCCTCCCATGTGTTTCAGGTGCGGCGCTTGTCGCGTGGAGCGACCCTGGCTGCCGGTTGCATCGCGATCCTTGCCGCGACCTTCTGCGGGACAGCGCGGGCGGAAACCGAAAGCCGCAACGTCGCTGACTTCGATGAAGTGGTTTTCTCGGTCGCCGGCGAAGTCAGCATCGAACAGGGCACGCGCGAATCGCTGTCCATCGAGGCCGAACCCAAGGTGCTGCGCAAGATCACGACCGAGGTGCGCGACCGGCGCCTGGTCATCGGGCTTTCGCAAGGCAAGGTCGAGACGAACCAACCGATCCGGATGAAGCTGGCTGTGCGCAACCTGCGCGCCTTCGATTCGCGCACCACGGGCGAGATCAGCATCGGCCCGCTGCGGACCGAAACGCTCGTGCTGACCTTGGCCGGCGGCGGTTCGATCCGCCTCGACCGCCTGGAGAACGCGCGCACCCTCGATGTGCGCATCGCCGGCTCCGGCGAAGTCACGGTGGGCGGCGGCAAAGTGACGGCGCAGAAACTTTCCATCACCGGCAATGGCACCTATGCCGCGCCCCGGCTCGCCAGCGAAAACGCCGACGTCACCATCAGCGGCAACGGCGAAGTGCGGCTCGCCGCCAGCGCGAAGCTGGACGTGCGCATCAGCGGCATTGGCAACGTGCGCTACAGCGGCAACCCGGCCATCACACGTTCGATCCAGGGCATCGGTTCGATCGAAAAAGATTGAACCGGCCAGGCGGCAGGTGCAACCCATGGGTGTTGACGAATCCACCCCCTCAAGGAGCACTTCGATGTACCGCTACCTCAGCACCCTCGCCCTCGCACTCGCTGCCGCCGGTGTCCTGGTCGCCCTCCCGGTCAAGGCCGAGAAGGTGGTCGTGTACCGCGAAGGCCAGATCGTGAATCCGCAGGATGTTGCGGACGTGCTGGGCAAGAACCGCTCGATCCGCTTGCTCGACGATGCACCCGCGGCCTCGGAGCCCGCTGCAGCCCAGGCTTCGGCCCCCAGGAAATCCACGGTGGTCGCTGCGGCCCCCAGGCCGAAGACCTCGGCGCGTCCCGCGGCCACAGCGCGCCCCGGACCCGCTGTGTCCGAAATGACCACTGCGCCAACGCTGACCGCCGCAGCCGCCGCTCGCCCCGCCGCCGCTACGCATGACGACCCCGGTTCCGAAGCCCCGGCGGCGCTGTCCCTGCCGGTGCAGTTCGGCTTCGGCTCGGCCGAGATCCTGCCGATCGCCCGCACCCAGCTCGACGCACTTGCCGAAGGCATCAAGCTGCTGGCCCCGGGAAGCATCGTGACGATCGAGGGCCACACCGACGCCGCTGGCAGCGCGGCCTACAACATGCAACTGTCGCGTGTCCGTGCCAACGCCGTCCGCGACTACCTGGTCAACCACCACAACATCGACGCTGCACGCCTGAAGACGGTCGGCTATGGCAAGGAACGCCCGATCGAAGGCACCGACCCGCTTGCCGCCGTGAACCGGCGCGTGCAATTCCGCGGGGCTTGAGCAAGCCAGGCGCCGGCCCTCGGAGCGTCCCAAGGAAGGGGTAGCGGCCTCCCCCGCTCCCCTTGTGCCTCCGCAGTGCACAGCCGAGAATGGAACGCGATTCGCCAGGGAGTCCAGCCGGTCCGCAGTACACAGTCCTCTCACCGCATCATGAGTCGCCGTCGCCTGCTCGCCTGCCTTGGCCTCGGCCTCCTGCCAACGTGGTGGAGCACGGCCAGCCTGGCCCAATCCAAGCCCAAGGTCGACGCCCCCGGACAACGCCGCGTGGCCCTCGTCATCGGCAACGGGCGCTATCCGGAGATGCCGCTCAACAACCCCGAGCATGACGCCCGCCTGGTCGCGCAGACCTTGCGCAGCCTCAACTTCGAGGTGGACGAGCAGCTCAATCTCAATGCCCGCGACTTCAAGCGGGTGCTGCGGGAATTCGCGCGGCGCATGGACGACGACCAGGTCGCGTCGGTCTTCTATTACGCGGGCCACGGCGTTCAGATCGGCGGGCGCAACTACCTCCTGCCGGTCGACATCGCGCTGCGCGACGAGGCCGAAGTGCGCGACGAGGCCATCGACATGCAGGAAGCGCTGCTCTCGCATGTGGAGCGGGTGCGGCCGCGCGCCCGCATCTTCATCATCGACGCGTGCCGCAACGACCCCTTCGCGACGCGCGGGCGCGGCTCGCGCAATGCCAGCGGCCTGGCCGAGATGGCCGCGCCGGGCGCGCTCATCGCTTTCTCCGCCGCGCCGGGCCGCGTCGCCGAGGATGGCCCGATCGGCGGCAACAGCGTCTATACGAAACACCTCGCCACCGAGCTGAAAACGCCCGGCGTGGATGTCGAGGAAATGATGAAGGCGGTGCGCATCAAGGTGCTGCGCGACACCGCCGAGCGCCAGATCCCCTGGGTCAACACCTCGATGGTCGTGAACTTCATGTTCAACCCCGGTCCGGCGCTGTCCGTGGCGGGACCGAAGCGCAACCTCCAGTTGCTGGTGCAGGCACAGCGCAATCTCAACACCGATGCGCGCAATGCCTCCGCCTCTCTGGCACTGCGGGTCTATGTGCTTCGCGACGCGAGCGGCTTCGAGAAGGCCAGCTTTGACAGCCTCTACGACGACGACGAGGCCGCGCTCGGTTCCAGCGTGCTGGTGCGCGAGAAGCTCTACCTGCGCCCCGGCGAGGCGCGGGAACTGGCGCTGGAGATCGGCGGCGACGCGCGCGCCGTCGCCGTGTTCGGTGCGTTCCGGGAGATCGAGCAATCGCAATGGCGGGCGGTCCTGGCCCTGCCTGCAGGCCCGCTGGCGCCGCGCGCGCGCATCGATGCGCAGGCGCGCCAGCTGCAACTGGGGTGGGTACGGTGAATCGACCCGGCGCCGCGCCCGCGTCGCCGGCCGCCGGCGCGATGGACGGGGTCGATGCGGTCGATGAGCCGCCGACAGTGCGTGCGCTGCGCAAGGAGGCCCTGCCGCTGGTCGCATTGATCGCGCGCCTGCGCGATTCGACGCCCGCCGATGTCGCCGAGTTGCGCCGCACGCTGTCCGCAACGGTGGCCGGTTTCGAAGCCGACGCGCGCGTCGCGGGCGTCGACGAACCCAGCGTCGCGGCCGCAAGCTATGTGCTCTGCGCTTGGGGCGACGAGCAGTTCGCCGCGGCCCCCTGGGGCACGGGGGGCGCCGGGTTGCTGCAGCGTTTTCATGGCGATGCCAGCGGAGGCGACAAGTTGCTGCGCCTGCTGTCGCGCCTCGCCGAGAAGCCGCGCGAGAACCGTGCGCTGCTCGAGTTGTTCCACACCTGCCTGAGCCTGGGGCTGCGCGCACGCATCGGCCCCGACAACCGCGATCACGAAACCCTGCGCGCCCGCGTGCAACTGGCCCTGCAGCAGGTGGCGCCGTCGCCGGCGCTGGTGCCCGCATGGCACTGCGCCGCGGCCGCCGCCAGTCCGCCGCGCGCGCCACGCATCGCGCTGCCGATGGTCCTGCTGCTGGGCGTGCTGGCCCTGGGCGTCTACAGCGCGAGCCAGCTTCAATTGGCGGCGCGCGTCGATGGCGTGCTGGCGTCGATGCAGGGACTGTTGCCGGCGCGCACTGAACCCGCGCCGCCTGTCGCTGCCCCCGCGGCCGTGCCGCCGCGACTGGCCTCGCAACTGCGCGAGGACATCGATGCGGGCCGCCTGGCCGTGCGCGACGAGGCATTGCGCAGCGTGGTCATGATCCGTGCCGAGGCGCTGCCCAATACCTCCGACGCCCTGAAGCGCGTGGGCGCGGCGCTGAAGAAGGTGCCGGGCAAGGTGCTGGTCGTCGGCTACACCGATGGCAACGATCCCCCGACCGCGCGCACGCCCTCGGCCTGGCACCAGGCGATGGAATGGGCCCGTGGCGCGGCCGACGCGCTGCGCCTCGCCATCGGTGACGAGCGCATTGCGGTCGAGGCCCGCGTCGACGCTGCGGCCAGCGGACCGCTGCGGCGCGTCGAGATCGTGTTGTTCCCGGAATGAGCCTGGAATGAAGGCGCCGCCCCGCATCGTGCAAATCGCCGTGAACCTCGGCGCGGCCGGGATGCTGCTGTGGTTCGCCGCGCCGCTGCTCGTCTTCGGCAAGTGGCATCCCTTCGACGGCGTGCGCGCCCGGCTCGGCTTGCTGGTGCTGGTTGCGCTGCTGCTGGTCGGGCTGTATGCGCTGTCGCTGTGGCTGGCCCGGCGGCGCAACGAGCGGCTGCTGAAAGGGCTCGAACAGGGCGACGTCGGCCTGGAACTGAGTCAGCGTTTTCGCGACGCACTCGCCATGCTGCGCAACGGCGTCGAGGCCAAGGGCGCGCGTCGTTGGTGGCAGCGCCGGCGGCAGGTGCAGCAACTGCCCTGGTACCTGATCATCGGCGCGCCCGGCGGCGGCAAGACCACTGCGATATTGCATTCGGGCCTGCGCTTTCCGCTGGCCGAGAAGCTGGGGCGCGACCCGCTCGCCGGCATCGGCGGCACACGCCAGTGCGACTGGTGGTTCAGCCAGGAGGCCGTGTTCATCGACACGGCAGGCCGCTACCTCACGCAGGACAGCGATGCCGCGGCCGATGCCCGCGAATGGCAACAGTTTCTCGCCTTGCTGCGTCGGCACCGGCCGGTGCAGCCGATCAACGGCGTGATCGTCACCGTCAGCGTGCCGGACCTGCTGCAGGGCGGCGCGGAAATGGCGCGGCAATCGGCGGCGGTCGCGGCGCGGCTGGACGAATTGCGGCGCGAACTCGACCTCGCCTTCCCGGTCTACCTGCTGGTCACCAAGGCCGACCTGCTCTCCGGGTTCATCGAGACCTTCGGCGACCTCGACGCGGCGCAGCGCGAGCAGTTCTGGGGGCTGGTGTTCGATGCCGATGTCGTTGGCGTCCCGGTCAATCTCGACATGCGCCTGAACGAACTCGCGCAGCGCCTGGCGCAGCGCACGCCGGAGAGGCTCCAGCAGGAACGCATGGCGCATCGCCGCTTGCCGATCTACGCCTTCGCGGCGCAGTTCAAGGCCCTGCTCGGCCCGCTGGAACGCTTCGTGCGCGAGGCCTTTGCCGGCATTGCCGTCGAGCCCGCGCAGCGCCTGCGCTCCATCGCGTTGACCAGCGGCACGCAGGAGGGCAACCCGATCGACCGCGTGATCAGCGAACTCGCGCGCAGTCATGGCCTGGCGCTGAAGCCGCTGGCCCGGCCTGACGCCGGCGGCAAGTCGTACTTCCTGAGCGCCTTGCTCAAGCGACTGGTCATTGCGGAGGCGCCACTGGCGGGCCAGCGCTTGCGGCGGCTGCGCTGGCGGCGGCGCGCCGTCATGGTCGGTGCGGGCATGGCCGGTATCGTGCTGCTGGCCGCCTCCGCGCTGTGGTGGCAGAGCTACCAGCGCAACCTCGCCTATGTGGACACGGTGCGCACGCGCGTCGAGCAACTGACGCAACGCATCGGGCCGCTGGAATCGGCCAGCCTGGAACAGGTGCTGCCGTTGTATGCGCTGCTGGAGCGCCTGGCCTCCAACGACGGCATCGACCCGGATGAACCGCCGGCCGGCTTCGGCTTCGGCCTGTTCCAGGGGCCGCGGTTGGCGCGCTCGGCGGAGCAGGCCTACCGCGAGATGCTCGATCGCAGCCTGGCGCCGCTGCTGGTCGATCGCCTGCGGCGCGACCTGCGCGAAGCCCCCGACAGCGCGACGCGCTACGAGGCGCTGCGCGCGGCGTTGATGCTTTCCGAGCCGGCGCGCCTGGTCCGTCCGGAGTTGAGAGCCTGGGTCGGGCAGGCCCTGGTGCAGGCCAGCGGCGCCGGTGAGCGCGCCGAATGGTCGCGTCATGTCGACACCCTCATCGAGCGCAGCGGCCTTCCCGAGGCCATGCGCCCCGACGAGGCCGGCGTGCGCGCGGCACGCGGCGCCCTCGCGGCGCTGTCACCCGCCCAACGCGTGCACGACCTGCTGCTGCAACGCGTGCCTGATACCGACCCGCCGCAAGACCTGCCGACGCAACTGGGCGCAGGCGGCGCCCTCGTCTTCACCGCGTCGAGCGCGGGCCCGATGCCGGTGCATTCGAGCGCGGGCGATTGGCGTCGCAGGCTCCTGCCGGCGCTCGATCCGCTGCTCGACACGCTTGCGAACGAGGCCGACTGGGTGCTCGGCGACACCGCCGGCGACATGCGGCGGCTACAGAAGGACCGCGGCTGGCGCGACGACATCGCCATGCAGGTCGGCAAGCGGCAGGCGCAGCGGGTGATCGCGGCCTGGTCCGCCCAGCTCGATGCGCTCGCACTGGCGCCCGTCGCCGATGCGGAGGCCGCCTCGCGCAGGGCCGCCGAACTCACGGCGCCCGATTCCCCGCTGCGCCGCCTCTTCACGCGCCTGGCCGACGAACTCAGCGCACCACCCCAGGGCGGCAGCGCAGCCGAGAACGGCTTCAACGGCGCCTTGCGGGCGCGCTTCGGCGCGCTCGGCGACTATGCCGCCGGAGCCGGGCCGCAAGCACTCGACCGCCTGCAGGCGCTGACCACCGGCAAGCGCGACGAGAGCGCCGCCGCCCAGCTGGATGCGACCCTGCGCGCCGAGGCCGCCCGCGCGCCGCCCGAGCTGCGCAAGCTCTACGTGGACCTCGCCAACCTCATTCGCGCGCGCGGTGGCGCCAAGCTGAACTTCGATGCCGCGCTGGCCGAACTCGCAGAGGCCTGCGCAACGTTGACGCGCGATCGCTTCCCGTTCGGCGGCGGCGCGTCGCGTGACATGGCGCCGGGCGATTTCGCGCGCCTGTTCGGCCCGGGCGGGCTGTTCGACGAGTTCCGGCGCCACCAGTTGGAGGAGCGCGTCGACATGGCGAGCCGGCCATGGAAGGCGCGCGGCGCGGGCGTCGCGGCGGGCGTGCCGGCGGCCTTCGAGCAGGCGGCGGCCATCGGTACCCTCTTCTTCCCGCAAGGCGCGCCGCTGCCCGAACTCCGGTTGCGCCTCACGCCGCAACGCATGGATGCGGAATTGCTGCAATTCAGCGTCGATGTGGATGGCCAGTTGCTGCGCTTCGAGAACGGCCCGCCGCGCGGCAAGGACCTGGTCTGGCCCGGGCCGGCCTCCACGCAGAAGGTGCTGCTGCGCATCCTGCCGCCCGGCCCCTCTGGCGTCGGCGCCGAAGTGCATGAAGGTCCGTTCGCCTGGCTCCGGGTGCTGTTGCGCAACGACTGGCAGGGAGCGCGCGGCGCACCCGCCCGACTGTCCCTGATCGTCGATACGCGCAAGCTCGATGTCGAGGCAAGCGCTGCAGCCGGCTCGGCCGACGCCGACATCTGGACACTCCGGGAACTGGCGCGTTTTCGCTGCCCATCCGCATCATGGTGAAGTCGTCGTCAGCGCAGTCGCGCCGCGTGGGCTGGTATGGAAAGTTGCCGGCGCGCGGGGATTTCGTCGGCCGAGGCCTGCCGCCACGTTGGCGCAGCGATTGGGATGGCTGGCTGCAACGCGGCCTGGCCCTCGCCGCCACGACGCTGGACGGCGCCACGCTGCGCGAACGCCTGGGCGGCTTCGCGCCGTGGCGCTACATGGCGTTGCCGGCCGCTGGCGAGATCTGGTGCGGCATCGTCATGGCGTCGCATGATCGTGTCGGGCGCGCCTTTCCGCTCACCTTGGCGGAACGCCTCGATGTGCCGGCCTCCCCGGATGAGAGCTGGGTGAGGCTGGCCGCGCTGCTCGACGCTGTCGCACAGGGGCCGGACGTGCTCGAAGCCGTGATCGCCTCGTTGCCCCCGCGCGCGGGGTTGGCTGTGGAGCCCCTGCACGACTTGCCACCGGCGCCGGCCAGCCTGTGGTGGCCGCTTGCCGCGGCGCGCGATGCCGCTGCGCGGCCTGCGGCGTGGCCGCCGGAACCGGCGCTGCTGGTCCACCTGCTTGAGCCGATCGAGAAAACGTAGTTGGACGAAGCGCTTAGGCCACCTCGGATGCTGTGAGAGCCAGGCACCGCAAAGTCATTGACACGTGCCACGCCGCGGCCAGGGTACGACGTTGCTGAAACTGGAGACGAGCACGCACCTAGTATCCGGTCCCTCCCCGCCGCCACTCATCCAGGCGACGATAGACACCCGGAAAATTGTCGCGCAATCGTCCATGAGCATGTTCGACAAGGAGGTTCTGGTCGGTGATGACGTCCGGCCGCTCGCTCATGGCGAGGTAACGTTGATCAGGCGCAACGAAAGGCTCGTGGAGCATCTCATGGGCAAGTCCCCCCGCCTGAAACGCCGCATCGTCGAATACCGGCGCATCGTCCAGCCGCAGGTCCCTGAGTGCCGCGTCGGCCGAGGCAATCGGCCGGGAGAAATCGTTATGACTCCCATAGACGAAGCTCCTTCGTCGCTCGACATGGGCGAACACCTGCTCGGCCGTTCGCAAGACATCGCTCGAGCCCGTGCTGTTGAGCGCGACGATGCCGCCCGGCCTCAGGTGAGACGAGATCTGCGCCATGTAATCGCGCGACAGCAGGTTGGTCGAGTAGGCGCGCCAGTAGTAGGTGGTGTTCTGCACGATCAGGTCGAACTGCTCGGTGGGGTGGCGGCGCAGCCATCTCCTGCCGTCGTCGATTTCGATGTGGATGCGCGGATCCGACAGCACGCCAGCCACTTGCGGGTACTGACGGATGATCTCGAGGTAGCCCGGGTTGATCTCCACCACTGTCATCGCCTTGACGCGCGGTGATGAACTCAGGATGCGCGCCCATGCCCCCGTGCTCAGTCCGATCACCAGCACCCGCTCCGGGTTTGGATGCGTGGCGATGAGCACCAGCGCACGGTCGAGCCAGTTGGAGTTCTGTGCCATGTCCACGGCAATGCGGCCATCGTAGATGTTGCCCCCAAGCGTCGCATCGGGCATGCCGTCGGTGGTCGCCTCGGTGTGCACGATGCCCTGACGGTTCTGCACGATGTGGTTGATCTTGAGACCGGGCGCCATGTTGAGGTCGATCGCGCGTTCCGTCGCCAGTGCGATTGCCCGGACCATGCCTGATGATTCGTACCATGCCAGCCCTGCGGCCATCGTGACGACCACCAGCGACGCCAGCGCCACCGGAAAGGCACGTCCGCGCAGGGCGCAGGCCAGCGAGAGCGCGCCAGTTGCCAAGCCGACCAGAAGGAGGCAGGCGTCGACGGTCAGATTGTCGAGAAGTACATAGCCCATCACGATCGGCCCCAGCGTCGATCCGACGATGTTGCCGAAATAGACTTTCGAAACCGAACGTCCGATGCGCGAGCCGGATTGCTGGGAGCCCAGGTGATGCGCGATGGGAAACATCACGCTCTTGATGCCGGCCGTCAGCACGACGAGCGCCAGCACGCCCGCAAGCCCGATCTTCCAGTGCACCAGGGCGGGCACCAGGAGAATCAACGAGATATCGACCGCCGCCGCCGCGGCCAGCACGATCGCCGAAATGCGCAGCAGGTCGCCGCTGCGCTCGCAGAAACGCTTGCCCACGGCCGATCCGACGGCAATGCCGATCAGGAAACAGAACAGCACCACGGCGAACGACTGGCTCAGGCCTTTGAGCGTGAACGACACCAACCGCACCCACAAGATTTCCTGGCTGAGGCTCAAGAACCCCACGCCCATTGACAACAGCCACGCAAACCTAACCATGCCGCTTCACCCAGACCGCGGTGAGCGACGCTACGACGATGTTCAGCACGGCCGCCATTCGGATGGCCGTGTCGAGCTCGAAGAGCAGGAACCATCCAAAGCCGACGATCGCCACGCCCACTGCAGCACCGAAGGTGTTGACCTGGTAGAGCATGCCGATCGATCTGCCGACGTTGCCCCACAGCCGCGTGACGTGGGCCACGAGCACCGGCAAGGTCGCGCCCATCAGGCAAGTGGGGATCAGCAAGAGCAGGAAGTTCGCGATGACGACCTGCCACTGCGGCGCGCCGACGAACATGTCGCCAGTGGCCCTGATGAGGTTCGGGCTGAACAGGCCGAACACTCCAATCAGCAACTCGGAGCCCGCGAAGAAGCGAAGCGCCAGCGTTGGCAGGCGATCGGCCAAGTCGCCACCAATCAGCGCGCCGAGACCGAGACCGAGCATGAATACCGACACGATGATCGTGACCGAGTCGATGTCGACACCGAAGGCGGAAAACAACAGGCGCTGCCAACAGACCTGGTAGATCAACGCGGCGGCGCCGGAGACAAAGAACATGGGGGCAAGCCGTGTGCTCACCAGTCGCGAATCGCGGGCCATCGAGACCGCTGCGTCGGGTAACGTCCTCATGAGTGCGAATTCGTAGAGGGGTAGAACGCCAAGCCTTAAATGCCGAAGTAGTTCTTTATTATTACAACAGTACGAGGGCATGGTGGCAAGCCAAGGCGCAATGCTCATACCGCGCTCGTCCTCGCAGCCTGACGGGCGCCCGAGAAGATGAACTCGGTTTCATTCCGGGGGCGCGCGGCATTCAGGGACGTCGGTCCACACAGTCACGCCGCCACGCACCAAATCGCCAACGCCGAATAGTTGTCCTGGTCGCTGCGCCCGGCTTGCTGCACCCCCGCTTCCAGCCGATCCAGCCACGCCTCGACGCCATCGCAGCCGACCACGCTGCCCGCCATCTCCCCTTCGTCGAAGGCCGACCAGAGTCCATCGCTGCACAGCAGCAGCGCATCGCCATTCGCAAGCACCTGCGGCGCCAGCAGGCATTCGAGATCGAAGCCGTCCGGCGAGCCCAGTGCCGAAGTCAGTTGTCCGGCCTCGGCGGTACTGACGCTCAACCCGGCGTCGCGCAGGTTCTGTTCGAGGCTCTGGTCGCGCGTGCGGCCGAGCAGTTGGGCGCCTTGCCAGCGGTACAGGCGCGAGTCGCCGGCATGGGCCCAGAGCGCCTCGCCGCTGTGCAGGTCGAGCAGCAGGACGACGATGGTGGTCCGCATGTCGGAGGTCGGGGTGCCGGCCACCTGCTGCGCGACGACGGCGTTGTTGGCGCCCTCCACCAGCGACTGCAGGGTTTCCACGCTCACCTCGGGTTGCTGCGCAAAGGCTTCCAGCACGTGCGTCACGGCGGCGCGCGACGCGACCTGTCCGCCGCCATGGCCGCCGGCCCCGTCGCACAGGGCGGCCACCAAGGAGCCGGGGCCCAGCCAGTAGCCGAAGGCATCCTCGTTGCATTCGCGACGGCCCACCTGCGACAGCGCACCCAGCGAGACGCTCAGCGCGCCGGCGGCCATGGAGGTTCCAGCGGCGAGGGGTTGGTGTCGTCGTCGTCGCGCGACTGGGCCTCGTAGGCGCGCACGAACTCGCGCCCGAAGATGGTCTCGAAGTCGTCGTCCAGGTGCTCCAGCAATTGCGCATGCTGCTGGCAATGGCGCTGCCAGAGGGCTGCCGCGCGCAAGGACGGCAGGCGCCGCGTCATGCCGTGCGCCGGCCCTTCCATGGTCTCGGCGGCCTCGGGACTCATCCGGGAGAAAAGCTCGAACACCGCGGCGCGCATGCCGGCCACCATCGCCACCTGGTGCACCAGCAGGTCGTGATGCGCATCGTGCAGCGCAGCCACCGGGTCGAGAAAGCCGGGGCTCGGCTCGCGTTGCAGCATGCGCGTCAAGGCTTCGGTCGCGTTGGGCGAGAACTTCAGCGGGTTGTTCTGGCGTGGCGCGATCACCGTGCCCTCGGCCCGCATCTGGCGCTTGGCGACCGAGCGGCTTTTCAGCAATGCGAGCGTGCCCTCGGCGGTCTCGCGCAGCAGAGCGCCCAGGTGCTCCATCCACTCCGGCGTCATGGGCGCCACGTCGGCGTCGAGGCCGGCGCCGCGCCGGAAGGCCTCCGCCAGTTCATGCAGTTCCGGTGAACGGGGCGCACTCGGCGGTGCCGGCCGCGCGGCGGCCACGGGCGCGGCCGCCCGCGGTGGCGGCGGCGGTGGCGGTGGCGCCGGTGGCGTGGCCGCAGCGCGCAGGTTGGCCGGTGAGACGGTCCGCACGAAAAGCCGGCTCGTCTGCCACGACACCACCGCGTTGTCCGAGGGCGCATCGACGGGCGTCGCCAGCGGTGGCGGCATGGCGGGCGTAGGTGCGGATGCGCGCGGCGGTGCCACGGGAGACGATCCCTCGGGCGTCGACGGCGCAACCGGCAGCGGCGACGCAGAAGCGAGCGGATCGTTCACGCTCTCCAGGTCGAACCAGCGGTCCAGCCGCGCACGCGGTGCAGCCGGCGTGGCGACCGTCTCGACGGCGAGTTCGAACGCTCCCACGCGCATGCGGTCGCCGATGGCCAGCGGCAGTTCCCCGCCCGGCGCGACCTGCGTACCGTTCACCCACAAGGGCGAATGCCCGCTGACGCAGCGCACGCGCGCGCCCTCCCCGACCGCGACCACCATCGCATGCTGGCGCGAAACCATCCGCAGCGGGTCGGCGAGCACCAGCCCGCATTCGACCGAGCGGCCGATCACCAGCCCCTTGGCCGGCAGCGCGAGCGCCGTCTCGTCGGGGACGGTGGCGCCGGGGCGGCGGGTGACGCGCAGTGCAATCACGGCAGGCCCGCTTTCATCCGAGGGCACGCCACAGGTCAGCCTGCACACGGCGGGCATCGACACTGGGCGTGAGTTGCGCCAGCACCTGGGCGACGAATTGTTCGCGCGTCGTCGAGCTCGCGGCGCAGCGCTTGGCGACGATGCGTGCGATCGGCCCCATCGAGGAGACGAGCGCGGCCGCCGCCTTGTCCACGTCGCCTTGGCGCATCGGCGCGCCGGCCGGCGTGTCTTCGATGGTTCGGGTGGAGGCCTGGAAGTTGGTGGCGGCCACCGTGGACGTGGGATGGGTCCTGGGCCCGCCGGCGCGGGCCAGGAAGCGCTCACGCGCCTCGAAATCGACGATCGCCCCGGCCACGGCGTGCCGCACTTCCGCCTGCGAACTCAAGCCCCGCGCGGCGCGGCGCACCAGCACGCGCGCCACCGCGCCGACATGCTGGGCCAGTTCGTGTTCGATTTCCGCCAGCGCGGCGGTGTCCCATCCCGTGGGCGCCGGCACCGAGGGCGGGCTGGTGCCGGGCTGCGACATGGCCGGCGTATGCAGCGGCGCAATCGGGCTTGTCGCCGGCTGCAAGGGTGGCGAGGGCATGGACGCCGAAGACGGCGGTGGCGTGTAGGGCGCGACGGTGGCGGGTGTCGAGGGAGCCGCGGGCACGTCCCGCGCCTTCTTCGGGGCGGCTCGCGTGGCATCGGGATCTTCGAGCAGCGGCGGCAGCAGCAGGTGCGCCGGCAGCACCTCGGGCAAGGGCTCCGTCGCCAGCGCTTGCAGCGCCGTGCGCATCGCCAGGGCGCTTGGATAGCGCTCCGCCGGATTCTTCGCGAGCGCCCGGTCGATCACCGCGTCGAAGGGCGCGAGCGCGGGCTCCTTGGCCTGTTCGCTCAGCGGCTTGTGCGCCTCGTAGACGATCTTGTACATGATCGCGTCGTCCGTGCCGACGAAGGGCGTGGTGCCGCTCAGCATGCGGTACAGCAGCACGCCCGCGGAGAAGACGTCGACGCGGCGATCGATCTCGCGGTCGGTGTACTGCTCGGGCGCGATGTAGCCGGGCGAGCCGATGATCGAGGTGGCGCGGGTGAGGTTCGAGGATTCGGTGCGGGCGATGCCGAAGTCGGTGATCTTCAGGCGCCCGTCGTCGGAAATCAGCAGGTTCGCGGGCTTGATGTCGCGATGCACGATGCCGCGCTCATGCGCATAGTGCAGGCCGTCGAGCAGTTGCAGCATCACGCACAACACCTGCGGCACGTCCAGCTTGCGCGGCGGCTGCACGTACTCGCGCAGGTTGCGACCGGCCACGTACTCCATGACGATGTAGGCGCACTCGTCGTCCTCGCCGAACTGGTAGACCGGGACGATGTTGCGATGCGTCAGCCGCCCCGCCGCCTTCGCTTCCACCCGGAAGCGCGCCGCGATGCTGGTCTCGTCGTTCGACTCGAGCAGGCGGCGATGAATGGTCTTGATCGCCACCGGGCGGTCGATCACCGGATCGTGCGCCAGGTACACCATGCCCATTGCGCCCTGTCCAATCACACCGCGGATCGGGTACGGACCGACATTGGAGGGCACGGACATGGGGCTGGGCTACCTCAGGTGTCGATCATCTTGATCGCCTGGTCGAGGCTGTTGCGCATGCGCGCAAACGACTTCGCCAGCGTCCCGATCTCGTCGCTGCCCTTCGTGTTGAATTCCGGCACGTCGGGCTCGCCCAGGCTGACGCGGTTGGCCACCTTGGACAGCGTAGTCACCGGCCGGATCACGAGCAGGTAGAGCATCACGTTCAACACGATGCCGATGGCCACGAAGATGCCGATCAGCGATCCCATGAAGACCTTGAAGGTCTGCTCGGCCCGCGCCAGCGGCAGCGCCATGGGCACCGACACGACCTGCGCGCCGATCACCTCGTTCAACTGCCAGCCGAAGCCGTTGGCCGGGCCGTACTTGTCGATCAGCGTGCGCGGCGCCGCCTCCACCGTGCTGTGGCAGCTGAGGCAGGCGGCGTTGGTGATGCGCAGCGGACGCGCGATGTACAGCGCCCGCCCGGTGCCCGACTCGCGTTCGCCGACGAACTCCTTCTGGTCGGCCTGGGTGCGGAAGCGGTTCACGATGTCCGCTTCCCAGTCGACCGCCCGGTCGCGCGGGTTGGTCGGGTTCAGCGTGGCTTCCTTGTAGGTGTAGTCGGGGAAGGTCTTGGACAGCGTGGCCAGCACCTCGGTGGCGGAATAGGCGGGGACCGTCTGCGGCAGGAAGGTGTACTTCATCTGCGTTTCCAGCAGCGGGCGGATCTGGTCGTTGGTGTAGGCGCGGATCGCCACCGCCTTTTCCATCGTCAGGCGCGCGTGGTTCAGCACTTCCTGTTTCGCGTTGCTCTGCAGCAGGTCGTAGGAAATCTTGCCCGCGCCGAGCACACCGGCGACGAAGACAACCAGGAAGATCAGGTTGAACTTGAACAGAAGGCGCATGGAATTCTCCGGTCAGTGGTCCGCTGAGTTGCGGCTCGACGGGCGATGGTTCACTGGGTTTTGTCCCGGGCGGCGGCTTCCCTGGCCTCCTTGGCGGCTGCCGCGGCGGCAGCGGCCTTGGCCCGTGCCGCTGCGATCGCCGCCTCCCGCTGACGGCGACGCTCGGCTTCTTCGGCCATGCGGCGCGCATAGCCTTCGGGATCGGCGAATTGCTCCCATTCGGGGTGCTGCGCCAGGTCGGCCTTGGCGCCGGCCCGGAAGGCCGGATCGGCGGCAGCGCGCGCCTTCCACAGCGGCAGCAGCGGAAGCCGCAGTCCCGGCTCGGTGCGCAGCCACGGGGCCACGTCGGCATAGGCGATCTCGCCGAGTGCCTTGGGTGGCACGTTGCGCTTGGCGAACTGCTCGCCGCGCGAGGGCAGCTTGTCGCGGAACTGGCGCGGCACCTTGCTCAGGAAGTCGGGCGAGGCGCGCGAGGCGACCGTCGGCGCCGCGCCTTCACGCCGTTGCGCGAAGTCGCCGCTGGCCAGTTGCGCGCTCGTCTGCGGTGGGTCGCGCAGCGTCAGCTTGGCCGCGCCGCCTTCCAGGAACACCTCGTATTGCGTGCCCTTCGTGTAGACCACGGTGGTGGCGGCCTGCGCAGCCAGTTCGAAGGCGGGACTGGTGTAGCTGAAGGGCGCAGGGGCCGTGGTCTTGAGCCAGCCCTCCAGCAGGTACAGCGGCGGCGCCGTCAGGTTGCCCTTGCCCACCTTGGGCCGCAGCATCAGCCGCGTCGACTCGCCGATGCCGACGAGGACGCCCCCCGGGAGCTCGATCTGGGCAAATCCGCCGGGCGCCGTCTCGATGACGTCCTGCTCATTGAGTTGCACGCCCTCGGCCAGCGTGTAGCGCGTGGTCTGGCGGATCAGCGTCGCGCCGCCCTCGACGATGCCGACGAACGAGATGCCTTGCGCCCACGGCAACGTGGCGCCACTGGATTGCGCAAGCGCCGACGACGACGCGAACAGGTTCGCGACGCACAGCAGCAGGAACGCCAACAAGTTCTTCGTGGGCCGCAATACGGGACTCCGCTGGCATCAACAATCGATTGAATCTGGGTGTAAGCCAAATTGACTAAAGTGAATATTAGCGAACTCCCCTGCCCCGCGTTCTGCTCTTACGGCCGGGTTCGGGTCGCCTGGAAGGCATATTCCTCGCCGAAAAGGCCGCAAGACGACTGGTCGAGCGATGTCTCCGGCAAGGCCGGCAGCGGCCAAATGTGCGATGGCGTAACTCTTAGCTCCGGTATCGTTCGCCTCATTTGACGCTCGCCCAGACCCGACGCATCCCCGCGATGGCCTTGCCTCGCAGCCTGGTGCGGGTCGAGCGCCTTCCTCCGTTTCCCATCCTTCCAACCATTCACAGAGAAAGTCGTCTCACCATGTTCCGTACCCTGCTGAAGTCGAAGATCCATCGTGTTGCCGTGACCGATTGCGAACTCCACTACGAAGGCTCCTGCGCCATCGATGAAGACCTGCTCGATGCAGCCGGCATGGTCGAGAACGAACAGGTGCACATCTGGAACATCAACAACGGCGAGCGCTTCGTGACCTATGCGATCCGGGGCGAGCGTGGCACCGGCATCATCTCGGTGAACGGCTCCGCCGCCCGCAAGGCCTCGGTCGGCGACCTGATCATCATCGCCGCCTTCGGCCTGGTACCGGAAGACAAGGTGGCCGCGCACAAGCCCAGGCTGGTGTTTGTCGACGCCGCCAATCGCATCAAGGAAGAACGCGCCCATGTCCCGGTGCAGGCCGCATCGGGCGAGCCCGTGGCCGCCTGAGCCTTGCCTGAGTCCCGCATGACCGGCACTACTACGAATGAACCGGCGAGCCCCTACGGCACGCTGCCGCCCGCCTCGCCACCTGCGCAGCGCAAGCCCTTGAGCCTGCCGCGGCTGGCGGACATGCATGCGCGCGACGAGAAGATCACCATGCTCACCGCCTACGACGCGACCTTCGCCGCCATGGCCGACGCGGCCGGCGTCGAGTGCCTGCTGGTGGGCGATTCGCTCGGCATGGTGTGCCAGGGCTTGCACAGCACCGTTGGCGTTTCGCTCGACACCATGCGCTACCACACCGAGAGCGTGTTCCGCGGGCTCCATCGCGTGCAAGGTACGGCCTGGCTGATTGCCGACCTGCCCTTCGGCAGCTACCACGAGTCGCGCGAGCAAGCGCTGCGCAGCGCCACGGTGCTGATGCAGGCGGGCGCCCACATGGTCAAGCTCGAAGGCGGCGGCTGGACGGCAGAGACCGTGCGCTTCCTGGTGGAGCGCGGCATTCCGGTGTGTGCGCACCTGGGCCTGACGCCGCAGACGGTGCATGCACTGGGCGGCTACCGCGTGCAAGGCCGGGGCGACGAAGCGGCTGCCGTGCTGCGCCAGCATGCACTGGAACTGCAGGACGCCGGCGCGGCCATGATGGTGCTGGAGATGGTGCCCGCCGCACTCGCCGACACGCTGACGCAAGAGCTCACCCGCTGCGCCACCATCGGCATCGGCGCGGGCCGCTCGACGGCCGGACAGGTGCTGGTGCTGCACGACATGCTGGGCATCAACCTCGGCAAGATGCCGAAGTTCGTTCGCAACTTCATGGCCGAGGGCGGCGGCATCCTGCAGGCCTTGCAAGCCTATGTGCGCGCCGTCAAGGACGGCAGCTTTCCCGACGACCGGCTTCACGCATGGTGAGCCACCCCACGTTCAACTCTCGCGAGACCATCCCATGCACATCGCCCGCACCATCGAAGACCTGCGCGAGCATCTCGCCGCGTATCGCCGACCCGCTTTCGTCCCGACCATGGGCAACCTGCACGACGGGCACCTGGACCTGGTGAGCAAGGCCAAGCCTCTCGGCGACGTGACGGTCGCCAGCATCTTCGTCAACCGCCTGCAGTTCCTGCCGCACGAGGACTTCGACACCTATCCGCGTACCTGGGACAGCGACTGCGAAAAGCTGCGCGCGGCCGG
Organism: Variovorax robiniae; assembly: GCF_037889955.1. Taxonomy (NCBI): domain Bacteria; kingdom Pseudomonadati; phylum Pseudomonadota; class Betaproteobacteria; order Burkholderiales; family Comamonadaceae; genus Variovorax; species Variovorax robiniae. The sequence goes on from NZ_JBBKZS010000001.1 coordinate 436,757, forward strand.
CTGCGACGTGCTGTTCGCGCCCGACGAAAAAGTGCTCTACCCCGAGCCGCAGACCTTCAAGGTGCATCCCGACCCGGCCCTGGGCGACATCCTCGAAGGCCATTTCCGCCCTGGCTTCTTCACCGGCGTGTGCACCGTGGTCATGAAGCTCTTCTGCTGCGTGCAGCCGCGCGTCGCCATGTTCGGCAAGAAGGACTACCAGCAACTCATGGTGATCCGGCAGATGGTGCGTCAGTTCGCGCTGCCGATCGAGATCGTCGGTGTGAAGACGACGCGTGCCGACGACGGCCTGGCCCTGTCCTCGCGCAATGGCTATCTCAGCGAAGCCGAGCGTGCCGAGGCGGTGCAGCTCTCGCAGGCGCTGCGGGCGATGGCCGAGGCGGTGCGATCGGGTGAGCGTGATTTCGCGGCCATCGAGGCACGCGGCATGGCGGCGTTGCGCGAGCGCGGCTGGCAGCCGGACTACCTGGTGCTGCGGCGCCGTTCAGACCTGCAGGCGCCTGCGGCGGGCGAGGCGCTGGTGGCGTTGGCGGCGGCGCGATTGGGTGGCACGCGGCTGATCGACAACCTGGAAATCGACGGGTGAATCGTCAAGCCAGCGGCGGCGGACGGCTCCCGCGCTTTTCGCACGCAGCCTCGGCAGCCTGCAACACCGGCACCACCGTCAGCAACCGGCGCGTGAGCCAATAGAGGCGCGACGCATCGACGGGATTCGGCAGCCGCAAGACCTCGATCAGGCGTTGCGGCAGCGGCCCCAGCTCCAGGGCGACCAGGGGCTCCAGCACCGACACCAACTCCGCGCGCACATGCTCGTCCACGAGATCATGCGCATCGGTGCAGCGCCAGATGGTCTTGATGGCGTGTTCGCACAACTCGGCATCCGAGGGTGGCGCCATCGGGCCAGGTTGGCCAAAGGCGCCCGGCGGCATCGGTGAAAGGCCGCGTGCGCTCGTGGGGTTGGGGCTTCCAGGTGAAGGCATGGTTGTCTCCTTCCTTCCTGGCGGCCACGATACGCCGCTCAGCTTCGCGCGGCAATCATTTGAACTGGTCGGCCGTGACGCCCAGCTTGCGCAGTTTGTCGAACAGCGTCTGGCGCGGCACCGACAACGCGGACGCGGTGGCCGACTGGTCGCCATGGTGCTTGCGCAGCGCTTCCACGATGACGGCCCGCTCGAAGGACTCGACCTGCTGCGGCAATCCCTGCGGCAAGTCGGCCTCCGTGCCGTGCAGTTGCGTCAGGCGTCCTTCCCCCAGCAGGCCGAGCACGAAGCGGTCCGCCACGTTGCGCAATTCGCGCACGTTGCCGGGCCAGGCATAGGCCATCAGGTCAGCCAACTGGGCGCTGCTCAACACGGGTGCGATGCGTTCGAAGCGGCTGGCCGCCAGCAGCGTGAAGTGCTCGAACAGCAGCGGGATGTCCTCCCGGCGCTCGCGCAACGGCGGCAGTTCGATGAAGGCCACGCCGATGCGGTAGTACAGGTCGGCCCTGAACTTCTGCCTGTCGCTGAGTTCCTTGAGGTCGTCCTTGCTGGCTGCCACCACGCGGCAGTCGAAGGGAATGCTCTTGTTGGAGCCGATGCGCTCGACCGTGCGCTCCTGCAACGCCCGCAGCAGCTTGATCTGCACCGCCATCGGCATGCTCTCGATCTCGTCGAGGAACAGCGTACCGCCATTGGCATATTCGAACTTGCCGACCCGCACCTTGCTGGCACTGGTGAAGGCACCCGGCTCGTGGCCGAAGAGTTCGCTTTCCGCCAGCGCCTCCGGCAGGCCGCCGCAGTTGAGCGGCACGAAGTGCTGGCGCCGCCGCTTGCTGTAGTCGTGCAGGCAGCGCGCGACCAGTTCCTTGCCGGTGCCGGTCTCGCCGTAGATCAGCACGTCGGCCGAGGTCTCGGCCAGTGTCATGACCGTGCGGCGCACCTGCTGCATCTGCGCGGAACGGCCGATCAGCACGGACTGGATGCCGTTCCAGTTGTCCAGCGCCTCGCGCAGCGCACGCACCTGCAGCGTCAGTTGCCGCCGCTCGATGGCATGGCGCACGATCGCGACCAGGCGCTCGGAGCTGAAGGGCTTCTCGATGAAGTCATAGGCGCCGTCGCGCATGGCTTCCACCGCCATCGCGATGTGGCCATGGCCGGTCATGAGGATGACGGGCAACTCGGGGTCGGCCTGGTGCAGTTCGTGCAGCCATTCGGTGCCGGTCATGCCGGGCAGGCGCACGTCGCAGACCACGATGGCCGGCACGCCGGGGCCGACATGCGGGCGCGCACGCTCGACACTGGCAAAGGCCTCGACTTCCAGGTCGGCCAGGGTCAGGACCTGGGTCGTGCTGATGCGCACGTCCTCGTCGTCCTCGACCAGCAGCACACGGATCGCTGGGGCATCGCTCACTGTGGAATCACTCCTTTGCTTGGTTGCTCGCGGGCAAGTCGATGCTGAAGCATGCACCACCCGCCTCCAGGTTGCTGGCGCGCAACGTGCCGCCCATCGCCCGCACCAATTGTGCGGAGATCACCAGCCCCAGGCCCAGCCCCGCGCCGGCCGGTTTGCTGGTGACGAAGGGCTCGAACAGGTGCGCCAGGATGTCCGGCCTGATGCCGGGGCCGGTGTCGCTCACCTCCAGCAGCACACGATCGCCCTGCGCCCTGCCCTGAAGGCGCAACGTGCGATGCGGCGCCTTGTGCATCGCGTCGATGGCATTGCGCATCAGGTTGACGAGCACGCTGCCGAGCGCCGCCTCGTCCGCCATCACGGCCAATGTGGCAGGCTGCAGGTCGACCTCGACGGCAATGCCCTGGTCCATGAGCGCGTCGGCCACCATGCCCTGCACCTCGTCGATGCAATGCGCAAGCACGACCGGCACGACCGGCAGTTCGCTCTTGTGCGCGAAGGTCTTGAGTTGCGAGGTCAGGCGCGCGAGCCGGTCGACCATGCCGCGGATGCGCCGCAGGTTGCCGCGCACGTCGTCGAGGCTGTTCTTGTCGAGCAGGATGGCGGCGCTCTCCGACAAGGCGCGCATGGCCGTGAGCGGCTGGTTCAGCTCGTGCGCCAGGCCGGCCGACATCTGGCCGAGGGCGGCCATCTTGCCGGTGTGCACCAGTTCGTCCTGCGCGGCACGCAACTGGGCGGTGCGCGCGACCACGGTGGATTCGAGGCTGTCGTGTGCCGCCTGCAGCGCCGCCTGGTTGGCCAGCTTGTTCCGCACCGCCCGGCGCCGCTGCCACAGCGCGACGCCGACGAGCAGCAGCACCGCCATCGCCAGGCTTGCGGTGATCGCCGCATTGCGGGCCGCCACGCGCAACGGCGCCATGTCGTCGAACACCATGAGTCGCCACGGTGCGCCGCTCAGTGCACGCTCCGACACGAGCTGGTCCCGCCCTCCGAGCGTCACCAACTGCACGCCCGGCGCGAGGACTTCCTTCAGCTTCCATCGCAGGGGCTCCAGGGTTGCCTCGCCATACGGCCGCGAGCGAAGCACATCGGCGCGCTGATACTCGTCCAACGGGCGCAGCGGCCTGAATTTCAGGTCGTCGCGCGTGGAGAGGATGATTACCCCGCGCTGGTCGATCACCGCCGCGTCGCCAGGCAGCTTGCGCCATGCGCGCTCGGCGTCCTCGAGGTTGATCTTGACGGCCACCACGCCAATGGAACTCGGGTTGCGCCGCAGCGCGTAGGAGAGGTAGTAGCCCGGCCGCTTGCTGGTGACGCCCACGCCGTAGAAGCGCCCCCTGCCCTGGCCCAGCGCGTCGATGACGTAGGGCCGGAAGGAGAAGTCCTGGCCAAGGGTGGTGCCCGGCTTGTCCCAGTCCGACGCGGCCAGCGAGATGCCGCTGCTGTCCAGCACGTAGAGCATCTCGGCGCCGGCGGTGGCATTGACGCCGGCAAGGTAGTGATTGGCCGAGTCGCGCAGGCCGGCGTCCGATGGCGTGCCGAGCAGCGCCGGCACGACGGGCGTCATCTCCAGCAGCGCGGGCAGGTAGTCGAAGCGGGCCAGTTCGGCATCCAGCCCGGTCGCCAGCATTTCGAGCCGATGCGCTGCCGCATCGCGCACGCGGGAAACGCCGGCCTGCAGCGCAAGCTGGTGCCCCGCGAAGGCGGCCAGGGCGACCAGCGCCAGCGCGCTGCCCCAGCGCCCGACGACGAGCCAGGGTCTGCGTCTGCTGGGGAGTGGGTCGACGCGTGGCGACGGCTCGCTGGGATTCATCCGAGCGTTATTGCACAAGCCCAAGCCGTGCGCATCGGTGACCGCCCGGTTTCAGCGTGCTGCGCCTGCAACAGGCATGTGCGCCTCTGAAGCGTCCAGCACCATCTCCGGCTCATCCGCTTCGGCCGAAGTCTCCCCATTGAGTTGCTGCGTCATGCGCTGCGTGTCCAGGTCGCCGGTCCACTTGGCGACGACCAGCGTGGCGACGCCGTTGCCGATCAGGTTGGTCAGCGCGCGTGCTTCCGACATGAAGCGGTCGATGCCCAGGATCAGCGCGAGACCAGCGACCGGCACATGGCCCACGGCCGACAGCGTCGCGGCCAGCACGATGAAGCCGCTGCCGGTCACGCCGGCGGCACCCTTGGAGGTCAACAGCAGCACGGCCAGCAGCGTCAGTTGCTGGGTCCAGGTCATGTCGGTGTTGGTGGCTTGCGCGATGAACACCGCCGCCATCGTCAGGTAGATCGAAGTGCCATCGAGGTTGAACGAATAGCCCGTGGGAACCACCAGACCAACGACCGACTTGCGTGCGCCGAGGTTCTCCAGCTTGGCCATCATGCGCGGCAGCACCGATTCGCTCGACGAGGTGCCCAGCACGATCAGCAGTTCTTCCTTGATGTAGCGGATGAACTTCCAGATCGAGAAGCCATGGGCCCGCGCGATGCCGCCCAGCACCACGAAGATGAACAGGAGGCAAGTCGCATAGAAGGTCGCCATCAATTGGCCGAGTTGAAGCAGCGAGCCCACGCCGTACTTGCCGATGGTGAAGGCCATTGCGCCGAAGGCACCGATGGGCGCCACCTTCATGATGTAGCCGACGATGCTGAAAAGCACGTGCGAGCCCTTCTCGATCACGTCGAAGATCAGCGTGCCGCGGCCGCCGAACTTGTGCAGCGCGAAGCCGAACATCACCGCGATCAGCAGCACCTGCAGGATCTCGCCCTTGGCGAAGGCATCGACCACCGTGTTGGGGATCACGTTGAGCAGAAAGTCCGTGGTGCTCTGCATCTTGCCCGGGCCGGTGTAGGCCGCGATACCCTTGGTGTCGAGCTGGCTCACGTCGACGTTCATGCCGGCACCGGGTCGCACGATGTTGATGATGATGAGGCCCACGACCAGCGCGACGGAACTCACGATCTCGAAGTACAGCAGCGCGAGGCCGCCGGTCTTGCCGACCTTCTTCATGTCTTCCATGCCGGCGATGCCGACCACCACCGTGCAGAAGATGATCGGCGCAATGATCATCTTGATGAGCTTGATGAAGCCGTCGCCGAGCGGCTTCATGGCCGCGCCGGTCTCGGGCCAGAAATGCCCGAGCAGCACGCCGATGACGATCGCCGTGATGACCTGGAAGTACAGGGATTTGTAGAGGGGTTGCTTGGACTGCGGATTGGGAATCACGAAGGTCTCCTTGGAATGGTTTGTGGCGTCGGCGGCTCATTGACGACTGCCGGTTGCTCAGCAATGGACATGCCACCGAAAAACGGGGCAGCCAAGCGCGCCAAGTGATTGATTCGATTGGGTTTTTTTCGCAAGCCCAGGGAGACGGCTGCCGAGCTTCCGACAGGAGCGCCGCCGGCCCGTCCGAATTGCCGGCACGATGACTTGGGGCAAACCCTGAGCGTCACAATGCGCCCCGTGGAACTCAACCAACTGCGCTCATTCCTTTCCGTCGCCCGCACCGGTCAACTGGTCCGGGCTTCCGAACAACTTCACCTGACTCAATCGGCCCTGTCGAAGCAGATCAAGGGCCTGGAGGACGAACTGGGCGTGCTGCTGTTTTCAAGAACGCCCGCCGGCATGGTCCTGAGCAGCGCGGGCCGGCGACTGCTTCCTCTTGCGGCGAAGACGGTCGAGGCTGCGCAGGAGATGAGCGCACTGGCCAAATCGATGCGGGGCACGGTGTCGGGCGCATTGAAGCTGGGCACGATCATCGATCCCGAGTCGATCCGGCTTGGGCCCCTGCTCTCGACCTTGCTGGAGCTCTATCCGCACGTCGACGTGTCGCTGCTGCATGGCATCTCCGGCGGCGTGGTCCAGATGCTGCGGGAGAAACAGGTGGATGTGTGCTTCTACCTCGGCACGCTGAAGGACCCGGAGATCGCCGTTCGCCAACTGGCGCTTGAGCACTATGTCGTCGTCGGGCCCGCGGCCTGGGAGGCGCAGTTGCGTGGCGCCGACTGGCCGGCCCTCGCGGCCATGCCATGGCTGGCCACGCCGGCGGGGAGCTCACAGCACGGGCTGGTCGACCAGTTGTTCGCGGAACGCGGGCTGGCCTGCCATACCGTCGTCGAGGCGGACCAGGAGGCTTCGATGATCGAGCTGGTCCAGACCGGCGTAGCGCTGGGGCTCATGCGTGAGCGCATTGCCGCGCCGGCGCTGCGCAATGGGCAGGCGGTGGTCTGGCCGGGGGTTCGGCTGCCCTGTCCCTTGTCGTTGCTCTACCTGCGTTCGAATGAGGACTCGATGACCTTGCAGGCCTTGCTGGCGGCGGCGCAGGTGGTTTGGCCGGCCGAGGGCGACTTGGCCGCCTGAACGGCCGGGCCCGGAACCGCCGGCGCGTTCTACGTCACCACGTTTCGTATGAAGCGCGCGGCCTCGCCATCCATCGCCAGGTAGGCATAGGGCTGCGCGCTGCTGTAGATGGCGAAGTCGCCCGCGCCGATCGTCTTCGTGCCCTCCTCCAGCGTGATCTGCAGCCGCCCTTCGATCACGTAGACCATTTCCTGCCAGCCTTCCGGATCGGGCTCCGCGTCATAGCGCTCGCCGGCCGCCAGCGACCAGAGCCACAACTGCACATCGTGCCGGGCCGACGCGCTGCCGAGCAGCGTGGCATGGCTGTCTGCATGGTTGCCGCGCCAGGCCACCGCTTCGATTCGCTGGGGCTCGCTCAAGGGGTCGCTGACGACCTCGACGAAGGTGACGTCAAGCGCCATCGCCAGGCGATCCAGGCTCGACAGGCTGATGTTGGTGTCGCCGCCTTCCAGGTTGACCAGCATGCGGCGGCTCAGTCCGGCCGCGTCCGCCAGCGCCGCCTGGCTCAGGCCGGCCGCGAGCCGAAGCCGGCGGACATTGGACGCGACGTGGGCCAGGACGTCGTCGCGCTCGGGGTTGCGCACTATATTGCTCATTGGTATGATGTGCAGTTTACTGCGCACAGCATAACGTCAGGGAGTCTCCCATGAACAACATCTCGGCCGTCGCGACCAGGCCGACCTCGGTCTTTTCACTGTCTCGCCAGGAACTGGCGCTCATTGCGGTCACCTTCGTTTGGGGCGGGACCTTCCTGACGGTCCATACCGCCATGGCTTACGCGGGCCCGCTTTTCTTCGTCGGCTTGCGCTTCGTCATCGCCGGACTGTTCGCCTTGCTGCTGTGCGGACGCCGCATGGCCGGTCTCACGCGGCTCGAACTGGGCGCGGGTGCGGCCATCGGCGTGAGCATCGTCGTGGGCTACGCCCTGCAGAGCTACGGCATGCAGACCATCTCCAGCAGCAAGTCCGCCTTCATCACCGCGATGTACGTGCCAATGGTGCCGCTGGTCCTGTGGCTGGTGCTGCGCCGTCCACCGCATTTCATGGCATGGATCGGCGTGGCCTGTGCATTCATCGGCCTGGTGCTGCTGGCCGGCCCGGAGTCCGGCAAGCTTTCGCTGCACGGCGGCGAGATGGCGACGCTGGCCGGCACGATCGCGATTGCCGCCGAGATCATCCTGATCGGCCACTTCGCCTCGCGAGTCGACAGCCAGCGCGTGACCGTGGTGCAACTGCTGGTGGCGGGTGGGGTGTCGCTGCTGATGATGCCGGTCGCGGGCGAGCCGCTGCCCGCGTTCAACTGGATCTGGGTCGCGTGCGGCGTCGGGCTGGGGCTGGCGAGCGCGCTGATCCAGTTGACGATGAACTGGGCGCAGAAGTCGGTGTCCCCGACCCGCGCGACCGTCATCTATGCGGGCGAACCGGTCTGGGCTGGCCTGGTGGGCCGCCTGGCCGGGGACCGACTGCCGGCGCTGGCGCTGCTGGGCGGTGCGTTCATCGTGATCGGAGTGATCGTGAGTGAATTGCGGCCCGCGAGACCAAGCCGCGCGGTAAAGACCTGAGCGGGCTTGTTCCTTCACATTGGACGCCAGTCGGGCGCCAATGCGCGCAAGGCCGCGAGCCGCTTGCGCGTCCCGGGGTGCGTCGCAGTGTCGCCGCGCCAGCCGAGGTCCATGAAGGCCGCGATCACATGCTGGTCCGCCAGGCCCAGGGCGCGCAGGGTGCTCAGCGCGAAGGCGTCGGCTTCGAATTCCTGCCGGTAGGCCAGCGCCGATGCGTCCCGGCCCAGGCGATCCGCGACGGCATCGGTCTCCTGCTGCACGACGGCGCCCGGCACCCACTTCGCATAGAGACGGCCGACCTGTGCCCAGTGGTCGAGCATCACATGGCCCAGTTCGTGCGCGAGGATGAAGATGCGCTCGCCCTCTGGCAGGTCCGCCAGGCCAACATTGGCCACCACGATGCGGCCTTGCAGCGTCTCGCCCACCGTCTCGCCGCGCACGACGCGCAGTTCGACCTTCGAGAGTGCGGGATGGCCGAGCGCGCGCAACAGCTTGTCGAAGGACGCACGCACGGTCTGGACGCGCGAACTCGCCGGATCGGCCGGCGTCATCGCATCGAGTTGGGTTTGTTGCGAACGATGCAGCACACCCACGATGTCCGGCGGTGCGACGTGCATGTCCTCGCTGCGGGCCGTGCCGCAGGCCAGGACCATCCACATCATCAGCAACCAACGCATCGGCACCACTCCATTCTCCGCAGCGCTCCGGTCGCGGAGCGCTTTCCTGCTGCATCGCAACAACCATGCCAGTGACCGTTTTCTTTTAGGCCACCGTGGACCCGATCGCAAGAGGACGCAGCCGTTGACTTGACGGAAAAAACGGAGGGTCGTGCAGTCGTCACGCCTCGCGGGCGCGAGCTTGCAAGGCCAGGACGTCGCCCGAGACGATCGCATCGAGGTTGCGCGTGACCTTTTCGATGGGCCAGTCCCACCAGGCGATGGATTGCAGCACCGCGACGACCTCGGGCGAAAAACGCGCCTTGATCGCCTGGGCAGGATTGCCACCCACCACCGTGTACGCCGGCACGTCATGGACCACCACCGAGCGCGACGAGACGATGGCGCCGTTCCCGATGTGGACACCCGGCATGACCAGTACGTCATAGCCGATCCAGACATCGTTGCCAAAGACGGTATCGCCCTTGTACGGCAGATCGCCGGGCGCCGGCATCACCTTCTCCCAGCCGTTGCCGAAGATCTGGAAGGGATAGGTGGAGATGCCCGACAGCTTGTGATTGGCGCCGTTCATGATGAACTTCGCCCCGCGGGCCAGTGCGCAGAACTTGCCGATGATGAGCTTGTCGCCGATGAACGGGAAATGGTAGAGGACGTTGCGCTCGAAGTTTTCGGGGTCCTCGGGGTCGTCGTAGTAGCTGTAGTCGCCGACGATGATGTTCGGATTGCGCACGGTGTTCCTGATGAAGCACATCTGCGGGAATCCAGCCATGGGATGCGGATTCGAGGGGTCTGGTCCGTTCATGGTCGCTCCTGATTGAGCGGCGCATTGTGCGCTTCGCCCCATGGGTCAGTTCGAGCTCGAAGCAACCAAGACGCGCCTTGTCCAGCCCGCCTAGACTCGAATGCAGGCCCACGCGATGCGGCCTGTTCCTGTACGCGAAGGAGATCCGGATGGCGACTTTCGTAGTGGTTCATGGCGCCTGGTCAGCAGGCTGGGCGTGGAAGAAGATGCGGCCCCGGATGCGCGAGCGCGGGCATGAGCTGTTCACGCCGACGCATACCGGTCTTGGCGAGCGGAGCCACCTGGCGCGGCCGGACATCGACCTCGATGCGCACATCGAAGACATCCTCAGCGTGCTGCAGTTCGAGGACTTGCGCGACGTCTTCCTGGTCGGTCACAGCTATGGCGGCATGGTGGCCACGGGCGTCGCGGATCGCGCTCCGGAAAGAATTGCGCATCTCGTCTACCTCGATGCCTTCGTGCCGAAAGACGGCCAGTCGCTGGCAGACCTGGTGGGAGAAGCAGCGCACGCCCGCGTGCTGGCCGCCGCGCGTGAACGTGGCGAGGGCTGGCGCATCCCGCCCAATCCGATGCCGCCCGATACCAGCGCCGACGATGCGGCCTGGGCGAATCCGCGGCGGATGATGCAGCCGTTGAAGACCTTCGAGCAGAAGCTACGCCTGACCGGTGCGCTCGAGAACCTTCCGCGGAGCTACATCTACTGCACCAGGCCGGGCCCGGGCGACGTGTTCAGGCAGTTCACGGCACGAGCGCAGTCCGAGGCAGGCTGGCGCTGCTTCGAACTGGATGCCAGCCACAACCCGCACATCACCATGCCCGACACGTTGGCGGCCTTGCTGGGCAAGATCGCTGGCGATCCGCGTCCTTAGTTCCGGACGCCCGCGCAAAGCGTCGTCGGCTTGTTGCACGCAGCCGACCGCCACGACCTTGCTGCCGATCCATGGTGCCTGCCATCGCTGTTGGCCAGCGCGCAAAATTTGCGCCCATAGATCAATAGATTACCTTCAAAAGACCGCGCAAGACGTTGTCCTGAAAAGATATTCCGGCCAGGAATGCAACGCTTGCCGCAATGTCACTCGCCTTTCGCGGCATGCATTTCTAGACTTGCCCGCAAGCCGGTCCACGGCCCTCACCGCAAGCGATTCCTCTGCCCCGTGGACCGATACAACCCTGGAGACAACCCCTTGACCACCTCGACCCAGGCCGATCGGCGACCCCTGATGCGCAGCATGTTCGACGCTGCCGTCGCCGCGGCGCAGCCCGCGCTCTGCCTTCCACCGCATCTGCCACCGCGCCCCAAGGGCCGCACCATCGTGATCGGCGCGGGCAAGGCCTCGGCAGCCATGGCGCGCGCGCTGGAAGACCATTGGGACGGTCCGCTCGAAGGCCTGGTCGTCACGCGCTACGGCTATGCCGTGCCTTGCGAGCGCATCGAGATCGTCGAGGCTGCGCACCCCGTCCCGGACCAGGCCGGCCTGCAGGCCACCGAGCGCATCCGTCAACTGGTGAGCGGCCTCAGCGCCGACGACCTCGTCATCGCGCTCATCTCCGGCGGTGGCTCCTCGCTGCTGGTGGCGCCGGGCCCAGGCCTCACGCTGGCCGACAAGCAGGCCGTCAACAGCGCCCTCCTCGAATGCGGCGCCAGCATCTCCGAGATGAACTGCGTGCGCCGCCACCTGTCCTCGGTCAAGGGCGGCCGACTGGCGGCGGCCTGCCATCCGGCCCGCGTCTGGACGCTGCTGATCTCCGACGTGCCCGGCGACTCGCCGATGGACATCGCTTCCGGCCCGACCGTCCCAGACACCACCACCAGCGCCGACGCGCTGGCCATCATCGAGCGCTACCGCATCGAGGTGCCGCCCGCCGTGCTTGCCCTGCTCCAGCGCTCCGAAGCGGAAAGCATCAAGCCAGGCGACCCACGGCTCGCCGGCAGCACGACACGCATCATCACCGCGCCGCAGATCGCGCTCGAAGCTGCCGCAGAAGTGGCCCGCGCCGCCGGCTACGCCACCTACATCCTCGGCGACAGCCTCGAAGGCGAGGCCCGCGACCTGGGCAAGGCCTTCGCCGGCATCGCCCGCCAGGTCGCGACGCGCGGCCAGCCCTTCCAGACGCCCTGCGTGCTGCTCTCCGGCGGCGAGACGACCGTGACGATCAAGGGCAAGGGGCGCGGCGGCCGCAACGTCGAGTTTCTGCTGGCACTCGGCGTGGCCCTCGACGGCCTGCCCAACGTGCATGCCATCGCCGGCGATACCGACGGCGTCGACGGCATCGAGGAGATTGCCGGCGCCTGCCTCACCCCCGACACCCTGGCCCGCGCCTGGGCCCTGGACATCCATCCCCGCAAGAGCCTGGACAACAACGACGGCCACGGCTTCTTCCAGGCGCTTGGCGATTCCGTCGTCACCGGCCCCACCCTCACCAACGTCAACGACTTCCGCGCCATCGTCATCGACAGCGCATCCACCACTGGAAAACCATGACCACGCAACGCCAACGCCCCTGCAACGCCAAGATCGTCGCCACCCTCGGCCCGGCCAGCGCCGACCGCTCCACCATCGAGGCGCTGGTGCGCGCCGGTGCCGACGTGTTCCGGCTCAACTTCAGCCACGGCACGCATGCCGACCACAAGCAGCGGCTGGACCTGATCCGCTCGATCGAGGCCGACCTCGGTACGCCCATCGGCGTGCTGCTGGACCTGCAAGGCCCGAAGCTGCGGGTCGGCACCTTCGCCGGTGGCCCGGTGAAGCTGGTCGAAGGCGCGGCCTTCCGCCTCGATCTCGACACAGAGAAACAGGGCGATGCCACCCGTGCCCCGATGCCGCATCCCGAGATCTTCGCGGCACTCAAACCCGGCGCGGAACTGCTGCTCGACGACGGCCGGCTTCGGCTCAAGGTCGAGAAGTCGGGCAAGGACTTTGCCGAGACCACGGTGGTCAACGGGGGCATGCTGTCGGATCGAAAGGGCGTCAACGTGCCGGGCGTGGTGCTGCCGCTGTCGGCGCTCACGAAGAAGGACCTCGCGGATCTGGAGTTCGGGCTGACGCTGGGCATCGACTGGATCGCCCTCTCCTTCGTGCAGCGTCCGGAGGACATCACCGAGGTCAAGGCCATCGTGCAGGGCCGCGCCGGCATCGTCGCCAAGCTGGAGAAGCCCGCCGCCATCGAGGCGCTCGACGCCATCCTGGCCGAGACCGATGCGGTGATGGTCGCGCGCGGCGACCTCGGCGTGGAAATGCCTGCCGAGCAGGTGCCCGCGATCCAGAAGCGCATCGTGCGCGAGTGCCGTCGCCTGGGCAAGCCGGTGATCGTCGCCACGCAGATGCTGGAGTCGATGGTGAGTGCGCCGGTGCCGACCCGCGCCGAGGCCTCGGACGTGGCGACCGCGATCTATGACGGCGCGGACGCGGTGATGCTCTCGGCCGAATCGGCCTCGGGCAAGTTCCCGATCGAGGCGGTCGCCATGATGAACCGCATCATCGAGCGGACCGAGGCGGACCCGCAGTACCGCGACGCCATCGATGCGTCGCACACGCGGCCCTCGGCCAACACTGCGGATGCGGTCAGCTGGGCGGCGCGTTCCGTGGCGGGGCTGCTCGATGTAGCGGCGATGGTCGCCTATACGAGTTCTGGCTCGTCGGCGCTGCGAATGTCACGTGAACGACCGCGCGCACCGATCATCGGCATGACGCCGCGCCGGGCCACGGCCCGCCGGCTCGCGCTGGCCTGGGGTGTGAATCCGGTGCTGTGCCACGACGTGATGAACGTCACCGAGATGACCGAGGTGGCCGTCGCCACCGCCGCGAAGCAGGGCTTTGCGCAGAAGGGCCAGACCATCGTGATCGCGGCCGGCATGCCCTTCGGCGCGCCGGGCACGACCAACCTGCTGCGGATCGCGCAGGTCGAGTGACTCAGTAACCGTAGTCGTCGTAGCGCCGGCTGCCGCGCAGCGCCGTCATGGCGAGCGCGGTCAGCAGCGAACTCGCGATGGCGGTGATCCATAGCGCCTTCACCGGCTCCTCGGCCACGAAGCGCGCGCAGGATTCGTTGGCATCGGCCATGCGCTCCTTCCAGTGGCCCATCCGCCGGCCGGTCGAATTGACCGCGGCCTTTGCATAGACGCGACCGGTCCGTGCCGCGTCGCTGGCCACTTGCCTGGCCTCGTCCGCGACCTCCGCGGCATCGTCAAGGGCCTTGGCGCCCGTGGCCTTCGCATCCTGCACGACCGAGCGAATCGAATGGGCGGCATGGCTGGCCACGGTGGCGGTATTGCTCGCGAAAGCCTGTGCCGCATCTGCCGCGTCCTGGCCCGTCTGGCGTGCATCGTCGGCCAGTTGGCTCGGGGTCTTGATGTCGGTCTTGGTGTCGTCGTATTCCATGTCGATGTCCCTTTGTCATTGGAGATTGCCAAGGCACGATTTCGCGTCCCCTGAGCGTCCGCGGTTGTGGGGCGGCGTCAGCGACAAGCGTAGGCGGATACCGGCTTGAGGGCAAACACCCGTCCCGACGGCCTTGCGGATGGCGCGGGCACCTGTGCAGCGCGCCGTCGCGTTGGTTCAATCTGCAGCAGTTGCTCCGCATCGGCACAGCGAGTCGTGTGTCGCTGTCACAGCGACTGCGCTTCCCGAAAAGCACAAATCCATTGCCTGACAAGCACTTGTGCGCGCTGGCACGCGGTGGCCGCGTGCTGGCCCGCCCATTGCGAAGTCTCCATGCGTTCCTTCCTCAACTTCAACGGAGATGAATTCATGGACATGGCTGAAATGCGCAACCTGGGCATTGCGAACCCTTTCAAGAAGCAGTACGGCAACTACATCGGGGGCCAATGGGTCGCGCCGATCGACGGACAGTATTTCGACAACCTGACGCCGGTGACCGGCCAGCCTTTCACGAGCATCCCGCGTTCCAACGCGAAGGACATCGAGGCCGCGCTCGATGCCGCGCACAAGGCCAAGGCCGCCTGGGGCCGCACCTCGCCCACCGAGCGCGCCAACATCCTGCTGAAGATCGCCGACCGCATGGAGCAGAACCTGCAGACGCTGGCCGTGGCCGAGACGCTTGACAACGGCAAGCCGCTGCGCGAAACCATGGCCGCCGACATGCCGCTGGCCATCGACCACTTCCGCTACTTCGCCTCCTGCGTGCGTGCCCAGGAGGGCGGCATCAGCGAAATCGACCACGAGACCTATGCGTACCACTTCCATGAGCCGCTGGGCGTCGTGGGCCAGATCATTCCGTGGAACTTCCCGATCCTCATGGCCGTGTGGAAACTGGCACCTGCACTGGCCGCCGGCAATTGCATCGTGCTGAAGCCTGCCGAGCAGACGCCCGCCTCGATCCTGGTGCTGATGGAGATCATCGGCGACCTGCTGCCCGCGGGCGTGCTGAACGTGGTCAACGGCTTCGGCCTGGAATGCGGCAAGCCCCTGGCCTCGAGCCCGCGCATTGCCAAGATCGCCTTCACCGGCGAGACCACCACGGGCCGCCTGATCTCGCAGTACGCGAGCCAGAACCTGATCCCGGTCACGCTGGAACTCGGCGGCAAGTCGCCCAACATCTTCTTCGAGGACGTGCTTTCGGCCGACGACGCCTTCTTCGACAAGGCGCTGGAAGGCTTCACGATGTTCGCGCTGAACCAGGGCGAGGTCTGCACCTGTCCGAGCCGCGCGCTGATCCAGGAATCGATCTACGACCGCTTCATGGAGCGCGCCATCAAGCGTGTCGAGGCGATCACGCAAGGCCACCCGCTCGACACCGGCACCATGCTCGGCGCGCAGGCCTCGCAGGAGCAGATGGAGAAGATCCTGTCGTACATCGACCTGGGCAAGCAGGAAGGCGCGCAGTGCCTGACCGGCGGCGAGCGCAACGTGAAGCCGGGCGAACTGGCCAGCGGCTACTACGTCAAGCCGACCGTGTTCAAGGGCCACAACAAGATGCGGATCTTCCAGGAAGAGATCTTCGGGCCGGTGCTGTCTGTCACCACCTTCAAGACCGAAGAGGAAGCGCTGGAGATCGCCAACGACACGCTCTACGGCCTGGGCGCCGGCGTGTGGAGCCGTGACGGCGCACGTGCCTTCCGCATGGGCCGCGGCATCCAGGCCGGCCGCGTGTGGACCAACTGCTACCACCAGTACCCGGCGCATGCGGCCTTCGGTGGCTACAAGCAGTCGGGCATCGGCCGCGAGAACCACAAGATGATGCTCGACCACTACCAGCAGACCAAGAACCTGCTGGTGAGCTACAGCCCGAACAAGCTGGGCTTCTTCTGAACGAGGCACGCATGTCGTCCGATGCGCACCTGACCGAAGCGGCTGCGGCCACGGTCAGCCGCGTTTCCGTGACGCCGGCCGCGCAGGCGCTCATCGAGCGTCTGCGCGCGGAGCATGGCCCGCTGATGTTCCACCAGTCCGGTGGCTGCTGCGACGGCAGCGCGCCGATGTGCTTCGCGCTGGGCGAGTTCATCACGGGCGATGCCGACATCTGCCTCGGCGAGATCGCCGGCACGCCCTTCTACATGAGCCGGTCCCAGTTCGAGTACTGGGAGCACACGCACCTCATCATCGACGCGGTGCCGGGCAATGGCGGGATGTTCTCGCTGGAGCGGCCGACGGGGCTGCGCTTTCTCACGCGGTCGCGGTTGTATGAGGATGCGGAGTGGCAGGCGCTGGAAGCGCAGGGGCGGCAGTAGCGTGACTTCAGCCAGTCAATGACGCGAGGAATTTCTCGATCGCCGGATTGACCACACCGGGATGCGTCAGGTTGGCCGCATGCCCCGCACCCGGCACGGTGACGACCTGGGCATTCGGCAGCGCATGGGCCATGGCCATGGCGCGTGGCAATTCGATCGCCTCATCGGATTCGCCATGAACGACCAGCGTGGGCACCTTGATGTCCGGCATGCGATCGCTGATGTCGTCGCGCGACGCCAGGGTCGTGAAGCATTGCAGCAGGTTGACGGGCAGGTACGTCTTCCACTTGGCACGCCATGCCGCCCCACCCGGCCAACCATCCCCGAGGATGATGTGCTCGACCACGCCCGCGTTGGCATCGCTCAGGCCGTTGCTGAGCCAGTCTTCCAGCAGCGCCTGGTGGTGCGGCATCTTGGCCGGGTCTTCGAGCATGGCCTGCGTGTCGATCAGCACCAGGGCGCGTACCAGTTCCGGATGGGTCAGCGCACAACGCAGCGACAAGTAGCCGCCCTGCGACATGCCCGCGAGCACGGCGCGCTGGATGCCCAGGTGCGCGAGCAGTGCGGCGAGGTCGTTGGCGGAGTCGTAGTAGGTAAAGGGTGCGCAGGTGTCGGTGGCCGTCTGGCCGTGGCCGCGCTCGTCCCACGTGATGCAGCGGTAGCGCGACTTCAACGCAGCCACCTGCGGTTCGAACATGCTGCCGTCCATCAGCAAGCCGTGGGAGAAGACGACGGCGGGTCCGTCACCGCCACTGTCTTCGAAGTAAAGCTTCTGTCCGTTCACCTGTGCGAAAGGCATGTGTTCTCCTGGATTGAAGTTCCACATTGGGCACAGTTGGCAGCGTGCTGTCCATCGGGAGTCACGCCCGTTGCGCGACTCCGATGGCCCACGATACACAGTGCCGCGATGCTGGACTTCAAGCCGCCTGCCAGGCCACGTTCGCCCCTTCGAACATCTTGCGCAACTGCCCGCTCGTACCCAGCTCGTTCATCGCCGCCTGCAAGGCCTGCGCGAGATCGGTCGCATCCTTCTTGACCGCGAGCCCCACCGCCCAACCGTCGCGCGGCGCACGCGGAACGGGAATGGGCGCGATGGCAAAGCGCGCATCGCCACGCAACACCGACTCCATCTCCGACGCCATGCCCGCCGCCGCCGCGAAGTCGCCGCGCTGCAGGGCCTGCGCGGCCTCGGCGCCGTCCTTCCATTGCGTGTCGAGCTGGTTGCGATAGGCACCGTTGTCGGCGCCGATCATCAGCCAGCCGGCGAGCGACTGCCCCGGGACCGCGACCCTGGCGTCGCCCAGTGCGGACAGGGTATCGAGCTTGGGCAAGCGATCGAGGCGGCGTGCCACGACGATGCGCTCGCGGTAGTACGGCGCGAGGATGCGGACCTGCGGGGTCGCCTCGATGAGCGGGCGGTCGACCGGCACATGCAGCAGCACGTCTGCCGGGCCGTAGCCGAGGTAATGTCCCTTCCACACCATGTTGCGCAGGTCGTCGTTCATGTTCTCGTCGGCATTGAAGGGCAGCAGCGAAGCCCTCACGCCCAGCGATTGCGCCAGCGCCCGCGCGATCTGCACATCGATGCCCTGCCCTGCCACATGGAACGGCGGCATGTCCTTGTAGATTCCCACGCTGAGCGTGCCGCGCTCGCGGATGCGCTCCAGCGAAGCGGCGCGCGATGTGAGCGCCGTCCCCGCCAGGCTCGCCGCGCCGAGCCAGCGCAGGCAGTCGCGGCGCGACGGTCCTTCGTTTCGATTCATGTCTTGTCTCCTTCTGAAAATCCCGGGGCGCGCAACGGCTCTACATCGGCTTGTCGCGCCGCGTCTCCAGATACGCCTTGATCGACCAGATCGCCTCCTGGCTCATCATTCCCTCGAATGGCGGCATGTAGACCGCGCCGTTGCGCGTGCGGCCGTGGCGCACGGTGGTCAGGAAGTAGTCATCCATCTCCTTGATGCAGGCGGCCTTCTTCGCGGCATCTTTCAGCGCGGCGCAGTCGTTGTCGATCTTGCGCAGGTCTGGCGCAATACCACCCGAGATCGCCTCGATGCCGTGGCAGCGCGCGCAGTTCTGGTTGTAGGCGGAGGTGCCGATCTTGATGGCCGGCGCGTTGCCGCGGTACGGGTTTTCCGGCTTCCAGTCCTTGCCCAGGGGTGCCAGCCCGGTCGTGTCCACCGCTTGCGGCGTCACGTCGCCATGCGACCAGGCCAGGGGGGCCCCGGCCATGCAGCCCGCCACCGCCAGCAGCACGCCCGCCTTGCGCAGCGCCCTGCGCCACCCGCCATTCGCACGCTGGAGGGGATCCAGGTGCCGCCCTGCTTTCGAATCGAATCTCGCCATCTCGGTCTCCATTCATGGGGAAGTGAACAACGCCGATGAATGCGCAAACGCCATGCCACGCCGAGGGTGTTGCAGGCGGGAACACAAATTGCGTGATTTGCCCCGCGTGTGGCATCCTTTGTGGCGGCCAGCCGGCAAGTGACAGGGCTGGGCGGCGCTCCGTGTACCAGAACGGAGCAACGGGGCCGGCCACACGATGAAACGCGAACCAGACCACCTGCTCATACGAGAAGCAGAGGAGACAAATGATGGTTGAAAACCGCCGGGCCCTGGCTTCGGCCCCCAAGACCTGGTCGACGCCGGCCGTGTTGCCCATTCCCCAGCAACCCGAGCGCACGGAACTCATCGAGCAGTGGCATCAGCGCTGCTCCGCGCTCGGCCTCACGCGCATCGAACGGCCGGATTTCGAACCGCTGATGCGCAGCGACCTCGCGCTGGCGCGCGAACGCAACCAGCGCCTGTTCACACATGCCGCGCCGGTGATGGAAATGCTGTTCGAGCAGATCGTCGACACCGAAAGCATGATCGTGCTGGCCGACGTGAGTGGCACCATCCTCCACTCGGTCGGCGACGACAAGTTCCTGCAACGCGCCGACAAGGTCGCGCTGACGCCCGGCGTGAATTGGGCCGAGCATTCCAAGGGCACCAACGCCATCGGCACCACGCTGTTCGAGGAGGCGCCCACCGTGGTCCACGGCGGCGAGCATTTCATCCACGCCAACAACTTCCTGACCTGCTCGGCCGCACCCATCTTCGACCCGCGCGGCAACATGCTCGGCGTGCTCGACGTCACCGGCGACCAGCGCTCCTACCACCAGCACACGATGGGACTGGTGCGCATGTCGGCCCGCATGATCGAGAACCAGTGGCTGTCGGACGACTACGGCAACCGGCTGCGGCTGCACTTCCACAGCCGCGTGGAGTTCATCGGCACGCTGCTCGAAGGGATCATCGTGGTCGGCGGGGACGGCAAGATCCTCGGCGCCAACCGCAGCGCGCTGGACCAGCTCGACATGAGCAGTGCGGCGCTGCGCATGCACAGCCTCACCAGCCTGTTCGGCACGACCGCGCCGGCCGTGTTCGATCACTTCCGCTCGCCCCTGCCGACGCCGATGACGCTGTGCCTGTCCAGCGGGCGGCCGTTCCATGTCAATGCGCGCTTCAACGGGCCGCAGCGGTCCATGGTCATGGAGCCGCAGATCACCAGTCCGGTCATCGACACGGCGGCCCCGCGCCGGGATGCCGACGGCGGCGGCAAGCGCTACGGCACGCTCGCCGGGGACACGGCCCAGTCCGCCGACGGCACGCTGTTCTCCGGCCTGCACTACCTAAACACCGGTGACCCGCAGATCGCGACGCTGGTGCAGAAGGTGCAACGCGTGATCAACCGGGACATTCCGCTCCTGATCCTCGGGGAGACCGGCACGGGCAAGGAATTGCTGGCCCGCGCCGTGCACCAGGATTCGAACCGGGCCAAGCAGCCCTTCGTGGCGGTCAACTGCGCGTCCATCCCGGAGTCGCTGATCGAGGCCGAATTGTTCGGTTACGAGGACGGCGCGTTTACGGGGGCGCGCCGCAAGGGTGCGGTCGGGCGTATCGTGCAGGCCAACGGCGGCACGCTGTTCCTCGACGAGATCGGCGACATGCCGCTGCCGTTGCAAGCCCGCCTGCTGCGCGTGCTGCAGGAGCGCAACGTGACGCCGCTGGGCAGCCTCAAGGCCATTCCGGTGGACATCGCGGTGATCGGCGCGACGCACCGCAAGCTGCGCGACATGATCGACGCCGGCACCTTCCGCGAAGACCTGTACTACAGGCTCAATGGCCTGGTGGTGCGGCTGCCGGCGCTGCGCGACCGCTGCGACCTCGACGTGGTGGCACGGCGCATCCTGCAGGCCGAATGCCCGCATGCCACGCCGGGCATCAGCCCGCAGGTGATGGCGCTGTTCAAGGCCTATGCCTGGCCGGGCAATGTGCGGCAGTTGGCCAATGTGCTGCGCACGGCCTCGGTCATGGCCGCGGGCGAAGGGCAGATCTCGGAGCACCATCTTTCCGATGATTTCCTGGAGGACGTGCAGAGTGCGCGGCATTCGCGGCCGGCCGTGGCTTCGTTGAGCATGTCCGTGGGGCAGACAGGCGCTGATGTCCTGCAAGCGCCGGTACAACACTTGCCTCATGTGCCGCAGAGCGCGGCGTCGCCGGACATATATGCGGTGCCACCTGGTTCCGTGACGGAGCCCCGGCAAGCCGCAATGGAGGCTGCCGCCCCGCGCACGCTGGGCGAGGCAGAAGTCGACCTGATCCGCAAGACCCTCGCAGATGCCAACGGCAATATCTCGGTCGCGTCGAAGCGCCTCGGCATCAGCCGCAACACCATCTACAGGAAGTTGCGCTGGGGCCAGAAGGAGTGAATCTTTCTACTGCGGACGCCGATCTCGGGCCTGCGCTCCTCGCCGTACGGTAGTACGGCTGCGGTGCGCGAACCGGCCTCCCGGCTGGCACCCTCGCTACGAAATCTTCACCCCTTCTGCGCAGCGCGACCAGGAAGGATGCTGTTCCGTCGCTGAACAGCGTGTACCAGCCTGGAGCACTGTCCCCCGCGGTCTGCCGCCGTGGGCGTGCCGGCATCAGGGCAATCACTGATCTTTCCGCAGCGCGGCGCCTGCCGCCACGGGCATGCGATTTGCGCAACGGGAGAGGCCACCGGCAATTCCGCCACGGCCGACCACTTGCCGCCCAGACGCTGCAGCCCAAACCATGATCACGCCCGACGCGCGCCCGTGCATGTCGCCCCGCTTCCACATGCAGTTCGAGCCCACGCAGGACCGGTGGGTGCTGCTCTTTGCCGAAGGCCTGGTGCACCTGAACGCCCCCGCTGCCGAAATCCTGCAGCGCTGCGACGGCAGGCGGACGGTGGACGAGATCGTTGCCGAACTGGAGATCGTCTTCTCGCAGACGCCCTTGCATGACGACGTGGTCGTCTTCCTGAGCCAGGCGTTGCAACGCGGCTGGCTGCAGTAGCCATGGCCACCTCGCGCTGGCCATGGATGGCGTGGCTGCTCGCATGGCTGCTGCTGGGTGTGGCGGGTCATGCGCAGGCCGGGATGATGACGCGCGAGGCACTGCAGAAGGCCTTTCCGCCGCCGCTGTCGGTTGGCGAGAAAGACGCGCAACTGCCCGTGTGGCCCATCTTCAAGCAGGACGTGACCACGCCGATCCTGGCCGGCTACGTCTTCGAATCCATCGACTTCGCGCCGATCCCCGGCTTCTCCGGCACGCCGCTCAACCTGCTCGTGGCACTTGATCCCAAGGGCACCTTCCTCGACGTGCGCGTGCTCTCGCACCATGAGCCGGTCTTCCTCGAAGGCTTGGGCGAAGCGCCGCTGTTCCGCTTCGCCGACCAGTACAAGGGCCTCTCGCTGCAACAGAACATCAAGATCGGCTCCAACGCCAACCGTGGGGAGGAGCGCGGCAGCGCCAATGTCTACATCGACGGCGTGGCGAAGGCGACCGCCTCGGTGCGCATCCTGAACCAGAGTCTGTTGTCGTCGGCCTTGCGGGTGGCACGCGCCAGGCTCGGCTTCGCGGGCGGCCAGGACCCGGACCAGGTCGCGCGGGTGCGGCGCGACACCTTTGCGCCAATGGATTGGGACGCACTGAGCAAGGCCGGGCTGGTCCAGCATCGGAGGATCACGCAAGGCATGGTCGAGAAGTCCTTCGAGGACAGCGGCGTGGAACTGCCGGTGGCGAGCCATGCCGATGACGTGTTCTCGGACCTCTACGTTGCGTACCTCAACGCGCCGTCGGTGGGTCGCAACCTGCTCTCGGAAAGTGGCTGGCAACATTTGCTCGGTCGCATCGACGAGGGCGACCATGCCTTGCTCGTGATCGCTTCCGGCCCGTACTCCTTCGTCGGCGACAAGTTCGTGCGCGGCGCGGTGCCCGACCGGCTCACGCTCAAGCAGGGAGACCTGCCCCTGGAACTGCGCGACCTCGACCTGGACGATCCGCTCAAGCTGCCGGCCAGCCTGCGCGGCGCGGATGCCAAGGTGTTTCGCGTGATCGGCCCTGCCGGCCTCGACCCGGCGCACACCCTGAACTTCGCCCTGCGCGTGACCCGCGACAAAGGCATGGTCTATCCCGAGCGCATCAGCCGCAGCTTTGCCGTGCCCTACACGCTGCCCGCCGATCAGGTGTCTCTGCCGGAATCGGACAACAAGGGCTGGCAAGGCATCTGGCGCTCGCGGGCTTGGGAACTGGCCGTGCTCGCCGCTGCGCTGGCCTTGCTGTCCGTGGTGCTGGCCCGGCCGAAGTGGATCGTCGCGACACCCGCGCGGCTTGCGCGCTTTCGCACCGGCTACCTGGTGTTCACGCTCGTCTTCATCGGCTGCTTCGCGCAAGGGCAGCTGTCGATCGTCAACATCACGGCGCTGGTCCAGGCGCTCGTGGCGCGGCGCGACCTGGCCTTCTTCCTCTACGACCCGATGACGGTGGCGCTGTGGGCCTTCGTCGCAGTGACGCTCGTGGTGTGGGGGCGCGGCACCTTCTGCGGTTGGCTCTGCCCCTTCGGCGCGATGCAGGAACTGGTGGCGCTGGTGGCGCGCTACGCGGGCATTCGCCGGATCAAGCTGCATCGGGACGTGGATGCCAGGTTGAAATGGGCCAAGTACGCGGTGCTGGCGGTGATCGTCGGGCTGGCGGTGGTGTCGCCGGCATGGACCGACAGCGCGGTCGAAATCGAGCCCTTCAAGACCGCGATCACCTTGGGCTTCGTGCGCTCCTGGCCCTTCGTGGCATGGGCCGTCGCCCTGCTCCTGCTCAACGTCTTCCTCTACAAGGGCTTCTGCCGCTACCTGTGCCCGCTTGGCGCAGGGCTCGGTCTGCTCGGCCGCGTGCGGCTGCTGAGATGGATACCACGTCGCCAGGAATGCGGCACGCCCTGCCAGACCTGCCGGCATCGCTGCGAATACCAGGCCATCCAGCCCGGCGGCGCCATCGTCTACGAGGAATGCTTCCAGTGCCTCGACTGCGTGGCCATCCACGACAGCCCGCAGCGCTGCGCGCCCTTGATCGCCGGGGCACGCCATCGCACGATCGCGATCCGACCGCTGCCTGCGCTGGCCGGGAGCGGTGCATGAAGCGGCGGCAATGGCTTCGCGCAACGCTGGGGCTGGGCGCACTCGCCGGCCTCTCCGGGCTGTCGCCGGCCGTGAAGTCTCTGCAATGGGAGCGGCGCTCGATGCTCGGCTTCGGGACCACGCTGTCGCTGCATGCCGCGCATGAGGATGCCGGGGTGCTGGACCGTGCGCTCGATGCCGGCGTGCAGGCGCTGCGCCGCATCGAAAGCCAGATGAGCCTGTTCCAGCCCGACAGCGCCCTGTGCCGGCTGAACCGCGACGGCGTGCTGGAATCGCCGCCCGATGAACTGGTCGACATCCTCGACATCGCGCATGCCGTCTCGCGCGACAGCGACGGCGCCTTCGACGTCACGGTGCAGCCGCTGTGGCTCGCCTTCGAGCAGGCGCGAAAAGCGGGACGGCTGCCGACCACGCGCGAGGTGAATGCGGCCCGCGCCAAGGTCGACTGGCGCGGGCTCGATGCGACGCCCCGACGTATCCGCTTCGATACACCGGGCATGGCCGCCACGCTCAACGGCATCGCACAGGGCTATGCGGCCGACCATGTGCGCGCAGTGCTCGCGTCGCGCGGCATCCGTCATGCGCTGGTCGACGCGGGTGAATTCGCGCCGCTGGGGCGCAACAGCGATGCATTGCCATGGACGCTCGGCATCGCGGACCCACGCGAAGAATCCGCGCTGCTCACGCGGCTCCATGCCGACGGCCGTTGCGTCGCAACCTCCGCGGACAACCTCACCAGCTTCAGCGACGACCATCGCCACCACCACATCTTCGACCCGCACACCGGCTATTCGCCACCAACGCTGTCGTCGGTAACCGTCGTGGCCGAGTCCGGCGCGATCGCCGACGCGCTGACCAAGGTGTTCTTCGTGGCCGGGCCGTCGCAGGCGCGGGTGCTGGCGCATCGGTGGAAGGTCGATGCGTTGTGGGTCGACAAGGCCGGTCGATGGGAGGCGACTGCGGGATTCGGACTGGCCCAGGAACGCGGCCAAGGAGGCTCTGATCAAGTTCGCCGCGAGGGCGCGCGCCTCGGCTTGGGATGGGATGCAAGGCGCAAACCGCAGCCATAGCCGAAGCTATGGCGAGGATTTGCAACGCCGCAGACCGCCCAAGCAGAGGATGCGCGAACCGCGGAGGACTTGATCAGAGTCTCCCTAATGCGTCCCGTGAACGTGTCGATGCGTCGCACCCCTCGCAGGCAACCTCGGCGAGTCGCTCGACAGTTCCTTCAGGATGCCACAGCTCGACGTCGCATCAGCCTCGCAGCATCTCTGGCGCAGCGCCTTCAGTTGGCTCTCCAGCGCACGCAGTTCCCGAATCCGCTCGGCCACATGGCCGATGTGCTGGTCGAGCAGGTCGTTGACTCCCGCACAGTTGTCGTCCGGCGCGTCCTTGAATCGCAGCAGCGAGCGGATCTCGTCGAGGGCCATGTCCAGCGAGCGGCAATGGCGAATGAAGGTCAGCCGCTCCACGTGCTCCGGGCCATAGGTGCGGTAGTTGCTCGACGTGCGCGCGGGCTCGGGCAGGAGCTTTTCGCGCTCGTAGAAGCGAATCGTCTCCACGGCCGTGTCGGCGGCCTGCGCCAGTTCACCGATCTTCATGTGCGAAATCTTTCAGTTGGAGGCTTGACTCTAAACCCACTACAGGGTTTCCAATAGGCGGCATGACAAAGACCCCACCGCTCGCAGCCGAGCCGGGAACCGACAGCGCCTGTGCCGTCGCGGACTGTTGCGCCGCCCCCGCCGTCGTGATCCCGATGGCACCGAATGCTTGCGCCGAAGATGCCTGTTGCGTTCATTCGCACGCGCCCACGGCAACGCACGCTGCGGTCGCGACGCCTGGCGCCACCGTGTTCCGCATACCCGCGATGGATTGCGCCGTCGAGGAAAGCGACATCCGTCGCGCGCTCGACAAGGTCACCGGCATCAAGAGCCTCAACTTCCAGCTGGGCGCTCGAACGATCGCCATCGGCGCGCCGCCGGAGGTGATTCCGCTCGCCGTCAAGGCCATCCAGAACGCCGGGTATGAGCCGACGCTGGTGCCGGTCGAGGCATCGACGGCGGCGCTTGCAAGCGCTCAGGCGGATGCGCACGATCACGACCGCCACGACCACGGCACGGGCGTGAAGCGCCTTGCAGCAGCGCTGGTCTTCGCGCTGGTCGCCGAAGGCGTCCACTACATCGCCAGCGACATGCCGGCGATGAATTACCTGGGGCTCGCCGTCGCGGCCCTGGCCATCTGGCTCTCCGGCATGGAGACCTATGCCAAGGGCATCCGGGCGCTGGTCCGGGGCCGGCTCAACATCAACGCGCTGATGAGCGTGGCCGTCACCGGCGCCTTCGTCATCGGCCAGTGGCCCGAGGCGGCCATGGTCATGGCGCTCTACGCGATCGCGGAACTGATCGAGGCCCGCGCGGCGGACCGGGCGCGCAATGCCATCCAGGGCCTCATCGCGCTGGCGCCGGAAGAAGCCGAGGTGCTGCAGGCGGACAGGAGCTGGAAGACCACGCCATCGAAGGGCGTCGCGCTCGATGCCATCGTCCGCATCCGGCCCGGGGAGCGCGTGCCGCTCGATGGCGTCATCACCGAAGGCCGCAGCGCCATCAACCAGGCGCCCGTCACCGGAGAAAGCCTGCCGGTCGAGCGCAGCATTGGTGATCCGGTCTATGCGGGCACCATCAACGAGACAGGCGAACTCCAGTTTCGCGTGACGGCGGCGGCATCGAACACCACGCTCGCGCGCATCATCCACGCGGTCGAGGAAGCACAGGGCACGCGCGCGCCGACGCAACGCTTCGTCGATCGCTTCGCCGCCATCTACACGCCCGCCGTCTTCGTGCTCGCGCTGCTGGTGGCCTTGCTGAGTCCGTGGCTCGCCGGCCTGGACTGGCTCGACGCGATCTACAAGGCGCTGGTGCTGCTGGTGGTGGCCTGCCCGTGCGCACTGGTGATCTCGACGCCGGTGACGGTCGTGAGCGCCCTCGCCTCTGCCGCACGGCGCGGCATTCTCATCAAGGGCGGCACCTGGCTGGAGGAGGCGCGCAACCTGAAGGCGATTGCCCTCGACAAGACCGGCACCCTCACCGAGGGCAAGCCCAGGCTCGTCGAATGGAAGTCGCTGCGCGACGGCGACGACGCGGGCCCGATCGCGCGCATCGCCATGAGCCTGGCGAACCGGTCGGACCATCCCGTGTCGAAGGCGATTGCCCAGGGGCTTTCGCTTCCGGTGAGCAGCGTGTCCTCCTTCACCGCCCTCGCCGGTCGTGGCACGCAGGGCGATATCGGCGGCCGCACCTACGTGCTCGGCAACCATCGGCTGATCGAGGAGCGCGGTCAGTGCTCGGCGGACATCGAGGCCGCGCTCAAGACACACGAGGAACAGGGCCGCACGGTGACCCTGCTCGCCGACGAGGACAGCGTTTTGGCGATCTTCGCGGTGGCCGACACCCTCAAGGACTCGTCGCGCACGGCCATTGCCGAACTGAAGGCGCTGGGCGTGACGCCGGTGATGCTGACCGGCGACAACATCGCCACCGCCCGGACCATCGCTTCGCAGGCGGGCATCGACGAAGTGCGGGGCAACCTGCTGCCGGAAGACAAGCTGCGCGAGATCAATGCCCTCCAGGATCGCCACGGCATGACCGGCATGACCGGCGACGGCATCAACGACGCTCCCGCGCTGGCCCGCTCGGACATCGGCTTTGCGATGGGCGGCATGGGCACCGACATCGCCATGGAGGCGGCGGACATCGTGGTGATGAACGACGACCTGCGCCGCATCCCCGAGACGATTCGCCTGTCCCGCAGGACGCACGGCGTGCTGATGCAGAACATCGCCCTGGCTCTGGGCATCAAGGCCGTGTTCATGGTGCTGGCGATCTTCGGCACGGCCACCATGTGGATGGCCGTGTTCGCCGACATGGGCGCGACCTTGCTGGTGGTGGCGAACGGGTTGAGGCTGATGAAGACGAAGGACTCGACTTGAGGCATCACCTTGTGCATCGTGGGCTTTCTCGCGGCCGTGACTTTGGCCGATAGCTAGACTCGCCGCCCATGCGCCGCCTGCTGCTCGTCTTCCTGATGCTGCTGATGCCGCTCCAGACCGTCTGGAGCGCGGCGGCGTCCGTCTGCATGCACGAGGAGACCACGACGCGCCACTTCGGCCATCACGATCCTCACCATGATGAAGCCATCACGCACGAGTCCGCGCCGGACGCAACGGGCGGTGAACCAGGCGGTGAACCGGGCATCGCTAAGGCGATGGATACGGACCACCATCACGTACTGGGCGTGAACCCGGTGCCGCACATCCTGGCACTTCCGACGCCCCTCGCCGGCGCCCGGCGCGACCCACCGGACCCGGCCGATTCGTTTCACAGCGCCCTGATCGCCTCGCTCGAACGTCCGCCTCAAGCCTCTGCCGATTCCCGTCGGCAGGGCTTCTGAGGCTGCACGCGTTCCCACCCACCCTTCACGGAGCCGCGCACACCCGCCTCGCCTTGCCGAATTCCCTCGTCCAGTGACTCACGGAGAATTCGATGCGCAGGTTTGTGTTGCCGTTTGCGGCGGCGTTTTTCATGGTGCCCGGGGCATTCGCCCAAGGGGCGCCCTCCCCCTCCCCATTGCCACCGTCCGAGGCGGCCAGCACACCCACGCGCGCGCCGCTGACGCTCGCTGCGGCGGTCGAGTTGGCCATGGCGCTCAACCCGGAACTGTCGGCCGCCAGGCTGGAAGTCGACGCGACCGCCGGTGCGCGCCTGCAAGCCGAGGCGCGGCCCAACCCGGAACTGGCCTTCTTGCTGGAAGACACACGGCAGGCCACCCGCACCACCACCTTGCAGGTCAACCAGCCGATCGAGTTGGGCGGCAAGCGCGACGCCCGCATGGCAGCGGCCGAGCGCGGCAGCGACGTGGCGCGCCTCGAGTTGCAGGCGCGCCGGCAGGCGGTGCGTGCAGCCGTGACCACGGCGTATTTCGACCTGCTCGCTGTGCAAGAGCGGGTTCGCGTGGCGGAAGCGGGCCTTGCAGTCGTGCAACGCTCGTCCCGCGCCGCCACGCAACGGGTTGCGGCCGGCAAGGTATCGCCGGTGGAGGAAACGAAGGCCCGCGTGGCCGAGGCCGGCGTGCGCATCGAACTCGTGCAGGTGCGCGGCGAGGAAACCGGCGCGCGTGCGCGGCTGGCCCATGCCATCGGGCAGCCCATGGATGGCTACGTGCTCGACGGTTCGCTCGATGCGTTGCCGCAGGCGCCGGCCGATGAGGCCTTCCGCAGCAGCCTGGAAAGCGCGCCCGCGGTGCGTCGTGCAGACCTGGAGGTCGAGCGTCGCGCGGCACTCACCGCCGTTGAAAACACACGCAAGGTCTCGGACATCACCGTCAGTCTCGGCGGCAAACGCAACAACGAACTGGGCTTGAACCAGGCCGTGATCGGGGTGACGGTTCCGCTGCCGCTCTTCGACCGCAACCAGGGCAACGTGCTCGAGGCGCTGCGCCGCGAAGACAAGGCCCGCGAAGAAGCCAACGTGGCCCGCGCAAGCGTGCGCAGCGATGCGATCCAGGCGCGCGAAAGGCTGCTCGCGGCCCGCACGGAAGCGCTCTCGCTGGGCGCCGACGTCCTGCCCGGAGCACAGAGCGCATTCGATGCGAGCACGCGCGGCTTCGAACTGGGCAAGTTCAACTTCCTCGAAGTGCTCGATGCCCAGCGCACGCTGCTGCAAGCCCGCACGCAATACCTCCGTTCGCTTGCCGAGGCACACCGCGCAGCGGCCGACCTGAACCGAATCCTGGGCGTCGAGACGATGCCCGGCACCCCATGAATCGCGGAGCAGTTTCCATGAACAACACCCCGCCCAAGAAGCAATGGATCGCGATCCTCGCGGTGCTCGCGATGACCGTCGTGCTCGGCGCGCTGATCCTTCGCGACAAGAAGCCGGCAGCCGCGGGCGACGAACACGGTCATGCCGAGTCAAGCCATGGCGACGCGCACAAGGACGAACACGCAGAGAAAGGCGAGCACGCTGCTTCAACGCCACCCGCCAAGGGGCCGCACGGCGGCAAGCTGCTGAAGGACGGCAACTATGCCGTCGAGGTGACGATCTTCGAGACCGGCACGGCGCCCCAGTTCAGGCTCTACACCTATGTCGACGGCAAGCCCGTCGATCCTGCGCAAAGCGAGGTGCAGCTCAGCATTGAAAGACTCGGCCAGGCGCCGCAGGACTTTGTGCTGCGCAAGGAGGCGGACTATCTGGCCGGCGTCGGCGTGGTCGAAGAGCCGCACTCGTTCAAGGTCAACGTCAGCGCGACACACGCAGGCAAGACCCACCGCATGGGCTACGAGCAGATCGAGGGCCGCCTGACCATGACCGACGCACAACTGAAGGCGGCAGGCGTCGAACTGGGCACCGCGGGTCCGGCGGTGATCGGCAGCACGCTGCGCCTGCTGGGCGAGGTCAAGTACAACAGCGACCGCACGGTGCAGGTCGTTCCGCGCCTGGCGGGGCTGGTCGAGCAAGTCCATGTCAGCGCAGGGGATGCCGTGCGCAAGGGCCAAGTGCTGGCCGTGCTCCACAGCCAGGGCCTTTCCGACCAACGTGCCGAATTGCTCGCTGCGCAACGCCGCCTCTCGCTCGCCCGCACGACCTACGAGCGCGAACGCAAGCTGTGGCAAGAGAAGATCTCCGCCGAGCAGGACATGCTGCAAGCCCGCTCCGCGATGGAAGAGGCCTCCATTGCCGTCCAGAGCGCACAGAACAAGCTGGCCTCGCTGGGCAGCGCTGCTGCGGGCGGAAGCCTCACGCGCTACGAACTGCGCTCGCCCATCGACGGCATCGTCACCGAGAAGCGCCTGTCGCTCGGCGAAGCCGTGAAGGAAGACAGCGCCGTCTTCACCGTCTCGGACCTGTCAACCGTGTGGGTCGAGGCGGCCGTGGCGGTGCAGGACCTGGGCAACGTCGTCGCCGGCCTGCCGGTCGTGGTCAAGGCCAACGCCTTCGATGCGCAGGCGAACGCGAAGATCCACTACATCAGCGCGCTCGTCGGCGAACAGACGCGCAACGCCACGGCGCGCATCGTGCTGGCCAATCCCAAGGGCATCTGGCGGCCTGGCCTGCCGGTGTCCGTCGATGTGCTGATTGCGGAAAAGCAGGTGGCGGTCGCGGTGGCAGCGGAGGCGGTGCAGGACCTCGGCGATCGCAAGGTCGTGTTCGGACGCCATGGCAATGCCCTGGAGGCACGGCCGCTGGAACTCGGGGCCAGCGATGGCCAGCATGTCGAAGTGCGCTCGGGGCTCAAGGCCGGCGAGCGCTACGCGGAAACCAACAGCTTCGTCGTCAAGGCCGAGTTGGGCAAGGCCGGCGCGGGCCACAGCCACTGAGCGGGAGTCAGCATGAAGATCATCCGTTTTGCCATCGACCATCGATGGCTGGTCATGCTGGCCGTGCTCGGCATGGCCGTCCTGGGCCTCTACAACTACCAGAAGCTGCCGATCGATGCCGTGCCCGACATCACCAACGTGCAGGTGCAGGTCAACACCGAGGCGCCGGGCTATTCGCCGCTCGAGGCGGAGCAGCGTGTCACCTTCCCGATCGAGACCGCGATGGCCGGGCTGCCCCGGCTGGAGCAGACGCGCTCGATCTCGCGCTACGGCCTCTCGCAAGTCACCGTGGTCTTCAAGGAAGGCACGGACATCCATTTCGCACGGCAACTCGTCGGCGAGCGCATGCAGGAGGCGCGCGGCAAGTTGCCTGCCGGCTTGTCGCCCAGCATGGGCCCGATCGCCACGGGGCTCGGCGAGATCTACATGTGGACCGTGGAGGCCGAGCCCAGCGCGCGCAAGCCCGATGGCAGCGCCTGGACGCCCATGGACCTGCGCGAGATCCAGGACTGGGTGGTCAAGCCGCAATTGCGCACCGTGCCCGGCGTGACCGAGATCAACACCATCGGTGGCCATGCGAAGGAGTTCCATGTGGCGCCGCTGCCGGACCGGCTCGTGGCCCATGGCCTCTCGATACCCGACATCGTCAACGCGCTCGAACGCAACAACACCAACGTGGGCGCAGGCTACATCGAGCGGCGCGGCGAGCAGTACCTGATCCGAGCGCCCGGGCAACTGGGCGGCATCGACGACATTGCCAACGTCGTGGTCGCGACGGCCAAGGGCGTGCCGGTGCGCATCCGCGACGTGGCCGAGGTCGGACTCGGCAAGGAACTGCGCACCGGCGCGGCGACCGAGAACGGCAAGGAAGTGGTGCTGGGGACGGTGTTCATGCTGCTGGGCGAGAACAGCCGCGACGTGGCCTCCGCGGTGGACCAGCGCCTGAAGCAGATCAACAAGACCTTGCCGAAGGGCGTGATCGCCAAGACCGTCTACGACCGCACGGTGCTCGTGGACAAGGCCATCAAGACAGTGCAGAAGAACCTGGTGGAAGGCGCCTTGCTGGTCATTGCGATCCTGTTCTTCTTCCTCGGCAACATCCGGGCGGCCATCATCACGGCGACGGTGATTCCGCTGGCAATGCTGTTCACCTTCACCGGCATGGTGAGCAACAAGGTCAGCGCCAACCTCATGAGCCTGGGCGCGCTGGACTTCGGCATCATCATCGACGGTGCGGTGGTCATCGTCGAGAACTGCATCCGGCGGCTCTCGCACGCACAGGCCACGCTCGGCCGAAACCTGACGCGCGACGAGCGCTTCCACGAAGTCTTCACCGCATCGAAGGAATCGCGGCGCGCGTTGCTGTTCGGCCAGCTCATCATCATGGTCGTGTACCTGCCGATCTTCGCGCTCACAGGCGTCGAAGGAAAGATGTTCCATCCGATGGCCTTCACCGTGGTGACCGCACTGGTCGGCGCGATGATCTTGTCGGTGACCTTCGTGCCCGCCGCGGTGGCCTTGTTCGTCACCGGCAAGGTCAGCGAGAAGGAAGGCTGGTTGATGGCTTGGGCGAAGCGCGGCTATGCGCCGGCCTTCGACTGGGTGATGGCGCGCAAGCCGCTGGTGCTGACGGCGGCGGCCTCTTGCGTGTTGCTGTCGGGCCTGCTGGCCACGCGGATGGGGAGCGAGTTCATCCCCAGCCTCGACGAAGGCGACATCGCGCTTCATGCATTGCGCATCCCCGGCACGAGCCTGACGCAGGCCATCGGCATGCAGACGCAGCTCGAGGAGGTGATCAAGGGATTCCCGGAGGTCGACATCACCTTCGCCAAGCTCGGCACTGCCGAGATCGCGACCGACCCGATGCCGCCGAACGTGGCCGACAACTTCGTGATGCTCAAGCCACGCGATCAATGGCCGGACCCCGGCCGCGGCAAGGAGGACCTGGTCGCGGCCATGCAGGAAGCGGTGGGCAAGGTGCCGGGCAACAACTACGAGTTCACGCAGCCGATCCAGATGCGCTTCAACGAGCTGATCTCCGGCGTGCGCAGCGATGTGGCGGTGAAGGTCTTCGGCGATGGCATGGACGCGATGAACGACAGCGCCGAGCGCATCGCCAAGGTGCTCGAAGGCATTCCCGGCGCGGCGGACGTGAAAGTTGAGCAGACCACCGGCCTGCCGATGCTGACCTTGCGCATCGATCGCGAAAAGGTCGCGCGGCTCGGGCTCAACGTGGCGGACATCCAGGAGAGCGTGTCTGCTGCGCTCGGCGGCAAGGATGCCGGTGCGGTGTTCGAGGGCGACCGGCGCTTCGACATCCTGGTTCGCCTTCCCGAAGCAATCCGCAGCGACATCGAGGCCATCCAACGCCTGCCTGTGCGCCTGCCGGCAACGGACAACGGCGGCGCGCGCAGCTTTGTGCGCCTGGGCGATGTGGCGACGATCGATTCGGCGCCGGGACCGAACCAGATCAGCCGCGAGGATGGCAAGCGGCGCGTCGTGGTCACGGCCAACGTGCGCGGGCGCGACATCGGCAGCTTCGTGAACGAGGCCCGGCAAAGGATCGGCGAACAGGTGCAGGTGCCCAGCGGCTACTGGACGCAGTGGGGTGGCACCTTCGAGCAGTTGCAGTCGGCAGGCAAACGCTTGCAGGTGGTCGTGCCGGTCGCCCTGCTGCTGGTCTTCACGCTGCTGTTCGTGATGTTCGGCAATGCGAAGGATGGCTTGCTCGTGTTCACCGGGGTGCCGTTCGCATTGACGGGTGGCGTGGTGGCCTTGTGGCTGCGCGACATTCCGCTGTCCATCTCGGCGGGCGTGGGATTTATCGCGCTGTCAGGTGTCGCTGTGCTCAATGGGCTGGTCATGATCTCGTGCATTCGCGGCCTGCGCGAGGACGGTAGGCCGCTCGATGAAGCGATCCGCGAAGGGGCATTGACCCGGCTGCGGCCTGTGCTCATGACGGCGTTGGTCGCGTCGCTCGGCTTCGTGCCGATGGCGATCGCTGTAGGTACGGGCGCCGAAGTGCAGCGACCGCTTGCAACCGTGGTCATCGGGGGCATCCTGTCGTCGACCGCGTTGACCTTGCTGGTCCTGCCCATGCTCTATCGGCTTGCATATGCCACGAGAGATGCGCTCGCAACGCGCGCAAACATGCAGCCTGCCGCCCCCTGAAAAGGGGCGCGAGGATACGCCTTGTCGCTGGCCGATTGCAGTGACAAAGCGCACATCCATTCATTGCAATTGCACACTGCACTTTGGAAACAATTGCTTATAGATTCACCACATTGGGAACACGAACCTGACGCCACACGGAGCACCGTCATGACATCCACTTCGCGCCTTGTCCTGGATTGCCAGCACGCCGCCATGACGGATGCCATCTTGCCGCGACCCGAGTCCCGCGGTCGCAAACGATCCCGCCTCTCCGAGCCAGCCTGAGACCAAGCCAGCCTGAATGGGCATCTCCATCGAGATGCCCCGGGATTCGTTCGTCCAGCGTTTCGATTCGAAAGGAGCAGCGTGCCATGAACACCAACGGCTGGGACACCATCTCGGTGCTCAACATCGAGCAGGTCAATGCCCAGCTCGGCAACCGCCTGGATGCGCTGGTCATGAGCTTTTCGACTTCGTGGGTCGACGGCTTCTCGGGCTCCTACACCGCGAGCGGCAGCTTCGGCCCGTGGTCCATCACGGGTGGCTCCGGCGCCGACATTTATCTGACGCTGCCGATCACATCCGGCAAGCTGCAAGCGCAGGGTTCGAGCGCCAGCCCGACCGACATCAGCGGCATGTCCGTCACCGTGATCGTCAACCTCGAATGGGTGCCCGCCACAGTCACGCCGCAGGGCAAGAGCCTGCAGTTCGCGCTGTCCTCCGTGACCGCGCCCAACACCACGAGGCAGCCGGGCGGCATCTACGTCCAGTCCGTCAGCGACCCGCACAACACCGGCTTCGGCGGCGAGGTCGGCAACGGCATCGCCCATGCCTTGCTCGACGACAAGGACAAGATCAGCTTCATCTTCGCGCAGACCGGTGTCGTCGATTTGTCGACCGCGACCTGGCTCGCGCCGAAGCAATCGACCTACAGCTTCCACCAGCCCGCCGGCGGCACCGACCAGTACCTGGCCATCCTCAGCGTCATCGACGACCGCGACATCTCCGGGCTGAGCTCCAACATCGATGCCGGCATCGCCTCCACCCAGTACCCGCTCTCCTTCGTCATTTCCGGCGACCTGTTCCTGCAGTACGTCATCCTGCCCTCGCTGCCCAAGGCCTTCCCAGGCGCCAACGCCGGCACCTTCGCCTATGCCAACGACCAGATCACCGCGGTCCATCCGTTCAACCTCCACGGCGTCAAGTCCGGGGCGATCACCTACATCCCGAAGGTCGGCTCGATGGTCCTGAAGGTCGATGCCAATGCGCTGAAGAACATGACCATGGGGAGCGTCTACCTCGACCTGCCCAAGGCGGACCTGGACTTCGCCGCCACGACGAAGAACGTGCTGAGCTACGACCCGGCGCATGCGGCCTTCACCTTCCAGAAGGACCCTCACCCGGTCACGAGCACCAAGGACCACGTGCCCTGGTACGACTACTTGCTCACCCTGGGCGCCCTCGGCGCCGCGATCACCGCGATCGTGGCGAGCGCAGTGGAGTCCGGCGTGTCGGGCAGCCTGTCCGGTTCCGCGCTGGCCGGCAGCCTGTCCAAGGCGCCCGCCACGTCGGTGACCTGGCAGGGACTCAACCAAGTCACGGTCGCTGCCGGATCGCTCAACGACTGCTTCCTGCTGCAGGCGAACGTCGCCTGAACCACACCGCCAGCGCGTTCGCCTGGCGCCATCGAACCGGTTGAATCCGGCACCTTTCCTCAACGTCCACATCGAGAGGTACAGATGACCACCACCACCGCCCCCACGCCCGCTCCCGCCGCCGCCCCCGCCATACCCGTCCTCTGCCGCGACAACCCCACACCGCCCGCGGCGGGACGCGCATCGACCAACAACTGGGACACCGCCTTCGCGCTGAATTTCGCCAATGCCAACCTGGCCATCAAGGCGCAGAAGAGTTCGCCGCCCTCCTTCTCCGGCACCAAGCCCGGTGGCGGCTTCAGCGGGCCGGCCATCGAAGTCGCCGGCACCTTCGGCGACTGGCAACTGAGCGGCGGCAGCGGCTCGCTTGCCGAGTTGACCTTGCCCATCTCCGGCAACGCCACGGCACAAGCAACGCCGCCCATCTCGTTGCCCTTCAAGGGCTCCGCTGTCATCCAGATCTCGTTGCAGTACCTGCCCCAGCCCGGTGCCAGCGTGCCGACCAGCAACGCCACCGGCGGCACCACCGACGCGCTCAAGCCGAAGCTCACGACCACCGACCCGGCGACGCAGCCGATCGTCTCGATCATCACCCTCACCCTCAACCCCGAGGCGGCAGACGCCAAGGATGCCGTCTCGGACGTGCTGGAGACCTGGCTGCTGGCCAACCTCGAGAGCTTCAACCACACCTTCGCCGCCATCGACCTCGGCGCCGTCGCCGACAAGGGCCAGTTCCAGTGGCTCGTTCCGACGATGGTCGGCTACGGCATCAACAACCCGGTGGGCACCAAGCCGGACGACTACGTCTTCGGCGTGATGGCCATGACAGAAGGCCGCACCGCCGCCAACCTCGGGCATGACGTCTCGCCCAACATCATCCCGTCGGGCTGCAATGCCGGCTTCCTCATCTCGCAGGAACGCTTCCTCGAGAAGATCATGAAGCCGGGCATCTCGAAGCTGTTCCTCAAGGCGAGCACCTCCGACTTCCAGGTCTCCGACGATGGCTCGACGATCACCAACCTCAACAGGGTCTACTTCCACGACTTCACCACCGCGAGCAAGTCCGGGGACACGACGGTGGACATCACAGGCGCCTACATCGACATCGGCAAGTTCACGCTGATCGCCAACACCACCACCCTCTCGATCAACTTCATCGACCTCAAATTCCCGTGGAGCGGTGGCGACTACACAGTGCACCTGGACTACACCGGGGAGTCCGAGCTCTACATGGACTCCGGCAAGCGCTTCCAGGCGTGCACGGTGACCAAGCCGGTCCTGACCACTTCGGTCACCCAGAGCTCGGCATCCAAGTGGACCAACCTCGTCGTGGGCCTGGTCGAAGGCGTTGCCTTCGCAGTGGCCGGCGCGGCCATCGGCGGCGCACTCGGCCCGGTGGCCGAAGGCGCGGGCGAGGCCATCGAGGAAGGCGGAAGTGCCGCGGCCGATGCGGTCGAGGACACCGGCGACGCCCTGAGCTTCAGCGCCGACCTGCCGGTCGATGACGACATCCCCAACCTCGAGGAGGAAAACTCGGAAGCCGACGCCGATGCCGCCGAGGAGATGGAGAACTCCGACAACGAGTCCTACAAGTCCAAGTTCAAGGGCTTCTTCCGGCGCAACTGGCGAAAGATGCTCGGCATGGCCATCGGCGGCGCGACGGCCGCCGTGGTCGCCAAGCTGCCCGACATCATGGAGGCGTACTCCGAGAAGGACCTCGACAACATGCCGACGCTCTTCGAGTTCGTCGACAACACCGTCTCCCCGGTCGCCTGGCCCGGCCAGACCGGCTACACGCTGGAAAACCTCGCGCTCAACGAGTCGCTGCAAATCGGTCTCAACGTCCAGATCGCATCATCCTGAGGAGCCCATCATGACCAGCATCAGCACCAACAACTGGGACACCGCCTTCGGCATCAAGTTCAGGGACGCCAATGCGACCATCGTGGCCCAGAAAAGCTCGCCGGCCTCCTTCAACGGCAGCCATGCCGTGATCGGCGGGGCGATCGACGTGACCGGCACTTTCGGCGACTGGCGGATGAGCGGAGGGTCCGGCTCCCTGCTGCACATGACGGTGCCCATCACCGCAGGGACGGTATCCGGCGCGGGCCTCCCTCAGGCGTCCTATGCCGGAAGCGCCATCATCCAGATCAGCCTGGGCTTCATCCCGCAAGCGGGCCAGACCACGGTGAACAAGCTCAAGGTCGACACCGCCGCGCCCGCCTCCGTGCTCGGCCTCACGCTCTCCTCCGGCCCCGCCGACGCATCGGACGCCATCCAGGGCGCGCTGGGCGACTGGCTCAATGCCAACCTCCGCCAGTTCAACCACGTCTTCGCCGCCGTCGACATCAACACCGCGGTCGACACCGGCGACTTCGCCTGGCTGCAGCCGACGTACCTCGGCTATGCGATCTGGACCGAGAACATCGCGAGTGTGGACGACTACCTCTTCGGCGTCCTCGCCATGACGGAAGGCAGGAGCGGCTCGCGACTGTCCCCCGAACTCGACCCGGCCATCATCCCCGCCGGCTGCGATGCCGGGTTCCTCATCGCCCCCACCTGCGTCATGCGGCAGTTGTTCGAGCCCCATGTCGAGATCCTGTTCAAGGACGACACGCCGGCCAGCTTCGACTACATGGACGACGGCATGACGCTCTACAACACCACGCCGCTGGGCCTGCCCGACTTCACCCTGTCCAACGGCGAGAAGGTCACCGATGCAACGATCAACGCCGACGGCTTCAACCTCGCGATCGGCACGGGCTCGGTCATCATCTCCTTCACCGGCATGAGCTTCACCTACAAGACGGGCTACACCGTCACGGTCGACTACCGTTCGGTGAACGCGATGGGGACCGACAGCGACGGCCACTTGCAGCTCACGCAGACCGGCGTGCCGACCGTGTCGATGAACATCTCGGAGAGCTCCGGGGAGAAGTGGAAGGACATCCTGGTGTCCGTCGGCATCAGCCTCGGCGCGGCCATTGTCGGCGCGGTGTGCGGCGGACTCCTCGAGGCCGGACTGGCGGCGCGGGCCGCGGCGACCGCGGTCAGCGCCGGCGTGGACGCCAGCATCGACGGCGTCGTGGGCATCGAGCTCGACGCCGTCGTCGACGCGATGACGCCCGAGGAACAGATGGAATCGGACATCGCCGCCCTGAAGCAGGCCGTGACGGAACTGGAGAACCCTGACGCCGTGACGAGCTTCAAGGGCTTCTTCAAGACCAACGGCGCCAAGCTGCTTGGCGCCGTGGTCGGCGCGGCCGCCGGTGGCGGCTTGAGCAGCATCCCCATCATCCTCGACGGCTATGCCGAAGACGACAAGGACAACATGCCAACCCTCGACGCCTTCGCGGCCAATGCGATCGGCAGCACGCAATGGGCCCAGGGGACGAGCTACAAGCTCACATCCGCAGCGCTGAACAGTTCGTTGCAGCTCGGCCTGGTCGCGGTCAAGACCTGAGCATGGCCGCGCCTGCCCCCACCCCGGCGCCCGACCCCAGCCTGACGGCCGACACCTACGGCTGGGACACCGTCTTCGCCCTCCGCGCCGACGACGTCAACGCCGCCAT
Source organism: Variovorax robiniae (assembly GCF_037889955.1). Lineage (NCBI taxonomy): Bacteria > Pseudomonadati > Pseudomonadota > Betaproteobacteria > Burkholderiales > Comamonadaceae > Variovorax > Variovorax robiniae. The sequence continues at coordinate 476,454 of NZ_JBBKZS010000001.1, forward strand.
CAAGTCGCTCGCAAGTTCCCCGAAGACCTTCAGCGCCTCGACGATCGACCCGCACACCAAGGCCGGCGTGCAGGTCAGCGGCGCGTTCTCGGATTGGGCCATCACGCTGGGCGGGAGCGGCAAGTTGTTGCACATGAGCACGCCGGTCACCTCGCTCGTCGCCGCTGGAACGGTGAACGGCCAGCCGGTGAGCTTCACCTACGGCGCGGGCAGCTTCGAGATCCAGGTGGAGCTCGCGTACGTGCCGCACACGGACCCGCCCGCCGGCGCGACGGGTACCTTCCACAAGCTCGTCGTCAGGGGCACACCGCAGACACCGCAGGAGCAAGTCGTGACCGTGCTCGGCGGCTACGGGTTCGGCAACAGCACCGATGCGCAACACCTGCCCTTCGCCTCGGTGTCCGACGATGTCATCGCGGCAATGCAGGCGTGGTTCAACGCCCACCTCGGGGACTTCGAGCACGTCTTCGCCACCGTCAACCTCGGCCGCACGGCCGACCAGGGCCAGTTCGCCTGGCTGCTGCCGACGTATTCGAGCTATGCGTACATCGACGGCGCGACGCTCGACACCAGCATCCTCGGCATCCTCTGCATGACCGGCGGCCGGGACGGCAGCGGCCTGGACCAGGAGGTCTCGCCCAACGCCATCCCGGCCGGTTCTCGCGCCGGCTTCCTGATCGCGCCGGAGCGCTTCGTCAACGAGATGCTGTTGCCATCGATGCCGCTCGTCTACTCCGGTGCGTCGACCGCGGACTTCGCGCCGCGCAGCGATGGCACCGGCCTGACCCTGGCCAATGGTCCGGCAAGCATCAAGGACATGGTCGATGCCGACGGCACGCCGCACAAGACCGTGCTGAAGAACTTCGAGCTGTCGACGGCCGACGCGACCCTGACCATCGACGCCACGACGCAGACCGAGGTCTCGCCCGGCATCCATGCCTTCACCCACAACGTCACGTCGTACACGCTGGCGCTGCACCAGGCGAGCCCGACGGTGCAGACGATCAACTACGCGCAGTCCGGCAACCCGACGGTCGAGCACTGGACCGAGGAGAGCGAGGGCGTCAAGCTCAGCAAGATCTTCGAGGGCATCGCGGCAGCGGTCATCACCATCGCCGTCGGCGTGCTCACCGACGGGGCCGGCTTCGCCATCGCCGCCGTCGTGCTGGGCGTGCTCGCGGGCGTGGCCGCCGAGGTGCCGGCCATGATCGCCGACGCCAACACCGACGCCTCGCCCTCGGTGAGCCTGCTGACCTTCAATGCGGTGGACCCGCTGCAGTGGAGCGACCAGAAGGACTTCACGCTGGACCAGGTGGCGTTGAACTACTCGCTGCAGATGGGCGGGACGCCGCACTTCGGGGGTGGGTCCTGAGTCATGCGCCGGGCCAGTGGCCGTACAGTTGAAGGATGCCAAGCCACCCGCGCCCGACCACCATCGCCGAATACATCGAGGCCGCCCCGCCCGAGGCCCGGGCGCACCTGAAGCGCCTGCATACGATCCTCAAGGAAGTCGCGCCGGACGCGACCGAGGCGATCAAGTGGGGCACGCCCTTCTTCGTCGAGCCGCGCTTCCTGTTCGCCTTCTCCGCGCACAAGGCGCACCTGGACTTCACGCCGACCGAGAAAGGCCTCTTGCCGTTCCGCGAGGAACTGGCGCAGTACAAGACCACGAAGAACATGCTGCAGTGCCCGTACAAGCAGCCCTTGCCGGAGGACCTGATCCGCAGGATTGCCGAGCACCAGGTTCGCGTCGTGCGTGAGCGCGAAGACGACGGCTTCTGGTAGCGCTCGTTGTGGTCGGTGTCATTGCCACGACTCCAGTTCCAGCGTGCGCGTGCCGCCGGTGAGATAGGCCAGCCGCTCGGCCGGCTCGTCGCGCTGCACCCGCACGAGGCCGACGCCACGGCAGTACCACTCGGTGCTGGTGAGCGGCATGTCGCGCCAGCCGCGCACCGGGTCGGCATAGAGGCGCAGCATCGCGGTGCCTTTCACGCGCAGGCAATGGTCGTAGTGGCCGGCCGGCACGTCGACGGATTCGTCTTCCGCCTCGATCTGGTAGCTCATCGGGATGCTGGGATGCTCGTGGCGGATCTCGCGCGGGAAGTCGTTGCGCCGCATCAGCAGGTAGGCCGTCGTGCTGGCCTGCCATTGCGTCCCCGTGGTGAAGGGCGCGCGCAGCACAAAGCGCTGGGGCTTGTCGGGCCGGGGTGCGTCGTCGAGGTCGCTCTTGGTGGCCACTCGGTAGATGCCGGTGTCGTCGGCGCGCAGCCAGTAGTCGACGCCGCTGTCGCTGCGTCGGCGCCAGGCCGGGCCGCCTTCGAGTCCTTCGTCGGATGATGAACCGAGCGTGCGCAGGACGAGGGTCTCGCGCTCGGTGATGCCATCATCGCCTTGCGTGGTGACGCGGTAGGTCCAGCGGTGGCCGGCCTCCAGCGGGAAGTACGGGCTGGATGGTCCACCGGAATGGCAACCTGCGAGCAGGACGAGGCACATGGCGATGCAAGTGCGCAGTCCTCGCCTTGGCAACCGTGATGTCACTGAGCTCAAGGCGCCTTCCATCTCACTTCTCCGGCAACTGCGGCACCGGCATGTCGCGCAGTTTGATGGCAGTCTCGTCATTGCCGGGCCGCAACCAGGCGAGCCCTTCCTTGCGAGCCTTGGGCTCGACGGTGCCAAGCTGCGTCACACCTTCGCGAACCTTCTTCATGCCGTCGTTGAGCAGCGAATGCAGGTCCTTGCTGTAAGGCAATCGATAGGCGCGCGGCTGCGCGGCGGGCTTGCCATCCTCGATCGCATTGACCCACACATACAACCCGCCCGCACGCTTGCTCGTCGGCTCGTCAATCACCGCGGCGAGCAGCACGAAGCGCTCCGGCATCGCGTCGGGGCTGGGCCAGCCCCACATGCGATGCACGACGTCATCCGCATAGAAGTAGAAGCAGGTCACGCTCACCAGCAGCAGGCCCTTGAGCCACGCGGGCCAGCGCGACCACAGCAGCGACATGGCCACAAGCAAGACCAGCGCCGTGAAGCTGAGGACCAGGCTCAGGGTCATAGTCGCTGCACCAGCTTCTTCGGCAAGGTGTTGATGTGGGTCACGCTGCCGTCGGCCAGGATGGTGAAGCGCGCGGCCGTCGCTTCGTCGCCGGGGCGCGCGAGCGTGACCTTGCCATTGAAGACGATCTCGGCGCGCGGGTTGACCTTGGTGACGGCCACCGTCACCTCCACCGGCCGCCCGTCGCGCGACTGGTAGTACTGGACGTTGACGGTGAACTCGCCCGGCACGATGCCGCGGATGGTCACCACCTCTTCGCGGAACGGGCTCGCGATGCGATGGCCGTCGACGAGCGTCGAGGCATTGGCATCGCCGCGGTCGTCGCGGTCGAGGTACATGAGGCCCGCCTCGCGCTGGCGGAACCAGACGAGGTTGCCGGCCGGGTCCTGCACCCAGGTGTCGATGTCGTTGGGGTTGCGGTCGGGCCAGTCGACGGTGATGAGGTATTCCGCCTTCGAGCGCACGTCGCCAGCCTTGAGCGCCTTCGGATTCATCGCCAGCAGCGCGACGATGAAGCAGAAGACGAAGGCGATGAGCATGTTGAACAACATGTCGTAGAAAGGGTCGACTTCAGGCTCGCGGCGGACGCGGCGGCGGCGCATGTCAGGCCTTCGCGCCGTTGCGCGACAGGCCGATGCGCTGGATGTCCGCCACGAGCTGGTCGGCATAGCGATCCAGCCGGGTCAATTGCAGCCCCAGCAGGATGTTGCCCACCAGCCCCACCATCGTCGTCAACAGCGCCACGCCCAGCCCGGTCGTGAGGCTGCGCAGCAAGTCCTGCGACTGGCTCGCGTCGAAGCTCTGCATGTGGCCGATGTCGAGCGCGAGGATCGAGAAGCCGATCACCTTGCCGAGCAAGCCGAGCTTGAGTTGCACGCCGTTGACCCACCAGGCCGTGCCGTGCGGGCCGTGCGTTTGCTCCATCAACAGGTCGAGCGCGGTGTCGGCGTTGGCCTTGTCCTGCGACAACGCAGCCCAGTAGTCGGCCGCCCATCCCGGTGCAGCGCGCCCGGCGCAGAGTGCATCATGCTGCGACTGCAGCACCCGCGCCCTCGCCCCGCACCACAGCGTCGCCGCCACGAACACGATCACGATGACCAGCGTGATGCCGGTCGGATCGGAATTCAGCAGCAGCGCCCAGACGCCGCGCGCACCCAGCAGCCAGGTCGCGAAGCCGAACACGCCGGCCAGCGCCAGCCACTCGAGCCACAAGGGCTCGGGTGCTGCGCTGTACCGGCGCTTCAGCGTCAGGCCGAGCCTGGCTTGGGTGCCCATGCCATGCACCAGCCTTCGGCCGCGATGTGCTTGCGGCCGAACATGGCGCAGCCCGCCCATGCATCGGTGGCCGATCCCTGCCACATCGCGCAGTTCACGCAGCGCTGCGTCGCGGCGTGCTTGGGGTACTTCTTCTGGTCGACGTTCTTCGTGTCGTGCTTGTAGCCGAGCGCGATCGAGGTCTCGTCGCCCTCCTCCGCGTGCGGTGCAGCCCAAGCGGTCACGGGCACCAACACCGCGATGCAGCTACCCGCCACCATGCGACCGGCGAACACCCTCCGCGTGACCCCGGCGGCCACGCCTTCGTGAATCTGCTTCATGACGCCGGCCTCAGTTGAATGCGACCTTGGTCGCGCCGCCGGTTTGCGCCGTGCGCGCCGTTCCGCCACCCGCACCGGGGATCTTGAACACCCACACCATGCCGCCCTGCTCCAGAAGATTGACCTTCTTGGCCACCTCGCCGCCCCACAGCGGCACGGCGCCGCCCCAGCCCGATACCACGCCCACGTACTGCTCGCCGCCCTGCATCCAGGTCACGGGCGGCGCGACCACGCCGGAGCCGGTCTGGAACTCCCAGACCACCTTGCCGGTCTTCGCGTCCGCGGCCTTCAGGTAGCCCTCGGGCGTGCCCCAGAACACCAGGTTGCCGCCGGTGGTCAGCACACCGCCCCAGAGCGGCGCGCTGTTCTTCACTTCCCAGGCCATCTTGCCGGTCTTCGGGTCGATGGCGCGCAGCGAGCCGATGTAGTCCTCGTTGAGCGGCTTGATCGTGAAGCCCGCTCCGAGGTAGGCCGCGCCCTTCTTGTAGGCCACGGGTTCGTTCCAGATGTCCATGCCCCACTCGTTCGACGGCACGTAGAACATCTTCGTGTCCGGGCTGTAGGCCATCGGCATCTGGTTCTTGCCGCCGAGGAAGCCCGGCGCGGCGAACACTGAACTGCCCTTCTTGCCATCGGCACCCGCCGTGGGATCGCCGGGGCGGTTCTCGGGAATGAAGTTGGGCCGGCCCGTCTTCAGGTCGATGCCGCTGGCCCAGGTGATCTTCTTGACGAAGGGAAAGGCATTGATGAGCTGGCCGGTGCTCGCGTCATTGACGTAGAAGAAGCCATTGCGATCCGCCTTGCCGCCGACGCGCTTGCCATCCATGTCGAAGGTGACGAACTCGTTGACGCCGTCGAAGTCCCAGCTGTCGTTGGGCGTACCCTGGTAGCTCCACTTGATCTGGCCGGTCTTCACGTCGATGGCCACGGTCGAGCAAGAATAGAGGTTGTCCCCCTGCCGCAGGTGGGCGTTCCAAGGGGCCGGGTTGCCGGTGCCGAAATAGGCCAGGCCGGTCTTGGCATCGTAGGTGCCGCCGAGCCAGGTGGCGGCGCCGCCGGTCTTCCACAAGTCGCCGGGCCAGCTCTTGTTGGTGGTGCCGGAGATGCCGTTCTCCTTCTTGTTCCCGTCCTTGTCGAAGGTGTAGCCCATGTGGCCTTCGACGGTGGGCCGCGTCCACAGCATCTTGCCGGTCTTGGGGTCGCGCGCCTCGACGCGCCCGACCACGCCGAACTCGCCGCCCGACACGCCCGTCAGCATCACGCCATTGGCAATGATCGGCGCCGCCGTGGCCGAATAGCCTGCCGCATAGTCATCGATCTTCTCCTTCCAGACGACGTCGCCCGTGTTCTGGTCGAGCGCCACGAGTTGCGCATCCAGCGTCGCGAAGATCACCAGGTTGTCGTAGAGCGCGGCGCCGCGGTTGACCACGTCGCAGCAGGGCATGATGCCTTCGGGCAGGCGGTGCTCGTATTTCCACAGCTTCTTGCCGGTGGTGGCGTCGAGCGCAAAGATGCGCGAGTACGACGCGGTGACGAACATCTTGCCGTTCATGATCACCGGCTGCGCCTCCTGGCCGCGCTGCTTCTCGCCGCCGAAGGAGAAGGCCCATACCGGCAGCAGCTTGCCCGCGTTGGACGAATTGACCTGCTTCAGCGGCGAATAGCGCTGGCCCTGGGTGTTGATGCCCCAGGTCAGGACGTTGCCGGTGGCGGTGGCCTCGGACTGGATCATCTTGTCGGTGACCTGCGCCTGGGCGCCGGCAGCCGCCAGGCCAATGGATATGAGCGCGGTCAAGAGCTTCAATTGCATGGTGTCTCCTCGGAGGTGGAACGTGGGGCTCGGACACGCTCGAAGAAGCGCGCCCTCCGCGTTCCAGGGGGCAAGTGCCATGCCATGCTCTTGAGGCCTTGATTGCGTCCTGGCGGGTCAGTTTGCCGGGGTAGGCGCACGGGTTTTCCCGTTGCGTTGCTACAAGGTTGAACAACCCGCGCGGGCGGGCGTGGCATCGCGTCACAGTGCGTTGACGCCTCGTCGCTCATTGCATTGCGCAGATCCCTGCGCCAATTTTTCGAGGTCCGCACGCCGGGCCGCCGGTAGCCGACCTGCCGTAGGGCCATGCGGGTCGGCCTCCGCGTCGATTCAGGGTTTTCCCCAGAATGACCTCATCTCCCCACCTGAAGCCCTCTCATGCTGATCCTCTTCGCAGTCCTCGGGGCCGCCGTCGCCCTCGTTGTCCATGGCGTGAAGACGTCGAAGGTCGTCGACGAGTAATCCCACTCGACTCAGCTGATCAGCTTCAACCCCGGCGGCAGCGCTTCACCGTACACGCCGCGCTCGCCGGCTTCATCCAGCGCCACGACCTCGCGCACGCGGTCGATCCAGGCCTGCGGCGCGCGATGGGTCTTCAGCCGCGCCATGACCTTCTCGCGCAATTCAAGCGGCAGGTCGCGCGCCCGGTCGCCACTCAGGCGGGACATGTTCGCTGCAGCCGCCGCCGCACCATCCACACGTTTCCAATCCAGCGCCAGCAGCGCTTCCAGCCAGGCCTCGGCCGTGGCAACCGGCACCACGCCGTGCGCGCTGCCATGGAGCGGCGCCCGCGCCCCGATGCGGCCGATGGCCCACAGCGTCCAGCTGTCGCGCTCTCCAGATCCTTTCGCGACCGAGCGCTGCAGTTGCTCCACCAGCCAGTCGCCGATCTCCACCTTGTGCTCCACCGGGATGTTCTCCAGCGACGCCCCCATGCGCACCATGTCGTCCCAGCCACCCTGCACCAGTTGCGGCGGCCGTTCCTCGATGCCTGCTTCCGCACCCCGCAGGTTGATCGCGAAGTCCTGAAGCAGCCGCTGCTGCGCCGATTCGTCCAGGCCACCGGCCACGCGCCGCCACAGGGTCCACCACTCCGTGTTGACCTGCCGATCGCGCCCGTGCTGCACCCCGAGTTCGAAGAGCGGCCACAACTGCCCGATCCGCCAGTCGTCCAGCGGCGCGCCGAAACCCGGCCGCAGGCACCAGCCCGCCAGGCTCAGCCACAGGCGCTCGTGATCGGCCGTGCGATGGCGGCCCCGCGCGCGCTGCATCAGCGCGTCGAAGAGCGGGCGCAGCAGACTCGTCGGCCAGCGCTCGCGACTGCCCAGCAGGCCTTCAAGCTGCGTGCGCAATTGCTTGACGGCCTTGGGCCCCACCGCGCGATCGCGTGCGCCGAACACGCGCTCGATGCATTCCACGGCTTCGTCGAAGCGCGGCGGCAGTCCACCCGCCGTGCTCTCTGCCTGCGCGGGCTCCTCGTCACGCAAGCGAAATTCCAGCTTCCATCGTTGCGCCGGATCGTCCGCGGCGATGCAGTGCATCTGCAGCGTGCCGACCTCCGTCAAGGTCGCGGCCAACTGCACCGGGATGCCGCGTCGCGCGCCGGCATCGCCAACGCGCACGATGGTTGCGACCGGCGGCAGCGACTGCACCTCCAGTCCTTCAAGATCGACCAGTTCTCCCGCCAGCGCCGCGGGCCGGCCGCCTGAAGCGCCGGTCGTCGACACCAGGCGGAACTGCACCGGTTCCCCGACGCGCAACTCGAAGCTCCGGCCCTCCAGCCGAATCTCGCGGCCTTCCTCGCTGCCCTGCGGCAACACGCAGACCGAGCGGCCCTGGCCATCATCGAGCGGCAGGAAATAGCTACGCGCCGAACCGCCGCCGATCTTCGGCGCGAGGCCCCGCCGCGCCAGTGCGAAGGCCACAGCGCCCCGCGCGACCGCTACATCGGGATCGGCGTTGTGCAGGCTGCGCAATGCCGCGCCGCGCCACGCGCCGAGCGTGGCCTGCAGGCGCACGGCGATGGCATTGGCGCGAAACACCCCGCCATTGAGCAGCAGCGCATCGGGCCAGCCTGCCGCCGCATGCTGCTGCAGGAAGCCGGCAATGTGACGCGTCACGGCCGGATCGCTGGCATACGGCAGGCCGAACGCGACCAGCCCGCTCGCACGATCGCGCCGAGGCAGCTCGCCGGCCGGCACCTGCGGAAAGAAGCCATCGAGCACCATCCGCTCGACCTCGTCGCGGCCCAGCGTCACCGATCGCGCGCCGCCAATCAGCCGCGCACCCGAACCCAGCAGCGTGACCTGCGCGCTGTCCGGCGCGTCCACCGCCAGCAGCCGTTCCTTGGCGGCGCGGCAGCGTTCGACCAATTGCGCGAACTGCCCGGCCGGCAACCGCGCGGCGCGCTCGCCCGCCGCCGCGTGCAGCCGGGATTCGGCCAGATGCGCCAGCGCCAGGTCCATGTTGTCACCACCGAGCATCAGGTGCTGCCCGACGGCGATGCGTTCGAAGCGCGGCTCGCCCTGCTCGTCCCGTTCGACGCGCACCAGGCTCAGGTCGGTGGTGCCGCCGCCGACGTCGCACACCAGTACCAGCCGCGCATCCGCCAGTTCATCGGCAAGCGAACGCCGATGGCGGAAAAGCCAGTCGTACAGCGCGGCCTGCGGTTCCTCCAGCAGGCGCAGTTTCGGCAGGCCGGCATCGGTCGCCGCGGCCAACGTGAAGGCACGCGCCGCGTCGTCGAAGGAGGCCGGGACGGTCAGCACAAGCTCCTGGTGTTCCAGCAGGGCTTGCGGAAAGCGGTGGTTCCAGGCCGAGCGGATGTGCGCAAGGTAGCTCGCGCTGGCCTCCACCGGCGAGACCTTGGGCACCTCGGCCGCCGCGCCCCAGGGCAGGATCGGCGCCATCCGGTCGACCGCCGCATGCGACAGCCAGCTCTTGGCACTGGTCACGATCCGCCCCGGCACCTGCGAGCCGAGCCGGCGTGCCAAGGCGCCGATCACCGCGCCCGCCTCCGTGCGGGCCGGTGGCCAAGGCAGCGTCAACGCGTCCGGCGCCAGCTCCCCCGGTGCCGGGTGGTAGCGCATCGAGGGCAGCAGGGGCCGCGCCGCGACCTCGCCCGGCGCGACCAGTTGCTCGATTTCAAGCAGGCGGATGGCGTCGTCCGCCACGCGGCCACGCATCGGCGCATAGGCAACCACCGAATGCGTGGTGCCGAGATCGATGCCGACCGTCCAGGCGGCTTTCATGCGACTGCCAGGGGACGATGACCGAAAACGGCAGGCCCGTCCAAAACTGCCACGCGGCAAACGGGTACCGTGCCCCCCGGGCCGTGCCGCAACCGGCCCGTCGCCGGCGGAGGCTCAAGCCTCCTGCCGCTCGCCACGCACATCGAATTCGATCTTCCAGCGTTCGTCGCCGCTGCGCGGCACCGCATCGAGCTCCAGCGTCCCGGCTTCTGTCACGCGGGCCTGCAGTCGCACCGGCACCACCTCGCCGGACTGCCTGCCCTCGGGCGGCAGCGTGGCGGAGAGTTGGTCGAGTTCCTGCAGTTCCTCGGTGGCCCAGGTGTCGAGCAGGGTGCCGACCGCATCCTGCCGCCGCACCGAAGATGCGAAGAAGCGGAAATGCACCGGCTCGCCGACCACCAGGCCGAGTTCCAGCGCCGGCAGCTCGGCTTCGGTGCCCTCCTCCATGCCGAAGGGTGCCACGCACAGCGCTTCCACCGGCGGCACCATCCCCGGCACGGCCGGCATCGAGGATTCGACGCCGAGGTAGTACGCAAAGGCGGTGCCGCCGCGGATGCGCACGCCGCGCCCGTGCCGCACATAGCCGTAGTACGCGGCGCCCCGCGCCACCGCCAGGTCCAGGTCGGCGCCATCCAGCAGCCGCGCTGGCGGCGCGCCTTCGGCCGCGAGCCAGCCGTTGACCGTGGCCAGCGTGCGATCCGCCAGCAGCGGCGACTTGAATACGCCACCGTTGAACAAGACGGCCGTCGGATGCAGGAAGCTCGCGCCCTCCGCACCCTGCTGGTCGCCGAAGCCTTCCAGCTCCGCCAGCGCGCCCAACTGGCGCCCCAGGAATGCCGCCAGGTGTCGCGTGACTGCGGCATCCTGGGCATAGGGCAAGCCGAGTTGCGCCAGGCCGGCGCGCACGCGGCTCACCGGCCGCGCCGCGGCTTCCACCTGCGGGAAGAAGCCCTCGACGATCGTCGCCGCCACCTCCTCCGCCGTCAGCTCGGTGCGGATCGAGCCGCCGATCAGCTTGCTGCCGCGGCTGGGGACGACGATCGGTTGCGCGGCGCCATCGCCCGGCGTGCCGGCAGCGCCGAGCAGCTTCTCCTTGGCGCCGCGGCAGGCGTAGGTCAACGCGCGCATCTGCCAGGCATCCAGCGTGGTGCCGGCCGCGACCAGCTTGCGGGCGACCACGTGCGCCAGCGTCAAGTCCATGTTGTCGCCGCCCAGCAGGATGTGCTCGCCGACCGCGACGCGCCGCAGTTCGAGGTTGCCTTCGCGCTCGAGCACGGCGATCAGCGAGAAGTCGCTGGTGCCACCGCCCACGTCGATCACCAGGATGACATCGCCCGGCCGCACCTGCTTGCGCCAGTGGCCGCCGCTGGCCTCGATCCAGCTGTACAGCGCGGACTGCGGCTCCTCCAGCAAGGTGAGCGAAGCGCAGCCGGCCGTCTTCGCGGCTTCCACCGTCAGCTCGCGCGCGGCAGGGTCGAAGGAGGCCGGGATGGTCACCGTCACGTCCTGCTCGTCGAAGGGTGCCTCGGGGTGCGCATGGTTCCAGGCGTTGCGGACGTGTTCCAGGTAGTGCGTCGAGGCGTCCAGCGGCGACACCCGCGCCACCTCGGCCGGCGCATCGTGCGGCAGGATGGCGGCACGGCGGTCGACGCCAGGGTGACACAGCCAACTCTTGGCGCTGGAGACCAGCCGGATCGGCGTGGTCGCACCACGGCTGCGGGCCAGCTCGCCGACCGCTTGCTGGCCTTCCGCCGACCACGGCAGCGCCAGCGCGCCGGCCGGCATTTCGTCGGCATGCGGCAAGTAGAGGAAGGACGGCAGCAAGTCCATTGACTCGACCGCGCCCGGCGCGGTGAGTTGCGGAATTGGCAGGGTTCCGTGCACGGTGGCCTCGCCGTCGCTGGCGGCAATGTCGACCCAGGCCAGCGCGCTGTGAGTGGTGCCGAGGTCGATGCCGATGGCGAAACGCGGCTCGCTCACAGCTCGACCTCCGCCGGCGCCACCACGCGTGCATCGTGCTGCTCCGCCGTCCGGGGCAGGCGCACGTCGGTGACGCGCCAGCCGCGGTGTGTCAGGCTGCCGGTGAAGGGCGGCTGGCCGACCACGTTGCCGGTCAGGCGGACCGCCGCGGCGTCGAAGCCCGCCGGCAAGGTGACGCGGGCGCCTTCCGCCTCGTCGCGCACCGGAGCGATGGTGAAGTGCTCGCGCAGCACCTTGGCGCAGCCTTCGTGCACCACGCGCGCCGCAGCGCCAACGTCCGCGTCGCCATAGGCGCCGATGTCCTCGCCAACGAAGTCGATCAACCGGGCTTCACGCTGCAGCAGCGCGAGCAGTTGCAGGGCGGCTTCGGGGCCGGCTTCCTTCAATACCGGCGGCGGTGGTGGTGGTGGCACTACGGCAGGGGCCGCCGCAGGCTGGGCGGGTGCGGGCGCCGGCGCGGCGACATCGCGCACGGCGACATATCGCACCGCCAGGTCGGCGTCGCCCAGCAGGCTGAAAAAGGCGCCGAAGGCGAGAGGAATGCGGCGCAGCAGCGAAGGCTTGACGCCGTCGGAATTTGGGGCTTGCGGATTGTTCATTGAATGTTCCAAGTCGGCCATTCGGGCGGCCGAATCCGTGATTGCGGGTGGGCAAATCCGGGCCAGGGGTCACAACAAGGGCCGGAAAAAGCAATGATGCCATGTACGCATGGTGCAGTGCAGCATCCAGGCAACGCTTGGAACATGGCAACGCTCGTCTGCACGGAAATGGGCGTATTCCTCTAAAACGCGGACCCGCCTCGAAATGAATGCTGCAGCGCAACAAACATAGGACTACCATGGACGCATGGCCCTCTCACTGTATGCAGCGCAGGCACTCGTCGGAAGCTACCTGAATGGGCGTCAGTTGCCTGACGCGCTCCTCGGCTCCATCGTGGATTCGGTGGAAGCCCGGCTGAAAAGCGGCAAGCTCCCGGTGCTCGATGAAGCCCTCAGGGACTTGATCGACCAGGAAGCCATCGCGCCGGAACGACCTGCGGTCGCCCCGTCAACGCGAAGCCATTGAACGGGCGATCAAGCCAGGCGCCAAGTCCGGCTTGAAGCCCGCCGTCAGGGGTCCAGGCTCTTCAAGTGACCCCGCAGGGCCAGCGCCGCCTGCTGCAGCAACTCGAATTCTTCGTCCGGCAGCGGGTGGCCGACCATGTCGAAGTGGCTCATGGTGCCCCACAAGGCCCCCTCCCCGGTGGTCAGCGGCACGCTGTGGTACGAGACCACCACGCCCTGGTAGGGATGCCCGTCAAGTCGCTTGTCGAGACGCGAATCCTCGGTGCGGAAAGCCTGGTCTCGCAGGACGAACTGGCAGAAGCTGTGCCTGAAGGGAACGACCAGCAGGAACTCGGGGCGCACCTGGTCGAGCTTGTCGTACAGGGCGACGTTGCGAAGCAGTTCGCCCTCGAAGCGATAGATGGCCGTGTAGCGATGGGCAACGCCTTCGTTCAGCCAGGCGAGCGCGGATTGCAGGCCGCCCTCCTGCGAGAGCAGTCCGGAAAAGGTTGCGGCATCGCGTAGAGATTCCATTGATTCGTGTCCACCTTGTGTTCGGCCGGTGTGGCGCTCAGGGATGCAATTGTGCTTGAACGTGAATCAGAGCCTTCAGCGCAGGAACACGCTGTTCATGAGGCGCTCGATCGGGTATTGCAAGGCGCCCCGATACGAGCACGAACGGCCGCAACGCCCAGGGGCGCATCAACTTCTAGAGCACGCTGGTGGCGTCGAGGTTCCCCGGGGGTCCGCACGGGTTGGGCCGAGGGAGGAATCCGGCTAAGGTTGCCGACACCGTCAGCCTCGTCCACCTGCCCCATGAAGCAGTTCCATCGCCCTCTCCTGCTGTGCGCCCTGCTCCTCGCGGCCGGCTGCGCCAATCGTCCTGCAGTGGTGCCGCCTTCCACGCCGCCCCCCTATGCCACGCTGTCGCCGGAACAGGCGGAGGACATCGCGATCCATGCACTCGGCCTCGTGGGCGTGCCGTATCGCTATGGCGGCAACACGCCGGAAGGCGGCTTCGACTGCAGCGGGCTCATCGGTTATGTGTACCGGGCGCGGATGGGCGCCGCGCCGCCGCGCACCGTGGCGCAACTGGCGGGCTTCGGGCAGCCGACGACGATCGGCGAGCTGCGCGCGGGCGACCTGGTGCTGTTCGGCGGCGGCAGGCCGACGCATGCGGGCATCTACGTGGGCGGTGGGCGCTTCGTGCATGCACCGTCGACCGGCGGCGACGTGCGCATGGATCGGCTGGACGGGCCTTATTGGTCGCGGCAGCGGGTGGAAGTGCGCAGGCTTTAGTCCATGCCTGCATACGAGACGCGAAGCTGCCGCGGACTCGGGTTAAATTTGCGAAAGCGGATCAGCCGCTCGACAAATCAAAAAGGGAGTACAGATGACAACCAGTTCCATATCGGTGGGCCGTGCTCAGCATTCCGCCCCAGACTTCATGCTCTACGGGCGCATCACTGCGGGCTTTGTCGGTCGCGTGAGTTGGCCCGACCCACCGGATCTTCATTCTCGCTGGTCATCTCGGACGCGTACTCCGGCATCACCCTGATCGACGGCCAACCCACAATGCCCGGTCTTGGCTACGAGAACTTCAAGCGGATCACAACCAACTTTCAACACACCATTCCAGAAAACGCCAAATTGCGCATACCGCTGCGCCCTCCGGCTGGAATGAGCAGACAAGACTTCGCGCGCAAGTTGATGGAAAAGGCGCAGAACTTCACGAGCTACGTCTCGCCCTATTCGGCTCCGAAGCACGTCCACGGGTCGCGAATGAGGCCTGGTGAGTACAACAGCAGTTCCTATATTGCAGGGCTGCTGTAAAGTGTCATGGGATACGTGCCGCACATTTCGACTCCCGGTTATCAGTCGCCGGGTTGGGAGTCGCCCATGCCGCTGCACTTCTACAAGGGTGAGGCCATCCGATGAAGCTCGGTTGGAAGCTGTCGGCGAACCTGCTTGCCTGGATCGCCGCGTTTCCACTGATCAATGCAGCTGCGAGGATGCTGGAGCGTCGCTGGGAATGGGCTGGATCCAGCGCAGCGGCCGGGACCGTAGCGGTCGTTCTGCTTCTGTGGGCCGGCTTGATTTACTGGTTGCTGGTGCCGCGCGGCACGACTGCAGCAAAGCGCGCCGGCTATCTTGCCGCCTTTGCATTGTTGATGCTGGCGTCAGGGCTGCTTTCCATGTGGCTTGGCTTCTGGCTAAGCGTCGGGCTCTATGGCCTGTGATCGTCAGTCGCACAGAGTCCGACAGGCACCATGAGCAGGCCTTGTTCGCCAAGACCAGATCAGTCGCCCTACCGGGACTCCCGCAACCGCTGCAACACCCCCGCCGTCGGATAACCGTCCGCCGGCAAGCCGACGCTGCGCTGGTAGTCGCGCAGCCCCGCGCGGGTGGCCGGTCCCATCACGCCGTCGGGCGTGCCGCTGGCAAAGCCGCGCTGGTTGAGCAGCGTCTGCAGTTCGGTCAATTCGCTGCGCGTGAGGGCCGCCAGGTCACGTGGCCAGGACGCCTGCACACCGGAGCCGCCCGCCAGGCGCTGGGACAGCAGGCCGACCGCAAGTGCATAACTGGTCGAGTTGTTGTAGCGCAGGATGGCGCGGAAGTTCGCGCCGACCAGGAAGGCGGGCCCGCGCGCCCCGGCCGGCAGCAGGATCGAGCCATCGGCAAGGTCGGGCAGCGGCTGCCCGTCCATGGTTCGCACGCCTTCGGCGGCCCATTGCGCAGCGGACTGCCGCACCGTCGGATCTGCACGCGCGTAGTCGAAGCCCGTGGGCACCTGCACCTCGGTGCCCCACGGCTTGCCTGCCTGCCAGCCCGCGCGTGCCAGGAAATTGGCGGTCGAGGCCGTGACATCGGCCATGCTGCCCCAGATGTCGCGCCGGCCGTCGCCATCCGCATCCACTGCATAGGCCAGGAAGTTCGACGGCATGAACTGGGTCTGGCCCATCGCACCGGCCCAGGAACCGATCATGTGGGCGCCGTCGATGTCGCCCTTGTCGATGATCTTCAGCGCGGCAAGCAGTTCACCACGGGCCCATTCCTCGCGGCGGCCGTCGAAGGCCAGCGTGGCCAGTGCGTCGACGGTCGGGGTGTTTCCATAGTTGCTGCCGTAGTTGCTCTCCATGCCCCAGATCGCAACGATGACAGGGGCCGGGACCCCGTAGCGCACGGCCGCGGCATCGGCCTCGCGGCGGATGTCCCGGAGCTTCTCCTGGCCGGTTGCAATGCGTTGTGGTGACACCGTGTTGTCGAGGTAGGCCCAGGGCGTGCGCGTGAATTCGGGTTGCGCCCGGTCGAGCGGGATGATGTCGGGCAGGTATTGGGCCTTGTCCAGCGCGCTGCGCAAGGTGGCCTCGCTGATGCCGCTTGCGCGGGCCGTGGCCCGGAACTCCGAGAGCCAGCGGGCGAAGGCCTGCCGCCGCGTGGCTTCATCCGCGCCGGCAAGTGCGGGGGATTGGAGCGTGGGTGCCGCCCGCGTGCCCGCTGCCGCAGGCGATGAGGACGGTGCCGAGGCGCAACTCGACAAGGCTGCGGCCACGAGCGCGGTCACCAGGAGCCGGGTGATGCGCGGCGACGTGAAGCTGGCTGGGTGCATGGGTTCATTCTTACATCCGGGACCATGTCGTCCGGAGAACTCGGACACGCCCGGATTCGTCTTCGTTTAACGAAGCGCGTTCGCCATTGATGTGCAGTTCGCAGCAGTTCAGGCGGCACGATCGTTTGTTCTTTCACCTTGCCAGCAACGCCGGCCCGACCGGCGCCAAAGGAGAGAAAAATGCTTCAACTAGGCGGCTTGTTCCTCGGCAGCCTGATTGCCTTGTCCGGCTCGGCTTTCGCCGCCCAACCACAGGTGACCGACACGACACGTGGCGACCGCATGCAGGCGGCGCAGATGGATTTCGAGTCCGGCAAACCTGCGATGACTTCGCCTGCCCCCAAGGCGAAGCCCATGCACAGCAGCTCGAAGCATCACCACACGACAAAGAAATAGGCTTCGGCTGCGGGCTGCAGCAAGGCGCTCAAGCCTCGAAGTCCGAATTGCGGACACGGATCGGTTCACGCCCCGTCTCCTCGAAGATCTTCCAGGCCACGACGTTGATTGCGACGTAGTTCTCCTCGTAGGCCTTGACAGCCCGCTCCGGTCCGTCGGGGCCGTAGACGAGCACGTCGAAGTGCGCGAGCAGTGCGTCAGCCGAAATGTATGCCTGGATATCACGCCCCCGCGCCGCGATGGTGAAGGCGACCGCATCGCCCACCCATGACGGACCTTCCGGGCCGCCAATGCGCTGCTGCGCGCGCCCGAGCGTCTGCAGGTCGCCCGGCACGGTGGCTGCGCTGAATTCCGAAGCCTCGGCGCGTGGCGGTTCGGGCAGAGTCTCCGCATCGGGCAGGACCTTGGGCACGTACTCCATCTCGACGTCGGCGATCTTGATGATGTCCCCGCTCGTGAGGGGCGTCACCGAGATGGCCTGCCCGTTCACCCGCGTGCCGTTGCGGCTTTCGAGGTCGCGAAGGACCGCGGCACCGTCGCCGCGGCAGACGAAGACGGCGTGATGCTTGCTCACGGCCGGACGGTCCAGGATGAGGTTGCATTCCTCGTCGCGGCCCACCAGAGTCTCGCCGTCGAGCAGACGCACAATTCGAAAGGGTTGACCTTCGATGGTCAGGATCAAGCTGGCCATGTATCTCCTGGTAAGAATGGTCAGTACACCCCCTGTGTGCAAGCTTTGTACCACTCATGAGGCAGTTGCGCCGGTCAAGCCCGACTGGACCTGTGCGGTGATTTTTCACGAGCTTCCGAGGCGCATCGTGTCTCGGCGGCTTTGGACATGGCGCTCCAGGTGTCGCAAGGATGTGTCAGCGGAGCAAGCGGGGCAGCGCTTGACCGGCCCCGCCCGGCACCGCGACACCCTGCGGAAACAGCATGCGCGAGAGCCGTGACGGTTCGATGGCGAAGCACTCGCCGCATGCCTGGGCGATCAGCGCATCGAGGGCGGTGGTCGGCCGGAGGTCGCGGTTCTCAAGCAGGTTGCCATTGCCGAGGCCCGGCCAGTCGGCCAGCACCCGGCCGCCTTGCACGGCGCCGCCCAGCAGCATGGCCATGGCGCCGGTGCCGTGATCGGTGCCGTTGGTCCCATTGGCCGCCGCGGTGCGGCCGAACTCGGTGGCGACCAGCACGACGGTCTCGGACCATGCGCTGCCCATGCCGTCGCGCAAAGCGGCAACCATGGCGTCCAGGTTGCGCAACTGGGCCGCCAGGCGGGCGTTCTGCGCACTGTGGGTGTCCCAGCCGCCGGTCTCGATCATGGCGATGCGCGGGCCGTCGGCGCGGGCCAGGAAGCTGGCCGCGAGCTTGCCGGTGCTGGCACCGTCCTGGCGCGGTCGCGCGCCGCCCTGCCCGCCCATCGCGATGTCGCGCGTGTCCATGGCCGAGGACCAGAGGGCATGCAACTGCGCATCGTCCTGGTAGAGCTGGGTCACGCGCAGCATCAAGTCGTCGGTGGCCTGCGGCAAGGCGGAGGGAGCGTACGAGGCCACCTCCACGGGGCCGCGCAGGGCCACCGGCACCGTGGCCGAGAAGGCGATGGCCTCCTTGTCAGCATGCGGCAGTTGGCTGACCAGGCGATTGAGCCAGCCGTCCTTGAGCTGGTAGGGCGACGTGCCGCCGGTTTCCAGCACGTTCTGGCCGTCGAAATGCGAACGGTCCCGGTACGGCGAGGCCACGGCGTGTACGAACAGGGCTTCCCTCGCGGCATGCAGCCTGGCGGTTTCGACCATCGCGGGGTGGAGCGCGAAGCTGCCGTCCAGGTGGGTGGCGGTGGCGGGGTCCAGCGCCATGGCGCCGCGCAGGCGTGCGTAGCCGGGGTCGGCATAGGGGATCAAGGTTTCCAGCCCATCGGCGGCGCCGCGCTGGATGACGAAGACGAAGCGTCTCTCCGTGGCGGCCTTGGCGAGTGCGAGGCGGGGCGCGACCAGGGTCAGCGCGGCACCGCTGGCGGCCATGCGCAGGAAATCGCGGCGGGGGTATTGCCGATCGGTCATGCCACTCATCTCCGCAGGAACTCCGGGGTCACCAGCAGCAGCGCGAGGCCGGTGCTGGCGCTTTCTGCCCGGGCAATGGCGGCGGCGCTGGCCGCGCCCAGCGCATCGCCCGGCAGCAGGCGCGGAGCCAGCGCGCGCGGGTCGACGCTGTTGCCCGCCAGCAAGGCGAGGCGCTGCGCGAGTTCGACACGGCGCACCAGCGCATCCGGCGCGGCCCAGCTTGCCGCGATGTCGTCATAGCCCGCGGGCGAGCCGGGGCGCCACACCGGCTGGCCCAACTGGTTGAGCAATTGCGCACCTTGCGCCGCCTTGAGCTCGTGGCGGCCCAGCCCGCGCAATGACGACACGGTCCAGTCCCAAGGGGTCTTGAACTTGGCCGGTCCGGCGTTCCAGCTTTCCGGTGATTCGACCAGCACGCGATAGACGGTGGGCAGGTCACCACTGCTGCGCAGGAAGGCCGCGGCGAGCCGGTCGACCAGCGCAGGCGGCGGGGCGTCGGCGACGAAGTGGCGCGCCAGCTTGGTGGCGACGTGGCGTGCGGTCGCGGGAGAGGCGGCGAGGTCGCGCAGGATCGCCAGGCCTTGGGCCTCGCCGCCCTCGGGGTAGCGACGGCCGAGCAAGGTGCGCGGGCCAGGTTCATGCAAGGCGGGGCGGAACTGGAAGCCGCCGGCTGGCGCATCGGCGGGAGTGCCCATGGGCAGGGGAGCGCCCTGCCCGCCTTGTCCCGTGGCCAGCGGCCCCGCCAGGCTCCAACCCGTGAGCGCCCGCGCAAACTCGGTGACCTCGGCCTGCGTGTAGCCGCTGCGCACACCCAGGGTGTGCAGTTCCAGGATTTCGCGCGCCAGGTTCTCGTTCAGGCCGCGCTGGCGTTCCGGGCTGCGTTCCGCGATGCGACGCGCAGCCACGCTGTTCGGCCCGACCGATTGCGCCTGGTCGAGGTAGACCAGCATGGCCGGATGACGCACCGCCGCCAGCAGCAGGTCATCGAAGCGGCCCAGCACATGCGGGCGGATGGCATCCGCCTCGTACGCGCCGGCCAGGTTGAGCACCAGGGGCTTCTCGACCGAGATGGCGAAATGATTGGCCCAGAAGTGCACCAGGCGCTCGACGAAGGGCGCGGGCGTGTCGAGCGCGCTCGCCAGGCGAGCATTGACGGCGCCGAAATAGTCCTCGCGCGCATCGCGGCGCAGCATCTGGCGCGCGGCCTGCCTGTCGGCGTCGGAGGCGTCGCGCAGCTTGCGCTGCTCGGCCTGGTAGTCGGCCAGCAGGAGGTCGGTGGGACGCCGGCCCTGCCAGGCCGGCGACTGGGCCTGGTAGCGCCCGAATTGGTCGAGCAGCCAGCGGCGCGGCTCGGCCGGCAACGGCTCGTCGGGGCGGGCGCCGAGTCCGAATCGGTTGAGGGCGATGGCGCTGGGGGTCATTGGCGCGGCTTTGCGCTCGAAGCGTGGCGGGTGTTGTTCAGCTGCGCCACGAAGCCTTGTTCAAACGCCGGCCCTGGATGCCCCGGCGCTCAGCCGAGAGCGTCGTTGACCTGTTCGTGAAACTCGGTCTGGCTCAGCGCCGTACCAAGCTCCCTCGGCAGCGCATCGCGCACCGAGAACACGCCCAGGATCTTCTTCCCCGCGACGAGCGGCAGGTGCCGGAAGCCGCGCTCCAGCATCAGCACCACGGCATCGGACACCAGCGTCTCCGGCGGCACGCAGAGCGGATTGGGGGTCATGACATCGCGCGCGGCGGTGCGTTCGGGGTCGAGTCCCTTGGCCAGCACGCGCGTCATCAGGTCGCGTTCGGTGAGGATGCCCAGCAGCAGGTCGGGTGGCTCCATGATGAGCACGCTGCCGCAGTTGGCGCGCGTCATCATGCATGCGGCATCGCGCACGGTGGCCTGCGGACCGATACAGACGACGTGCTTGCGAGGGATGGACTGGAAAACGGTACGTTCTGCCATGGGACGCCTCCTCGAATCAGTTTGATGTTGCGGCCGGCTTCCTGTCAACGCAAGGAGGCGTTGAGCCGCTCCAGCGCGGTGGCGCCCGGACACAACTCCGCCGGGCCCAGCGTGTTGAGCGGCCGGTCGCTGGTGTTGAGCGCGGTGTGCAGGTCGGTGGCGAGCGGGTCGACGTAGAGCAGGCCGGTCACCACCTCGCCCATCTGCTGGTGCTCCTGCATGTAGGCCATGGCGGCGTAGCGGTCGCCGGGGTTGTAGCCGGGGTGCAGGCTGCGCAGGCGCAGCAAGGTGCCGTCGTGCTGGCGCACGTCCATCACTTCACCCGGCGCCATGCTCACGCTGATCTCGTCGCGGCTGCTGATGAAGTCGATGCGGCTGACCGCCTCGTTGTGCTCGCGCACGTAGTCGTAGCTCTTGGTGCTGCCGGGGTGGTTGTTGAAGGCGACACAGGGGCTGATGACGTCGATGAAGGCGGCGCCACCGTGGCTGATGGCGCCCTTGATCAGTGGCACAAGTTGCGCCTTGTTTCCCGAAAAGCCGCGTCCCACATAGGTGGCACCCAGCTGCAGCGCCATCGCGACCAGGTCCACCGGGCTGTCGGAGTTGATGACGCCCTTCTTGCTTTTCGAACCCTGGTCCGCGGTGGCGGAGAACTGGCCCTTGGTAAGGCCATAGACGCCGTTGTTCTCGACGATGTAGGCCATGTTCACGCCGCGCCGCATCGCATGGGCGAACTGGCCCAGCCCGATGGAGGCGGAGTCGCCATCGCCGGAGACGCCGAGGTACAGCAGGTCGCGGTTGGCCAGGTTGGCGCCGGTGAGCACGCTGGGCATGCGGCCGTGCACCGTGTTGAAGCCGTGCGAAGCGCCGAGGAAGTAGTCCGGCGTCTTGCTGCTGCAGCCGATGCCGCTGAGCTTGGCGACGCGATGCGGCTCGATGTCCAGTTCCCAGCAGGCCTCGATGATCGCGGCCGAGATCGAGTCGTGGCCGCAGCCGGCGCACAGCGTGGAGATCTTGCCTTCGTAGTCGCGCCGCGTGTAGCCGACCTTGTTGGTGGCCAGCGTGGGATGGCGCAGGCGGGGCTTGGCGATGTAGGTCATGCATTCCCCTTCGGATCGGTGGCCTGCGCGCGGACATGCGAGCTGATGGATTGGACGATGAAGCGTGCCGTGATGGGCGTGCCGTCGAAATGCAGCACCTTGATGAGCTTGGCCGGGTCGATCTCGAGTTCGTTGACGAGCAGGCTGCGCATCTGCGCATCGCGGTTCTGTTCGACCACGTAGACGCGCCTGTGCCGTGCGACGAATTCCGGCACGCTGTCGGGGAACGGGAAGGCGCGCAGGCGCATCGCGTCGAGGTGGATGCCGTCTTCCTCCAATTCCGCCAGCGCCTCGTCCATCGACGGGCTGGTGGAGCCGAAATAGATGACGCCGATGTCGGTCGGCTGTGGGGCCGGGCGGAGCACGGGCTGCGGCACCATCGCGGCAGCGGTCGCGAACTTCTTCAGCAGCCGCTCCACGTTGTAGATGTAGTCCGGGCCGCGCTCCGAATAGCGGGCATACGGGTCGCGCGTGGTGCCGCGGGTGAAGTAGCTGCCCTTGGTCGGATGCGTGCCCGGCAGCGTGCGCCAGGGTATGCCGTCGCCATCGACGTCCTTGTAGCGGCCGAAATCCTTGCCCGCCTCCAATTCCTCGGCGGTCATGACCTTTCCGCGGTCGTAGGCCCTGGTTTCGTCCCATTCGAAGGGCTTGCAGAGGCGCTGGTTCATGCCGATGTCAAGATCGGTCATCAGGAACACCGGCGTCTGCAGGCGATCCGCCAGGTCCAGCGCCGCCGCCGCATGCTCGAAGCATTCGTGCGGGTCTTCCGGGAACAGCAGCACGTGCTTGGTGTCGCCGTGCGAGGCATAGGCGCAGCAGAGGATGTCAGCCTGTTGCGTACGTGTCGGCATGCCGGTGGAGGGGCCGCCACGTTGCACGTTGATGAGCGTGACCGGGATCTCCGCGAAATAGGCGAGCCCGATGAATTCGGTCATCAGCGAGACGCCCGGGCCCGAAGTGGCGGTGAAGGCACGCGCCCCGTTCCACCCTGCCCCGACCACCATGCCGATGGACGCAATCTCGTCCTCCGCCTGCACGATCGCGAACTTGTGCTGGCCGGTGTTGGCATCGACACGGAACTTCGCGCAGTACTTCTGGAAGGCCTCGGCCACCGAGGACGACGGCGTGATCGGGTACCAGGCGGCCACTGTGGCACCGCCGTATACGCAGCCCAGCGCGGCGGCGCTGTTGCCGTCCACGAAGATCTGGTTGCCGACCCGGTCGGCGCGGCGCACCTTGAGGCCCACGGGCTTGTCGCTCAGGTTTTCCCTGGCGAAGTCGCAGCCCAGGTTCAGGGCCTGGACGTTGGAAGCGAGCAGCCGTTCCTTACCCTTGTACTGCTCACTGAACAGCTTCTCCACCACAGCCGGATCGATGCCCAGCAGGATGGCCAGCGCACCGACATAGACGATGTTCTTGAACAACTGGCGCTGGCGCGGATCGTTGTAGACCGCGTTGCAGATCTCGGTCAGCGGCATGCCGATGACATGGATGTCGTCGCGGAACTTCGACGGCGGCAGCGGGCGCGTGCTGTCGTAGAACAGGTAGCCGCCGGGCGCCAGTTCGGCCACGTCGGCATCCCAGGTCTGCGGGTTCATCGCGACCATCATGTCGGTGCCGCCGCGCCGGCCCAGGTGGCCCTTTTCGGTCACGCGCACCTCGTACCAGGTCGGCAGGCCCTGGATGTTGCTGGGGAAGATGTTGCGCGGGCTCACCGGTACGCCCATGCGCAGGATGGCCTTGGCGAAGAGTTCGTTGGCCGAGGCGGAGCCGGAGCCGTTGACGTTGGCGAACTTGATGACGAAGTCGTTGACGGCTTCGATGCGGGTCATCGGCGGCCGTGCGCGCTCCATCGGTTCGGGCGCGCCCTTGGGTGGCAAGGTGGCACTCATGCAGGAACTCCTTGCGGCACTGGCTTGGCATCGCGGCATGCCGGGCCGGCCGGCGTCATCTTCAACAGGAACTTCTGCATGTCCCACGCGCCGGTCGGGCAGCGTTCGGCGCAGAGGCCGCAGTGCAGGCAGACGTCCTCGTCCTTGACCATCACCCTGCCCGTCTTGAGCCCGCCGGAGACGTAGAGGTCTTGCGCCAGGTTCAGGGCCGGCGCCTTCAGCCGGGGCCGCACCTCCGCTTCATCGCCGTTGGTGGTGAAGGTGATGCAGTCCATCGGGCAGATGTCCACGCAGGCGTCGCATTCGATGCAGGCGGTTTCGGCGAAGACGGTCTGCACGTCGCAGTTGAGGCAGCGCTCTGCTTCCTTGAAGGCGGTGGCGGCGTCGAATCCAAGTTCCACCTCGACGCGGATGCTGGCCAGTGCCTTCTCGGCCTTGGCCCAGGGCACCTTGTAGCGCAGGTCGTTGGAAGTGTCGTTGTCGTAGCTCCACTCGTGGATGCCCATCTTCTGCGAGACCAGGTTGGTCATCGGCGCAGGGCGCACGTAGATCGCTTCCGAATGCAGCAGCTTGTCGATGGACACCGCCGCCTCATGGCCGTGGGCCACCGCGGTGATGATGTTCTTGGGACCGAAGGCCGCATCGCCGCCGAAGAACACGTTGGGCACGGTGGACTGGAAGGTGTCCTTGTCCAGCTTTGGCAGGCCCCACTTGTCGAAGTCGATGCCGCAGTCGCGCTCGATCCATGGGAAGGAATTCTCCTGGCCCACGGCGACCAGCACGTCGTCGCATTCGAAGAAGGCGTCCGGCGCGCCAGTCGGCACCAGCTTGCGATTGCCCTTGTCGTCGTACTGCGCCTCGACGATCTCGAATTTCATGCCGACCAGCTTGCCACCCTCGTGCACGAAGGCCTTGGGCACATGGAAGTTGATGATCGGGATGCCTTCGTGCTGCGCGTCTTCCTTTTCCCAGGGCGAGGCCTTCATCTCCTCGAAGCCGCTGCGCACGATGACCTTCACGTCAGTGCCGCCGAGGCGTCGGGCCGAGCGGCAGCAGTCCATGGCGGTGTTGCCACCGCCCAGCACGATCACGCGCTGGCCGATCTTCGTGATGTGCCCGAAGGAGACGGAACTGAGCCAGTCGATGCCGATGTGGATGCTTGCCGCGGCCTCCTGCCGGCCGGGCAGATCGAGGTCGCGCCCGCGCGGCGCGCCGCAACCGACGAAGATCGCGTCCCAGTCCTGCGCCATCAGCGCCTTCATCGACTCGATGCGCTCACCGCTGCGGAAGTTCACCCCCAGGTCGAGGATGTAGCCGGTCTCTTCATCGATGACCGATTCGGGCAGCCGGAAGCGCGGGATTTGCGTGCGGATGAAGCCGCCGGCCTTGGCATCGCCTTCGAACACGGTGACGTCGTAGCCCAGCGGCGCCAGGTCGCGCGCCACGGTGAGCGAGGACGGCCCGGCGCCGATGCAGGCCACGCGCTTGCCGTTCTTGGGCGCCACCTGGGGCATCCGGGATCGGACGTCCTCCTTCATGTCGGCGGCCACGCGCTTGAGCCGGCAGATGGCCACCGGCTCCGGGTCCTGCGCATTGCTTTGCTCGACACGCCCGCGCCGGCAGGCCGGCTCGCAGGGCCGGTCGCAGGTGCGCCCGAGGATGCCTGGAAAGACGTTGGAAGCCCAGTTGATCATGTACGCATCGCCGTAACGGCGCTGCGCGATCAGGCGGATGTATTCCGGGACGGGCGTGTGGGCCGGACACGCGTACTGGCAATCGACCACCTTGTGAAAGTAGGTCGGATCTGCAATGTTTGTTCGCTGCAAGAAGATTCTCCTGTCTCCCGACCGCGTCCTGTACGTGGGGTTGGCGCAGTTCGTCCGCCAGTATGCGCCGTGACGGAGGGCGTGAATCGTTGGTGGATTCCCGCAGCGAATCAGTTCCCTGTCAGGCGCAGGCGTCGAGGATGAACTGCGGAACGGGGATGGCCTTCAGTCGGCCGCTCTCCTGCTTGACGCAGAGCGCACGGGTCTCGCGTCCCTCGCAGATCAGGGTGTCGCCACGCATCACGCGATGGCGCTGGATGAAGACCTTGCCGCGCCATTCCTCGACCTGGGTCTCGATGTCGAGGTGTTCACCATAAGTGGCCGAGGTCACGAAGCGGGTGTGGATCTCCAGCAACGGACAGCCGATGCAACCGGGCAATTCGGGCATCGAATGCCAGGGCGGCAGGCCGCATTGCATGAAGTAGTTGTGCGAGGCCGCATCCATCCAGCGCGAGAAGTTGGGGAAGAAGACGATGCCTGCGGGATCACAGTCGCCGAAGGTCACGGCGACGCGATGGATGATGGTTTTGCTCATGTGCGCTGATGCTCCTGTCGAAGCAGCGGATTCTGCCGCGCAATGCACCAGTCAATGGCTCGGCAAGCTCTGGTCCACCACCGTTCTGAGTTCCGCCATCAACGCGCGCGCACCCGGCGATGCAAGCGCACCACCGCGCTGCGTGATGCCGATCTTTCGGTCCGCTCGCTTGAGCGGATGGTTCAACACGGCCAGCGTGCCGGCCTCGATCTCGTAGTGCAGCTGGTGCGCCGAAATCGCGGTCACCATGTCGCTCTGCAACAGCAGGCCGCGCAGGATGGCCAGGTCACCGGTCTCCACCGTGGGCACGGGCGCAGGCTGCGCCGATTCGCGGAACGACTGCTCCAGCAGCTCGCGTGTCGGCGAACCCGGCCTCGAAAGAACCCACTGCGCCTGCCGCAAATCGTCGAAGCCGATGGAAGCCCGCTGCGCGAGCGGATGGCCCATCCGCGCGATCAGTGAAATGCGATCGTCGAACAGGGCTTCCTGCGTCAGGTCCGTTTCGCTGCCGGACGGCCGCAATGCGCCGAGGATGAAGTCGACATCGCCGCTGCGTAGCTGGGCCGCGAGCGCCTCGTAAGGGCTCTCGACCGTGCTCACATGCAGGCGCGGATGCTGCCTCACCAGCGCCGCGATGGCCGAGGGCAGGATCAAGGTCCGGCCCAGCGGCAAGGCGCCCACCACCACCCTGCCCTGCACCACGCCGCCGATCGCAGCGATGTCGGAATCGATGCTGCGCAGTTCCGCCAGGGCGCGCTTGAATCGGAACGCCAGTGCAAGCCCGGCGCGGGTCGGGGTCACGCCGCGCGCGGAACGCACGAACAGTTCACGGCCGCAACGGGCCTCCAGTTCACCGACCAGCGTGCTGACTGCCGGTTGCGTGATGCCGAAGGCTCGTGCCGCGGCCGGCATGTTCTGCATCTCCGACAGGCCGGCGAATACGGCCAGTCGACGCCCGCTGAACATGGCAGCCATCAGCGTCCTGGCATCGAGCCGCGACACATTGGCACCGCGCTGCAGTGGCTCCACAGGTGCGAGTTCCAGGCATGCCGCGGCGAATTCGTCCTCGACACGCCGCGCCCTCGCTTGCACGGCCTCGCCGAACGCATTGAGCAACATGCCGCGTGCCTTGCGCTCGAACAGCGGCGTGCCGAGGCTGTCCTCCAGTTCGGCCACGGCCCGAGTGATGGCGGACGCCACGCGGAACAGGCTTTCGGCCGCGCGCGTCACGCTCCCATGCACGGCCACGGCGGAGAACGCCTGCAGATGGCGCAGGTTGATGCGGACTGCGGTGGTATCCACCGCCGGCGCTGTTTCGATAAGTTTCCTTGGCGGCATTGGAAGGCGTTTTTACGCCATTGCCTCAGAGAAGCGTGCCGCCTTCGACAAAGGGTAAACCCTGGTCAATCAATGAATCAGAACGCAGAATAAGCAGAACTGACGCCGTTCCCTCGCCGGGTTGCGCACACTTGCGCCATGACTGGAGACACGCAAATGATCATCGACTGCCACGGCCACTACACCACCGCCCCCAAGGCACTGGAAGACTGGCGCAACCGCCAGATCAAGGGCATCGCCGATCCGGCGCTGATGCCCAAGGCGAGCGAACTGCGCATCAGCGACGACGAGCTTCGCGAATCGATCGAAGGCAACCAACTGCGGCTCATGAAGGAGCGCGGCCTCGACCTCACGCTGTTCTCGCCGCGCGCCAGTTTCATGGCGCACCACATCGGCGACTTCAACGTGTCCGCGACCTGGGCAGCGATCTGCAACGAGCTGTGCTATCGGGTGTCGCAACTCTTTCCCGACCACTTCGTGCCGGTTGCGATGCTGCCGCAGTCGCCCGGCGCGGACCCCGCCACCAGCATCCCCGAGTTGGAGAAGTGCGTGCGCGAGTACGGCAACGTCGGCATCAACCTGAACCCCGATCCCTCGGGCGGGCACTGGACCTCGCCGCCGCTGTCGGACCGGCACTGGTACTCGATCTACGAGAAGATGGTCGAGCACGACATTCCCGCGATGATCCATGTGTCGACGAGCTGCAACGCCTGCTTCCACACCACCGGCGCGCACTACCTGAACGCGGACACCACGGCCTTCATGCAGTGCCTGACCTCGGACCTGTTCAAGGACTTCCCGACGCTGCGCTTCCTCATTCCCCACGGCGGCGGCGCAGTGCCCTACCACTGGGGCCGCTTCCGCGGGCTGGCACAGGAGATGAAGAAGCCGCCGCTGCAGGAGCACCTGCTGAAGAACATCTTCTTCGACACCTGCGTCTACCACCAACCAGGCATCGACTTGCTGACCAAGGTGATCCCGGTCGACAACATCCTCTTCGCAAGCGAGATGATCGGCGCGGTGCGCGGCATCGACCCCGAGACCGGCCATTACTTCGACGACACCAAGCGCTACATCGCGGCGTCCTCGCTGGATGCGGCCTCGCGCCAGAAGATCTACGAAGGCAATGCACGCCGCGTGTTTCCCCGCCTGGACGCGGCCCTCAAGGCGCGTGCCGCCGAGACAGCCACGGAGCAAGCATGAGCATGAACAACCTGGGCATCGTCAAGCGCAACATCGTGCGCGCCGATGCGGACGCCGTCGAACACCTGTCGCGCTTCGGCTCGGCCACCGTGCATGAAGCCATGGGCCGCGTCGGCCTCATGAAGCCGTACATGCGCCCGATCTTCGTCGGCGCGCACGCTTGCGGAACGGCCGTCACCGTGCTGCTGCAGCCCGGCGACAACTGGATGATGCACGTGGCCGCCGAGCAGCTGAAGCCCGGCGACATCGTCATCGCCGCATGCACCAGCGAGAGCACCGACGGCTTCTTTGGCGACCTGCTCGCGACCTCATTCATGGCACGCGGTGCGCGCGGCCTGGTCATCGACGGCGGCGTGCGTGACGTGAAGGAGCTGACGGCCATGCCCTTTCCCGCGTGGAGCCGCGCGATCAGCGCCAAGGGCACGATCAAGGCAACGCTGGGTTCGGTCAACATTCCAGTGGTCTGTGCCGGAGCCGTGGTGAATCCGGGCGACGTGGTGCTGGCCGACGACGACGGCGTGGTCGTGGTACCGGCGGCGCTTGCCAGGCAGGTCGCCGATGCCGCACAGGCTCGCGAAGACAACGAGGCCGCCAAGCGCGCCAAGCTCGCTGCCGGCGTGCTGGGGCTGGACATGTACAACATGCGCGGCCCGCTGGAGCAGGCCGGCCTGCGCTACATCGACTGAAGGAGACATCCCCATGGCAAAGATCATCGGCTGCATCGGCACCTCGCATGTGCCCACCATCGGCGTGGCCTACGACAAGGGCAAGCAGCAGGACCCGGCCTGGAAGCCGCTCTTCGACGGCTACCTGCCGGTCGCGAAGTGGCTGGAGGAGCAGAAGGCCGACGTGCTGGTCATGTTCTACAACGACCACTGCACCAGCCTCTTCTTCGACCTCTACCCGACCTTCGCGATCGGCGTGGGCAAGGAGTTCCAGGTCGCCGACGAAGGCGCGGGCCTGCGCGACCTGCCCACCATCAAGGGCAACGTGGACTTGCAGGCGCACATCGCCGAGTCCCTGGTCAACGACGAGTTCGACATGACCATCTTCCAGGACAAGCCGATCGACCACGGCTGCGCCTCCCCCTTGCCCCTGCTGTGGCCGCACAAGCCGGACTGGCCCGGCACGGTGGTGCCGATCGCCATCAACGTGCTGCAGTTTCCGCTGCCGACGCCGCGGCGTTGCTGGCGCTTGGGCCAAGCCCTGCGCCGCGCGATCGAGTCGTACCCGCAGGACCTGCGCGTCGTCGTCGTCGGCACCGGCGGCCTGTCGCACCAGGTGCATGGCGAGCGCACCGGCTTCAACAACGAGGAATGGGACATGAAGTTCCTCGACCTGCTGGAGCATGACCCGGAGCAACTCACGCGGATGAAACATGCCGACTTCGTGCGCCTGGGCGGCGCGGAAAGCGTCGAGCAGATCATGTGGCTGGCGATGCGCGGCGCGATGAGTCCGACGGTGCGCAAGCTGCACCAGAACTACTACCTGGCGACCACCACCGCGATGACGGTCGTGCTGTTCGAGGACGGTGCGACTGCCACGACGAGCAGCCAGAAGACCGACGAGGTGGCTGCATGAACCCGCAACTCGCCGGCGTCGAGGACATCCCCGGCACCTACATCTTCGACATCCGCACCAGCAATCGCACGTTGAAGCTCAACCGCTTCTTCTGGCAGATGATCGGCAAGCCCTGGCGCGACCGCTTCGAGGCCGACCCCGAGCAACTGATGACCGAGGCCGGACTCAACGAGCGCGAGAAGGAACTCGTGCGCAAGCGCGACTGGCTGGGCCTGATCCAGTACGGTGCCAACTTCTTCGTGCTCGAGAAATTCGCGCGCGTGTCGAAGACCACCAACCTCGAGGTCTACGCCATCTTCCGTGGAGAGAGCTTCGAGGACTTCATGAAGACGCGGCGCGTGCCTGACGCGCGCTGAGGCTCGTCAGCGGCCACATCACGAAGTCAACAAGCTGGGGAAGTGATTGCGCCGGCCCGGCGCATGACCCGCGCCAGCGTGGCTTTCGGGCTCTCGCCGAACGAGGACTTGTAGAGCGCGCTGAACCGGCCCAGATGGAAGAAGCCGTTCTGCAGCGCAACGTCCGTGATCGTGGTGGCCTGCGTGGCCTGCAGCAGCGCCTGCCGCGCGCGTTCCAGGCGCACCTTGCGAAGGCAACTCATCGGCGTGCTGTTGCGCGCAGCCTGGAAGGCGAACTGCAGCGCCCGCACGCTCACGCCGAGTTCGCGCGCCACCTCGGCAATGGTCAAGGGCCGCGCCGCATGTTCCTGCATGTAGGCCTCGGCCCGGCGCACCAGCCGCGACGGCATCGGGCCAGGCTGTGAAGGGCGCGCGAGTTCCTCGCTGAAATTGTGGGGATGGCATTGCAGCAGCAGCGTCAGCAGGAACTCCTGCAGCGACGCCTCCGCCACCGGCGGCAAGGACACGCTGCCGGTCGTCTCCAGCAGGGCCAGCGTCGAGCCCCAGATGCGCTCCAGCCCTTCCGAGAACGGCCGCAGTTCGAAGCGCAGCGATTCATCGAGCGGACGCCCCAGCCAACCGCTGCACAGCGCCTCCAGCTTCTGCGCATCAGGCTTGATGGTCGCCTGCGAAAAGGTCGCGCCAAAATCGAAATCGGTGCCGACGTTGGCCGACACCGGCACCGTCTGCCCGGGCTGCCAGACCGCGCGCCGCCCACCCTGGCGAACACTGCCCGCGCCATCCAGGCAGCGCATCACAAGAAACAGATCGGGGAAGTTGCCGGCATCGACGTGCACCGGCGCGCCGTAGCGCAGGCGCACGATCGGCGCGCTCACGTCGAGCGTGGTGTCGATGGCGCGCGCCTTCCGGTCGAGCGCCAGTTCGTGCTCGCAGTACACCTCCCCGACGGCCTGAATGGCTTCGTCGAGATCGCGGGTGTGGACATGCGCGAGGGCCATGCGTGGGCAGCTCTTTCCTGGCAATCCGGGACTGGCGGCGCACGCATTCTTCATGCCGCTGCCGGTGCGCCATCGACAGCCGGGTCATCCTGTGCCGACACGTCCAGCGCAACGATCCGGGCTAACCCTTAATTCGTCGCTTTCGCAATTCGGACAGCGCGGCGCTTCGTGGATAGCGAGGCCACGGGCACGCCCCGAACAATGGCACACCACTGATGAGGAGCCACGCCATGACAAGTGACACGCCCGCCGGCCGCGCCCAAGCCATCGGCCGGCAACTGGACCACATCGAGGCCCGTCTCATGGCCGGCCACCTCGATCGACGCGGCTTCATCCGCATGGCGACGATGCTCGGCGTCGGCACGCTGGCCGCCACGACGATGGCCGACAAGGCCCTGGCGATCGGCGCGAACCAGGCCGAGTTGAAGCGCGAACTGCAGCCGCGCTACGACTACATCGTCTGCGGCAGCGGCTCTTCCGGCTCGGTGGTGGCGCGCCGACTCGCGGAAGACACCGGCGTGCAGGTGCTGCTGCTCGAAGCCGGCGGTGCGGCCGATGCGCCGAGCATCCTCAACCCGGCCGTCTGGTACACCAATATCGGCGGCCCCTTCGACTGGGGCTACAAGACCATGCCCCGCCCCGGTCTCAACAACCGCTCCATCGCGATGCCGATGGGCAAGGCCATCGGAGGCGGCAGCAGCATCAACGCCACGGTGTGGGCGCGCGGCCACAAGAACGACTATGACCGTTGGGCGCGCGAGACCGGCGACCCGGCCTGGGGCTACCAGCACGTCCTGGAGATCTTCAAGCGCATCGAGGACCGGCAGGGCGAGCCCGACCCGGCACGGCGCGGCAAGGGCGGCCTGGTCTTCATGCAGCCGGCGCCGGACGCGAGCCCCCTCGCCCCGGCCATGGTGCAGGGCTGCGCAGCCATCGGCATTCCCGCCTTTGCCGACCACAACGGCGCGATGATGGAAGGCGCGGGCGGCGCCGCCATCGCCAACCTGTGCATCGGCAAGGACGGCCGTCGCCGCAACGTGCCCTCCCACTACCTCTACCCGATCATGGACCAGCCGAATCTGACGATCCTCACGCAGGCGCTGGTCCACAAGGTCACGCTGCAGGGCAAGAAGGCGGTCGGCGTGGAGTTCGAATGGGACGGGCGGGTGCGCAAGATCGGCGTGGCGCGCGAGGTGGTGTTGTCCACCGGCGCCATCAACACGCCGCGCATCCTGATGGCTTCCGGCATCGGCGACGCGAAGGAACTCGTGCGCCTCGGCACGCCCGTGGTCGCCAACCTGCCCGGCGTGGGCCAGAACTTCCAGGACCATACCATGGTCGCGGCCTGTATGTGGGAGCCGCCGGAACAGGCGCCGGCGCGCAACAACTCGGCGGAGGCCACCTTCTTCTGGAAGAGCGACCCGAAGCTGCCGACGCCCGACCTGCAACCCTTCCAGATCGAGATCCCCTTCTCCTCCGAGATCACCTCGAAGCAGGCCGTGCCGACGGCCTGGACCATCGGCCCCGGCATCGTGCAACCGAAGACGCGCGGCTTCCTGCGCTTCACTTCCACCGACCCCAAGGCCGGCGTCGAGATCCACGCCAAGGTGCTGGAGCACCCGGACGACATGGCCGCCATGCGCAAGGCCATCGAGTTGTGCCGCGAGATCGGCAACTCGGCGCCGATGAAGCCCTTCGTCAAGCGCGAGGTCATGCCCGGCCCGATCAAGGGCGCGGAACTCGACGACTTTATCCGCAACGCGGCCGTGTCGTACTTCCACGCGACCTGCACCGCGAAGATGGGCAAGGACAAGATGTCGGTGGTCGACGCCAAGCTGCGCGTCCATGGTGTCCAGGACCTGCGCATCGCGGACGGCTCGGTCATGCCGCACATCACCACGGGGAACACGATGGCGCCCTGCGTGATCATCGGAGAGCGGCTGGCGGAGATCGTGAAGGCGGGGTGATGCGTTTGGGGGCATGCGCATCGCGCCCCGCAACCCAGCGCATCCGCGGCCGGCCGTGAAGGTCATGGCAGGCGCCACGTCATACGCGTCGCCCTGCAAGGCGCGCAGTGAGTGGCTGGCCATGCGTCACAAGACGACGCGCCTCCGGCGGCCCGTTCCAAGCATCCCCCATGCCGGCGATGCCTTGGCGCGCCGAGCGCGCAGTCACTGAAATTGCGCCGCCTGCGCCGAGCAGTCGCAGGCCGCCGGGTCCCGAACCGCCCCCGGCACAACGCCGCGACACCCGGCCATTGCAATTCTTGAATTCAATGCGCGCCTACACGGGTCACGAGATTTTTTCAATTCTCCAGAAGTTCTTTTCAAGGCTTGCCTATGCGGATCGCCACGTCAATCGGAAGAAATTCCGCCAGCCTCAACAAAAAATTGCCCGCAACCTTGCAACAGCCTTACAGGTGCGGTAAATTCTGTAACAAGGGGAGACGCAAAATTAGAATGAAAATGTCAAGATATTTAACTCGTGTTTTTACAATTGTTGCAATATTGTTGGCAGGTGGTTGCGGCGGCGCCGACAACAACGGCTCCGCATCCATGCCGGCAACAACAAGTTCAAGCCACACGGCCCCACCCGTCGTTGCGGAAGGCGTGGCCGGAAATTCAACAATAAGCCGCGACGCCCGGCTGGAAGGCTATGCCAAGGCGAGCTCCGTTTGGCCGAGCACGACGATCAAGGTTTGCTGGGTCATGGAGCCCGCGGAATTTGCAAGCTCCGAGGAACAGAGACTTGTGGTTCAGCGAGCGGTCGCCGAAACATGGTCGAGCGTCTCGCAGGTTCGCTTCACCAGCTGGGGGCGGTGCACGGGCTATTACGCGGACGGCGACATCAAGATTGCTGTCGAGGATAGCTATTTCCAAGGGCCTCGCGCATACATTGGAACGCAAGGCTATCCTGGCTCTCCCACGATGTGGCTCAATTTCAAATTCGAGAGCTGGCCGTGCTATCGCGGCATCAACGAGTGCACGCGAATCGTTGCAATACACGAATTCGGACATGCCCTGGGATTTGTCCATGAGCAACTCCGCCCTGACACGCCGAGTTCACCACCGCCGGACTCCACCATCTCGCAGGTCGTCTGGGACGATTGCAGGGCACCGAGAAACGACCCGACGGGGGACACGATGATCGGCGCCTGGGATTTGTATTCCGTGATGAATTATTGCAATCCGAAATGGATGGGCGAAGGCAAGCTCAGTGCAACGGATATTGCAATGGCCCAGAAGTTCTACGGCGTGCCCGTCAACATTGTGCCGGTCATCGCCATGCTGCTGTATGAATAAGTCGATCGAGCCCGATCAAGCCAACCCTTCCAATTCAAACCAAGAAAAGTGATTGCCATGAACTTCCCTGAATCCACCCTGGGCACGCCTCGCAGCCGTGCCACGAGCCTCCGCCGTCGCCTGGCCCTGGGCGCGGCCGCCGCCGCATGCCTGTGCACTGCCAATATCAGCATGGCGCAGACAACCTATTTCACCGAAGGCACCAAGACCATCGCCAAATTGGGCGTCCAGGGCACCCAGGCCTATCTCAGTTTTGTGGAGCCGCTGACCGCGAATTGCAGATGGGGCTATCTCTACATCGCTCCCGACCGCAAGGTCATGTACTCTCAATTCCTGGCGGCAAAGATTTCCAACAAGCGTGTCAGCCGGGTTGACTACAGCCAGCCCGGCGGTACCGGAACGCAATGCTTTGCGGATATCGTGGAACTGAGCGAATAATTCAGTTCCACATGGGATTCGTCGCAAACCACTTTGCTCGAATCCTTGCAGCACCGAATGATCGACAAGAGCATTCAATTCCAATTGGGGTATCCGAACGCTTCTTGCCGATCTGCGAGGGTCGTGCCTTGTTGCCCTCGCGAGAATTTCTTCGGTGAAACAGCAATAATTCGATACGACTCCAAGTCGCCTGGGTGGCGTCTTCTCCTCCCCCGGACCCCACCCAAGTGCATGGACCAATGCTTGAAACAATTGCCGTTCGGGAATTCTTGTCGACGTGATTGAATGATTTGCTTCGGACAATCATCGCCTGATCTGCCGATGCGGATTGTGCAGCCATCCACACCGATATCGGGTCGCAGGTCGTCCCATGAAGCTGGCAATCGATCGGCGCAGACGGGGTGCGAATTATTTTCCGCCCGAACAACAGATGGCATCTCGCTGAGTCGCCGTACCGCCGCGCCCCGGGAAGCATCACGCATTCCCATCAAGCTCTGAATGCGACCCAAACGGGCCACGCAGGGGGAGCGTACAGCCAACTCTGAAACGAGAAAGCCTTGACGCATGCTTGCCTCTTCAATTCACAATCATGTCGTCGCGGCATGCTGCGGAGTGACAGGATTCTTCGGGTTTGGGTCCGGATTCGCGTATTCAGGGTGCCACTTAGACGCTTGAATTAGACCCTTGGTACTTGACATCGCGTGAGCACCCGCGCCAAGGATTCAATTGCCTGCTTCGTCCCGGATCAAAGCCCCAATTGGCGCGCAGCCAAGTCCTTCATCACCTCCTCCGACCCACCGCCGATCATCATCACTTTGACCTCGCGGTAGATGCGTTCGCTCCGTGTGCCGCGCATGAAGCCCATGCCACCCAGCAATTGCACGGCCTGGTCGGCGCAGAACTGCATGGCCTGCGTCGCCAACACCTTGGCCATGCAGACGCGGGCGACCAATTGCGCAGGATCGGCGAGCTTGTGCTCGATCCGGTAGGACAGGTCGTAGACCAACGCGCGGGCGGCGTCGATGCGCAAGGTCATGTCCATCAGCTTGTGGCGCACCACCTGCCGCTCCGACAGGGGGCTGCCGGCGATCGTGCGCTGGCGGGCCCAGTCGACCGCTTCCTCCAGGCAGACCTCGGCATAGCCATAGGCCAGCGCCGACATCATCAGCCGCTCGTTGTTGAAGTTCTGCATGAAAGTCTTGAAGCCCTTGTTCTCTTCGCCGACCAGGTTGGCGACGGGCACGCGGCAGTTGTCGAAGCGCAGGTGCGCGGTGTCGGAACTCCACCAGCCCATCTTCTTGAGGGCGGTGCGCGTGAGGCCGGGCGTGTCGCCCTCGACCAGCAGCGCGGAGATGCCGCTGGCGCCTTTCACGGCGGGGTTGGTGCGCACGGCGACCGTCAGGTAGTCGGCACGCATGCCCGAGGTGATGAAGGTCTTCTCGCCGTTCAGCACATAGTGGTCGCCATCTCGCACGGCGGTGGTCCGCAGGTTGGCGACGTCCGACCCGCCCGAGGGCTCGGTCACGGCCAGCGCCGCGATCTTCTCGCCGCGCAGCACGGGCGGGATGACGCGCTGCTTGATCGCCTCGCTGCCGGCCTTCAGGATCGGCGGCAGCCCGATGCTGTGCGACAGCAGCGAGGCCTGCATGCCGCCGCAAGCGGCGCGTGCGAATTCCTCGGCAAGGATCAGGCCGTAGAAGGTGTCGGCCGGTGTCCCACCGTATTCCTCCGGATAACCCAGGCCCAGCACGCCGACCTCGGCGGCGCGGGTGTACAGCGAGCGCGGGAAGGTCTCGGCCTCGTCCCATTCGTTGACGAAGGGCCGGATCTCGCGCGAGACGAAATCGCGCAGGCTGGAACGGAACTGCTCGTGCTCCGGGGTGAAATAGAACGGCAACGGCGGCGCGTCGAGGAATTCCATGCATGTCTCCTTGGTTCGCGGCGAGGCTAGTGCCGCGGGCCGGGGCCGTCTTGTGCCCACTGGCTACTGCCAGCGAGTTGGCACAAGCCGAGCGACCTGACGCTGGCTAAGCTGCGTCCAGCAACATCACTCGACGAGACAAGCAAATGCCCTCCCCCTCCAGCAATCCAGACCCGTCCACATCCAAGGTCGTGCGCATCGGCGGCGCCTCCGGTTTCTGGGGCGACAGCATGGTGGCCGCGCCGCAGCTGGTGAAGCTGGGCCGGCTCGACTACCTGGTGTTCGACTACCTGGCCGAAACCACCATGGCCATCCTCGCCGCCGCACGCGCCAAGAAACCGGAGATGGGCTACGCCACCGATTTCGTCGACATCGCGATGAAGTCCGTGCTGGCCGAGGTCAAGCGCCAGGGCATCAAGGTCATCAGCAATGCCGGCGGCATCAATCCGCAGGGTTGCGCGGACGCACTGCGGGCGCTCGCCGAGGCGGAAGGCATTTCACTGAAGATCGCGGTCATCGAGGGCGACGACGTGTCCGCCCGCATGCCCGAATTGCGGGCCAATGGTGCCAAGGACATGTTCACCGGCGAGTCGCTGCCAGAGAAGGTGTTGAGCGCCAATGCCTACCTCGGCGCCACGCCGATCGCGGCGGCGCTGGCGGCCGGCGCGGAGGTCGTCATCACCGGCCGCTGCGTCGACAGCGCCGTCACGCTCGGCGCCTTGATGCACGAGTTCGGCTGGGACGCGGACCAATACGACCTGCTCGCCTCCGGCAGCCTGGCCGGCCACATCATCGAATGCGGCTGCCAGGCCACCGGCGGCCTGCACACCGACTGGGAGGACATCCCCGACTGGGCCAACATGGGCTATCCGGTCATCGAATGCCATGCCGACGGCAGCTTCATCGTGACCAAGCCGGAGCCCACCGGCGGCAAGGTGATCCGCGCCAACGTCGTCGAGCAGATGCTCTACGAGATCGGCGACCCCGGCGCCTACCTGCTGCCCGACGTGAGCTGCGACTTCCGCGACGTGCTGATCGAGCAGCAGGGTGACAACCGCGTGCGCGTGGGCCCGGCCAAGGGCCGCGCACCCACGCCCTCCTACAAGGTCTCGGCCACGCAGCTCGACGGCTTCCGCTGCGCCGCCAGCATGGTCATCGTCGGCATCGATGCCGAAAAGAAGGCGCGCCGCACGGCGGAGGCGATCGTCGAGCGCACCGGCAACATCCTGCGCCAGCTCGGCATGCCGCCGTTCACGTCCACCTACATCGAAGTCCTCGGCGCGGAGTCGCTCTACGGTCCGCATTCGCGCGCGCACCAGGCACGCGAGGTGATGATGCGCGTCGTCGCGAACCATCCCCAGAAGGCCGCGCTGACGATGTTCGCGCGCGAGATCTCGCCGGCCGGCACCTCCTGGTCGCCGGGCACCACCGGCCCCGGCGGCGGCCGCGCCGGCGTATCGCCGCTGATCAAGCCCTTCTCGTTCACGCTCGACAAGCAGACGGTGCCCGTGTCCTTCGTGATGGACGGAGAGCGCCATCCGGTGACGATGGCCAGCGGCACGGGCGATGGCGCCACGCACGGCGTCACGACGCCCGCCGAGTGGAAAGACCCCGCCGGCGAGCAGATGCGCGAAGTGCGCCTCATCGACCTGGCCTGGGCGCGCAGCGGGGACAAGGGCAACCTCTCCAACATCGGCATCGTCGCGCGCAAACCCGAGTGGCTGCCCCTGCTGTGGGATCGCGTGAGCGAGTCGGCCGTTGGCGACTACTTCGCCCACCTGGCGCACGGCAAGGTCGAGCGCTTCCACCTGCCCGGCACGGCATCGATGAACCTGCTGCTGCATGACGCGCTCGACGGCGGCGGTCCCTCTTCGATGCGCCTCGATCCGCTGGGCAAGGGCATGGCGCAGATGCTGCTCGACATGACGATCCAGGTGCCGGATTCGGTCGCCGCGCAACTGCGATAGCGCCACATGACGCGGCGCGCGCCGCATGCTCCGACCGGGTCGAGAAGCGATGCCGAAGCTCGGTATATGCTCGCTTTCCCTCGGACGAAGAACTGGCGCAGCGCACTCATGCAAAAGCACTACCTCACTCCATTGTTCGCCCCCGAAACGGTCGTGGTGTTCGCCGGGGCGATCCGCCAGGCGGATGATGATCACTCGCAATCGACGGCGATTCGCCATGCGCTGGAGGCCGGTGGCTTCGAGGGGAAGCTGGAGTTCCTGGACGTCCACACCAGCGGCACGTTGGGGGATCTGGTGCAGGCGCGTGCGGACCTGGCGATCATCGCCTTGCCGAGCCGGGACATCCCCGCGGCGCTCGGCATCGCCGGCCGCCTGAGTTGCCGGTCCGCGCTGGTCGTCTCTTCCGGCATCGGCCCCGATGAGGCCGCGGAACTGCGCAGGGTCGCAACCCGCGAAGGCATCCACCTGCTGGGGCCGAACTCGCTGGGCCACCAGCGGCCCTCGCTGAAACTCAACGCCAGCACGGTCGGCCCGCTCGCGTCCGCCGGCCCGCTGGCGCTGGTCTCACAATCCGGTGCCTTGACTGCGGCCATGCTCGACTGGGCGCGCCAGAACGCGGTTGGCTTTTCCAGCGTGGTGTCGCTCGGCCCGCATACCGCGCTCGACATCTCTGACGTGCTGGACTTCCTGGCCGACGACAGCGCGACACACAGCATCGTCGTCTACCTCGAAGGGATCGTCGAGGCCCGGCCCTTCATCAGCGCGCTGCGCTCCGCCTCGCATGCCAAGCCGGTCGTGGTGCTCAAGGCGGGCCGCAAGCCGGCCGGCAACGAGGCCGCGCACACGCACAGCGCCGCGACCGTGGGCAGCGACGATGTGTTCGACGCGGCCTTGCGCCGCGCCGGCGCGGTGCGCGTGCGTTCCTTCGTCGAACTTTTCTCGGCGGCCAAGTGCCTGGCCTCGCGCTATCGGCCGGTCGGGCAGCGCCTGGCCATCGTCACCAACGGCGGCGGCCCCGGCGTGCTCGCCGCGGATTGGGTCAACGAGATCGGCCTGGAACTGGGCAAGCTCTCGTCCGAATCGATCGGCAAGCTCAAGCCCCAGCTTCCCCCCAATGCGGGACTGACGGACCTGATCGACCTGTCGGAGGAAGCCAGCCCGGAGCACTACCGCGCCGCCATCGACACCGCCGCGGCCGACAAGCAGGTCGATGGCGTGCTGGCCATCTACTCCCCCAAGAACGGCGCGGACGCGGTCGCCGTCGCACAGACGCTGGCCGGCTTCCCGCGGCCGATGCGCAAACCCCTGCTGGCCTGCTGGATGGGCGACGCCAGCGTGGGCGCGGCACGCAAGGTGCTCAACGAATCCCTGATTCCCACCTTCCGCACGCCGGAAGCGGCGGTCGGCGCCTTCGGCAACATCGCGTCCTTCTATCAGAACCAGATGCTGCTGCAGCAGACGCCGCCGCCGCTGTCCCCGCTGGCCAAGCCGGACATCGAAGGCGCGCGACTGCTGATCGACAGCGTGCTGTCGGAACGCCGCACCGTGCTGACCGAGATGGAATCCAAGACGCTGCTCTCGTCCTTCCATATCCCGATCACCCGCACCGTGCTCGCACGCACCGCCAACGAGGCCATGATGATGGCCACCCAGATCGGTTTTCCGGTGGCGATGAAGATCGACTCGCCCGACATCAGCCACAAGACCGATGTCGACGGCGTCGCCCTGAACATCATGAACGGCGCCGGCGCACGCGACATGTTCAACGAGATGATGGAGCGCGTGAAGCGCCTGGCGCCGAAGGCGCACATCCATGGCGTGACCGTGCAGAAGATGGCCTCCGCCCGGCGCGGGCGGGAGATCTACGTGGGGCTGGTCACCGACGACCCCTTCGGCCCGGTGATCGTGTTCGGCGCGGGTGGGACCATGATCGAGTTGCTGAACGACCGTGCCATGGAGCTGCCGCCGCTCAACCAGTTCCTCGCGCGCCGCCTGATCGAGCGCTCCCGCGTGGCGGAAACCCTGCGCGAATGGCGCGGTGCCAGCCCGGTCGACATGGAGGCGCTGGAGCATGTGCTGCTGCGCGTCTCTGAAATGGTCTGCGAGCTGCCCGAGCTGCGCGAGATGGACATCAACCCCATCATCGTGGACGAGAACGGCGCGGTGGCGGTCGATGCCCGCATCGTCGTCGGCAACACGCCGCAGGCGGTCAGCGGCTACGCACGCGGCTACCAGCACTTGGCGATCCTGCCCTACCCCGCGCGCTACCAGCGCGAGTTCGTCATGCGCGGTGGCGGCAGTTGCACGATCCGCCCGGTGCATCCGGACGATGCCAACATGCTCCAGAACTTCGTGCGGGAGCTTTCGCCGGAAAGCCGCTGGTTCCGCTTCGTC
This sequence comes from Variovorax robiniae, assembly GCF_037889955.1. Classification (NCBI taxonomy): domain Bacteria; kingdom Pseudomonadati; phylum Pseudomonadota; class Betaproteobacteria; order Burkholderiales; family Comamonadaceae; genus Variovorax; species Variovorax robiniae. The sequence goes on from NZ_JBBKZS010000001.1 coordinate 518,044, forward strand.
TCGCAATTCCACGAACTGCCGCCGACGATGCTGTCGCGCTTCACGCTGATCGACTACGACCGGGACATGGCGCTGGTGGCGGTCGCCCAGGACCGGGTTCTGTCCGACGACGGCACCGTCAAGGACATGGAATACATCGTCGGCGTGTCGCGCTACGCCACCAATCCGGACAAGATCAGCTGCGAGTTCTCGCTGGTGGTCGCCGATACGTACAAGCGCAAGGGCCTGGGCTCGCGGCTCATGGAGGGCATCATGGACGTGGCCCGGGACAAGGGCCTGTCCGAGATGGACGGGCTGGTGCTGACCACCAACCACGACATGCTCAAGCTCATGCGGCACATCGGCTTCACCGTGAAGATGTTCGCCGAGGACCCGGAGTTCAGGCTGGTGACGTACAGCCTGTAGTGGCGCCTCCGGCGCCGAAGCGAACGGGCGATCCGGTCCAGGTGTCCGCGCCCCTTACTCCGCCTTCACCCCCGCCGTGCGGATCACCCCGCCCCACTTGCGTGTTTCGGCCGCGATGAAGGCGTCGAACTCCTCCGGCGTACTGCCCGCGGGGATGGTTCCCATCGCGTCGAGCCTGGCCTTGGTGTCTTCGGACTTGATGATGCGCGCCACGGCGTCCGACATGCGCTTGACGATGTCGCGTGGCGTGCCGGCCGGCGCCAGCATGCCGGCCCAGGTGCTGCCGGTGAAGCCCGCAAAGCCCTGTTCGATGAAAGTCGGGACATCCGGCACGGCCGGCAGGCGCCGCTCGCTCGCCACGCCGATCAAGCGCACCTTGCCCGCCTTGCCCTGGGCGATGAGCCCTGTAGGCGCGTCGAAGAACAACTGGATCTGCCCGCCCATCAAGTCCGTCAACGCGGGCACCGCGCCGCGATACGGTATGTGGATCATGTAGGTGTGCGTCAGCGACTTCCACAACTCGGTCGTGAGGTGCGCCGCCGACCCGTTGCCTGACGAGCCGAAGCTCACCTTGCCAGGGTTCGCGCGGGCATAGTCGATGAGTTCCCGCGCCGTCTTGAAGGGGGCGTCGTTGTTGACGGCGGCCAGCAGCGGCGACACCCCCATCAGCGACACGCCCACCAGGTCCTTGCCCGGGTCATAGGGCAGCTTGGGATAGAGCGTGGTGTTGGCAGCATAGGCTGCGATGACGACGCCGAAGGTGCTGCCATCGGGTGCCGCCTTGGCCACCGCATCCACGCCGATGAGGCTGTTGGCGCCCGGCTTGTTGTCGATGATGACGCTCTGCCCCAGTTGCGCCTGCAGGCCCGGTTGGACCAGGCGCGCCATCTGGTCCGTGAAGCCACCCGGCGTGTACGGCACGACGATGCGGATCGGCTTGCTCGGCCAGGCCGATTGTGCAAAGGATGGCGCTGCGACGGCGGCGGCCGCAGCGGCAGCGGACAGATGAAAAGCGCGTCGCGTCAGACGGGTGGCTGGCATGAAAGTTCCGGTTGTGGGCCTTGCATTCTCAAAGGCGGATCACCCCCGGCTCGTCGGGGTTTGCCCGTCGCCAGGCCGGCCCGGCCATCGCGTTGCGAAGCCGGTCGCGGGCGATGGCGATTGGCAACGCTCAAGAACCGCTCTCGCCCATTTTGGTGATACCAAGTTAGTGACGTAGTAATACTTTGCGCGTATGCTTGACGACGATCCTGCTTGTTGATCGCAAGACGCACAAATCCCGGTTTTTATTCTGTACAAGAAGACCGACGGATCAGGCGATTCTTGTGTCGGAGGCTCCTGCTGGTTCAACGTTCGACATCGACATCCACTGCGGAGATCGTATGGACCTGAGACGGGAACAACTGGCTGATGGCATCGAAAAGATCAGCCTGGTTGGGCGCATGGACAGCATTGGCGGGCACGACATCGACAATCGCTTCAAGGCGATGGTCGCTTCCCGCAAACTTCTCGCCGTGGTCGACATGTCGGAGGTGTCGTTCCTGGCATCCATCGGGATCCGCACGCTGGTCATCAATGCACGGGCCCAGTCGTCGCGCGGCGGCGGCATGGTGCTGGCAAGCCCGCAACCCCTCGTGGCGGAGGTCCTCAAGATGGCCGGCATCGACACGATCATCCCGGTCTACCCCGACGTCGACTCCGCCTTCAGCGCGCTGATGGCCTCCTCCGAAAGCCGTTGATGTCCGCCAACGGCGGGGAGCCGGAGGCTTCCCTGATCGTCGACAGCGAAATGCGCGAACTCCCGCGGGTGAACGCCTGGGTGCACGACTGGACCGAGCATCAGCATCTGCCGGAAAAGGTCGCGCACTGCATCGACCTCTGCTCCACCGAGGTCGTCACCAACATCGTGACCCATGCCAACGGCGACGGCGCGCAGCGCATCCACCTGCACCTGGGCTGGCAGGGCGACGATGTCGCGCTGGAAGTGGAAGACGAAGGCCACAAGTTCGATCCGCGCCAGGTCGCGGCACCCGCACAAGCCACCAGCCTGCAGGACGCCCGCATCGGCGGCTGGGGCATCCCGATCGTGCGCCGCTTCTCGGACGGCGTGCAGTACCGCTACGAAGACGGCCGCAACCGCCTGACGCTCCTGTTCCGGCCGACGGCGCCGCCCTGACCAAGTCAACCCCCTTCACATCGCGGCGCCGGCGCATCTGGCGCAACCAGTCAACCAACCGAGGAGCGCTTTCAAATGGCACAAGCAGGCAAGACAATACCCACGATCGACGTGCAAGCCGCCATGGCGGCTCAGGCCGCCATGGGCGGCCAATCCAACGGCAGCGGTGGCGAAACCTCCGGTGTCGACAAGATGCGCGAGTTGCTGTTCGGCAACCAGATGCAGGACTATGACAAGCGCTTCTCGATCATGGAAGAGCGCTTCCAGCTCCGCCTGCGCGACATGGAAGCGGAGTCGTCACGCAGCCTGAGCAACCTGGAATCGACGATCAAGAAGCAGCTTGAATCGGTCGCCGGCCAGTTCCGCGAGGAAAAGGATTTGCGCGCCGATGCCGACAAGGAACTGGAGCGGAACCTGCGGGACCACACCCAGGCGCTGGAAAAGCGTCTGGCCCAGCTGTCCGACCAGCTCGCGCGCCACGAGCGCGACTTCACGGACCGCCTGAGCCATGAGGTGCAGGGCCTGCGCGACGAGATGCGCAAGCGCCAGGACGACTCCCGCTCGACCATGGAGCGCATGTTTGCCGAACTCAGCAACGTCAAGACCGATCGCAACCTGCTCGCCGGGCTGTTCGTCGAGATTGCCAAGTGCCTGAACCAGGACGTGTCGCCGAAGGGCGCCAACGGCGGCGGTTGATCCGCACCGCGCGCATGCCCGGCCACCGCATACGCGCAGGGGCGGCTGCGCCGTGAACGCGCGCCTGTCGCTTGCCGCGACGAGCGCACACCGCAGCGCGGCGGAACAGGAGCAAAGCCGGCGACTCGCCGGCCTGTTATTGGAGTTGGCGCGCTGCGTCAACCCCGACATCGCGATCGAGCTTCCTCCAGCACGGCTGGAGGACGACCCGCGCATGGATGCGCTGCGCGACGTGCTCATGGAGCGCGAGAAGGCGGCGCTGGCGCGGCTGCAGCAGAAGTTCGACGATCCGCGCGAGTTCGCCGATGCGGTGGGGTCCGTCCTGCCGGCCGCCTTCACCCTCGCCGCGTCGCGCAGCGACCATCTCGGCCAGGTGATCGCCCCGACGGTCGAGCGGGCCACGCAGGCGTCGATCCGCAAGAACCCGCGGACGATGGTCGACATCCTGTACCCGGTGATGGGGCCGGCCATCCGCAAGGCCATTGCCGAGACCCTTGACGGCTCGCTGCAATCGCTGAACCAGGCGCTCAAGTACAGCCTGTCCTGGCGCGGGCTCAAGTGGCGCATCGAGGCCTGGCGCAGTGGCACGACCTTCGGCGACGTGGTGCTCAAGCACACGGCCGTGTACCGGGTCGACCACATCTTCATGATCCATCGCAAGACGGGCCTGCTGGTCTCGCATGTGTCGCGTGACGACGCGTCGACGCAAGACCCGCAACTGGTGTCGGCGATGCTGTCCGCCATCCAGGATTTCGTGCGCGATTCCTTTGACGAATCGGCCAGCGGCGGCACCAACAGTGGCGGCATCGACACCCTGCGCCTGGGCGACATGCTGCTGTGGATCGAGGAAGGCCCGTCCGCCTTCCTGGCCGCTGTCGTGCATGGCAACCCGCCGCCGGCGCTGCGGGTTCGGCTACGCGAGTCACTGGCCGCGGTGCACGCCGAATGGGCCGCGCCGCTCGAAGAATTCGAAGGCGACACCTCGGCTCTTGAACAAGCGGGTGATCGGCTGCGCCCCTGCCTGATCTCGCAAGACGCCGAGCATCACCGGAAGTTCTCGCCGCTGCTGTGGATCATCCCGTTGGCGCTGCTGATCGCGCTGGGCTACTGGCTCACGCTGCGCGTCATCGAGGGCCGGCGCGTGGACGCCTACGTGGAATCGCTTCAAGCGCAACCCGGCATCGTCGTGACCAATGCCGACCGCCGCGGCGGCAAGTGGCTGGTGTCCGGACTGCGCGACCCGCTCGCAGCCCAGCCGGAAGACCTGCTCGCCAAGACCAAGTTGGAACCGGACCGCGTGAGCGGCCGCTGGGAGCCCTACCAGGCACTGCATCCGGCCATCATCCTCAAGCGCATGCAGGCAACCCTGAACCCGCCGCCGACCGTCACCCTGACGCAGGACGCCAGCGGGGTTCGCGCCAGCGGCACGGCACCCCAATACTGGATGGACAAGGCGCGCGCCTTCCTGCTGACCCTGCCTGCTGGCGCACCGAAGGTCGACCTGAGCGCGCTGCAGGACGTGCAGGACCCGGACTATTTGCGCCTGCATGACGCCATCGAGGCGCGGCTCATTCACTTCGAGAACAACGTGGCGCGGCCGTCGGCCAGCCAGGAAGGCATGCTCGATGGCGCCGCGGAAGAAATGCGCGAGCTGATCCAGGTGTCGCGCACGCACGGTTTCCCCGTGAAGGTGACCATCGTCGGCCATGCCGATGCCACCGGCAAGGAGAACTCCAACCTCGCACTCAGCCTGGGCCGCGCCGAAGTCGTGCGCTCCATGCTGCGGGCGCGCGGCGTCGATCCGCTCCTGCTCGCGGTGCGCGGCGCCGGTCCGCTGGAGCCATTGAAGCCGGGTGCCAGCGTGGATGAGTTGTCGATGAACCGGCGCGTGTCTTTTGTCGTCAGCACGGGCGAATAGAACCTTTGAAACGGCAGTCCATCGGAACCCCATGCTCCAGAAAAAAATCTGCCTCCTCGGCGCTTTCGGCGTCGGCAAGACCAGCCTCGTGCGACGCTACGTCGACACCATCTTCTCGGACACCTACCTCACCACCGTCGGCGTGAAGATCGACAAGAAGGTGATGACGGTGGGCGCTGAGGAAATGGCCCTGATCCTCTGGGACATCGCCGGCGAGGACGCGGTCGCGGCCGTGCGGGTGAGCTACCTGCGCGGCGCCGCCGGCTACCTGCTGGTGATCGACGGCACGCGGCCCGAGACGCTGGACACTGCCGCATCGATCCAGTCCCGCATCACCGCCGAGATCGGTGCCGTGCCCTTCCTCGCCCTGCTCAACAAGGCCGACCTGGTGGAAGACTGGGCGATCGCGCCAGAGCGCGTCGAGCAACTGGAGGCGGCCGGCTGGACCTTCCGAAAGACCAGCGCCAAGACCGGCGACAGCGTCGAGGGCGCCTTCGAGGAACTGGCCGCACGCCTGGCGAAGTAGCAGCAAACATGCTCGACCTGCCCGCGCGGATCTCCGACTCGCTGCTGCTGCTGATCGACGCGCAGCGCATGCTCGCGCACCTGGTCGTCGATGACACGCAGACCTTGGTGCAGGCCGGCGGCCACCTGGCGCACTACGGACTCGACGGCCTCGAATTCGGCGTGCCCGCGGGCGAGCAGATTCCCTTGCTGGAAGGCATGCTGCCACTGGTCGAGACGCCCTTCCTGATCCGTTCCATGGCGATGCCCAGCGGGCGTATCGCGGACATCCACTTCTTCGCGGACGACGGCGACGGCACCGTGTGGGTGCTGCTGCTCGACGTGACCGCCGAATGGGAGGAAACCCGGCTGGTGCAGCAGAAGGCCTACGACATGACCTTGCTGAGCCAGCGCGAAGCCCGGCTCATCGCGCAGCTCGAAGCGGCCAACCAGGAACTGACCCGCGCCCACAGCGACCTCGCCGCGTCGCGCGAGGCCTTGCAACTCACGCACGACCGGCTGCAACTGGAGCTGCGCGATGCCGAACGCTACGTGCGCGCCGTGCTGCCGGATCCGCTCGCGGAACCGTTCACGGTCGACTGGCGCTTCGTGCCCTCGACGGAACTGGGCGGCGACTCCTTCGGCTACCACTGGATCGACCCGGAGCACCTGGCGATCTACCTGATCGACGTCTGCGGCCACGGCGTCGGCTCCGCGTTGCTGTCCGTGGCGGTCGCCGACACGCTGCGCTCCGAGGCGCTGCAGAAGACCGACTTCCGCAGCCCCGCGGCCGTGCTGACGGCGCTCAACCAGGCCTACCAGATGGAGCGGCACGGCGAGCTGTTCAGCACGGTCTGGTACGGCGTGTACCAACGCGGGACGGGCGAACTGCGCTATGCCTCCGCAGGTCACCCGCCGGCCATCGCGGTGAGCGGGCATGGCGACGCGCTGGGAGAAGCCCGGCCCTTGCCGGCCTCGGGCGCCTGCATCGGCATCTCACCGGCCGCGCGTTTCACGGAACAACAGTGCGTGCTGCAGTCCCCTGCCCGCCTGTTCGTCTTCAGCGACGGCGCCTACGAGATCACGCGGCCGGACGGGACAATGCTGCCCTACTCCGAGTTCACCGAAATGCTTGCGCGACCCGTGCCCAACGGAAAGTCCGAGCTGGACAGCCTGCTGGACTTTGCGCGAGAGGCGCATGGACCGGGGGCGCTGGAGGATGACTTCACGGTCATCAAGGTCGCGTTGTGACTTGCCCGTGGGGCGGCCCGCAGACGCCGAACATGCCGGAACAGGTCGGCGGGCGCAGACTGACGTACGTTCACAGACGCCAAAACAAGGCGCATTGCCCGCGCAATCTGCTCCCCATATGATCGTCCTCAATGAGCAATTCCACTGAAGGGTGACGCATGGGCATGCCGTTGCAGAGAAAGACCCTGGCCGAGTACCTGGCCTGGGAAGCGGAACAAGTGACTCGCAACGAGTTCCATCGCGGCGAGACGTTCATGATGGTGGGCGGCACTCGCGCCCACGGTCGAATCGTCGCCAACATGGGCCGGCGCATCGGCAATCATCTCGATGGGTCGGACTGTCAGGTTTTTCAAGACGGCACAAAGGTGCAGATCGCAAACGACACCGTGCTCTATCCGGACGTGTTTGTCACTTGCGGCAAGACGTTCAACGACGACGATCAGGTCATCACGGATCCGCTGCTCGTCATCGAGGTGTTGTCCCCGAGCACGCAAGGCTATGACCGCAGCGCCAAGTTTGCGTTCTACCGTCGACTGTCGTCCTTGCGCGAATACGTCCTGATCGACCCCGACACGCGCCGCATCGAGGTCTTCCGTCCGGATCCGGACGGCCACTGGAAGCTATTCGACATGACCGACGCCAACGCGCTAACCCTCGCGAGCATCGCGATGGATTGCCCCATGAGCTGGGTCTTTGAGGGCATGGCCGATGGCGGCGCAGCGAAGCCATGACCACCTGGCAGCAAACCCGATCGGAATAGCTGCCGGCGGCTGACGCACTGCCCAGCGACCCCGATCGGCCTTGCTTTGCGTTACGCCGCCACCGCCTTCAACGCCGCATTGAACGTCCCGCTCGGCCGCATCACCGCCGCCAGCTTCTCCGTGTCCGGCTTGAAGTAACCGCCGATATCCGCAGGCTTGCCCTGCACGACCTTGAGTTCCTCGACGATCTTCTGCTCTTCCGCGGTGAGTGCTTTCGCCAGCGGTGCAAAGTGCGCCGCCAGTTCCTTGTCCTCGGTCTGCGCGGCCAGGGCCTGGGCCCAGTACATCGCCAGGTAGAAATGGCTGCCGCGGTTGTCGAGTTCGCCGGCGCGGGTCGACGGGCCCTTGCCGTTGTCGAGCAGCATGCCGGTGGCGGCGTCCAGCGTCTTGGCCAGCACCAAGGCCTTGGCATTGCCGGTCTTCTGGCCCAGGTCTTCCAGCGACACGGCCAGCGCCAGGAACTCGCCCAGCGAATCCCAGCGCAGGTGGTTCTCCTCGACCAGTTGCTGCACGTGCTTCGGCGCCGAGCCGCCCGCGCCGGTCTCGAACATCGCGCCGCCGGCCATCAGCGGCACGATCGACAGCATCTTGGCGCTGGTGCCCAGTTCCATGATCGGGAACAGGTCGGTCAGGTAGTCGCGCAGGATGTTGCCGGTCACCGAGATGGTGTCCTTGCCGCGGATCACGCGCTCCAGCGTGTAGCGCATGGCGCGCACCTGCGACATGATCTGGATGTCCAGGCCCTTGGTGTCGTGGTCCTTCAGGTACGTGCGGACCTTCTTGATCAGTTCGGCCTCGTGCGGACGGTATTCGTCGAGCCAGAACACGGCGGGCATGCCCGACAGGCGGGAGCGGTTCACGGCCAGCTTGACCCAGTCGCGGATCGGCGCGTCCTTGGTCTGGCACATGCGCCAGATGTCGCCCTCTTCCACGTTCTGCTCCAGCAGCACCTCGCCCGTGGCGATGTCGACGATGCGGGCCACGCCGGCTTCGGGGATCTCGAAGGTCTTGTCGTGCGAGCCGTATTCCTCGGCCTTCTGCGCCATCAGGCCGACGTTGGGCACGGTGCCCATGGTGACCGGGTTGAAGGCGCCGTTGGTCTTGCAGAAGTTGATCATCTCCTGGTAGATGCGAGCGAAGGTGCTCTCGGGCATCACGGCCTTGGTGTCCTTGGGACGGCCGTCCGGGCCCCACATCTTGCCGCCCTGGCGGATCATGGCCGGCATGGACGCGTCGACGATCACGTCGTTGGGCGCATGCAGGTTGGTGATGCCCTTGGCCGAGTCGACCATCGCGAGTTCGGGACGGTGCTCGTGGCAGGCGTGCATGTCCTTGATGATCTGCTCGCGCTGCGAAGTCGGCAGCTTCTCGATCTTCTCGTAGATGCTGCTCACGCCGTTGTTGACGTTGACGCCCAGTTCCTCGAACAGCTTGCCGTGCTTGGCAAACGCGTCCTTGTAGAAGACCTTGACCGCATGGCCGAAGACGATCGGGTGCGAGACCTTCATCATCGTCGCCTTGACGTGCAAGGAGAACATGACGCCGGTTTCGCGCGCGTCCTCCATCTCGTCCTCGTAGAACTTCACGAGCGCCTTCTTGCTCATGAACATGCTGTCGATGACTTCGCCGTCCAGCAGCGCGACCTTTTTCTTCAGCAGGATGGTCTGGCCGCTCTTGGTGACCAGGTCCATCTTGACGTCGCGCGCCTTGTCCAGCGTCATCGACTTCTCGCCGTGGTAGAAGTCGCCGTCGTGCATGTGCGAGACGTGCGTGCGCGAAGCCGGGCTCCACTTGCTCATCGCGTGCGGCTTCTTGCGCACGTTGTTCTTCACGGCAGCGGGCGCGCGACGGTCGGAGTTCCCTTCGCGCAGGACCGGGTTCACGGCGCTGCCGAGCGCCTTGGAATACTTCGACAGGATGGCGCGCTCTTCATCGGTCTTCGGGTCTTCCGGAAAGTCCGGCAGGTCGTAGCCCTTGGCCTGGAGTTCGCGGATGGTGGCCACGAGTTGCGGCACCGACGCGCTGATGTTGGGCAGCTTGATGATGTTGGTGTCGGGGAACTGGGTCAGGCGGCCGAGTTCACCGAGGTTGTCGGGCACGCGCTGGGCTTCGGTCAGGCGTTCCGGGAATTCGGCCAGCACGCGGGCGGCGACCGAGACGTCGCTGGTGACGACCTCGATGCCGGCAGGCGCCGCGAAGGTCTGGATCACGGGAAGAAGGGATGCGGTCGCCAGCAGGGGCGCCTCGTCGGTGAGCGTGTAGATGATGCGGGATTTTCCGGCGGTCATTGTTGGCCTCAGGGGTACGTTGGACAGGCGTGAATCGGTAATTCGACGGGGGCTATTGTCCACGGGCTTTGCCGGGGCTGTTCACACTTCGGTACATGCCCCTTGGCGCCTTTGGCAAGTCCTGTCAAAACGGAAAAAAGAGGCGCAAAGTTCGCATCCCAAAAACCAACAGGAGACAAAGCATGAGCGAGTTTGATCGCGTCCTCCGTGATGCCGTGTCACGCCAGGACGTGCCCTTCGTGGTCGCGATGTTGGGCAATCGCGAAGGTGTTCTGTGGAGCGGCGCCGCTGGCGAGTCCAGCGCGGGCCATGCGGCCACCGTCGACACGGTGTTCCGGATCTTCTCGATGACCAAGGCCGTGGGCAGCACCGCCGCCATGATCCTGATGGACCGCGGCAAGCTCAGCCCGGATGCCACGGTCGAGAGCATCCTGCCGGAGTTCGCCGAGATGAAGGTGCTGGAATCGGTCGGTGCGGACGGCCCGGTGTTCCGCGCGCCGCGGACCAAGGCCACGGTGCGCCACCTGGCCACGCACACCTCGGGGCTGGCCTACGAGTTCTGGAATGCCAATGTCGCCAAGTACATGGAGGTGACGCAGTTCCCGGGGATCCTGTCCGGCCTGCGGCTGTCGCTCAAATATCCGCTGCAGTTCGACCCCGGCACGCAGTGGGACTACGGCATCGGCATCGACTGGCTGGGCCAGGTGATCGAGAAGGTGGACGGCAGGACGATCGACAAGTTCGTCCGCGAGGAAATCCTGGAACCGCTGGGCATGCGGGATACGGCCTTCGAGCCCGACCCGGCCTGGGGCAGCCGGCTCGCGGGGGTGAAGATCCGTGGCGCCGACGGCCAGTTTGCCGACTTCGACATCGCGCCGCCGCCCAGGCCCGAGTTCTACGGCATGGGCCACTCGCTGTATTCGACGGCGCCGGACTACCTGCGCTTCCTGCGCATGTACCTCAATGGCGGACAACTGGATGGAAACCGCATCCTGCGCAAGGAAACCATGGACGCACTGCTGCAGAACCAGATCGGCTCGGTGCAGATTCCGATCCTGAAGTCGGCCAACCCCGCGGTCACGGCCGACGTGGAGTTGTTCCCCGGCCTCAAGAAGTCGCACAGCATGGCCTTCATGCGTGTCGACGAGGATGTGCCGGGTGCGCGCTCCGCCGGCTCGCAGACCTGGGCCGGCGTGCTGAACACGCACTACTGGTTCGATCCGGCCGCCAACCTGGCGGGGCTGATCATGACGCAGGTCCTGCCCTTCGCGGACCCACGTTTCATGCAGACCTACGCGGCCTTCGAGCAGGCCGCCTATGCAAAGGACAAGGAACTCAGCCGATCAGCTTCTTGATCTCGGCCATGTGCTCGTTGGCCCGCTCGGTGATGTGGGCCATCGCGGTCGCCTGGGAGTCGCGCGCCATCTCGGCGAGTTCCTTCATGTCGGCCAAAGTCTTCTCGAAGGCCTGGCGAACCAGTTCGCCCTGCTTCGCCGGGTCGAGGCCGGCGGCGACAGCGCTCTTGGCATGCTCCTGCACGCCTTGCAGCGCTTGCTGAAGCATCTCGGTCTGCTTCTGAACGATCGCCTGGCCGGATTCGAAGGCCGACTTGTTGGCCGCGACCAGGGCCTCGAGATCCTTGCGCCGCCCTTCGACAAGCTTGGACACGTCCACGCCCGGCAGCTTGAACTGCTCGAACATCTTGGTCAAATCACCGAACGGGTTCACGGGGTCTGCCATGCTGTCTCTCCTGTGTGGATGGTGCGGCGCGGAAATCGCGGCGGCGGCGGGGATCATTGCACATTGCGTGCCGTTGCGGCCATGGCCGCGCATAATCGCGCCCCCACACGAGACGAACGGGTGTTGCCATGGAACAGCTCGATCAGGCGAAGGTTGTCGCGGTGCTCAACCGCATCCTGGAGGACGAACTGGCGGGGGTGGTGCGCTACACGCACTATTCCTTCCTGGTGTTCGGCTTCGGCCGCATACCCATCGTCTCGTGGTTGCGAAGCCAGGCCGACGAGTCGCTGATCCATGCCCAGCAAGTGGGCGAATGGATTACCACGCTGGGTGCCTACCCGTCGCTGGCGATCGGCTCGCTGCTCGACTCCCACCAGACCGACATCGGCGCGATGCTGCGCGAATCGCTGGCCGCCGAAAGCCGCACCTTGCAGCTCTACCGCGACCTGCTGGAGGTCGTGGAAGGCCGCTCCGTGGCGCTGGAGGAGTTTGCGCGGCAGATGGTGCAGGTGGAGGAACTGCATGCGGCGGACGTGGACAAGATGCTGCGCAAGCCGGGTGAGCTGGCCAGCTTTTCGTCGGCCCCGCGCTAATGCCAAGGCCCCCAGGACCGGGCTACGCCCGGCCCGCCCCCCGAGGGGGATCAAGTCGAGATGGCGAAGCCACATCGACTTGAGCTGCCCGCCTGCGGGGCGCATCACCCCGCTTGTTTCCGTTACAGGAAAGTGGTGTACTTCCGTGCTACTCGGGTGGTGCAAGCGCGCCAAATGCGCGAATCTGCACAGCGCCCGGGACTCGCTTTCCAGCCAATCAGAAGGAACCCGGCAATGTCATTGCGCATCAACGATACCGCTCCCGACTTCACCGCCAACACCACCCAAGGGCAGATCAAGTTCCATGACTGGATCGGCGACAAGTGGGCCGTCCTCTTCTCGCATCCCAAGGACTTCACGCCCGTCTGCACCACCGAGCTGGGCTACATGGCCGGGATCGAGCCCGAGTTCACCCAGCGCAACGCCAAGCTCATCGGCCTGAGCGTCGACCCGGTGGACGCCCATGACCGCTGGGCCAACGACATCGAGGAAACCCAGGGCCACCGCCCCAAGTACCCGATGATCGGCGACACCGACCTGGCCGTGGCCAAGCTCTACAACATGCTGCCGGCCGAGGAGCCGGGCACATCCGAAGGCCGCACCGCCGCCACCAACGCCACCGTACGCTCGGTCTTCGTCATCGGCCCCGACAAGAAGATCAAGCTGATGCTCACCTACCCGATGACCACCGGCCGCAACTTCGACGAGATCCTGCGCGTGCTCGACTCGATGCAGCTCACCGCCGCGCACAAGGTCGCGACGCCCGCCAACTGGAAGAAGGGCGAGGACGTGATCATCGCGGGCTCGGTGTCCGACGACGACGCGAAGAAGCTGTTCCCCGACGGCTGGAAGGCGCCCAAGCCCTACCTGCGCGTGGTGAAACAGCCGGGCTGAGCCGGCGTGGTCTTCGAGCAGATCGCGACCGGCGGCTGCCAGTCGTACCTCATCGGCTGCGACGACACCTGCGCCGCCGCGCTGATCGACCCTGAGCTGAGCCAGATCGACCACTACATCGCCCTCGCCTCGCGCGACGGCGTGCGCATCCGCTACCTGATCGACACGCACACGCATGCCGACCACTTCTCCGCGACCAAGGAGCTGGCGCGGCAATTGAACGTGCCGGTCATCATGCACCGCAGGAGCCCGGCGCCCTTTGTCGACATGCGCCTGGCCGACGGCGAGATGGTGGTGCTGGGCAAGCTGCGGCTGCGGGCGCTGCACACGCCTGGCCACACGGCCGATTCGATGTGCCTGCAGGTGAACGACCGGGTCTTCACCGGCGACACGCTGCTGATCGGCGGCACCGGTCGCACCGACCTGCCGAGCGGCGACCCGGAGCAATTGCACGACAGCCTGTTCAACAAGCTGCTGAAGCTCGACGCGGCGCTCAAGGTCTATCCCGCGCACGACTACAAGGGCCGCAGCCACTCCACCATCGCGGAAGAGATCGCGAACAACCCGCGCCTGCAAAAACGCGAGCGCAGCGAGTTCGTCGAGATGATGAACACGCTCAACCTCACGATGCCCACGCACATCACCGAGGCGCTGCGCACCAACATGAGCGGCGGCAAGACCGTGGCGCACCTGCTGGCCGCGGCCACTGCGACCGTGCCATTCATGTCGCTCGGCGAACTCAAGGCGCGGGTGGAGGCGAAGGAAGACGACCTGATCGTGCTCGACGTGCGCGAGCGCGATGCCTACGAAGGCGGACACGTGCCGGGCGCCCGCCTGCTGCCGCGCGGCCAGCTGGAGCTGCGCGTCAACACCGAGCTGCCGGACCCGACGCGGCGCATCCTGGCCTGCTGCGAGCTGGGCTACATCTCCACGCTGGCCGCGGCCACACTTCGGGAAATGGGCTTCGCGCATGCGGTCGCGCTGGACGGCGGCATGAAAGCCTGGCGCGAAAGCGGCTATCCCCTCACTACGGGACGCGACCCCTGAACATGCCCAAGACCCGGTCGGGGCCACCCTCGATGGATGCGCGTCTGGTCGAGAGCGGCCTGCGCCTGTCCGCATCCGGCAGCGAAGGCGAATGGCGCGAGGCGCTGCTCGACGAGGCCGTTACGCTCATCGGCGCCCAGCGCGTATTGCTGGTGCTCGAATGCAAGGACAGCCTGCACATCGCCGGCTCGAAGCTGCCCGACGGTGAAGAAGCCGCCACCCTGCTGGCCGCCATCGAGCCTTGGCTGACAACGACACGTCGCACGCGCAAGCCGAGCCTGCGCCATGGCCCCGAGGGCGCCGCTCCCATCGACCAACGCTCGTGCCTGATCGCGCCGCTCGCGGTGAAGGGCGATCTTCAGGGCCACCTCTACGCCGACATCGAAGGCCCTTTGGGCCGCTTCGACAACACGCATCGCGATGCCCTCGTCCTGCTCGCCCGCCAGGCGTCCACGGCGCTCGCCAACATCCGCCAAAAGGAAACCCAGGAACACAAGCTCGCCAAGGGCGCCGATCGACTCGCGCAACATGCCGGGGAACTCGCGCTCATCCACTCCATCCAGCAGGGCGTGGCGGCCCGCATGCCCTTCCAGGACATCATCAACCTGACCGGCGACAAGCTGCGCGAGGTGCTTCACACCGGCGACATCTCCATCATCTGGCGCCACGAGAAGACCGGCCTGGTCCAGGGGCTCTATCGCTACGAGCACAACCAGCCGTTGCCCTTGCTGCCGCCGCGCGAACTGAAGCCGGGCGATCCGGTCGAGCGCATCTTCCTCGCGGGCGAGGTCGGCGTGGCGAACACGCGCGAGGAACAGGCGCACATCGGCATGAGGCCCTCGCCCGGCACCGACTGGGCGCATTCCGTCGTCGGCGTTCCGATCATCGGCACCGAGCGCGTGATCGGCGCCATCGGCCTGCAGAACCACGAGCGTGAGTACGCCTTCGGCCCCAACGAGATCCGGCTGCTGCAGACCGTGGCGGCCAGCATGAGCGGCGCGCTGGAGAACGCGCGCCTGTTCGACGAGACCCAGCGCCTGCTGAAGGAGACCGAGGCGCGCAATGCGGAGCTGGCCATCATCTCGGCCGTGCAGGACACGCTGGCCGGCGAATTGAACCTGCAGGGCGTGTATGACGCCGTCGGCGACAAGCTGAGCCAGGTGTTCCCGAATGCCGACGTGGGCATTCGCATCTACGACGCGACCAGCAACCTCATCCACTACCCCTTCATCGGGCGCCGTGGCGAGCGCTTTCGCATGGAGTCGCTGCCACCCGCCGGCTTTGGCGCGCAGGTGCTGCGCACGAAGCGCACGCTGCTGGTCGACGAGAACCTGGAGGCGGAAGCCCTGAAGGTCGGCTCCTTCCGCCTGTCCTACCACCCCGCCTATCCCAAGTCGCAGGTGCTGGTGCCGCTGATCGTGGCCGACAAGGCGGTCGGCATGATCTCGCTGGCCGACCTGCACCACGAGCACGCCTTCAGCGCCTCCGACATCCGGCTGCTGGAGACGCTGGCCGGCAGCATGAGCGCGGCGCTGGACAACGCCCGGCTGTTCGCCGAGACGCAGCGCGCACTGGCGCACCAGACCGCCGCCTCCGAGGTGCTGCAGGTCATCGGCCAGTCGGTGGCCGACACCGGGCCGGTGTTCGACAAGATCCTCGAATGCTGCGACCGCCTGTTCGACGCCT
The DNA here is from genome assembly GCF_037889955.1 of Variovorax robiniae. NCBI lineage: Bacteria > Pseudomonadati > Pseudomonadota > Betaproteobacteria > Burkholderiales > Comamonadaceae > Variovorax > Variovorax robiniae. The sequence continues at coordinate 534,003 of NZ_JBBKZS010000001.1, forward strand.
CCTCCTTCGGCCTGTACATGGTCGATGCGCAGGGCATGCTCGGCCTCGCGCAGTGGCGCATGTCGGCCAAGGGCCGCGCCTTCATCGGCGAAGAACGTGCGGAACGGCTCGGCGCGCAATTGCGAGCGATCTACCCGCGCCCGCTCGCCGAGACCGCCGCCGAACTCGCTTTCCGGCGGCGCGACCTGGTCGAAATCGCCGATGTGCTGCACGACCCGGACGTGCCGCCCTCCTTGCGCCGCAACGCGGAGGTCGCGGGCGTCAACTACGCCAACCTGGCCGCCCCCCTGATGTGGGAAGGCCGCGGCCTCGGCATGCTCAGCATGCAGCGCACCGCGGTCGGCCCGTTCCAGCCGAGCGACCGCGCGCTGCTCAAGACCTTTGCCGACCAGGCCGTGATCGCGATCCACAACGCGCGCCTGTTCGACGAGACGCAGGAGTCGCTGGCCCACCAGACCGCCGCCGCCGAAGTGCTGCAGGTGATCGGCAAGTCGGTGGCCGACACCGGCCCGGTGTTCGACAAGATCCTGGAGCGCTGCGAGCGCCTGTTCGACGCCAGCGGCTTCGGCCTGATGATGCTCGACGCCAATGGCCAACTCGAACTGACGCGCTGGGTCGTCACGGCTGCCGGCCATGCCGACTTCACCCAGGACCGCATCGATGCGATCGGGCCGATGATGAAGGCCAGCTACCCGATGTCGCTGGCCGGCACCGCCGCCGAGGCCTCCTTCCGCACCGGCGAACTGGTCGAGTACGCCGACGTGCTGGCCGACCCGAACGCCCCGTCGGCCCTGCGCCGCTACGCCGAGTTCATCGGCAAGAGCTTCGCCAACCTGGCCGCGCCGCTCATGTGGGAGGGCAAGGGTGTCGGCCTGCTCAGCATGCAGCGCGGCGAGGTCGGGCCGTTCAAGCCCAGCGAGCGGGCGCTGCTCAAGACCTTTGCCGACCAGGCCGTCATCGCTATCCAGAACGCGCGCCTCTTCCATGAGACACAGGTGGCCTTGACCCACCAGACCGCCGCGGCCGAGGTGCTGCAGGTGATCGGCAAGTCCGTGCATGACACCGGGCCGGTGTTCGACAAGATCATGGAGTGCAGCGACCGCCTGTTCGACGTCAGCTCCTTCGCCCTGACGATGGTCGACACCCAGGGCCAGATCGAACTCGCGCGCTGGCGCATGACCGCTGCGGGCCGCGCGGTGATCGGCGAGGAACGCGCCGCGCAGCTCGGCCTGGCCATGCAGGCCAGCTATCCGATGCCGATCGCAGGCACCTCCGCCGAACTCGCGTTCCGCACCGGTGACCTGGTGGAGTTCCCCGACGTGCTGGCCGACCCGGCTGCGCCGCCGATGCTGCACCTCAATGCGCAACGGATCGGCCAGAGCTTCGCCAACCTCGCCGCTCCGATGATGTGGGAGGGCCGCGGCATCGGCGTCCTGAGCATGCAGCGCAGCGAGGTCGGGCCGTTCACGCCCGGTGAGCGCGCATTGCTCAAGACCTTCGCCGACCAGGCGGTGATCGCGATCCAGAACGCGCGGCTGTTCAACGAGACCCAGGAAGCCCTGCAGCGCCAGACCGGCACGGCGGAGATCCTGCGCGTCATCGCGAGTTCGCCGACCGACGTGCAACCGGTGTTCGACGTGATCGTGGAGCGCGCGGTGCAGTTGTGCAATGCGCGCATGGGCCGCGTCTACCGCTACGACGGCACCACCATCCACATGGTGGCCGTCGGGGGCGTGAGCCCGGTCAAGCTGCGCAAGCTCAACCGCATCTTCCCGCGGGACGCCGCGGACGACACCATTGCCGGCGTCGTCATCCGCTCCCGCAAGCCCTACTTCGTCAAGGACATCCAGCAACCGAACGACGTGCCCACGCTGTCGCTGCAGATGATCGCCGCGCTGGGCACGCGCAGCCAGGTCACGGTGCCCATGCTGCGCGGCGACGAGCCGATCGGCGCCATCACCGTCGGCTGGGCCGAGCCCGACGCGTGGAACGAGCAGCAGGTGACCTTGCTGCAGACCTTCGCCGACCAGGCCGTCATCGCGATCGAGAACGTGCGCCTGTTCAACGAGACCACGCAGGCCCTGCACAAGGTGGAGGAACGCACCGCCGAGCTGACCGAGTCGCTCGAATCGCAGACCGCCGTGAGCGACGTGCTGCGCGTCATCAGCGAATCGCGCACCGACGTGAAGCCGGTGTTCGAGGCCATCCTCGACTGCACCATGTGGCTGTTCGACGGCCCCTCCTCCTCGATCTTCACCTACGACGGCCGCATGGTCCGGCTGGCCGCCACGCGCAACTGGACGCCGGAGGCGCTGGAAGCGGCGCGCACGATGTGGCCCGCGCCGCCGGACCCGCACCAGATGAACGGCCGGGTCATTCTCGAGCGCCGGGCACTGAGCAACGACGACGCCCTGGCCGACCCGGACTACGACCGCTCGCTCGCCAGCACCGGCCATCGGCGCCGCATGATCGCCGCGCCGATGCTCAAGGACGGCGAGCCGGTCGGCGTGATCGTCACCGCCTGGCCGGAGCCCGGCCAGACACCGCAGCGGCAGATCGACCTGCTTCAGTTGTTCGCCGACCAGGCCGTGATCGCCATCGAGAACGTGCGGCTCATCAACGAGACCCGCGAGGCTCTGGACCGCCAGACCGCGACGGCGGAAGTGCTCAAGGTCATCAGCGGCTCGCCGACCGACGTGCAGCCGGTGCTCGACTCGGTGGCCGAGCGCGCCGGCCTGCTTTGCCATGCCGAGGGCAGCCGTGTCTGGCTGGTGGTCGATGGGAAGTTGCGCGCCATGACCAGCTACGGGCCGGTCTATGCCGACGGCGCGGGCATGGAGCTGCCCATCCGTGGCAGCTCGATCGCCGGTCGCGCGTTCCTGCAGCGCCAGACCGTGCATGTCGAGGACGTCCTGCCCGTCATGGACAGCGAATACCCCGACGTGCGCGAACTGCAGGCACGCAACGGCTTTCGCACCGTGCTGGCCGTGCCGATGCTGCGCGATGGCCATGCCGTCGGCGTGATCTCCCTGCTGCGCAACCAGGTGCATCCCTTCTCGCCGGCCGAGATCGGCCTGGTGCAGACCTTCGCCGACCAGTCGGTGATCGCGATCGAGAACGTGCGGCTGGTCAACGAGACGCGCGAATCGCTGGAGCGGCAGACCGCCACCGCGGAGATCCTCAAGGTCATCGCCAGTTCGCCGGCCGATGTGCAGCCCGTGTTCGACGCCATCGTGCACAGCGCGCGGCAACTGGTCGGCGGCTTGTCGGCGACGCTGCTGCGGCGCATCGGCGATTCGATCCATCTCTCCGCCTTCACCGCCACCACCGAGGAAGGCGACCAGGCGCTGAAGAAGTACTTCCCGGTGCCCGTGGACTCGGACTACATCTACAAGCCGCTGCTCAGCGGCCAGCCGTTGCTGATGCCGGACATCGAGTCGAACACGGAAGTCTCCGACGAGTTGCGCGAACTGGCAAAGCGCCGGGGCTGGCGCGGCCAGGCCAACGTGCCGCTGGTCCACGAAGGCGTGCCCATCGGCATGATCAGCGTGGTCCGCGTTGCGCCAGGCCCGTTCACCAACCACCAGGTCGAGCTGCTCAAGACCTTCGCCGACCAGGCCGTCATCGCGATCCAGAACGTGCAGATGTTCAACGAGACGCAGGAGGCGCTGGAGCGGCAGACCGCCACCGCGCGCGTGCTGCGCGTGCTGGGCGGCTCGATGACCGACACGCAGCCGGTGTTCGACGCCATCGTCAGCAACTGCGGCAAGCTGCTGCACGACAGCCGCGTAGTGCTGTGGCTGGTGGAGGCGGACGGGCTGCATGCGCGGGCCAGCAATGGTGGCCTGCCCTCCACGGTGCTGCCCATCGACGACGGCAGTCCGATCGGTGCCTGCGTCATCGGCAAGCGCGTGCTGCACCTGCCCGACCTGGTGGCCGCGATGGACCGGCACCCGATGCTGCAGCAGCTCGGCGTGGGCAGCGGCTTCCGCTCCGGCCTCTATGCGCCGTTGCTGCACGAAGGCCGTGCCATCGGCGGCCTGGCCGTGCTGCAGAAGGAGCCGGATGGCTTCGACGACAAGGACATCAGCCTGCTCGAATCCTTCGTCGGCCCGGCCGTGATCGCCATCGAGAACGTGCGGCTGTTCCGCGAGACGCAGGAGGCGCTGGAGCAGCAGACGGCCACCTCGCAGGTGTTGGAAGTCATCAGCAGCTCGGTGGCCGACACCGCACCCGTGTTCGACAAGATCCTTGAAAGCTGCGGGCGCCTGTTCAGCAGCACCGAGCAGGGCATCCTGCTGCTGGGCGCGGACGGCTTCGTCGACCTGGCCGCTCACCATGGCTCGGCCCTGCCGACATTGCAGAAGTTCTTCGTCGACCAAAGGATTCCGTCGCACCTGATCGAGCCGGCCGTGCGGGCCGGCAAGCCGATCCATTACCCCGACGTGCTCGATCCGTCGGCCAACCCGCTGGTGCGCAAGATCGCCGAGTCCATGAACATCGGCCCGTACTCGCAGTTGATGGCGCCGATGGTCTGGAAGGACCAGCCCATCGGCCTGCTGAACGTGATCCGCCAGCCCGCGACCGGCTTCAACGAAAAGGAAATGAAGCTGCTGGAAACCTTCGCCGACCAGGCCGTCATCGCGATCCAGAACGCGCGCCTGTTCCGCGAGACGCACGAGGCGCTCGAGCAGCAGACCGCCATCGCCGACATCCTGCGTGTCATCAGCAGTTCGCCGACGCGCACGCAGCCGGTCTTCGATGCCATCGTGAAGGCCTGTCAGCGGCTGTTCGAGGGGCGCGGGGTGGCTTTCGCGGTGCCGCGCGACGACATGATCGAGGTGGTCGCCTTCGCCGACGACGGCACGCGCGGCGACCGCGAAGGCGGCTTCCTCCAGCCCTGGCCGCTGGACCGCCAGAGCGCGGCGGGCGCATGCATCCTCGATGCGCGCCTCATCAACGTCGCGGACACGAAGGAAGGCGTGAAGGAGTTCTCGCGCATGAAGGACCTGGCGCTCGCGCTGGGCTACCAGTCGGGCCTGTTCGTGCCGCTGATGAAGGGGGGCCATGCGATCGGCAGCATCGGCATCCTGCGCGCGACCACCGGCAAGTTCAGCGAGCAGGAAACCAAGCTCGCCAGCACCTTCGCCGACCAGGCGGTGATCGCCATCGAGAACACGCGACTGTTCAACGAGACGCGCGAGGCACTGGAACGCCAGACCGCGACCTCCGAGGTGTTGCAGGTCATCAGCCGCTCGGTGAACGACACCATGCCGGTGTTCGAGCGCATCCTGGAGAGCTGTGCCCGGCTGTTGTCGATCGAGGACGCCGCCATCTACCTGGTGAGCGACGACGACATGCTGCATCCCGGCGCGCGCATGGGTGCGCTCTATGCACGCGCATTCAAGTACTTGCCGCAGCCGCTGTCCAACACGCTCACCGGCCGGTCCATCGCGCAGCGGCAGATCCTTCACTACCCTGACCTGCTTGCGTCGGAGGAAGTGCCCGAACCCGTGAAGGCCGCGACCCGCTCGGTCGGCAACGGCTCGATCGCCTTCGCGCCGATGATCTGGAACGACCGCGGCATCGGATCAATCTCCGTGGTGCGCACGCCGCCCCGCCCTTTCACCGACAAGGAACTGGGCCTGCTGCGCTCTTTCGCCGACCAGGCGGTCATCGCGATCCAGAACGTTCGGCTGTTCACCGAGACGCAGGAGGCACTGGAGCGCCAGACCGCCACCTCGGAAGTGCTGCAAGTCATCAGCGGCTCCATGGCCGATGCCAAGCCGGTGTTCCGCAAGATCCTGGAAAGCTGCCAGGGCCTGCTGGCCAGCGACGAGTTGGCGACCATGCTGATCGGCGACGACGGGCAGCTTCACCTGGCCTGCGCCATCGGCCCCTATGGCGAGAGCCGCGACCCCGAGGAGACGCGCGCCTTCGACGGCAGCGCCACGCAACTGGCCATCGCCGACCGGTGCGTGCTGCACTACCCGGAAGTCCAGACCGACCCGGGCGTGCCCGAGCCCCTGCGCGCGATGACCGTCCAGGCCGGCATCCGCTCGCTGCTGCTGGCGCCGATGCTGTGGGAAGACCATGGCCTCGGCTCGATCCTGGTCTGCCGCACCTCTCCCAAGCCGTACACGGCGGTCGAGATGTCGCTGCTGCGGACCTTCGCCGACCAGTCGGTGATCGCCATCCAGAACGCGCGCCTCTTCAACGAGACCACCGAGGCGCTGGAACAGCAGACCGCCACCGCCGACGTGCTGCAGGTCATCAGCGGCTCGATGGAGAACGCGCAGCCGGTGTTCGACAAGATCCTGGAAAGCTGCCAGCGCCTGTTCTCCGGATCGCAACTGGGCATCTCGCTCAACGGCGCCGATGGCCTGGTGCACCTGGGCGCGCACCGCGGCGCCGCGCGCGAGGTGCTGGAGAAGTTCTACCCGCGCCCGATCGACCGCTCGCCCATCGGCCTCATCATGGGCGGCACCGAGGTGCTGCACATCCCGAATGCCTTGGCCGAGCCCGACCTGCCCTGGTTCATGCGCGAGGTGGCCGAGCAGGTCGGCAACTACGCGATCATGGTCGCGCCGCTGATCTGGGAGGGCCGCAACATCGGCTCGATCCATGTCACGCGAGACCCGTCGGAGCCCTTCGCCGACAAGGAAATCAAGCTGCTGAGGACCTTCGCCGACCAGGCCGTGATCGCGATCCAGAACGCGCGCCTGTTCAACGAGACGAAGGAAGCGCTGGCGCAGCAGACCGCCACGTCGGACGTGCTGCAGGTCATCAGCGGCTCCATGGCCGACGCCCGACCGGTGTTCCGCACGATCCTGGAGCGATGCCAGCGCCTCTTCGACAGCGACGAACTCGCGGCCATCCTGGTCGGCGACGACGGCCAGATGCACTTGGCCGCCTCGCTCGGCAAGGACAGCGAGAAGCGCGCCGCCAGCTACGCGCGGCCCTTCAACGGCAGCGCGACGCAGTACGTCATCGAGGGCCGGCGCGTGCTGCATTTCCCCGACGTGCAGAACGAACCCGAGGTGCCCGACAGCCTGCGCGAGATGTCGGTGCGCGCCGGCATTCGCTCGATGATGATGGCGCCGATGCTGTGGGAGAACGGCGGCCTCGGCTCCATGCTGATCGGGCGCACCTGGCTCAAGGCCTACACAGCCTCCGAGATCGCGCTGCTGAAGACCTTTGCGGAGCAGGCGGTGGTCGCGATCCAGAACGCCCGCCTCTTCAACGAGACGCAGGAGGCGCTGGAGCAGCAGACCGCCACGGCCGACGTGCTGCGCGTCATCAGCGGCTCGATGGCCGACCCGCGGCCCGTCTTCGACAAGATCCTGGAAAGCTGCCAGCATCTTTTCTCCGGCTCGCAGATGGGCATCACGCTGGCCGGCGACGACGGGATGATGCACCTGGGTGCGCACCTCGGCTCGGCGCGCGAGATGCTCGAGAAGTTTTATCCGCGGCCAATGCACAACACGGTCTTCGCCGGCTCCGATGTGATCCACATCCCCGACGTGCTCGCGCACAAGGAACTGCCCCCCTTCATGGCCGAGATGGCCGGGCAGATGGGCAACTACGCGATCGTCGTCGCACCGCTGATGTGGGAGGGCCGCGACATCGGCTCGATCTACGTCATCCGCGAACCGGTCGAGCCCTTCGCCGACAAGGAAATCAAGCTGCTGAAGACCTTTGCGGACCAGGCCGTCATCGCGATCCAGAACGCGCGGCTGTTCAACGAGACCAAGGAAGCCCGTGCTGCCGCCGAGGCCGCGAACGAAGCCAAGAGCGCCTTCCTCGCCACCATGAGCCATGAAATCCGCACGCCGATGAACGCGGTCATCGGCATGAGCGGGCTGCTGCTGGATACGCCGCTCAACGTCGAGCAAGCGGACTATGCGTCGACCATTCGAGACTCCGGCGATGCCCTGCTGACCATCATCAACGACATCCTCGACTACTCGAAGATCGAGGCCGGCCGCATGGACATCGAGGCCCATCCCTTCGACCTGCGCGACTGCGTGGAGTCGGCGCTGGACCTGGTCAGCACGCGCGCGACCGAGAAGCACCTGGACCTGGCCTATGTCTTCGAAGGCGACGTGCCGGTGGGCGTGAACGGCGACCTCACGCGGCTGCGCCAGGTCCTGCTGAACCTGCTGAGCAACGCGGTGAAGTTCACCGAGACCGGCGAGGTGGTGCTGACCGTCACGTCCAAGCCCCTGCCCGCTGGCCGCGCCGGCATCACCTTTGCCGTGCGCGACACCGGCATCGGCCTGTCGCCACAGGGCATGAGCCGGCTGTTCCAGTCCTTCTCGCAGGCCGATTCGAGCACCACGCGCAAGTACGGCGGCACCGGCCTGGGCCTGGCCATCAGCAAGCGGCTGGCGGAGTTGATGAACGGCACCATGTGGGTCGAGAGCGACGGCCCCGGCACCGGGTCGACCTTCTACGTCACCATCGAGGCGCCGGTGGCGGAGATGCCTCCGAGCAAGCGGCGCATCTTCACCGGCGTGCAGGCCGAGTTGCAGGGCAAGCGCGTGCTCGTCGTCGACGACAACGCGACCAATCGCCGCGTGCTCTCGCTGCAGTCCGCCAAGTGGGGCATGGACGCCCGCGACACGGCGTCGCCCCTGGAGGCGTTGCGCCTGCTGGAACAGGGCGAGCACTTCGACCTGGCCATCCTCGACATGCACATGCCCGAGATGGACGGCACCGACCTCGCCCGCCGCATCCGTCCGCAGCAGCCCAAGCTGCCGCTGGTGCTGTTCAGCTCGCTGGGCCGGCGCGAGGCCGGCGCCGATGTGGATGGCCTGTTCAACGCCTTCCTGGGGAAGCCGATCCACCAGTCGCAACTCTTCGACACGCTGGTCGGCCTGCTCGCGCACCATGACGCACCCGCACCCAAGGCCGCGCCTGCGGTCTCCGGCAAGCCGCAGATCGACCCGACCATGGGCACGCGTCATCCGCTGCGCATCCTGCTGGCCGAAGACAACGTCGTGAACCAGAAGCTGGCCATGCGCCTGCTGCAGCAAATGGGCTACCGCGCCGACCTGGCTTCCAACGGCCTCGAGGCGGTGGAATCGGTGCAGCGGCAGGACTACGACGTGGTGCTGATGGACGTGCAGATGCCCGAACTCGACGGCCTAGACGCCACCCGCCAGATCTGCGCGCTGATGCAGCCCGGCCAACGCCCGCGCATCGTCGCCATGACCGCCAACGCCATGCAGGGCGACCAGGAGATGTGCCTGGCCGCCGGCATGGACGACTACCTGACCAAGCCGATTCGCGTCGACAGGCTGGTGGAGGCGCTGAACAATGTCCCGAGACGATGACCCGCATGGAACCCCGAAATGAGTGACCCCACCATAGACCCCGCCACCTTCGCCGAATTGCAGGAAGCCGCGGGCGCCGAGTTCGTCACGGAGCTGGTCCAGACCTTCCTGCAGGAAGCGCCGGGGATGCTGAAGGAACTGCGCGAATCGCAGGCCGCGGGCGATGCCGACACCTTCCGCCGTGCCGCGCATTCGCTCAAGTCGAACAGCCTCACCTTCGGCGCGCTCGCGCTGGGCGCGATGGCACGCGACCTGGAGCTCGGTGGCCTGCCGCAGCAGCCGGACGCGCTCGATACGCTGACGCAGGAATACCTGCGCGTCGACGCCTCGCTGAAGGCGCTGTGCCATGTCTGAACCCAGCCCCACGGCAGCCCGCCTGCTGGTGACGGACGACAACAAGGTCAACCGCCTGCTGCTCACCCGCAGCCTCGAACTGCAGGGCCACAGCGTGAAGACCGCCGAGAACGGCCGCATCGCCCTGGAGATGCTGCAAAGCGGCACCTTCGACCTGATGCTGCTCGACATCGAGATGCCCGAGATGACCGGCTTCGAGGTGCTGGAACACCTGAGCGCGGACACCCGGCTGCGCGACCTGCCGGTGATCGTCACCTCGTCGCTCGAAGGCGTGGCCGACATCGTGCGCTGCATCGAACTGGGCGCCGAGGACTACCTGCACAAGCCGGTGAACGCGGTGCTGCTGAAGGCGCGCATCGGCGCCAGCCTGGAGAAGAAGCGGCTGCGCGACCAGTTGAAGGAAATGGTGCGCCGCTTCGCCACCTCCGAGGTCGCGCAAGACCTGCAGCAATCCGGTTTCGCGCTCGGCGGCCGGCGCGTGCAGGGCACCGTCATGTTCTCCGACATCCGCGGCTTCACCGCCATCGTCGAATCGCAGTCGCCCGAGGAAACGATCGAGCTGCTCAACACCTACTACACGCTGATGTTCGAGGCCATCACCAGCCACGGCGGCGTGGTCAACCAGATGATCGGCGACGGCCTCATGGCCATCTTCGGCGCCCCCCTGCCGCTGGAAGACCACGGCGGCTGCGCGGTGCGCGCGGCGATGGACATGGTCGAGATGGTCGGGCTGCTGAACCAGGAACGCACCGCGACCCATAAATCCGAGATCCGCATCGGCGTGGGCGTCGCCACCGGGGAGATGGTGGCCGGCTACACCGGCACGCAGGAGCGTGCGACGTACACGTGCATCGGGGACACGGTGAACCTGGCAGCGCGGCTGGAGGCGCACACCAAGCTGGCGCAGCGTGCGATCCTGATCGACCCGGCGACCTGCCATGCGATCGACGGGCGCATTGCGGTGGAGGCGCTGGGGCCGGCGCTGTTCCATGGGAAGTCGGCGCCGGTGGATGTCTATGCGGTGAAGGACGGGAACACGTTGACGGGGTGATGCTGCCTCGCACGCGGCGGCGAGTCGGCCTGCGCCGCCCTGTGCCGCGCAGGCCGTGAACAGGTGCACGAAAGCCGAAGCCCTGTCCCCCCGGCGATGTATGCCGCATGGCCTGGCATGCCAATCCATGAGAACGCGATCCGTGTTTGCTGCAACTCAGTGGCAGACAAGGAGAACGACATGGCTCACAACTTCCGCCCCTTCAACGTCATTCATGCGGAGCTGGTCCGCACCATGGATCTGCTCGCTGCCGTCGGCTTCGACACCGAAGGCGAGGTCTATCAGTCCACCCTCCAGCGCGTCATGCGCCTGGTCATGGAGTTCCGCATCGCGGAGGACGCCGCCATGCGTGAGGCGGAGTTGGTCGCATCGGAACTGTTCTATCGCTACACCGGCGGCAGGCTGCTGGAGATCGACGAAGGCGAGTGATCCCGCTGAGCGCGGCGGACCCGCAAGCCGCCGTCGCCTGTGGGACTGTCCGCGTGCCTTCCCGGGCAGACCGTTCCCAATCGCTCTGCTATCGTCCCCGAGGCCTCGCGAGCGCAGGCTCCCATGTTCCCTCCAGGAGTAGCTGAATGTCCCTGTTTTCATTGACGGGCAAGGTGGCGATCGTCACCGGCTCATCCCGCGGCATTGGCCGTGCCATTGCCGAGCGGCTGGCCGAGCACGACGCCAAGGTCGTGATCTCCTCGCGCAAGCCCGGGCCTTGCGAGGAAGTGCGCGATGCCATCAACCGCCAACATGGCGAAGGCTCGGCGATCTCGGTGCCGGCCAACATCTCGTCCAAGCAGGATCTGAAGAATCTCGTCGACGAAACGAACCGCCAGTTCGGCAAGGTCGACATCCTCGTCTGCAACGCGGCATCGAACCCCTACTACGGCCCGCAAGCCGGCATCGAGGACGACCAGTTCCGCAAGATCCTCGAGAACAACGTGATCGCCAACCACTGGCTCATCAGCTTCGCGGCGCCGCAGATGATCGAGCGCAAGGACGGCGCGATCATCATCGTGTCCTCCATCGGCGGCCTGCGCGGCTCGCCGATCATCGGCGCGTACTGCGTGTCGAAAGCGGCGGACATGCAGCTCGCGCGCAACCTCGCGGTGGAATACGGGCCGCACAACGTGCGCGTCAACTGCATCGCGCCCGGCCTCATCAAGACCGACTTTGCACGCGCCCTGTGGGAAGACCCGGAAGGCCTGAAGCACCGCACCGCCACCACGCCGCTGCGCCGCATCGGCGAGCCCGACGAGATCGCCGGCGCGGCCGTGTTCCTGGCATCGAAGGCTGGCTCCTTCATGACCGGGCAAAGCCTCGTCATCGACGGCGGCGTGACCTGCTGACGGAGCATCCGACATGAACATCCAGGGCAAGGTCGTCGTCGTCACCGGCGGCGCGTCGGGCATCGGCAAGGCCATGTGCGAACGCTTCGCGCAGGAGGGCGCGCGCGGCGTGGTCGTGGCGGACCTCGATGCGGCCGGCGCGCAGCGCGTGGCCGAAGCCATCGGCGGCATGGGCGTCGGCATCAACGTCGCAGTGGAGGTGGAGTTACAGGCGCTGGTGCAGGCCGCGACCGAGCGCTTCGGCCAGGTCGATGTGTTCTGCTCCAACGCCGGCATCATCGTGCGCGGCGACGAAGACACGCCCAATGTCGACTGGCAACGCCACTGGGACGTGAACGTGATGGCGCACGTCTACGCGGCACGCGCCGTGCTGCCGCAGATGCTCGCCCGCGGCGAAGGCTACCTGGTGCAGACAGCCTCGGCCGCCGGCCTGCTGAGCCAGGTGAATGCCGCGCCCTACTCCGTCACCAAGCATGCGGCGGTCGGCTTTGCCGAATGGCTGTCGATCGCCCACGGCGACCGCGGCATCCGCGTGAGCTGCCTGTGCCCGCAAGGCGTGCTGACGCCGATGCTGATGGGCGCGGACGGATCGCAGCGCAGCCAGAGCTTCCTCGGCGAGGGCGCGGTGTCGCCGGAGGCCGTGGCCGGCGCGGTGATCGATGCGATGCGGGAGGAACGCTTCCTGGTGCTGCCGCATGCGGAAGTGCTGACCTTCCTGCAACGCAAGACCGCCGACTACGACCGCTGGATTCGCGGAATGCGGCGCTTGCGGGAGAAGGTGGTGGGGATGGTGAGGCGCTGAAGACGGGCTGTCGCACTTTTGCGACGGGATTCGGAGCGCTCAGGTGCGCTGCTGGCCAAGTGATTTGGAATGGAAACGCACGCCGGGCAGCCCTTCGAAGTGCGCGTCGCAGGTCAGCAGATCAGCCCCCTTTTGTCGTGCAGTTGCATAGACGATCGCATCGGCAGTCGCCAACTTGTGTTCTCGATGCGCATCCGCAGCGAGCAACGCGACGGCCGTATCCAGCGGCACGACGATGCACTTCTGTGTGTACGCAATCACGCGATCGGCCTCCGCTTCGCCTACCTCTCGAACCAGCCACTTCGACAACTCGAGTTGCACGATGGTTGGCACGACGCAATATGCCTTTTCAGGAAACTGTTTGGCCAGCTTCATGCCGAGCGCGTCGCCTGTCAGCCATTCGATCCACGCAGACGTATCGACGACACACAGGGCGGCGACCATCAGTAGCGATCCTTTCTGTCGCGAAAGTTGGCTTTGCTCGCCCCTTTCGCGATGCCGGCCAGTTCCTCGAGTTCCGGCACCGGCATGACCAGTACGCCTGCGCCCTTCGGAATGAACACGAATTCCTGGCCTGCTTCCCAGTGTTGTTCGTCCCGGATGACCTTGGGGATGGAGATCTGGAACTTGCTTGAAAGCGTCGCTGTGGCTGCCATATTCGTACCTCTGGTGTATCGATGACGATACAGTAAGAATACACCAGTTCGCCGGGTCATGTCTTCTCTGGTCTCTGATCGGGCGCGATCAGGCATACACACGCCGATGAGCTCGAAGGACCCTGTCTCAACTCGGCGCCACCAGTGACGCACCGCATACCTTGACCAGGAATTCTGCAAGGAATAACATTGTAGCAACAGGAGGTTCCATGCAAGTCACCATCAGGCCATTCGGAAACAGCAAGGGCGTCGTCCTTCCAAAGCCACTCTTGGCTCAAGCGGGCCTCGGTGGCGAGGAGGCAGCGGAGATGACAGTGGAGGACGGCGCCATTGTCTTGAGAAAAGCGCCTCGGCCCGCGCGCTCCGGATGGGCGGAGGCCGCTAAAGCACTGGCGGCGAAGGGCGACGACGCATTGGTCATGGGCGAGTTCGGCAATGCCGATGATGCGGAGTTGACCTGGTGAAGCGCGGGGAAATCTGGCTTGTGAATCTCGATCCCACGGTCGGCAGCGAGATCAAGAAATCGCGACCCTGCGTCGTGGTTTCGCCGTCGGAATTGAACGATCACCTGCGTACGGTGATCGTGGCGCCGATGACCTCCAAGGGCTTCAGTGCCCCTTTCCGGATTGCGCTGACGCACGGGGGGACCAAGGGCCTGATCTTGCTAGATCAGATTCGAACCGTTGACAAAGCGCGCCTGGCCAAACGGTTGGGCTCCGTATCGGCGAAAACCTTGGCCGCCACCTTGACCACCCTTCAAGAAGTTTTCGCAGCGTAGGGCCGATTCGACTTGGTACCCCGTTTCATCAATACGAGCACGTGTGAACGCGTCCCTTTCGCGCGATGGCGGCTTTGCAAATCCTCGTCGTCCGGGCGATCAAGGACGAAGCCGAGGCAGTCTCATTTGGACTTGCTGCGGCCAGCCTTCCTGGGCCCTTCACCACGCGGGCTCTCCGCAGCCGCAGCCGACGCACTGCCCGCATCCGCCTGCTCAAGCCAGAGCAAGGTGTCCACATACGCCATGAACCGGTTGAGGTACTCCGGCGACAGGTCGCGCATCAAAGTCAGCGCCTGATGCACGAGATGCTGCGAGTTGAGGGGACCCGCGTTCCCCGGCACCTTGGCCAGTGACTGCGTCAGCCGCCGGTCCGCACTGAGCTTCGACCAGGTGCTTCTGAAGTAGCTCAGCGACTTCAGCTCATCCGTGCCCGTCGGCATCGGCGCTACGCCGGTAACGGCCGCAGGCCCACGCGCCGGGGACGGCGCAAGTCGTCCGAGTTGCTCGACAAGTTCGGCAAGAGGCCCCCGAGGCGGCTCGTTCGACTGGCTTGAATTCGAAGACTTGGGACGCGGCGTCGGCGGCCCGGCTTTCGCAAGGTCTTCGCCATAGGCCCGCAGCAGCGCCGCGAGCTTGTCGTCCAACAGCCGACGCACCTCGCCGCTGTGCGCCGCCGTTCGCTTCGCCATCGCCTCGATGAACCGGAAGCGCACCGGGTCCAACCGATGGGCGCCCTGCTTGCGCCATACATCGAGGGTCGCGCCGGCGTCCAGATCCGCTGCAACCGCAACTCCCGCAGCCGACACCTCGCTACCCACGGGGCTTGTCGACAACGATCGCATTCGAAGGCCTTGGCGTCGGCGCCATCTCCACGCGCCGGTTCTTCGAGCGACCCTCGGCATCCGAATTCGATGCCACCGCCTGCTCCGACCCGAAGGCCGCGGCAAACACCGACCCCGACGGCAACCCGTCCTCGATCAGCGAGCGCGTCACCGTCAGGGCCCGTTGCGCCGACAGTTCCCAGTTGTCCGCGAACTGGCGGTTACCGCCGCGCACCTGCCGATCGTCGGTGAAGCCGCTCACCATGAGGATCTCGTCGCGCGACTTCAGGTATGCGGCCAGCGGCCCGGCCAGGCTCTTGAGCAGTTGCCGGCCCTCGGGCTGCAGTTCGGCCGAGTTGAAGGCGAAGAGCACGCTGCCGCTGATGCCGATGCGGCCGTTGTTGAGCGTCACGCGGCCGGCCGCGAGCGGGCCTTCCAGCGCCTTCTCCAATTCCTCGCGGCGCTGCGCTTCCGCCTGCCGCTGCTTGACCTCGGCTTCCAGCTTGGTCGCGAGGTCCAGTTGCATGCCGAGCACGCACACCAGGATCAGCACGAAGGCACCCAACAGGCCCGACATGAGATCGCCGAAGACCGCCCAGACCGGCACCGTCGGCTCGATGCCGCCGTCGATCGCATCCTCGTTCATCACGCTTCGCTGCCCGCGAGGGTCCGCTGGCTGGCGATCTGCTGCAGGTCTTCGACGATCTGCTTCTGCGACATGATGCTCAGGTCGATGACCTCGCGCGCCTGCGCCACGTAGTAGTCCAGTTGCTCGTCGCTGCGCGCGAGGGACTTGCCGAGCGCGCCTTCGATGCGTTGCAAATGCGTCACGAGCTTGTCGTTCGACTGGCTGAACAGCTGCACCGCCAGGCCAAAGGCTTCGCCCAGGCTCGCCACCTCGATGGCGCTGCCGGTGACCTGCGCGGAGACTTCGGCCAATCGAGCAGTTTCCGCCTCGACCTTGTCCGTGAAGCGCGTGCCGACGCGCTCCATCACGTCCGCCGACGCCGCCACCAGCGCATCGATGGCCGCGCGCTGTTCGGTCGACGCATGGTTGACTGCGCCGAGCAGCGTCTCCAGCGTCTCGAGGATGCGGCTGCGCTCCTCCAGCATCGCGTTGTCACGCACCATGCTGTCGGACAGCTTCTGGCGCAGTTCGCCGATCACCTCGGCCGCTGCGCGGGGTGCTTCAGAGGCGGCCTGCATGAGCTGTGCGATCTCCGTGATCGTGCGGCTGGCGTGGGCTTCCGAATGGGCGGCAATGTCGCGGCCGGTATGGGCCAGCGTCTCGCAGATCTCGCGCTGCTGGTCCTCGGCGCGCACGCCGGCTTGCTGCCACTCCTGGCGCAACGACGCGGCCATCGCTTCCAGCGCCTGCGTCCAGGCGGCCAACCTCTGTTCGTCGCGTGCGGCGATCTGCGCTTGCAGGCTGGCCCACGCGGCCAGCCGCTCCTCGTCGCGCGACGCAATCTCCGCTTCCAGGCTGGCATGCGCCTCATCCACTGTGCGCTGCAAGGTGGCCGCATGCTGCTCGAAGCCTGTCGCAGCCGACGCCAGCGCCTGCTGCGCCTCACCCGACAACTTCTCGCTGACCTGCTGATGCTGCGCGAGCGCTTGGCCCCAGGTGTCCGACACGCTGCGCGCGGTAGCTTCCAGCCTTGCCGAGACGCCATCCACCAGCGATGCAACATGCTGCTCGAAGCCTGCCGTGGCCGACGCCAGCGCCTGATGAGTCTCGCCCGACAGCTTCTCGCTGACACGCTGGTGCTGCGCAAGCGCCTGGCCCCAGGTGTCGGACACGCGGCTCGCGGTGCCTTCCAAGCTCGCCGCAACGCCTTCGACCAGCGAGGCCGAGCGCTGCTCGAAGGTCTGCGCAAAGTGGTCGAGCGAGCTGCGCAGGTCGCCCGACTGCGCTGCGATGGCACCCTGGTGCTCCGCGAGTGCGGTCTTCCAGATGTCCGCCACGGCGCCCGTGGTGGCCTCCAGCCGCGTCGACAGTCCATCCAGTTGTTGTTGCACGCTGTGCTCCACGGTGCCGTGCAAGGCGGTCACTTCGCGCGCAATCCCTGCCATCGCCGCTTCGACGACCGGCTGGATCGTCGCGCCGGCCACGCGCGCGCTTTCGGTCAGGCTTTCCTTCAGCGACTGGCCGACGGAGGTGGCGAGGCCCGTGTAGACAGCCTCCGCCTTCGCATGGAAGCTATCCTGGCTGGTGACGATGCGCTCGTTCAAGGCCAGGCTCTGGCGCTCCATCGCCTCCAGCATGGCGTGCAGTCGATCGACCAGTTCAGGCATCGCCTGCCCTTGTCGTTGCAGCAGCTTGAAGGATTCCTCGCGCTGATGCGCGGACGAGAAGACGCGCAAGCTGGTCGCGATGCGCGTATCGAGCGCTTGCGCCGCCCGAAGCCGATCACGCCGGCACAACGCAGAGACCAGCCCCAGCATTGCCGAGGCAGCCACGCCCGCGACCGAGGTGCCGAAGGCCAGCCCCAGACCACGCACCGGCGCCGCCAGCGAGGAGCGGATCGCATTCACGTCCGATGCACTTTCCAGTGCGATGCCGGTGCCGTTCAGCGTGACCACCATGCCGAGGAAGGTGCCCAGCATGCCTAGCAGCACCAGCAACCCCGCCAGGTACGGCGTCATTGCCGGTCCAGGCAAGCCAACGCGCACGCCCTCTACGCGCAGGCGAACCGGGTTCTGCAGCGACGGATGGAGTTGCTCCAGCCATGAGCCGAGGCTCGCCGGCGGATCGCCCTTGTCAGCGACCGCGCGCGCGAGCGTGTCCGTGGCCTGGTGGAAGTGCAGCAGTTCCAGCGCGCCCATCAGGTAGAACGCGCCGACCAGCAGCGTGATCACCAGCGCCAGCGGGTTGGTGCCGATGTAGCCGGCGCCGACCCAGCACACGGCGGCCAGGCCTACGAAGAAGGCGGCGTAATGGAGAGATCTGTTCATGTCGGGAGGGTCACTTCGTCATGTGCGAAGGGCTTCGAGCAGCCCTTCGACCGGTTGAAATCGGATATCCAGTTCGGCCAGCAGCACGCCTTGCATGTCCCTGCCGAACGCGTCGAGCCACGCAGCGGGCTCGGCTTGATTGGGCGAACCCGGTGCCTTGCCCGGCGCGTCAGGCGCCTGCGTATCGCCAGGCACCGCCAGCGCGGCCTCATCTGTCTCCTGGACCGGCGCGGCCAGATGGGCCTGCCGCAGGCGCTTGAAATACTTCTCCAGCAGCGACGGCACCGTCGCCAGCAAGCGCTGCTCCTGCGGGTCCAGCGCCTGCTCCATCACCGCATCCACCGAGGCCAGCCGGGCCATGGCCGGCGACCTGGCCGCGAGCACCGCCCGCAGCCGACCACGCAAGGGCCCGATGCCTGCTTCCATCGCCTGCTGCCGCGCGATGTAGCGCTGGCGGTACGGCGCGAAATCGTCGACCGAGAAGGCGGTGCCTTCCGTGATGGCCTTCGTCAGCGCGGTTCGCACGCGCGCGCACTCCCGCTCCTCCGCGCTGGCGGAGGCCACGCGTGCGCCGGTGGGCGCGGTCGCCGGGGGGCTGTTCAACGCGGAGGACAACGAGATGGCGTCGGTCCATCGGAGCCATTGGCTCAATCGCTCCGCGAAGGCTTGCTTCGATTCGGGGACGCCGTGCTCGGTCAGTCGAGTCAGCAAGCGAATGAGCGCCGATCCGGTGACACCTGGGCGCCGTGACACTTGCACCATATCGCCAGAGGAGAAAACCGGGCAGTTTACCCGGTCGCCCCCGCCCAACTATTGCGCCACCCCGGTCCCGCCCGCGTACATCAGCCGCAACTCGCGCTTGAGCAGCTTGCCGGTCGGGTTCTTGGGCAGCGCATCGGTGAAGATCACGCGCTTGGGCAGCTTGAACCCGCCCAAGCGGCCGGCGCAGGCTGCGAGCAACTGCGCCTCGGTCATGTCCACGCCCCGCTTGAGCACCACGACCGCCGTCACGGCCTCGATCCACTTGGGGTCGGGCACGCCGATCACCGCGACCTCGGAGACACCTTCCACGCCGTAGATCGCCTCCTCCACCTCGCGGCTGGAGACGTTCTCGCCGCCGGTCTTGATCATGTCTTTCTTGCGGTCGACCACTGTGATGTAGCCCTCGTCGTCCATCGTGCCGAGGTCGCCGCTGTGGAACCAGCCGCCGTGGAAGGCGGCGGCGGTGCGCTCCGCGTCGTTGGGTAGCCGGCCAGCAACTGCGGCGAGCGGTGCACGATCTCGCCGACCTCGCCCACATTCACGTCCTGCATGTCGTCGTCGACCAGGCGCGTCTCGACGTTGAGCGCAGCCTTGCCGGCCGAGCCCGCCTTGCGCAACTGGTCCTCGGGCTTCAGCACGGTGGCCACCGGGGCGATCTCGGTCTGGCCGTAGAGGTTCCACAGCCGCAGGTGCGGCATGCGCTGCTGCATTTCCTTGAGCACCTCGACCGGCATGATCGACGCGCCGTAGTAGCCCTTCTTCAGCAGCGAGAGGTCGGTCTGCGCGAACTCCGGCGCACGCAGCAGCGCGATCCAGACCGTGGGCGGGGCAAAGAAGGAATTGATGCCGTTCGCGACCATCATGGCGAGCAGGTTGGGCGCCGTCGGCTTGCTCGTGATGATGTTGGTCGCGCCCACGTACACCGAGGGGCCCAGGAACACGTCGAGTTGCGCGCAGTGGTAGAGCGGCAGCGCGTGCAGCAGGCGGTCGGATTCGGTGAGTTCGATGTCGACCAGGCAGGTCACGTATTCGGAGATGACCGCATCGTGCGTGAGCATGGCGCCCTTGGGCCGGGACTCGGTGCCGCTGGTGTACACGATCTGGGCGAGCATCGCGCCGTTCAGGGCGCGCTCCGGCGCAGGGCCGTCGAGCAGCAGGTCATCGAAGGCGAGCATGTCGGGCTCCGGCGGCGAGGCCTGCTCGCCGGGCAGCCACACCAGCTTCTGCACCTGGGTGTCGGTGATCGCGGCCCTTGCAAGCGTCGCGCCTTCCGAATCCACGCAGAGCATACGCGCGCCGGCGTGCTGGAGGATGTAGCGCGACTCGTCGGCATGGAGCATGAAGTTGACCGGCACCAGCACCGCGCCGATGCGCGCCACCGCAAAGCGCAGCGCCGCGAAGGCATGGGAGTTGCGCGAGAGCACCGCCACGCGGTCCCCCACCTCCACGCCCTGGGCCGCCAGGCCGTTGGCCAGTCGGGTGCACACCGCGTCGAACTCGCGGTATGTCCAGGCCGTCGATCCGCACTGGATCGCGAGCTTGTCGGGAAAGCGGCGGCTCGTGCGGCGCAGCAGGTCGCCGAGGGTCTGGCGGGTCATGTCTCCGGTCATTTTTTTCCTTTGTCTCGAATGAATTCGAAGTATCGCGGCGACGCCCGGCGCAAGGCATGTGAACTTTCGAATTCGTTCTTTGCAACACCGACGCCGGGATTCGTCGCGAATGCCACGCGAAGCGCTTCAAGCAGCCTCGCGAAGGTGACGAATTTACATTTCGTTGCTATTGTCAAAGGCTTCGTTGAACCCTGAATCGCCGGATTGGATTGCCAGCATGAACAGTTTCGAGGCCGCCACTTTTCCCCTGTCCTCCCAACCTAACCGGCGCCAGGCCATCAGCCGCGTGGCAGGCGGATTGCTGGCCGCAACCGGGCTGGCAGCGCCCGCCTTCGCCCAGGCCAGGGTGGTGCGGATCGGCACGACCTTCGACAACAGCAGCGTCGAGAAGGGCAACGGCACGGGCATGTTCCTCGGCTCGTCGGCGTACTTCAATGCGGTGAACAAGGCCGGCGGCATCAACGGCGCGCGCATCGAGTTGGTCGCCGCCGACGACCAGTTCAAGCCCGAGAAGGCCAAGGCCAACGCTCTCGCCTTCGCCGCCGACAGCGCCGTGGTCGCGATGCTGCATCCGCTGGGCACGCGCCAGGCGGCGGAAGTGATCGATGCGGTGCCCGGCATGGCCGTGGTCGGCCCCAACACCGGCACGGTGTCACTGCGCAAGAAGAACGCGCCCAACGCCTTCTGGGTGCGCGCCAACTACGACCAGGAGATCGACAAGCTCGTAGCCACCGCCGTGACGGCCGGGCAGACGCGCATCGGCATCGTGTATTCGAATGATCCGCTGGGCCAATCCCTGCTGGCGGGCTTCAAGGCGGCGTTGGCGAAGGCCAAGCTGGAACCGGCGGTCGTTGCGAGCACGCCGGGCACGACCAGCATGGAAGTCGGCCCGGCCGCCGTACAGGTCGCCGCGGCCGCACCGCAAGTGATCATCATCGGGCTGGCCGGCACCGCACCGGCTTTCGTGAAGGCCCTGCGCGAGGCGGGCGGCAAGAGCAACGGCTATGGCATTTCGATCACCGCTGGCTCGCTGAGCGCCATGGGCGAACTGTCGCACGGGCTCGGCTTCTCGATGGTGATGCCCTCCCCCTTCGCGACCAAGTACGAGATCGTGCGGCGCTACCAGGCCGATATGCTGGCCAGCGGCAACAAGGACTTCTCGCTGCCGAGCCTGGAGGGCTATGTGGACGCCTGCGTGCTCGGCGAAGGCCTGCGCCGCGCCGGTCCCTCGCCGACGCGCGCGACCCTGCTGGCGGCGATGGAACGCATCGAGGCCTTCGACTTCGGCGGCGTGAAGATCAACTTCAGCCGCGGCAACCGCGAAGGCAATCAGTTCGTGGATGTGGCGGTGATCAGCGCCAGCGGGCGATTGCTGAGCTGAGGGCGATTGAAGGCTGCAGCCATCAAGGCCGCGAGCCCAGGCCGCTTCAGCGCGCGGCCTTCTTCCGTTCGATGTTCGGCAGCAGCACCGCCACGATGCCCAGCAGCGGCAGGTACGCAATCACCTGGTACACGTAGTCGATGCTCGTGTGGTCCGCCAGCAAACCGAGCATCGCGGCACCAAGGCCGCCCATGCCGAAGGCGAAGCCGAAGAACAAGCCCGACACCATCCCCACCTTGCCCGGAATCAGTTCCTGCGCATAGACCAGGATTGCGGAGAAAGCCGACGACAGGATCAGCCCGATCAGGATCGTCAGCGTCGTGGTCCAGAACAGGTCCGCATGCGGGAGCAGCAGCGCGAATGGCGCCACGCCGAGGATCGAGGCCCAGATCACCGGCTTGCGCCCGATGCGGTCACCCACGGGCCCGCCGATCAGCGTGCCCAGCGCCGAGGCGAACAGGAAGATGAACAGGTGGAACTGCGAGCTCTGCACCGAAAGCCCGAACTTCTCGATCGTGTAGAAGGTGTAGAAGCTGCTGATGCCGGCGATGTAGAAGTACTTGGAAAAGATCAGCAGCAACAGCACGCCGATCGCGCCGATGACCTTGCCGCGCGGCAGCGGCGACACCGCGGGACGCAGCGCCGCACGCGCCTTGGCCGCAGCATGGTGCAAGGCATACCAGCGGCTCACCTGGATCAGCAGCGCAATGCCCAGCAACGCCGCCAGGCAGAACCAGGCCACGCTCGTCTGCCCGTAAGGCACGATGACCACGGCCGCGACCAGCGGCCCGAGCGCGCTGCCCGTGTTGCCGCCCACCTGGAAAAGCGACTGCGCCATGCCATGCCGACCGCCCGAGGCCATGCGCGCCACGCGCGAGGACTCCGGATGGAAGATCGACGAACCCGTGCCGACCAGCGCTGCCGCCACCAGCACCACCCAGAAACTCGGCGCAAAGGCCAGTAGCAGCAGGCCCGTCAGCGTGAAGCTCATGCCGATGGGCAGTGAATACGGCGTCGGCTTGCGGTCGGTGTAGAGACCCACGAGCGGCTGGAACAGCGAGGCCGTCAACTGGTAGGTCAGCGTGATCAGGCCGATCTGCCCGAAGCTCAGGCTGAACTCGCCCTTGAGCACCGGATAGATCGCCAGGATCAGCGACTGCATCATGTCGTTGATGAGATGCGACGCGCTGATGGCGCCGAGCACGCGGAAGGCGGTGCGTTGCGCGGCGGGCGCGTTGGCCGGTGCCGCTGGGATCGTGCCGCTGGGAGGAAGGACGCTGGACATGAAGAGCCTGGATCGCGCGCACGGACGCGCGCGAGGGAAAGTTGGATCAGGCACGCATCCTAGGGTTA
Source organism: Variovorax robiniae (assembly GCF_037889955.1). NCBI lineage: Bacteria > Pseudomonadati > Pseudomonadota > Betaproteobacteria > Burkholderiales > Comamonadaceae > Variovorax > Variovorax robiniae. The sequence goes on from NZ_JBBKZS010000001.1 coordinate 557,204, forward strand.
CGATCCGTGCCTGTCTCTCGCCAATCGGGCTCCGCTCTTCGCAAAAAGGACATGGCAAGCTCCCGCAAATTCCAGCCCTCGATGCCGGACCCGGATTTCCTCGCGGACGTCGACCGCAGCGAGGCGCTGGTCACATGCCACCCCAACGACTATCCGCCCGGCCATGTCATCGGCTGGCATGCCCATGCCAAGGAACAACTCGTCTACGCGGCGCATGGCGTGATCATGGTGAGCGCGCAAGGCGGCCAGTGGATCGTGCCCTCGACCCGCGCCATCTGGATGCCGGCCGGCGTGCGCCACAGCATCCGCTGCATCGGCGGAGTCCACATGCGCAGCGTCTACGTGCGGCCCGGCGCCACGCCCCACCTGCCGCGCGAATGCGCCGTGGTGGGCATCTCACCGCTGCTGCGCGAGCTGATCCTGGCTGCGATCGCCATCACGCCCGGCTACACGGCCCAATCCCGCGACGGCCGCGTGATGCGGCTGCTGCTGGATGAGCTGCACGCCCTCCCCGTGCTGCCGCTGCACCTCCCCCAACCGGAGGAGCCCCGCCTGCAACGCATCTGCACGCGCCTGCTCGAAGCGCCCGATGACCCGACCACGCTCGACGATTGGGGCCAACGCCTTGGCGTCGATGCCAAGACCATCCAGCGCCTGTTCGCGCGCGAGACCGGCATGACCTTCGGCCAGTGGCGCCAGCAGGCGCGGCTACTGCATGGACTGGAGAGACTGGCGAGCGGCGAGAAGGTGGTCGACGTGGCGCTGGCGGCCGGCTACGACAGCCCGAGCGCCTTTGCCACGATGTTCAAGCGGCAGTTCGGGCAGACGCCGAGCGAGTTCTTTCGTTAGCGACTTCGTTCAAGCCTTGCGACGCTTGTTCACCGCCGCGGCCAGTTCATGCAGCACCGGCACCGTCTGCATGAAGCTGATGCAGGCATCGGTGATGGAGACGCCGTGCTTCAGCGGCGTGCCAGCGACCAGATCCTGCCGGCCTTCTTCCAGGTGGCTTTCGATCATCACGCCCGTGATGCGTTTGTCGCCTGAAGCGATCTGTCCGGCAACATCGCTCGCCACGACGATCTGCCGCTGATGCTGCTTGCTGCTGTTGCCATGCGACAGGTCGACCATCACCTGCTCGCGCAGCCCGTTGGCGCGCAGTGCCTCGCAGCTGGCCGCCACGTCCGCCGCCGAATAGTTGGGCGTCTTGCCACCGCGCAGGATCACATGGCAATCGTCGTTGCCGCGCGTCTCGAAGATCGCGGCCATGCCCATCTTGGTCATGCCCATGAAGGCATGCGGCGCACGGGCTGCGAGGATGGCATCGGCCGCCACCTTGATGCTGCCGTCGGTGCCGTTCTTGAAACCGATCGGGCAGCTCAGGCCGGAGGCGAGCTGGCGGTGGCTCTGGCTCTCCGTGGTGCGCGCGCCGATGGCGCCCCAGGCAATGAGGTCGGCCACGTACTGCGGGCTCAGCAGGTCGAGGAATTCAGTGCCGGTGGGCAGGCCCAGCGTGGTCAGTTCCAGCAGCAGGCGGCGCGCGCGCTCCAGGCCTTCGTTGATGGCGAAGCTGCCGTCGAGGTGCGGGTCGTTGATGTAGCCCTTCCAGCCGACTGTCGTGCGCGGCTTTTCGAAGTAGGCGCGCATGACGATGAACAGGTCGTCTTGCAGTTCATCCGCGACGGCCTTGAGGCGATGCGCGTATTCGAGGGCCTGGTCATGGTCGTGGATGGAGCACGGGCCGACCACGACGACGAGTCGGTCGTCGCGCCCATGCAGCACGTCGGCGATCTTCGCGCGGCTGCTTTCCACAAGGGCCAGCGTGTTGTCGCGCACGGGCACGCGTTCCTGGAGCAGGGCCGGCGTGATCAGCGGGCGAACCGCGCCGATTCGGACGTCGTCGATGCGGGTGGTGTCGATGGTGCTGTCGCGGGAGCCGACTTCGGCGTCGTGGAGGGGGTCGTCTAGTTTGGACATGGGGAAATCTCGGGTGCGTGGGACTGTGCGGGCGCAATTGTCCACTCAGCCGGCGGAGGCCCCTGTTCGGCATCGGAGGCTGCCTTGTCCGGAGCGACTTCGTCCGACATACAGCACGTTGCAGCCCTATAGTCTCGAAGCATTCATTTTGCCGAGGCCCTGCACCGTGACCATCGTCTGTGATGCCTGCAAAACGAGCAATCGGGACACCGCCATGTTCTGCATTGGCTGTGCGCGCCGGTTGCCTGGCTTCATGGCGACCGGGCCTTCGATGCTGGAAACCACGCGTCGCCAGACGTCGACCCAGCAGCCCGTCGGGACGCTGGACTCAAGGCATGCGACGGGCAGTTGGAGCGAAAACGACCCGCGCAAGCTTTGGCTCTGGCTGGGCGCAGGCGCCTTGCTGCTGATCGCTGCCTTCATGGCGTGGTTCTTCCTGTTTGCGCGGCCCGGGAGCGACAGTTCCGAGCGCCGGCAGCCGTCTGCCAGTGTCGCAACGGCCGTTCCAGGATCCTCGCCTCCGCAGGCCACTTCGAAGGACACCCCGCAAATCGACGATCGCCCCGCAGCCACGCCGACAGCACCACCTGTGACATCGACACCGGCGCCGACTCCGGCCGATCTCTCGGCGCCACCGCTCCAACGCGCTGCACCTTCTGCCTTGCCCGCATCGGTCCCCACCATCGACGCATCCACACGCACGGTCGAGAAGTTCTACATCGCCTTGTCCATCGGCGACGGATCGGCCGCAGCCGCGCTCGTCACCCCGGCCAAGCGCGGCATCGGCCCCTTCAGCGAGGCCGGCATGTCGAAGTTCTATCGCTCGTTGCGCGATCCGCTTGCGCTGCGCTCGGTGCGCGCGTTGGGCAACGGGAAGGTGGAAGCCCGCTACCGTTATCGGGCAAGGACGGGCACCTGCGAAGGCACGGCCATCGTCCAGACCGAGGCGATTGGCGACAAGACACTGATCCGCAGCATCCGCGCCAATTGCTGATCACACCATCTCAGCTTCCGACCACTGTCCCGCTGACTTCTCCCAACCCGATCCGCGCCGCGCCATTGCGCTCGCAGTAGCCGCGTAACGTCAGCGTGTCGCCATCCTCGAGGAAGGCACGCACTTCGCCATTGGGTAGCGAAATCGGCTGCTTGCCACCCACGGTCAGTTCGAGCAGCGACCCGGCCTGGTCCGGCGCCGGGCCGGACAAGGTGCCCGAACCGAGCAAGTCGCCCGGCTGCAGGTTGCAACCATTGACCGTGTGATGCGCGATCAGTTGCGCCGGCGTCCAGTAGGCCGCGTCGCGCATGTCGGTCTGCGACAGCCGCACCGACGCTGCGCCCGCGTCGCGCATCTTCTTCGTCTGCAGCCAGGCTTCCAGCGTGATGTGAAAGCTGCCGCGCTCGCGGTTGGCCGGCGCATCGAGGTAAGGCAGAGGCTGCGGATCACCATCGGGCCGTTCGAAGGACCCGCGGAACGGTGCCAGTGCCTCCAGCGTCACCATCCACGGCGACACCGTGCTCGCGAAGTTCTTCGACAGGAAGGGCCCGAGCGGCTGGTATTCCCAGCCTTGCAGGTCGCGCGCGGACCAGTCGTTGAACAGCGTCACGCCGAACAGGTGCGACTCCGCTTCTGCGATCTGCACAGGCTCGCCCAGCGCATTGGCCCGGCCCACGAACCAGCCCAGTTCCAGTTCGTAGTCCAGGCGCAGGCTCGGCCCGAACACGGGTGCTGCCGCCGGGTCGGATCCGGCCGGCTTCGTCTGCCCCTTGGGTCGCTTGAACTGCTGCCCGCTCACGCCGATCGACGACGCACGCCCGTGGTAGCCGATGGGCACCCACTTGTAGTTGGGCAGCAGCGGGTTGTCCGGGCGGAACTGCTTGCCCACCGTCGTCGCGTGATGGACGCTGGTGTAGAAGTCGGTGTAGTCGCCGATGCGGCAAGGCACGGTCATCTCGACGTCGGCCTGCGCGTAAAGCGCGAGTTGCCATTCCTTCTCCTTCGGGCTGCCTTCGCGCAGGCTTTCCGACAGGCTCTTGCGCAAGGCGGCGCGCTCCTCGGCCGTGGCCGCCATGAGCAGGTTCATGTCGGCATGGTCGATCAGGTGCGCGGCCTCCAGGTCGAGCACGCGGTCGCCGATGGCCACGCCGATGCGGAACGCTTCCTTGCTGCCCTTCGGCCGGAAGCGCCCGAAGGGCAGGTTCTGGATCGGGAAGTCGCAGCCAGGCAGGTTGGCGGTCTGGACCCAGCTTCGCAGTTTCGGGTCGTGGGTTTCGTTGATGGCGTTCATGACTTGAATTGATCCTTGAGGCCGGCCCAGCAGTCGGCGTAGTCCTGGTCGAGTGAATTGCTTGACAGCGCCCATTGCGTGGGCAGGAAGCGGTAGCGGCTTTCGAACATGAAGGCCAGCGTGTTGTCGAGCTTCTGCGGCTTGAGGTCCGCGTTGCTGGCCTTGGTGAAGGCTTCCTCGTCCGGGCCGTGGGGCACCATGCAGTTGTGCAGGCTCGCGCCGCCGGGCTTGAAGCCGCCGGGCTTGGCGTCGTACTCGCCGTACACCAGCCCCATGAACTCGCTCATGAGGTTGCGGTGGTACCAAGGCGGACGGAAGGTGTCTTCCATCACCAGCCAGCGCGGCGGGAAGATGACGAAGTCGCAGTTGGCCGTGCCGGGCGTGTCGCTCGGCGAGGTGAGCACGGTGAAGATCGACGGGTCCGGATGGTCGAAGCTGATCGAGCCGATGGTCATGAAGTGCGCCGTGTCGTATTTCACCGGCGACAGGTTGCCGTGCCATGCGACCACATTGAAGGGCGAATGGCTGGTCGGTGCGCGCCAGAAGCGGCCGCCGGCCTTCTTGACGAGTTCATAGGCGCCCTCCTCCGTTTCGTAGGCAGCCACGGGCGCCTGGAAGTCGCGCGCATTGGCCAGGCCGTTGGAGCCGATCGGGCCCAGCTCCGGCAGTCGGAACTGCGCGCCGTAGTTCTCGCAGACATAGCCGCGCGAGACGCCCTCCGGCAGGCCGACCTTGAACACCACGCCGCGCGGCACCAGCGCAATCTCGCCGGGCTTCACTTCGAGCACGCCCATCTCGGTGGTGAGCACGATACGGCCTTGTTGCGGCACCAACAGCATCTCGCCATCGGCATTGACGAAGGCACGGCGCTCCATCGAGCGGCCCGCGATGTAGACGAGCGCGCCGATGCCGGTCTGCGCCTCGGCATCGCCATTCGCAGCCAGCGTCTGCATGCCGTCGATGAAGTCGACCTGCTCCGCACCATCCATCGGCATCGGGTGCCAGCGCATCGGTTCGGGCGGCAGTGGCACGCTGCGGTCGCCGCCGGTCTGCCAGCTCGACTGGGCATAGGGCGTGTAGCGACCGGCCACCACGGACGGCTGACGACGGTACATCCAGGTGCGCCGGTTCTCATGGCGCGGTGCGGTGAAGGCCGTGCCGGAGATCAGCTCCGGATAAAGGTCGAGGGGCGCGCGCTGCGGGCTGTTGCGGCCCTGCGGCAATGCGCCGGGCACGGCTTCGGTGGCGTATTCATTGCCGAAGCCGGTCTGGTAGGCGAGCGTTGTGGTCATTGGCTTTCTCTGAAGACGGAAAGTGGTTCACGCGCGCCGGGCCGCGGCGAACGCTTCGCGCAGCACCGGCATCGAGCCGATGTGGTTGGCCAGCAGCAGCACGAGGCGCGCGTTGAAGGCATGGCTCTCTTCGGCAGAGAGCCCTTGATGCGACTCGATCAGCGCCTCGTAGAAATCGTCGGGCACGTCGAGGTTGGACGCGGTGATGAGATGGGGTTGGGTGACTTGCAGCATGGTGATTCCTTCAGGCCCAGGCGAGCGCACGGTCCAGTGCGGCGCGGATGCCGGCGACGTCGGGCTCGCGCCAGCGCGCGCAGACGTGCTGGTCGGGTCGCAGCAGGTAGACGGTGCCGACTTCCGCGTCATAGCGTTGCGCGGCCAAGGCGTGCGCATCGTCGAGCGGCACCACCACGGTCGTCACCGGCACATGCGAAGCTGCCGATGCCTCGGCCACGGCGCGAGCGGCGCGGTCCGACTTCACGTCGATGCCGAACACCAGCGCCGTGAAAGCCTCGCCGCTGGAACGCTCCAGCAACCAGCCCGGGCTGCCGTCCTTGCGGACCAGCGGCGCGTCGGCAGCCACGGCGCCCGGCACCATGCGGCCGTTGAAGGCTTGCGCATCGGGCGTGTTCAACGCCGACGTATGAAGCGTCGCGGGCACCGAGAGACGGCCACTGTTGACCAGCCGCCGCGCGAAGGCATGTGACTTGGACAGCTCCAGCACCGCATCGCGAAACAGCTTGCTGACCTCGCTCTTGGGCGTGATGAAGTCGGTGGCGCGCGTCGAATTCAGGATGTTCTCGTCGGCGGCGTATTCGCGCTCCTGGCCGTAGCTGTCGAGCAGCGCGTCCGATGCCTGGCGTTGCAGCACGGCCGCCAGCTTCCAGGCCAGGTTCTCCGCATCCTGCACACCCGAGTTGGCGCCCCGCGCACCGAAGGGCGACACGCCATGCGCCGAGTCACCGGCGAACAGCACGCGGCCATGGCGGAACTTCTCCATGCGCAGGCAGGAGAAGGTGTAGACGCTGGCCCATTCGAGTTCGAACTGCGCGTCCTCGCCGAGCAGCGCCTTCACGCGCGGGATGATCTTCTCGGGCTTCTTCTCTTCTTCCGGGTCGGCGTCCCAGCCGATCTGGAAGTCGATGCGCCAGACGTTGTCGGGCTGCATGTGCAGCAGCACGCTCTGGTTGGGGTGGAACTCCGGGTCGAACCAGAACCAGCGCTCGGCGGGCCGGTCCATCTTCATCTTGACGTCGGCGATGAGGAAGCGGTCCTTGAACTGGCGGCCCTTGCTTTCCAGGCCCAGCAGTTGGCGCACGCTGGAACGGCCACCGTCGCAGGCGGCAACGTAGTCGGCCTCCAGCAGGTAGGGACCGTCGGGCGTCTCGACCGTCAGCGTCACATGGTCAGCGTGCTGCACCACGCCGGCCACCTTGTTCTTCCAGCGCAGGTCGATCAGCGGCAACTCGGCCGCGCGCTCGGCCAAGAAGCCCTCGACGTAGTACTGCTGCAGGTTGATGAAGGCCGGCCGCGAATGGCCTGCCTCTGGCAGCAGGTCGAAGCTGTAGACCTGCTCCTGCTTGAAGAAGACCTTGCCGACATTCCACGACACGCCCTTGGCGACCATGCGATCGCCGCAACCGAGTCGGTCGAAGATTTCCAGCGTGCGCTTGGCGAAGCAGATGGCGCGCGAGCCGGTGGAGAGCGTGTTGTCGTTGTCGAGCAAGACGACCGGCACGCTGCGCTGCGCCAGGTCGATGGCCAGCGCGAGGCCCACCGGGCCGGCACCGACCACGACCACGGGCCGACGCACAGGCTTGGCGGCATCCTGGTCCGCATGGCGCACGTAGTCGAACGCCAGCTTCTGGTAGTCGACGGCTTCCCCCTTGCGGGACGCAAGTTCGTTCAACTGCATGGTGCTTTTCTCCGATGGTGTGACGGCGGCGGCTCAGCCTTCGAGCGTCTTCCACATCTCGATGTCGCGCTCGGCCGTCCAAATGCGCGGGTTCGCGTACTGCGTGGCCTCGTCGTAGCAGCGCGTCACGTCGAAGGGCATGCAGTGGTCGAAGATGACCCAGTGGCCGTACTTGGGCTTGAGGGCGGCGAAGGTGTCCTTGTAGACCGCGTTCAGGTCCTTGCCGGCGGCGACGCCCTTCTGCACGTTCGAATACACATCGGCGATGAAGTCACGCGTTTCGCTCAGGCCCTTCGCCACTTCATCGGGCGTGGTCAATGCGGCGCCGCGGCCCGGCACCACGGCCTTGGGCTTGAGCGCGGCGATGTTGTCGAGCGTCTTCGGCCAGTCCTTGAAATAGGCGTCGCCGGCATACGGCGTGGCGCCGAACTCGACCAGGTCGCCCGACAGCAGCGCGCCCTCGCCCGGCAGCCACACGACCGTGTCGCCCTTGGTGTGGCCACGGCCGAGTTGCAGCAACTGCACTTCCAGTTTGCCCAGCCACAGCGTCATCTTGCCGGTGAAGGTCATGGTCGGCCAGGTCATGCCGGCCGGCACCGTCTCGACGTTCTGGAACAGGCGCGGAAAGCGGCCGATCTCGCTGGCCTTGTCCTGTTCGCCGCGCTCGACGATCAGGTCATAGGTGTCCTGGCTGGCGATGATCTGCTGCGGCTTGTAGGCGCTTGCGCCCAGCACGCGCACCGCGTGGTAGTGCGTGAGCACGACGTACTTGATCGGCTTGTCGGTCACCTCGCGAATGCGGCGGATCACGTCGGCGGCCATGGCCGGCGTGGCCTGGGTGTCGGCCACAAGCACCGCGTCGTCGCCAATGATGATGCCGGTGTTGGGATCGCCTTCGGCCGTGTAGGCCCAGGCGTGCTCGGAGATCTGGCTGAAGGTGACCTTCTTCTCTTCGAGGTCGGCTTGGGAGGCAAATTTCTTCGTGGCGGTCATCGGGGTGGGCTCCTGTTTGGTGTTTGTCTAAACCTAACTTATTTGCAATTATCCAATCAATGATTCGCACAGGACGAATCAATTTGTGAATGACGAATAGGTGATTACCCTTGGTTAGCGATGGTTCAACGTGTTTGTCGTTGTCTAATCCGAGCGATTGATGAGGGGTACGGACATGAGCGAAGAAGTCGAAACGCGCCAGCAACGCGGCATCCAGAGCGTCGAGGTGGGCGGCCAGTTGCTGCGCGCCCTGGTGCACCACGGCCGGCCGATGGCCCTGAGCGATCTCGCCCGCGAGGCGGACATGGCGCCGGCCAAGGCGCACCCCTACATGGTGAGCTTCGGCCGGCTGGGCTTGATCGAGCAGGATCCCGTCAGCGGCCAATATCTGCTCGGTCCGCTGGCATTGCAATTGGGGTTGATCGGGCTTCAGCAGAACAACCCGGTGCAGATCGCCTCGCCGCTGATCGACGCGCTGGCGGCGAGCATCGGCCAGACCGTGGCCATCGCGGTGTGGGGCGACCGAGGCGCGACCATCGTGCGGCTTGCGGAGTCGCCCGCCGCCGTGCATGTGGTGATGCGGCACGGCACCGTGTTCTCGCTGACTGATACCGCATCGGGCCGCCTTTTCGGCGCCTACATGGAGCCGGCGGTGGTGAAGCGCTTCCTGGAGGAGGAACGGGCGCGCCGCAAGCAGCGCGAGCGCGTTGGCACGGCACCGCAGCCCGGCATGCCGACCGCCGCACCGGTACCGACGTGGCGCGAATTCGAAGCGCATCTCGACGAGGTCAAGTGCCACGGCCTCAGCCGCTCGACCGGCGAGATCGTGCCCGGCGTCAATGCAATGGCGGCGCCGGTGTTCGACCACAAGGGCGCGATCGTGCTGGCGGTCACGGCGATCGGCGCGGCGGGCGTGTTCGACAGCGATTGGGATGGCGAGGTGGCGCGCGCACTCAAGGGCTGCGCACGCCAAGTCTCGCAGCGACTCGGCGCACCGGCGCCCTGAACTTCAAGCATGGCGCGGCGGCCAGCGAAACACGGCGTTGGCGGGAGGGGATCGTGAGGCGCATCGCGTTTGGTCAGGCAGTGGTCAGGTTCACAAGCAATCCGTCTTCTGCAAGACACTTTTATGCGCAAATGTTTGCGTGTACTCCGCTTTCCGCTGTCCACGCACAAGGGGTTCAGCACGTTGGGAATGGGAAAATCGGGAGATCGGCAGCCGGCCGTTTTTCCCGCCGCGCCCGCCCCCTGGACCCCCGATGTACCGCACCGATTCGACCCCGCCCGAACCCTCCCTTCCCTCCAGCGCCGACTCCCCCCACATCGTCCGCGGCCCGCAACGGCCAGAGTTCATCCGGACGGAAATCCTCGCGGACCTGTTCGAAGCCACCGCCGCAAGAATCCCCGGCCAGACGGCCTTGATCTTCGGCGAGCAGTCGCTGAGCTACGGAGAACTGGACCGGATGGCCGACCGGGCCGCGTCCCGGCTGATCGAAGGCGGCGTGCGCCCCGGCCGTATCGTGGGCCTGTGGCTGCCGCGCGGACTGGACCTGCTGGTGATGCAGCTGGCGATTGCCAAGACCGGTGCCGCCTGGTTGCCGCTGGATGCCGACACCCCCGTCGACCGCGTCGGCGTCTGCCTGGATGACGCCGATGCGGTGGGCATCGTGAGCTGCGATGAATTCGCGCCGAGGCTGGGCGCCGGTGGACGCCCGCTGTGGACCGCGCAGGCGCTGCTGGCCCTGCCCTTCGATACGGGCGCCGCACTGCGCCGCGAAGGCGCGCTGCCATCGCATCCGGCCTACGTGATCTACACCTCCGGCTCCACCGGCAAGCCCAAGGGCATCGCGATCACGCAGGGCAGCATCTGCCACTTCCTGCGCAGCGAGAACGCGCTGCTGGGCGTGCGGCAGGACGACAAGGTGTACCAAGGCTTCTCGGTTGCCTTCGACATGTCCTTCGAGGAGATCTGGATCAGCTACCTGGTTGGCGCCACGCTGTGGATCGCACCGAAGCTCATCGCGTCCGACCCCGAGGCCCTGCCCCGCGCGCTGATCGAGCACCAGGTCAGCGTGCTGCATGCCGTGCCGACCTTGCTGGCCCTGTTCGATCGCGACGTGCCCGGGCTGCGCATCATCAACCTCGGCGGCGAGATGTGTCCGGCATCGCTGGTCGAGCGCTGGGCCGTGGCCGGCCGGCAGGTGTTCAACAGCTACGGCCCGACCGAGGCGACCGTGTCGGCGAGCATGGCGGAACTGTCCGCCGGCGAACCCGTGACCATCGGCCAGCCGCTGCCCAACTACGCGATGCTGGTGATTGCGCCTGAGATGGCGCCCACCGGTCCGGTGTTGCTGCCACGCGGCGAAGTCGGCGAGTTGTGCATCACCGGCCCCGGCGTAGCCGCGGGCTACCTTGGCCGACCTGAACTGACGGCCGAGAAGTTCCTGCCCAACCCCTGGGCCGGCGACGCCAGCGAGGCGCGCCTCTACCGCACCGGCGACCTCGCGCGCATCGACGAGGAAGGCAATGTGCAGTGCCTGGGCCGCACCGACGACCAAGTCAAGATCCGCGGCTTCCGCGTGGAGCTCGGCGAGATCGAGGCCGTGCTGGCGCAGCAGCCGGGCGTCGGCACCGTGGCCGTGGTGCTGCGCGCCGTGGACGGCGTCGACCAGTTGATCGCGTTCCTGGTGGCCGAGAGCGGCGTTACGGTATCGGCCGCCGCACTGCGCACAGCGCTGGCCGAGCGCCTGCCGCCCTACATGGTGCCGGGCCGCTTCGAGGTGCTGCCGCAGATGCCGCGCCTGCCCTCCGGCAAGATCGACCGCAAGGTGCTCAAGGCGCAGCCACTGGCGGAAGCCGCGGCGTCCACGGAGGGCTCGGACACGCCGGAGTCGCCCACCGAGGCAGCCGTGTTCGCGGCCGTGTCCACCCTGTTCCCGGGTTTCGCGATCCGGCGCACCTCGGACTTCTTCGACGAACTCGGCGGCCACTCCCTGATGGCGGCGCGGCTCGCGACCACCTTGCGCGCCGATCCGCGCTTCACCAGCATCACGGTGCGCGACATCTACACCCACCGCACGGTCGGCGCCATCGCCGCCGCGCTGGAGGCCAGCAGCGTGCAGCCTGCCGAGCAGGTGCCCGACTGGACGCCGCCTTCCGCATGGCGCCGCTGGCGTTGCGGCCTGGCGCAAGCTGCCGCCATTCCGGGCCTGGTCGCGCTGCGCATGATGCAGTGGCTCGCACCCTTCTTCACCTACCACTTCTACACCGGCGGCCCGGACGATTCGATTCCGTTCGCGGTCACGATGTCCATCGTCGCCTTCCTCGCCACCACGATCCTGGAGTTCGCCATTGCGATCGGAGGCAAGTGGCTGATCGCCGGTCGGTTGAAGCCGGGCCGCTATCCGCTCTGGGGCCTCACCTACTTCCGCTGGTGGCTGGCCGACCGGCTGTGCGATGCGGCGCCGACCTATTTCATCAGCGGGTCGTCGCTGCATTCCTGGTGGCTGCGTGCCTTGGGTGCGCGCATCGGGAGGGACGTGATGATCGGCTCGGTCAAGGTGCGCGCGCCGGACCTGCTCTCGGTGGGCGATGGCGCCAGCATCGGCAACGCGGTCAACCTGGAGAACGCGCGGGTGTTCTGCGGCGAGTTGCTGATCGGCCCGATCGCGATCGGCGCCGAGGCGCACATCGGCTCCTATGCCGTGCTGGAAGGCAACACCTCCGTCGGCGACTGGGGCCATCTCGATGGCCAGTCCGCACTCGCCGACGGCCAGGCCATGCCGGCCCGGCGCGTCTGGAGCGGGGCCCCGGCACGCGACATGGGGGCCTTCGATCCGGCGACGCTGCGGGCACGCCTGCCCGTCACATCGCGCCGCCTGCTCGGCGAGGGCGTGTTCTTCGTCCTGGGCGCCATGCTGGTGGCCGCGCTGTTCTTCCTGCCAGTGTTCCCGACCTTCATGCTGATCGACTGGCTGGACCCCAGCGAAGGCGCGACCTGGGAAGCCTCCAACTCGGCCTTGCTGATCTTCAAGTACTTCGGCCTGGCGCTGCTGGCCAGCCCGGTGATGATCGTGCTGACGGCGCTGGTCTCGGCCGGCATCCGCTGGAGCGTGCTGCCGCGGCTGAAGAGCGGCAGCTGGCCGGTGCACAGCAACGTCTACTGCGGCAAGTGGCTGGTCAACCAGATCCAGGAATCGAGCCTGCAAGTGCTGCATGGTGTGTATGCCACGCTGTTCGCACCCATGTGGTACCGCCTGCTGGGCGCCAAGGTGGGTCGCAATGCCGAAATCTCCACGGCACTCGGCGTGGTGCCGGACATGCTCACGCTGGGCGACGGCACTTTCATAGCGGACGCAGTGCTGCTGGGCGACGAGGAGATCGACGGCGGCTGGCTGACGATGCAGCCGACCACCGTCGGCCGCCGCAGCTTCATCGGCAACGGCGCCTACATCCCGGACGGCACCACGGTGCCGGAGAACGTGCTGATCGGCGTGCTGGGCCGCGCGCCCGATGCGGCGGTCATGCAAAGCGGCGAGACCTGGCTCGGCTCGCCCGCGCTGCGCCTGCCGGCGCGCGAAGTGGTCACGGGGCATCCGGAATCGGTCACCTTCAATCCCTCGCCGTTGCGGCGGCTCGGGCGCGGGCTGGTCGAGGCCTTCCGCATCGTCGTTCCGCACGCCATCGTGATCGCCACGGGCTACAGCATCGTGCAGGCGGTCATGCCCGCGGCTGCGCGGGACGACTGGGGCGCGGTGATCGGTTACCTGACGCTCGACGGGCTGATCTTCGGCCTGTCGACCTTCGTGTTCGTGGCCTTGTTCAAGTGGCTGTTCCTGCGCCGCTACAAGCCGCTTGCCAAGCCGATGTGGACGCCCTTCGTCTGGCTGTCCGAGGCGGCGACGAACATCTACGAGGGCATCGCGGTGCCCAACTTCATGAACTACCTGCGCGGCACGCCATGGCTGCCGATTGCCTTCAACCTGCTGGGCGCGCGCATCGGCCGCGGGGTGTACCTGGACACCACCGACCTGACCGAGTTCGACTGCGTGCGCATCGGCGCCTACAGCGAGCTGAACGCGCAGTGCTGCCCGCAGACCCACCTGTTCGAGGATCGGGTGATGAAGGTGCATCACGTGAACATCGGCTCGCGCGTGAACATCGGGCCGCGCAGCATCGTGCTGTACGGCGCGGTGGTGCACGACGGCGCGCAACTGGGGCCGCTGACGCTGGTGATGAAGGGCGAGAGCATTCCGCCGGCATCGCGGTGGAGTGGGAATCCGGCGATGCCCGTGCGCGCAGCCTGACTCTCTCTTACCCCCTCACCCCTTGGGAGAGGGTCGGGGTGAGGGCACTGGGCCGTTGAACTGGGCGAGGCGGTGGACAGGCCCATGCCCCTCACCCCAGTCCTCTCCCCAGCGGGGAGAGCGAGCCAAACCCCGGCGCGGAGTATGGCAAGCTCCATCGGCCAACAACAAGTGCGCACCATGCAGCCAGACAAGCCCCACGTCAGACGCGCCTCACACGGCCCGGTCAGCATCGTCACGCTCGACCGCCCGGAGCGTCTCAATGCCATCGGTGCACGGCTGTTGCAGGACTTCCATGAAGCCTTGCTCGCCGCCCATGCCGACCCGCAGACGCGCGTGATCGTCCTGACCGGCGCGGGGCGCGCCTTCTGCGCCGGAGACGACCTCAAGGAATTCAGCGAGCAGTCCGCGAGCAACGAGTCCGTCGCCGAGATGGGTCGGCGCGTGCAGCAGATCACGCGCGACATCATGTTCGGCCCCAAGCTCGTGATCGGCGCTGTGCACGGCTATGCGGTAGGGGCGGGCTTCGAATGGGTGTTCAACTGCGACATGGTGGTGGCCGCCGACGACCTGGTCGCGTTCTTTCCGGAGATGGCGCTGGGCCAGTTCGTGACGGGTGGCGTGACACACTTGCTGCCACGGCTTGTCGGGCAGCAGCGCGCGGTGGAACTGATCGTGCTGGGCGAACGGTTGGGAGCAAACACCTTGCAGCAGCTGGGGCTTGTCAATCGCGTGGTGCCGCGCGATGCCGTGTTGTCGACTGCACTGGAACTGGCCGGGCACGTCGCGGAACGCTCCCGGACGGCGACCTTGCAACTCAAGAAGGTCATGACGTCGCAATTGCGGACGCAACTGGAAAGCGCGCTCGACCTGGAGGAGCAGGCGGCGATGGCCTGCTTCTCGAACCCCGACACCGCGGCGCGGGTCGAGGCGTTCGTTCAGCGAGGCAAAGCTTCGTAGAGCTCCGGGCTCCCTTGCTACGATGAGGCGCAAAAGGAGCACACCATGCGCACAGGCCTCTTCCTTCTTGCTGGCTTCCTGCTGCTCGCGGCGACCGTCATCGTCGCCAAGCTGTTTTCCGAGAACTTCCAGAATGCGGCATCCGTGGCGATCACGACATTCGTCGCGCTCTGGCTTGCGCTGACCTCGTTCAACATGTGGGTCGGAGTCAGCAAAGCGGGCTACGGCGTCGCGGAGGAACTGCCTGTGTGGCTCGTTTTGTTTGGTGTGCCGGCGGTGGTTGCGATCGTGTTGAAGTGGAAGGCCTTGTAGCGGGGACGATTGCAGGGGCTGGGCGTGCTTGAAGGCTGATGCCCCTGCCCTCTCCCGGAGGGAAAGGGAGTGAAGTCAAGCGCTAACTCGGCAGCTTGAACAGGCTGGTCGCTTCGAGGTCCAGCACCATCAGGCCGTGCTGGTTGAACAGCATCCAGCGCCAATCCAGGATGCCCAGCGCCTTGCCGCTGCGCGAGGCGCGCACGGCGAGCACTTCCGCCTCCAGACGCAAGACATCGCCGGGTCGCACCGGCTTGGGCCACTTCACGTACTTGAGCCCCGGCGACGCAAAGGACTCCGAGCCTGCGAGCACGTTGTCGGCGATCAGGCGCATGGCAATCGCACAGGTATGCCAGCCGCTCGCGATCAGTCCCTGGAACGGCCCTTCTTCGGCGGCGGCCGGATCGGTGTGGAACCACTGCGGATCCCAGGCGCGTGCGAAGGACAGGACCTCTTCTTCCGTGACCTGGACAGGCCCTGCCTCGAGCACCTGGCCGACGTGGAATTCAGCGAACTTCATGCCCTCGCATCGTAGGGCCTGGCTCAATAGGTCTCGAGGTGCAGCCGCCCTTCCGACTTCAGGCTGCCGCCGATGGCATCCCAATCCAGGCCGGCTTCCGTGGCCACGTCGCGCAATGCCAGCACCACGCCCTCTTCCATGCTCTTGAGGCCGCACACGTAGAAGTGCGACTGGCCATCCTTCAGCAACTCGACCAGGTCGGCCGCGCGCGCGCGCATCATGTCCTGCACATAGCGCTTGGGCTGGCCCGGCGTGCGAGAGAACGCGAAGTTGATGTCGATGAAGTCCTTGGGCAGCGTCTGCAGGGGGCCGAAGTACGGCAGTTCCTGCTGCGTGCGTGCGCCGAAGAACAGCAGCAACTTGCCGCCCTCGAACTTGCCGCTCTTGCGCAGGCGCCGTCGCCATTCAGTCATGGCGCGCATCGGTGCGCTGCCGGTGCCGGTGCAGATCATGACGATGTGCGACCTGGGATGGTTCGGCATCAGGAAGGACGCGCCGAAGGGGCCGACCACCTGGACCTTGTCACCCACTTTCAGATCGCAGACATAGTTGCTCGCGACACCGCGCACGGGCTTGCCCTGATGGTCTTCCGTGACGCGCTTGACCGTGAGGGAGACGTTGTTGTAGCCGGGCCGCTCGCCGTTGCGCGGGCTGGCGACGGAGTACTGGCGCGCGAAATGCGGTTTGCCATTGGCATCGGTTCCGGGCGGGATGATGCCGAGCGACTGGCCTTCGAGCACCGGGAAAGGCATCGCGCCGAAGTCGAGCACGATGTGGTGGGTCTGGTTCTCGAAGCCGGCTTCGGTGCAGTTGAAGTTGCCGACCACGGTGGCGGTGGTGGGCTTCTTCGGCGGGTGCAGGTTGGTGTAGGCGTGTGCGGCGGACCAGGGAGGAACGGTGGCGCCGTATTGGGCTGAATTGAAGACGGACTCGCCGGGTTCGGAGGGCGGCTGCGGTGCTGCAGCCGTCGCGGGTTGCACGGGCTCGTCGACGCTCGACACACCTTCGGCTTCGAGTTGTTCGGGAGTCAGCTCTGCGGGCAGTTCGTCCCAGGTGAGTTGCTCTTCGATGGAATAGGCGCGAACCAGGGGCATGGTGCGCCAGTTGTCGATCGAGCCCGTGGGGCACGGTGAGATGCAGGCCATGCAACTGTTGCAAACGTCGGCGCGCACGACGTAGTTGCGGTCGTCGTGCGTGATGGCGCCGACCGGGCAGGTGGCCTCGCAGGTGTTGCAGCGGATGCAGATCTCGGGGTCGATCAAGTGCTGCTTGATGACGTTGACTTCGCTCATGTTCATCGTGTGTCTCCTTGAGTCCTTCTTCGAGCCCTCCCCTCCCGGGGGAGGGTTGGGAGGGGGCAAGCGGCGGTTGTCTTGGGTGCGCCGTGTGCCCCCATCCCTGCCTTCCCCCAAAGGGGGAAGGAGTCAATACCACTTAGCCGAAGCGGACGTATTCGAAGTCGACGGGCTGGCGGTTGATGCCCATCACCGGCGGTGCGATCCAGCCTGCGAACTTGCCGGGTTCGATGACGCGGCCCATCAGCGATGCGACGAAGGCGAAGTCGTCCGAAGTCGGCAGCCATTCGCTCTTCTTCGCAGCCCATTCCTGCTCGTTGACGACGCGGCCTTCCGGCGACATCTTGATGCCGGCGAGCGCGCCGATCTGTCGATTGAAGGCCTTGTGCGGCACCGTGAGTCGGGTCGGGATGCCAGCCTTTTCCAGCACCTTGTTCCAGCGGCCGACACCGGCCACCGAGTCCTTGATGAAGTCGTCGCGCAGCACTTCGTTCAGTGCGTTGAGCATCGGCACTTCCTTCTCCAAGAGCTGGCCGTCCTTGACCTCCAGCACCTTGTAGGTCTGGCCCTTGAGGATGTGGTCGTCGGTGCGCTTGCCTTCCTCGTAGCGGCCCTTGAGGCCGGAGCTGTAGAAGGTGGCGGCGTTGCTCGACTGGTCGGCGCCGAACAGGTCGATGGTCACGCTGTAGTGGAAGTTCAGGTAGCGCTGGATCGTGCCGAGGTCGATGGCGCCTGCAGCACGCACCTTCTGCGGATCGTCGGTCTTCAGCTCGTTCATCACGGCCGCGGTGCGCGACAGCACGCGCGAGACGCCGCTCTCGCCGACGAACATGTGGTGCGCTTCTTCCGTCAGCATGAACTTCGTGGTGCGGGCCAGCGGATCGAACGCACTCTCCGCCAATGCGGACAGCTGGAACTTGCCATCGCGGTCCGTGAAGTAGGTGAACATGAAGAAGGCCAGCCAGTCGGGCGTCTTCTCGTTGAAGGCGCCGAGGATGCGCGGGTTGTCCACGTCGCCGGACTGGCGGTGCAGCAGCGCTTCCGCCTCTTCGCGACCATCGCGGCCGAAGTGCTTGTGCAGCAGGTAGACCATCGCCCACAGGTGGCGGCCTTCTTCCACGTTGATCTGGAACAGGTTGCGCATGTCGTACATCGACGGCGCGGTGAGGCCAAGGTGGCGTTGTTGCTCGACCGAGGCCGGCTCGGTGTCGCCCTGCGTCACGATGATGCGGCGCAGGTTGGCGCGGTGCTCGCCGGGCACGTCCTGCCAGGCCTTCTCGCCCTTGTGGTCGCCGAAGTGGATCTCGCGGTTGGCATCGCCCGGGTTCAGGAAGATGCCCCAGCGGTAGTCGCGCATCTTCACGTGGCCGAACTGCGCCCAGCCTTGCGGGTCGACGCTCACGGCCGTGCGCAGGTAGACGTCGTAGTTGGTCGAGCCGTCCGGGCCCACGTCGTCCCACCAGTTGATGAAGTTCGGCTGCCAGCCTTCCAGCGCGCGCTGCAGCGTGCGGTCCTCGCCGAGGTTGACGTTGTTGGGGATCTTCTCGCTGTAGTTGATCGTGCTCATCGTGCTTCCTTGGGTTTGTTCTTTAGACGCGATTCAGGTCGAAGCCGGCCTTCTGGCCGGTGCCGTAGACCTTGAGCGCACCCTTCTCGCCGACGGCGTTCGGGCGGTTGAAGATCCAGTTCTGCCAGGCAGTGAGGCGACCGAAGATGCGTGTGTTCATGTTCTCGCGCTGTGCGAATCGCAAGTTGGCTTCCAGGCCCGTCAGCGAGTCGGGCGACATGGCGGCGCGCTCTTCCATCGCGATGCGGATCTCGTCGGCCCAGTCGATATCGTCAGGGGCCATGGTGACGAGGCCCAGCTTCAATGCCTCATCGGCGTCCAGTTCCTGGCCGATGCTGGCGCGGGCTGCGGCCAGCGGCGCTTCTTCCTCGTAGAAGCGGCGCTGCAGCCGGCTCTGGTCATTGACCATCGGCAGCTTGCCGAAGTTGAGTTCGTTGAGCGAGAGCTTGGGCGCATGCTCCGGATCGTCCGGCAGCGCGAGCATGTAGGCGCGGTCGGCGGCGAAGGCCAGTTCGGCCAGGGTGCCGGCGAAGCAGGAGTCGGAGTCGATCAGCGTGAACAGGCTGCGCGAGGACACGTCCAGGCGGGCCAGCGTGCGGCGCAGCAGGCCGATCGTCTCGCGCACGAACCAGTGGCCTTTGTTGGCCAGCATGGTGGCGTCGCTGGCCAGCACGGCCGCCGGGTCGCCCTTGGTCTTGAGCACCCAGGTGCCGATGTTCAGCTCATTGGTGCGCATGCAGAGGATGGCGTCGTCCAGTTCGCGCGCCATCGCGAAGGGCCACCACGAGGCGCCCGCGGACTCGATGCCGGCGATGTCGGTGGGCTGCGCGCCCACGGGCGCGTGCACCGTGAAAGTGGCGGAGCGCCCTGCCCGGTCGATCTCGACCTGCACATGCTTGTAGCGCAGGCTGTTCTCTCCGTCCTCGCGCTCGATGCGGGTCAATTCGACGCCCTGGGCATCGGCCGGGCGATCGCTCTTTTCGCCGAGTTCGACCGCGCGTTGCTGCACGGTGGCCGCGAACTGCGCGGGCTTCACCACCTTGTCGACCAGGCGCCAGTCGACCGCGCGCTGGCCGCGCACACCTTCGACACTGGTGCAGAAGATGTCGGCCAGGTCGTGGCGCACATGCCGCTTGTCGGTGACCCGCGTGAGGCCGCCGGTGCCGGGCAGCACGCCGAGCAGCGGGACTTCGGGCAGCGACACGGAAGAAGACCGGTCGTCCACCAGGTAGATCTCGTCGCAGGCCAGGGCCAACTCGTAGCCGCCGCCGGCGCAGGCACCATTCACCGCGGCCAGGAACTTGATGCCGGAGTGCTTCGACGTGTCCTCGATGCCGTTGCGCGTCTCGTTGGTGAACTTGCAGAAATTGACCTTCCAGCTGTGGCTGGACACGCCCAGCATGAAGATGTTGGCGCCGGAACAGAAGATGCGGTCCTTGTCGCTGGTCACGATGACCGAGCGCACTTGCGGATGCTCGAAGCGCACGCGGTTGAGCGCGTCGTTCAACTCGATGTCGACGCCCAAGTCGTAGCTGTTGAGCTTGAGCTTGTAGCCGGGGCGGATGCCGCCGTCTTCGGCGATGTCGAGCGACAGTCGGGCCACCGCGCCATCGACGCTGAGCTTCCAGTGGCGGTATTGGGTCGGGTCGGTGCGGTAGTCCACGGATGCCGGCACGGTGGCGGTTTCAGTCATGTCGAGGTCTCCTGGTGCGGTGGGTTTGAGAATAATAATGCATGTGACGGATTTTATTTTCCGCCATGACATGCATCATTATGCATGTTTGTAGCGGCGTCAAGCGATGCATCGCCCCTTTACAAGTTGTGACGTCCAACGTCTTTCAGGCGGCTTCCGCGAGGCTTTCCCGAACCGCCGCGCGCAAGGCCTGGAAGCTCTGCGCCAGGTCGCGCCCCGAGGTGTCGACCACCATGTCGGCCTTGGAATAGAAGGCGGCGCGACCGGCCAGGATGCGACGCAGGTCGTCCATCGCCTCCTTGCTGGCGGCCATCGGACGGGTGTCGCCTTGCGCGGCGACGCGGCCCATGTGCTCCTCGGGCGCGGCCTGCAACCAGACGGTGGCACAGTGGGCCAGCAACTGGTTGAAGGTCGCCGGGTCGGAGACGATGCCGCCCGGCGTGGCGATCACCACTTCGCTGTAGATCTGCACCGTTTCCTCCAGCGCCCGGCGCTCGTATCGGCGGTAGGCGTTGGTGCCGTAGAGATCGTGGATCTCGCGCACGCTGCAGCCGGCGACCTTCTCGATCTCGCGGCTCAGCTCGATGAAGGGCACTTCCAGGTCGTCGGCGAGCATCTGCCCCAGTGTGGACTTGCCGGCGCCACGCAGGCCGATCAACGCGATGCGCCGATTGCGCGACGCGTCGACAGACGACGAATCCAGCAATTCGCCGAGAGCGATGCGCGCCCGGCGCAAGTCGGCCTCGCCGCGCCGCTCCAGCAACTCGCGGATCAAGAGCCACTCCGGTGAACTGGTCGTCACGTCGCCGACCAGTTCGGCCAGCGAGCATTGCAGCGCGCCGGCGACCTGCTGCAGCACCAGGATCGAGGCATTGCCGGTGCCGTATTCCAGATTGGCCAGGTGCCGCTCGGACACGTCGGCGGCCACCGCGACGGCCTTGCGTGTCAGGCCGCGGCGTGCACGCAGGTTGCGCACGCGTTCGCCGAGCGCCACCAGCAGCGGATTCTTCGACGCCTCGTCCACCACGCTCACGGTTTCGTGGGCTCGCTCATTCATGTCCGGTCCTTCGGCCTTGCGGGAAATCTTGGGGTTAACACCATTCATGCACTATATTGCTTGACAGCGTTTCGATGCGTGCGTATTGTTCCTCACAGGCAAGATACTGCACATGGCGAGTTGCCGCAAGGCGCCAGGCGACGAAGTTGCAACACCACCCACGAGACCCACGATGTCCAAGGAATCCTTTCACCAGCTTGTCGCGGGCCTGACGACGGAGATCGCGGGCCGTCCGCTAGATACCGAGCTCGACACCTGGCTCAACGCCCACCACGGCGCCGGCACCGCCAGCTTCGATTCGCTGAAGCAAGCCTGCATCGAAGGCGTGGCGGAAGGCTGGCTGTGCGAGCGCGAAGGCGGTGGCATCCGCTACGGGCGCGTGTTCAAGGCAGAGGATGCGCTGCATCGCTTCTCGGTCGACGTGGTCGACATGCGCGACATCGCCGGGCCGCACCACAGCCATCCCAATGGAGAGATCGACCTGATCATGCCGCTGGAGGGCGACGCAACCTTCGATGGGCGGCCGGCCGGCTGGTGCGTCTATCCGCCCGGCAGCGCGCACTTCCCGACGGTGGGCGCGGGCCGCGCGCTGGTGCTCTACCTTCTGCCCGAGGGCCAGATCCAGTTCACCCGCTGAAGCACAACGGACCGAGGAGACAAGAACAATGAGCCTGCCCCCGAACTTCAATTTCGCCGAGCACCTGTTCGCGCTGAACCGAGGCCGCGCGCAGAAGGTCGCCTATGTCGACGACCACGGCACGATGACCTATGGCGAGCTCGAAGCGCGCGCCCGGCAACTCGCATCGGCGTTGCTGGCCGCGGGCATCCAGCGCGAAGACCGCGTACTGCTGCTGCAACTCGACAGCAACGATTGGCCGGTCAGCTTCCTCGGCAGCCTGTACGCGGGCATCGTGCCGGTCGCGGTGAACACGCTGCTGACGGCGGACGACTACGCCTACATGCTCGACCACTGCAGCGCGAAGGCCGCGCTGGTGTCGGGCGCGTTGCTGGGGGTGCTGCAGCAGGCGATGGCGAAGGGGCCGCACCAGGTGCGGCAGTTGTTCGTGTCGCATCCCGTGGGCGACCTGCCGGCCGGCGCTGCGCGTATCGACGAAGTGATCGCCACGGCCGAGCCGCTTTCGGCGCCCGCCGCCACCGCGCCGCAGGACCACGCGTTCTGGCTCTACTCCTCCGGATCGACCGGCCGCCCCAAGGGCACGGTGCATACCCATGCCAACCCGTGGTGGACGGCGGAGCTGTTCGGCAAGCCGGTGCTCGGGCTGACGGAGGACGACGTCTGCTTCTCCGCGGCAAAGCTGTACTTTGCCTATGGCCTGGGCAACGCCCTCACCTTCCCGCTCTCGGTCGGCGCGACCGTGGTGCTCATGGCCGAGCGGCCCACGCCCGATGCCACCTTCAAGCGCTGGACCGCCGACGGCATCCGCCCGACGGTTTTCTTCGGTGCGCCGACCGGCTTCGCGGGCATGCTCGCCTCGCCCGGGCTGCCGGCGCGCGACAAGGTGGCGTTGCGCATGTGCTCATCGGCCGGCGAGGCGCTGCCCGGCGAGATCGCACAACGATTCAAGGCGCACTATGGCTGCGAGATCATCGATGGCATCGGTTCGACCGAGATGCTGCATGTCTTCATCTCGAACCGGCCCGGCGACATCCGCTACGGCACCACCGGCAAGCCGGTCGAGGGCTACGAGATCGAACTGCGCGGGGAGGATGGCAAGCCGGTGGCCGTCGGCGAAGTCGGCGACCTCTACATCAAGGGGCCGAGCGCGGCGCTGATGTACTGGGGCAATCCCGAGAAAACGCGCGACACCTTCCATGAAGGCTGGACCAAGAGCGGCGACAAGTACTCGCGCGACGCCGATGGCTACTACACCTACGCGGGGCGCAGCGACGACATGTTGAAGGTCAGCGGCATCTATGTGTCGCCCTTCGAGGTCGAGTCGACACTGATGCTGCATCCGGCTGTGCTCGAGGCCGCGGTGATCGGCAAGGAAGACGCGGATGGGTTGACCAAGACCAAGGCGTATGTGGTGCTGAAGGCGGGGCAGTCGGTGAGCGATGACGAGCTCAAGACCTTTGTGAAGGAACGGCTGGCGCCGTACAAGTACCCGCGGTTCATCGAGTTCATCGAGGAGTTGCCGAAGACGGCGACGGGGAAGATTCAGCGATTCCGGCTGCGCGAGAAGGAACGCGCATGAGCCTCGAGTTCTCTTCACTCTCCCTGCGGGAGAGGGCCCCGTCTTGTTCCCTCTCCCTCCGGGAGAGGGTCAGGGTGAGGGCTCCGGGCCTTTGCAATCGCACCACCTCATCCACCGCCCAGTGCCCTCACCCCAGCCCTCTTCCAAAGGGAGAGGGAGTGAAGAGGGGGACGTCGAAGTGAAGACCGAGTTCGCATCCATCCGCTGGCGCGAGCGCGACGTGAGCATTGAATACATTCGCATCGCCCCGGAACGCACCCACGCCCCCCACATCGTCTTCCTCCACGAAGGCCTCGGCTCCGTCGCCATGTGGAAGGACTTCCCGCAACAGTTCTGCGATGCCGGCGGTTACCGGGGACTGGTGTTCTCCCGCCCCGCCTACGGCCAATCGACGCCGCGCGACGAAGACGAACGCTGGGACGTCGACTTCATGCACCGCCAGGCACACGAAGTGCTACCGGCTTTCTTTCATGCGATCGACCTCCACGAAAAGCCCTGGCTATTCGGCCACAGCGACGGCGGCTCCATCGCCCTCCTCTACGCCGCGAGATTCCCCCACGCCGTGGCGGGCATCGTCGTCCTCGCGCCACACCTCTTCGTGGAAGACGTGACGGTCGCGAACATCGAGGAAGCGCGCAAGGCCTACGAGACCACCGACCTGCCCCAGCGCCTCGGCAAGTACCACGACAGTGCCGATTCCGCCTTCTGGGGCTGGAACCGCATCTGGCTGCACCCGCCCTTTCGCCAATGGAACATCGAGGCTGAACTCGATGCCATCCAGTGCCCCGTGCTCGCGATGCAGGGCATCGACGACGAGTACGGCACGCTGGAGCAGATCCGCGGCATCGCGCGCCGCGTGCCGCAAACGCAACTGGTGGAAATACGGGACTGCGGACATTCCCCACATCGGGATCAACCAGAAAACGTCATAGTCGCGGCACTCAATTTCATAGAACAGAACCGGAGCCTCCAACCATGAGTCAACGCATCGCACGCACCACATTGACCGCCCTCGCCCTGGCTTGCATCGCCACCCTGGGGCATGCCCAGCAAGGCAAGCTGAAGGTCGGCCTCATGCTGCCCTACAGCGGCACCTACACCGCGCTCGGCGTGGCCATCGAGAACGGCTTCAAGCTGCGCGTGGACGAACTCGGCGGCAAGATCGGCGGGCGCGAGATCGAATACATCAAGGTCGACGACGAATCCGACCCGGCCAAGGCCACCGACAACGTCAACAAGCTCATCAAGCGCGACAACGTCGACGTGATCATCGGCACCGTGCACTCGGGCGTGGTCATGGCCATGGCCAAGGCCGCGAAGGAAAGCGGCACCGTGCTGATCGTGCCCAACGGCGGCGCCGACGCGGTGACCGGCCCGATGTGCGCGCCCAACATCTTCCGCAGCTCCTTCTCCAACTGGCAGCCGGCTTATGCGATGGGGGAAGTCGCGGCCAAGCAGGGCAAGAAGACCGCGATGACCATCACCTGGAAGTACGCGGCCGGCGACGAGTCGGTGGCCGGCTTCAAGGAAGGCTTCGAGAAGGGCGGCGGCAAGGTGACGAAGGAACTCACGGTGCCCTTCCCCAACGTCGAGTTCCAGGCGCTGCTGACCGAGATCGCGGCGGCCAAACCCGATGCGGTGTATGCCTTCTACGCGGGCGGCGGCGCGGTGAAGTTCGTCAAGGACTACGCGGCGGCCGGGCTCAACAAGAACATCCCGCTGTACGGCCCCGGCTTCCTCACCGATGGCACGCTGGAAGCACAAGGCGACGCCGCCCAGGGCATGCTGACCACGCTGCACTATGCGGACGGCCTGAACACGGCGCGCGACAACGCGTTCCGCACGGCCTATGCCACCAAGTTCAAGCTGCAACCCGACGTGTATGCGGTCCAGGGCTATGACGCGGCGCAGATGCTCGCGATCGGCATGAACGCGGTGAAGGGCGACCTCACGAAGAAGGCGGAATTCGCCGGCGCCATCGAGAAGGCCAAGATCGACAGCCCGCGCGGCACCTTCTCGATCAGCAAGTCGCACAACCCGGTGCAGGACTTCTACCTGCGCAAGGTCGAGGGCAAGGAGAACAAGCTGGTGAATGTGGCGGTGAAGGGCCTGGCCGATCCGGCGCGCGGCTGCAAGATGTAGCACCGAGGCGGAGCACGCAGCGTGGTCTCCGCCACCTCCTTCCAAGGGGCAAGGCCCGCGGTCCGAAAGGATCGCCGCCCGCCCCCATCCTCTGCGCATTTCGTGTCGCAAACCCCTGACAGGGACAACGCCTGCGGGCCGGCCAAGCCGGCTCTGCTGCGTTTCAAGAACAGACCAACCGAGGAACCTTGAGAGTGGATATCGGAACCTTCCTCGTTCAATGCCTGAACGCCGTCCAGTACGGCTTGCTGCTGTTCCTGGTCGCCTCCGGGCTGACGCTGATCTTCGGGATCATGGGCGTCATCAACCTGGCGCACGGCAGCTTCTACATGATCGGCGCCTACATGGCGTTCGCGCTGGCGCCGCTGTTCGGTGACCAGTTCATCCTGATGCTGCTGGCCGGCGTGGTGCTGGCCGCGGTGTTCGGCTACCTGCTCGAATGGGCCTTCTTCAGTTTTCTCTACCAGCGCGAGCATCTTCAGCAGGTGCTGATGACCTACGGGCTCATCCTGGTGTTCGAGGAACTGCGCTCGATCCTCGTCGGCAATGACGTGCATGGCGTGAAAGTGCCGCCGTGGCTGGATGGCAGCTTCGCGCTGGGCAGTCTCATGACCTACCCGTGGTACCGGCTCTTCGCATCGGCCGCCTGCATCGTGCTGGCCATCGGGCTCTACTGGGTGGTGAACCGCACGCGGCTCGGCATGATGGTGCGGGCCGGCGCCAGCAACCGCGACATGGTGCGCGGCCTGGGCATCGACATCCGCAGGCTGTATCGCATCGTGTTCGCGGCCGGCGTGGCACTCGCGGCGCTGGCCGGCATGATCGCGGCGCCGATGTCCTCGGTGTATCCGGGCATGGGCGCGAGCGTGCTGATCATCTGCTTCGTGGTGGTGGTGATCGGCGGCATCGGGTCGATCACGGGGGCACTGGTCGCGTCGTTGCTCGTCGGTTTCGTCGACACGTTCGGCAAGGTGTTCTTCGCGGAACTGAGTGGCATGGGGGTCTATGTGCTGATGGCGATCGTGCTGATCTGGCGGCCCGAGGGCTTGATGGGGCGCAAGACGTGAAGCACCTCAATCACTTCCTGCCGCTGGTTTGTGCGCTGCTGCTTGCAGTGCTGGGGCCGATGCTGAGCCCGTACGTTTCGGACTTCATCGTCAAGGTGATGATCCTCTCGATCTTCGCGCTGAGCCTGGAACTGCTGGTCGGCATGACCGGCCTGGTGAGCCTGGGCCATGCGGCCTTCTACGGCATCGGCGCCTATGCCACGGTGCTCGGCTCGGGCAAGGAAGGCGGATCTATCGCGACCTTGCTACCGCTTGCCATGGGCTGCGCGGCGGCCTATGCGCTGATCGTGGGAGCGCTGAGCCTGCGCACGCGCGGCGTGTACTTCATCATGGTGACGCTGGCCTTCGCGCAGATGGCCTTCTTCGTGTTCCACGACACCAAGGTCGGTGGTGGCAGCGACGGCATCTACATGTACATCCGGCCGGTGTTGGGTTCGATCGACATGGACAACCGGCATGTGCAGTTCTATGCGGTGCTGATCGCGCTGGTGTTCACCTATGGCCTGCTCGCGCTGATCCGCCGGTCGCGCTTCGGCGCCGCGCTGGCCGGCATCCGCGTCAACGAGCAGCGCATGCGGGCTGCAGGCTTCCCGGTGTATGGCTACAAGCTGGCGGCCTTCGTGCTGGCCGGTGCGCTGGCGGGGCTGGCGGGCTTCCTCGTGGCCTCGCGCGACGGCGTGGTCAATCCTGAACTGCTGGCCTGGCACAACTCGGGCGAGGTGCTGTTGATGATCATCCTGGGTGGGCTCGGGCACCTGCGCGGCGCGGTGATCGGCGCCATCGCGTTCACGCTGTTGAAGGAACTGCTGTCGACGCAAGCCTTCGTCGGACCCTTGGCCAATCATTGGCAATTGACGCTGGGCCTCGCGATCATCGCGTTCGTGGCGCTGCTGCCGAAGGGCATCATCGGCATCGCCTCTAGGCTGTCTCCAAAGGCAAACACATGAGCGCATTGCTGGCTGTAGAAAAACTCACGCGCCGCTTCGGCGGGCTCATCGCCGTGAACACGGTGAACATCGACCTGCACCGCGGTGAAGTGCATGCGGTCATCGGCACCAACGGCGCGGGCAAGTCCACGCTGATCAACATGCTCTCGGGCGAGATCGCCGCGTCCGAAGGCCGCATCACGCTCGAAGGCGAGGACATCACGACGCGCGCCCAGTCGCGCCGCGCCCGCGACGGCGTGGGCCGCAGCTACCAGCGCACGACGATCTTCCCGGAGTTCTCGGTGCATGAAAACTGCCGCCTGTCCGCGCAGGCAGCGGCGCCGCGTCCCTGGGCTATCTGGGAGGCCTCCGCGCGTTGCAGTGCAAGCAATGCCGCGGCTGACGAAGCCCTGGCCGCGGCCGGCCTCGCAGCCGATGCACAACGCATCGCCGGCACGCTGAGCCATGGCGCCAAGCGGCAGCTCGAAGTCGCGATGTGCCTGGCCACGCGGCCGCGCGTGCTGCTGCTGGACGAACCGCTCGCCGGCATGGGCGCCGAGGAAACCGAACGCATGCTCGCGCTGCTGACGCAGCTCAAGACCTCGCATGCGATCCTGCTGGTGGAGCACGACATGGACGCGGTGTTCCGCATTGCCGACCGCATCACGGTGATGGTGAATGGCGCCGTCATTGCGACAGGCGATCCGGATGCGATCCGCAACAACGCCGAAGTCCGCACCGCGTACCTGGGCGAGGACCATTGACATGCTGACCGTCACAGGCATCAACACCTACTATGGCGACAGCCACATCCTGCGCGGCGTGGATGTCGAGTTGCCGGCGTCCACATCCGTCGGCCTGCTCGGCCGCAACGGCATGGGCAAGACCACGCTGATCCGCACGCTGATGGGCTACGTGCGCCCTGCCTCGGGCCAGGTGAAGCTGGACGGGCAGGACGTGACCGGCTGGGTGCCGGAAAGGATGGCGCGCCGCGGCATCGGCTATGTGCCGGAAGGCCGCGGCATCTTCCCGAACCTCTCCGTCAAGGAGAACCTATTGATGAGCGCCCGCGCCGGCATCGACGGCCAGCGCGCCTGGACCTTCGACCGCGTGATGGCGACCTTCCCGCGCCTCACAGAACGGCTCTCGCACGGCGGCCAGCAGTTGTCCGGTGGCGAGCAGCAGATGCTGTCGATCGGCCGCGCGCTGATGACCAACCCGCGCCTGCTGATCCTCGACGAAGCCACCGAAGGCCTGGCGCCGTTGATCGTCGCCGAGATCTGGCGCGTGATCGCCGACATACGCAGCACCGGCATCGCCACGCTGATCGTCGACCGCGACTGGCGCAAGGTGCTGGGACACACCGACCGGGCGGTGGTCATGGAGAAGGGGCGGATCGTGCTGGCCTCGGAATCGGCGGCGCTTGTGGCGGCTCCCGAGGCGTTGTCTGCGTTGCTGGGCGTCTGATCACTCGCGATCCACGGGGCCCGCGCCCGTTCCTCAAGAATTGCCCATGCAACCGAATCCATACAGCCCGCCGCAAAGCCCGTTGCACCACGACGGCCCGCCATCGCCTGCTCGCCGACCTGTTTCCATCTGGCTTCTTCTGTTCCTCCTCTTGGCGACGACGATCATTTTCTTCGCCGGGTCCGCGAAGTTCATCTGGTTCATTGCATCTCGCTGGGCAGACCTCCGGGATTTCCAGGCGCTGGCGGTCGGCGTCGCCTTGCGCATTTCCGTCGCCGCCGCATTGCTCGCAACGATGCTCGGCATATTTCGTCGGAGGCAGTGGGGACGGTGGCTCGGCCTGCTGGCCATCGCGAGCCTTGCCGCCTTTTTCATGTTGCGCCCGGACACCACCACCTATGCCAACGACGCCGAAAGCGCCGGCGGCTACCTCGGACGTCTCGTTTTCATGCCGCTGTTGTTCGCCTGGTGGGGCTATGCGGTCACCTTTTCGGGCAAGGCAAAGCGATATTTCTCTGCCGCAGATGCGCCGGGCTGAACGTTCGCCCGACGTGACAGGAAACGCGTGGACTACCGCATGGCCCAGCGCCTGATCAAGCAGTGGCAAACGCCTCGCTGATCTCCCGCGTGACCTGCAGGAAGCGGTCGATATCGGCCGCCGAATTGCAATGCAGCGGCGACACGCGAATCGCCCCCTCTAGCCCGAAAGACTGCAGCATCCGCTTCGAATACAGGCTCGTCGCCACCCGCTCGTAGACGATCACGCCGCGCTTCTCGTACTCGCGCACCGCCTGCGCATGCTCCAGGTTGTCGATACCGATGGCGAGGATCAGGTCGCGCTTGCTGAGGTCTTCGTAGTCGAGGAAGACGCGCACGTTGTCCATCCGGCGCAGGCCGGTGGTGTTGTCGTCGCCGTCCAGCAGGCGGGCAAGCAGTGCGCGCTCATGCAACTCGATGCGGTGGATGCCGCTCGCGAACAGTTCGCGCCGGTCTTCGCTCTGGCTGGACTGCCCGCCGAGCCAGCAGACGTAGTTGACGATCTCGGTGATGACCGCGAATTGCCAGGGCGCAGCGCTGCCCAGGTCCCAGAAGTCCTTCTTCTTGCCGGCCAGCTTGTGGTGCGGCAACACCGACGCGCGATCCGACACCCACGACATGCCCGAGCCCCTGCAGCCGAAGAATTTGTAGGGCGCGATGTTGATGCCGTCCACCGGTGTCTTCTGCAGGTCGATCAAGCCATGCGGCGCGTGCTGCACCGCGTCCACGATGATGTAGAGGTCCGGCTTGATGGCGCGTGCGCGCTTGACGATCTGCTCGATGTCCAGCTTGGCGCCCGAGATGTTGGATGCGTAGATCACGCTCAGCAGCGCCGTGTCCTGGTCGACCAGGCCCACGATCTCCTCGACATCGACGCCGCCCGTCACCGGGTTGGACTGCGCGACCCGCAGCGTCTTGCCAAGGCGTTCGGCATAGAGCGACATCGCGTCGAAGGACGAAGGATGTTCCAGCACGGTCGTCACCATGTTCGTGCCAGGCACGTTCTCGGCCACCGCGCGCACCATGTCGAACATGCCGCCGGACGCGGTGAGCGAGGCGTAGACGCTGCCGCCTTTCGCGTTCAGGATCGTGCGAAGTTCGTCCGTTCCCTGGGCCTGCACGCGCTGCAGGAAGATCGCCAGCTCATGGATGCGCTCGGGGCAGTCGGGCAAGGCATCGATGCGGCCCATCTGCTCGACCGCGGCCTTGAGCCGAAACGAGCCGCCGGCGTTGTCGAAGAAGAGTCGTTGCCGTCCGTTCATGTCGTGGTCGACATAGTGGAAGCGGCTCTTGATTTCTTGCATCAGCGCATCGGGGAAGAGCGCGCCCTGGTCGGTGTTCATGTTGGACTTCCAATGTTTGTGAATAGGATTCGGTGAAGAAACAAGGGCCGCGGCCATGATGACTTTCAAGCAACTCGAAGCGCTCTACTGGATCGGCCAGCTTGGCAGCTTCGCCCTCGCGGCCAACAAGCTGCACACCTCGCAATCGGCCGTGTCCAAGCGCGTGCATGAACTGGAGATGGTGTTCGACACCGAACTGTTCGACCGCACGCAGCGCGCCGCCCGGCTCACCGACAAGGGCGAGGAGATGTTCATGTTGGCCAAGAGCCTGCTCGCGCAGCGCGACGCGGCCGTCGACCAGTTCAGCCGCGTCGATGTGATCGAGCGCCGTGTCCGCATCGGCGTGACCGAGCTCACCGCCATGACCTGGTTCCCGCGCTGGGTCGAACGGATCCAGTCGCAGTACCCGAAGGTCACACTGGAACCGGACGTCGACAGCAGCGTCAACCTGCGCGAGAAGGTGCTCGCCGATGAACTCGACCTGATCGTCGTCCCCGACGCATTCGCCGACACGCGTATCCCCAGCAAGGCCGTGGGTGCCGTCGAAAGCGCGTGGATGTGCAAGCCTGGCCTCATGCCGAACGACGAGCCGGTGCGCCTCGAAGAACTGGCACGCCAGCGCATGTTGCTCCAGGGCTCGAAGTCGGGCACCGGCCTGCTCTACGACAGCTGGATGAAGAACCTCGGCATCCAGCCCGTCAATGCGATCGTCATCCACAACCTGGTCGCGCTGATAGGGCTGACCGTCTCCGGCCTGGGCGTGAGCTACCTGCCCCGCCGCACCTTGCAACAGATGCTCGACCAGGGCTTGCTCGCACTCATCGACGTCACGCCCGCGCTGCCGCCCGTGACCTACGTGGCGATGTACAAGGGCGAGCATCGGAGTTCCCTGGTGGCGTCGATCGTCACGCTGGCGCAGGAATGCTGCGACTTCACGCAGATGTTCCAGGCGGCGCGATGAGCGCACTCAGACGCCTTTGTTGTTGGGGTTCCTGTAAATCTCCTTGACGGCATCCGTCATCGGGAAATTGAGGTTCGCGTTGCTCGGCGGAATCGGCCTGGTGAACCACTTGGCATAGAGCTGTTCGATCGCGCCGCTCTTCATCAGGTCCAGCACCGTCTTGTCGACCAATTCCTTGAAGGCAGGATCGTCCTTGCGGTACATGATGCCGTAGGGTTCCTGCCGCAGCGATTCACCGGTCAGGATCTTGAAGTCACCCGGCCTGGTCGAGGTCGCGATGAGGCCGGCGAGTTGCACGTCGTCGAGGATGTAGGCCGAAGTGCGATCCGACGCCAGCAGCAGGAAGCCGTCCGCCGTGTCCTTGGCTGCGAGTTCCTGCACCTCCACGTTGCCGGCCTTGCGGTACTGGCGCAACAGCTGGATGCCCGTGCTGCCGGACACGGTCGACACGGTCTTGCCGTTCAACTCCGCCAGGGTATTGATGCCGGAACTCTTCTTGACGGCGGCTGTGATGTTGGTGACGAAGTGACTCGGCGCGAAGTCGACCTGCTGCTGGCGCTGCACGGTGTTGGTGGTGGTGGCGCAGTCGAGGTCGACGGTGCCATTGGTCAGCAGCGGGATGCGGTTGGTCGAGGTCAGGATCGTATAGCGCACTTCCAGGTTGGGCATGCCCAGCTTGGCCTTGACTGCCTCGACGACCTTCAGGCAGATGTCGTTGGTGAAGCCGACCGGGTCACCGCCGCCCGCGGGCTTGTACGAGAAAGGAACCTGGCTGTCGCGCCCGCCGATCTGGATGCTGCCAGCCGCCTTGATCTTGGCGAGCGTGTCGGTTTGCGCGAGGGCGCTGGAGCACAAAAGGGCTGCGGCGAAGCCGATCGCCAGCGAGAGTCGAGATTGCATTTCTGGAAGCCTCCGAGTAGTGATGCGCAGCGATTCTGCGAGCCTCGAAGAACTTCCAAAAGCGATTAATTTTCAGCCGATCTCATTCCCAAAAGAGGTTGATCGGTCGCCTACGAAGGCGCCTGACGATCGCCTATGCAGTAACGTGCGACCGGAACCGCAGTCGAAAGCCCAGAGTCACCCTGCTCGGCTTCCGCGGCGGCACCATCGGGTGTGTGGTGATCGGCTTCGTGGAGGCAGGCTGCGCCATCGGCGCATTTGCCAGCGCTTCGAGCTGCATGCTCCCTGCGACGGTCAGGCGCATCAGCGAACGCGGGCTGTTCTCGTCGATGGGCGTTCCGAATTCATGGTCGACCCACTCGGCCCAGCCTTCCTTGATCAGCATCTGGCAGGTGGCCGGCGCGATCCCGTTGCACTGTTGGGCATCGAGCAAGGCGCTTTTGAGCAGGGAGGGCGACAGGTTCATTGGGTAGCTGTTGAAACAGGCCATGTGAGTGGATCGATGTAAGAAATTGTATGTAACCCCCTCGTGGGGACAATACAACTTCGGTGGTAACTGGTTACACACCGTATCCCGTCCACTTGGCCTGTTCTTGTCAGCCAAACACCACCCGGAATGTCGGCACAGGGCGCTGGAAGCCCTTCAGCATCAACTCCCCCGCCGGCTCCGCGTTGAGCCGTCCGTCGAGCGCGCCGACCACGCGGCGCGACATCAGGATCTCGCCACCCGCCGCCTCGCCGCAGAGGCGCGCCGCCAGGTTGGTCACGGTGCCGATGGCGCCATAGTCGATGCGGCCCGGAAAGCCGATGCCGCCGATGGTCGCGAAGCCTTGCGCGACGCCAATGCCCATCGTCAGGTCGTAGCCGCGCTTCTTCCAGGCGGCGCTGAGGACGGCAACTTCCTGCTGCATGGCCTGCGCCATTTCCACGGCGCGCAATCCGGGGTCGGCGATGGGCACCGGGTCGTTGAAGAAGACCATCATCCCGTCGCCCGAGAAACGCTCCAGCGTGCCCTCGTATTGCAGGATCAGCCGGCCCATCGCGGCGTGGTATTCGGCCAGCACGCCCATCACCTCCTCGGGCTCGGCGGTCTCGGTGAAGGCGGTAAAGCCTCGCAGGTCGAGGAAGACGACGGTGATCTCACGGCGATGGCTCTTCAGCGGATCGTCGGCGCCGCCGGCCACGATCAGCTCGGCCAATTGCGGGGAGAAGAATCGCTTCAGCCGCCCCAGGCTTTCCAGTTCGCGGACGCCCTTGGCGACGCGTTCCTCCAGTTGCCTGTTCCATTCGGCCAGCTCCGCGCTCTGATGCTGCACCTGGTCGTACAAGTGCTTGATGCGCAGCAGGGAGCGCACGCGGGCCAGCAGTTCGGCCTGGCTCACCGGCTTGGTCAGGAAGTCGTCGGCGCCGGCTTCGAGGCCCTTGATGCGCTCCTTGCCGGGGTCCAGCGCGGTCACCAGCACCACCGGCAGCATGGCGTGCGCCGGGTCGGCACGGATCGCGGCACAAACCTCGTAGCCGCTCATGCCGGGCATCATCACGTCGAGCAGCACGAGATCGGGCTTCTCGGTGGGCAGCAGCGCCAGCGCCTGCGGGCCTGATGAAGCGGTGACCACTTCGTAGCCCTTCATCGCCAGGATGTCGGCGAGCAGCTTGACGTTGACCGGGACGTCGTCGACGACAAGGACCTTGGACGCAGTCTTGGCGTCTCCAACGCTTGGCATGACGGCGCTCATTCCCCTCGCCTCCCCTGCGCCAGAAAGCGTTTCACGGTCGCGCGGAACAGCTTCAGGTCGATCGGCTTGGTGATGAAGGCATCGAAGCCCGAGTTGATGACCTTCTGCTGCTCATCGGGCATGACGGAGGCCGACACGGCCAGGATCGGGACGGCGTCCAGCGCGGGGTCGGTGCGGATGCGCCGCAGCGCCTCGGCGCCGTCGAAG
This sequence comes from Variovorax robiniae, assembly GCF_037889955.1. Taxonomy (NCBI): domain Bacteria; kingdom Pseudomonadati; phylum Pseudomonadota; class Betaproteobacteria; order Burkholderiales; family Comamonadaceae; genus Variovorax; species Variovorax robiniae. The sequence continues at coordinate 591,875 of NZ_JBBKZS010000001.1, forward strand.
TCGGGCAGCTGGATATCCATGAGGATCAGGTCCGGCCGCTGGCTGGTCGCCAATGCCACGCCCTCGGCGCCGGTGACCGCCTCCAGCGTGGCATGGCCTTCGAACTGGAGGATGTCGCGCACCAGCTTCATGTTCTTGTCGTTGTCTTCGACGATCAATATGGTGCTCATGATTCAAGGTCCGTCATCACGCAGCCTCCAGTTCGCGTTCGGGCAGGATGAACGCAAAGGTCGATCCCAGGCCTGGTGCGCTTTCCAGGCGCATCGTGCCCCCATGCAATTCGACAAATCGCTTGGCCAGCGCCAGGCCCAGGCCGGTGCCTTCGGCCTTGCGCAGGTATTCGCCGGTGGCCTGGCGGAACTCCTCGAACACCAGCGCCTGCTGGTCGAGCGCGATGCCGACGCCGGTGTCGACCACGGCAATCTCCACCGCATGGTCCAGCGCCCGCGCGCGCAGCGTCACGCTGCCGCCGGCGGGCGTGAACTTGACCGCGTTCGACAGCAGGTTGACCAGCACCTGCTTGAGCTTGCGCTGGTCGGCCACCCATTCGCCGAGGCCTTCGTCGATGTCGAGCGTCAAGGTCAGGCCCTGCCGCAACGCGCGCTCGCGGACCAGCGTCGTGCTGTTGTCCAGCAGCGAGCCCAAGTCGAACGCGGACAGGTCCAGCTCCATGCGCCCGGCCTCGATCTTCGACAAATCGAGGATGTCGTTGATGAGGGACAGCAGGTGGTGGCCCGAGGTGTTGATGTCATTGAGGTACTCCAGCTGCTTGTCGTTGACCTCGCCGAACATCTTTTCCGACAGCACCTCGGAGAAGCCGATGATCGCGTTGAGCGGCGTGCGCAACTCGTGCGACATGTTGGCCAGGAACTCCGACTTGTGCTGGTTGGCCTGCGCCAGTTCGCGGCTGGTGCTGCGGATCTCCTGGATCAGGCGCGCATTGCGGATGGCGATCACGGCCTGGTCGGCAAAGGTGAGCAGCATCGCGGTTTCCTTGGCCGTGAAGGGCTCGCGCGTGTGGCGGCCGACCAGGATGGTGCCCAGGCGCCCTTCCTCGGAGAGCATCGGCACGATCGCGAGCGACTGGCAGCCGACCAGTTCGCAGCCGCGCCGCAGCGAGTCGGACATGTTGGTCGCATTGGCAATGTCCGGGTAGTGCGTGACCTTGCGCGCCGTCAGTTCGGACTGCCGCTGCACCGACACGTCGGCCGGCGCCGGGTACATGGCCGCCAGTTCCTCGCGATGCGGGCCGGCATAGGCGGCCAGGTGCCATTGGTTGTCGCTGCCAAGCTGGTCGATCACCACGTGCGAGTTGTCGAACAGGCGCTCGCAGCTCAGCAGGATGCTGTCGAACACGGGCTGCGCATCGGCCACCGAGCGGCCGATGACGCTGAGCACCTCGGCCGACGCGCGTTGCTGCTCCAGCGCCTCGCGCGTGTCGTTGAACAGGCGCGCGTTCTGGATCGCGATGACGGACTGGTCGGCGAAGGTCTTCAGCAACGCCACGTCCTTCTCCGAGAACGGCCCCGGTTCCGGCCGCCCGATGAAGATCACGCCGATGGCGCGCCCCTCCCACAGCAGGGGCGCAAGCACGACCGAACGCGTGCCGACCGCCTCGCTGCTGCGCTGCACGAAGAGCGGCACGTCCGGCGCGTCGATATCCGGGTATTGCACGACGCGGCGTTGCAGGATCGCCTGGCCGGAGCCCGATTCGGGCGTCAGCGGCACCGGGAAGGTGCTGGCGAAGGCATCGCGATTGGCCGAGCCGTGCTGTGCCGCGAGGTGCACCTGCCCGTCTTCGCCAGCCATCGAGATGCCCATGTGCACCGCGCCGAACAGTCGCTCGCAACTGCGCAGCACGGCATCGAAGACGGGTTGCGCATCGGTCGGCGATTCGCTGATCACGCGCAGGATCTCGCTGGTCGCGGTCTGGTAGGCCAGCGAGACCGTGAGCTCGCTGGTGCGCTCGTCGACCTTGCGCTCCAGGCCGGCGTAGGACGCGCGCAGGTCGGCGCCCATCTGGTTGAACTGCGCGGCCAGCGCTTCGAGTTCGTCGCCGGTGTGGACGTCGATGCGGTGCTCCAGCTCGCCGGCGCCAAGTCGTTCGGCGCCTTCCTGCAATGCCTGGATCGGGCGCACCAGCGCGCGGGCGAGGAAGAAGCTCAAGGCGGTGGCGACCAGCAAGCCGGCCAGCAGCAGCAGGCCGGTGCGCAGGATGGTCGCGTAGAGCGGCGCATAGGCCTCGGCGCGCGGCGACTCGACGAACACCGTCCAGCCCAGGGCGGGAATGCGCGCATGCGCCGCGAACACTTCGGCGCCCGACAGGTCGCGCGCCACGGGCTGCGCCTCTGTCTCCGGTGCATCGCGCGCGGCCACCTGCGGCAAGGCGCTGAGGTCACTCTTCTTGAGCACCAGGCTGATGTCCGGGTGCGCGATCAGGATGCCGCCCGAATCGACCACATAGGCCAGCCCGGCGCGACCGATCTTGATGCGCGAGACCACGTCCCAGACGAACTTGAGGTTTACCTCCGCAGCGGTCACGCCGCCGCCGCTGCCGGCGGCGCGCGCGATCGTCATGTAGGGCTCGGTGCCCTTGAGGAAGTAGACCGGGCCGTAGTAGGTCTTGCCGGCCACGGCCTCGGTGAAGCGCGGGTCGCGCGACATGTCGGCACCGGTCGCGATCGAGTCCATGCCCAGGCGCGAGACGCGCAATTGCTCCAGGCCGGCGGGGTCCATCCAGACCACTTCGGTGATGGCCGGCGTCTGGCGCAGCAGCTTGAGGTATTCGATGCGGCGCTGCTCGAGCGGGTCACCGCCGGTGTCGACGCGCGGCAGTGCGGTCCAGCTCAGCTGGTGCTCGATGTCCAGCATGTACTGCTCGATGCGGGTGGCCGCGCCTTGCGCTTTCTCGAATTGCAGCGCGACCAGTTGCGTGCGCGTTTCCCGGTACGAGAAATAGATGCTGATGGCACCGCTCACGGCCAGCACACCGGCCACCACGGCGATGATCAGGGTCGCATACTTGGGGAACAGGCGCCAGTGCGGGGCGATCATCTGCGATGCTCCCGTGCCACGCATTCCGTGACCGTGCGGCTCATTCAATCACCCTGTCCGCGCGCACCAGCACCGACTGCGGAATCTGGATGCCCAGCAGCCGCGCACTCTTCTGGTTGACCACCAGCTCCAGCACGCTGGCCGCTTCCACGGGGATGTCGCCGGGGCGCGTGCCGCGCAGGATCTTGTCGGCCAGGTGCGCCGCGCGGTGGAGCTGATCCGTCATCGACGGGCCGAAGGACAGCAGCGCGCCGGCCGCGGCCATCGGCAAGTTGAATCCGAACACGGGAATGCGCGCGCGGTTCGTCTGCGCGATCATTTCCGCGCGCCGCGTGACGGCGATGCCGTTGGCCACGACGATCGCCTGCACATGCTGGTCGACCAGGCTCGCCACCGAGGCATCGAACTCCTGTGGATTGGTGCCATTGGCCACGACCATGCGCAAGCCAAGATTCGCCAGCAGCGGCGCCAGCGCGGCCTGGTCCGCGATGGAACCCGGGTCCAGCGGATTGCCGAGCAGTCCGATCTGCTTCACGCCCGGCACGACTTCCCGCACCAGCTCGATGCGCTTGGGCATCAGGGACTCGGCAATGCTTTGCGTGACACCCGTGACGTTGCCGCCCGGGTGCGCAAGGTTGCCGACCAGCCCCGCGGCCAAGGGGTCGACAACGACGGCAAAGACCGTGGGAATGGTCGACGTCGCACGCTTCACCGCGCTGGATCCCGGCGGCGAGATGGCCACGATCAGGTCGGGCTTGCGGCTTACCAGTTCCGCGGCCAGGCCCGGTGCCAGCTCCATGTGGTCGTTGGCGAACACACGGTCGTAGACGACGTTGCGCCCGTCCAGCCAGCCGAGCCGCCGCATCTCGTCGAAATAGGGTTGCAGGATCGCGTCATCCGCTCCGGGCCCGCCCGGCGAGAACACGCCAACGCGCCTGGGTGCGCCGCCACCCGGCTGGGCCGACACCACGCGCGCAGCGGCCATCAGGCCACCACACGTGGTGATCAGGAGGAACCGGCGCTTGTTCACTGGCGGGCATGCTACGCCGGTGGCGGCTTTTCGCAAGCTACGCGCCGTTGTGGTGCAAACGAGCCGTCCGATCACCGCGCAACGGCCTACACCGTTCGAACAGCCCAAGTAACTGTGCATCCCACGTAACGGGGGCTTGACCCGCAACCCCGAGCACTCGAAGAATGTGATCGTGCGTCGGTTTGTCCAGTTGTTCGTCTACCCTGCAAGGAGAGATCGCATGTTCAACCTGTTTTCCGGGCCCAAGCAGCACATACGACGTGCCGTCGTGCTGCTGGAGGAAGCACATATGGCGCGCCTGGAACACCAGGCGGCGGCGGAGCATCACAGTGCCCTGGCCAAGATGTATGCCGAACGGGCGAAGCGCCTCGAACGCGAGATCCAGCAAACCCAGATGGTCGCCGCCCCGCCGGGTTCGATCAGCGATGTGGTCATCGAGCAGCCGGCGCTCTATGCGCTGAACGGCAAGCGGACGAAGAACACGGCACTGCCCAATTGATGTGAATTGAATTCCGGCCTCGCGCGGGCGAGGCCTGACGACGTGGGGCGAGAGCATCTCGCCCTGCCCCTCTCTCCAATGCAAACGGTGCGGGAAAGCCCGAAGACTCGCCCGCACCGTCAAGTGCAATCCAACGGCTGCCTCGAAAGGCAGCCGTTTTGCTTTAGAGGCCCAGGGCCATCGAGGTAGTTCCAGTATTGACCAGCGTCGACACCGAAGTCAGCGCGCCGTTTGCACCGATCGCGTAAGTCGTGACGCCGCTTGCCGTGGCGGCGAACAGGAACTTGCCCGACGGATCGATGGTTGCACGCAGCACCGGGCTGCTCAGCGCGGTCGTGTCGCCCAAGGCGGTCAATGCGCCGCTGCTGGTGTCGATCGAGTAGCGACGCAGCGCGCCGTTGCTCAGCGCAATGTAGGCGAGGCGGCCTGCCGGATGCACGACGATCGAGGTTGCCATCTGGCCTTCTATTGCGAGCGTGGCCACAGACTGCAGCGAGCCAATCGTCGAGCCAGTCGTCCGGATCTTGAAGACTTGGATCGAGTTGGACAGGAGGCTGGACAGATCGCTCACATCGCGGATCGAGCTGTAGTTGATGCTGCCCGTGAGCGCGAACACAAAGGTTCCCGACGGATCGGCAGCAAGCGCCGTCACGAAATCACCAGCAGTCGTTGAAGCGATCGGGGCCAAGGTGTCGGCCTTGTACGCCGTGATGCGCGAGCCGAAGGTCGTGATGTTCTGCGTCAGCGTGCCGAAGTTGCCCACGTACACGAAACGACCCGAAGGCTCAGCCGCCAATGCAAGAGGCACCAGACCGGTCGACACATCCACAGCCGTACCGAGCGCGCCGGTGGTGCTGCTGATCGGGAACACGCTCAGCGTACCGTTCGGGAAGCCTTCAAAGGTATTCAACGCATAGGCATAGCGGCTCTTGGAATCGAGCGCGAGAACGGTCGCCACATTGCCAGAGTTCACCTTGGTCGTCGGCATCGCCGAGACTGCGCCGGTGCCAGCGACGTTGTACTGGTCGATGCCGCTGAGCGTTGAGACATAGCCGTGCGTGCCGGTCGCGTCCATCGAGATCGACATCGGGCCTGCGTCGGTGTTGGCCGAGCCGTTGGCGACGAGCGTGAGCTGGCCCGTGGCGCCAATCGTGTAGGGCATCACCTTGCTCGCGCCGGTCGTGAGGTAGGCATAGCGTGCGGTCTGGCTCGTGCAAGCCACGCTGACATCGGTCACGTCGGCGCCGCCGATGTTTGCCGCGCCATTGGTGACGACGCAGTTCTGAGTGACCAGCGTCGGGTTGGTCTTGACCGTCACCGCATAGCCGGTGCCGCTGGCGACCGAGGCGGGGAAGCTGAACGTGCCGTTGCCGGTGATCGTCAGTTCGTCAGCGCCGTTGTTCAGCAGCTTGAGGCCCACGCCGTCCAGGCCGGACACCGTGCCCTTGACCAGGAAGCTGTTGACCGCGCAGCTCACGGTGACGTTGCTGACCGCGCTGTCGACGACGTTGCCGGAGGCGTTGTTGACCGTGCAGGTCTGGCTCGGGCTGGTAGGCTGCGTCAGTACCGACACAGCGTAGGCGCCCTTGCTGGCAACCTTCTGCGAGAAGCTGAAGTTGCCGTTGCCGTCGACCGTGAAGTCGTCGCCCGCATTGTTCTGAAGCACCAAGCCGCTGCCAGCAAGGCCGGCCACGGTGCCGCCGACGGTGTAGCTGTTGGTCGAGCAGACCACGGAGACATCGCTGATGGCCACGTCATTGACCGTGCCGGTGCCCTTGCCGACCGTGCAGGTCTGGACGGGGTTGGTCGGCTGCGTCTTCACGGTGACGGCGTAGTTCGCGCCGCTGGCGATGTCGCCGAAGTCGACCTGGCCGCTAGCGGAGACGGGGATGTCGTCGCCCGCGTTGTTCTGGAGCACCAGGCCACCGCCGGCGAGGCCTTCCACCGAACCGCTCACATTGAAGCTGGTGGTGGAGCAGATGACGGCGACGTTGACGATGTCGTCCTTGCCCACGGTGCCGCTGCCGCCGTTCACGGTGCAGAGCTGCGTCGGGTTGGTCGGCTGCGACTTGACGGTCACGTTGTAGCTGAGGCCCTCGGGCAGGGCGAGCGCGACGGTGATGCTGCCGTTTTCAGAGACGGCGAGCTCGTCGGAGCCGTTCTGGAGCACCAGGCCCGTGCCAGCCAGGCCGGTGACCGAGCCGGTGACCTTGTGGGTGGGGGTGGGAGGGGTGGTCGTGTCGGTCGGCTTGGTGGTCGTCGTGTTCGACGTGCCGAGGGTGAACGGCAGGCCGCCGCCCCCTCCGCCACCGCCGCCGCAGGCGGCGAGCGACAGGACCAGCGCGCTGGCGGCCATCGGCGCAATCGCACGACGGGCGCGGGTCAGGCGCGATGGGGAGTTGGATGGACGTCCAGCGTCGGCGGTGCCGGCTGGGGCGGATGCACGGAGGAATGATAAAGTAAGCATGGATGACAATCGTAACAAATAAGTAACATTGTTGTTTCTTGGAGATACACTTTCGTTGTAGGAGAGATACAACAAAAGTCACACTCGGCGGGTGCCTACAGCGCGAAACGGGCTTCACCGTAGAAGCCTCGAAGCCTCGGCGTACAGACCGGCGCCTTCAAAAACCGGAAGCTGCTTTCATGGGGCACGGCGTGGCCCCGTCGAAAGGCCCGAAATGAACCCGCTCCTGAAACTCCAGCTCGATGTCGCCTTCGCGGAACGCGCGGCGCGGTATGTCACCTATGCCTATGCGCAGGAGCGGCTGGCACGCGCCTTTGCCGCGGAACTGAGCGGTTATGGGGACGGACCGTCGGACGGCGAGTTCGAGCAACTCGCTGCGGCACTCACCTATTCGCACAATGCCGACGTCGCCTACCTGGCACTGCTCGGACAGGCGACACGGGAATTGATCGAGCATGTGAAGTCACCCCCGGCGCAGCGGACGACCAATCGCCGCGGGTGGTTCCTGAATCCACAGCGCTGACATCTGCGTGCGCTGGATGCGGCGCACGCGCCGGCGAATCAGGCGGGCGCTCGCTCCAGTACGTTCATCCCTGCGGACGCCTCTTCAAGTTCTCGATCAAGGGCGCCACGATGTCCATCGGCAGCGGAAACACGATGGTCGAGTTCTTGTCGGCGGCGATCACCGTCAGGGTCTCGAGGTAGCGAAGCTGGATCGCCTGCGGCTGCTGCGCCAGGATCTCCGCAGCCTGCGCCAGCTTCTCGGCGGCCTGCAACTCGCCTTCCGCATGGATCACCTTGGCGCGCCGTTCACGTTCGGCCTCGGCCTGCCGGGCGATGGCGCGGATCATCGTGTCGTTGAGGTCGACATGCTTGATCTCGACGTTCGTCACCTTGATGCCCCAGGCATCGGTCTGGCTGTCCAGGATCTTCTGCAGGTCGAGGTTCAGGCGCTCGCGCTCCGACAGCATCTCGTCGAGCGTGTGCTTGCCGAGCACGGCGCGCAAGGTGGTCTGCGCCAGTTGGCTGGTCGCGGCGAGGAAGTTCTCCACCTGGATCACCGCCTTCTCCGGGTCGACCACGCGGAAGTACAGCACCGCGTTGACCTTGAGCGTGACGTTGTCGCGCGAGATCACATCCTGCGAGGGCACGTCGAGCACGACGATGCGCAGGTCGATGCGGACCATCTGCTGCACGCCGGGAATGAGGATCACCAGCCCCGGCCCCTTGACGCGCCAGAAGCGCCCGAGCTGGAACACCACGCCGCGCTGGTACTCGCGCAGGATGCGCAGCGAACTCGCCGCCACGAAGGCCAGCAGCACCAGCAGCGCCGGCAATATGAAGAGGGAAATCATGCCGCGCTTGCTCCTGTGGATGAACCGCCGGCGGTGGCGGCCAGCGGCCCCACCTGCAAGGTGAGACCTTCGGCGCGGGCCACACGCACCTGCTGGCCCGGCCGCAAGGCCTGGGTCGCGCTGATGCGCCAGCGTTCGCCGTCGACCAGGGCCCAGCCTTCGCCGCCACCGAATTCGAGCACCTCGGCCGTGGCGCCGACCAGGCGTTGCAGGCCGCCACGCACCGGCCGCGCCCGCGCCTTGACGGCCATGCGCGCCACGCCGATCACGAACGCGGCCGAGACCAAGGTCAACCCGGCGATCACCGGCAGCGGAATGCCGAAGCCGGGCACGTCGCTGTCGATCAGCAACAGCGCGCCGAAGGCGAACGCCGCCACGCCGCCGAGCCCGAGCGCGCCATAGCTCGGAATGAAGGCCTCGGCCGCGAAGAAGGCCAGGCCCAGCAGGATCAGGCCGACGCCGGCGTAGTTGATGGGCAGCATCTGCAGTGCCCACAAGGCCAGCAGCAAGGCCACGCCGCCGATCACGCCGGGCGCGATGAAGCCCGGGTTCATGAACTCGAACAGCAGCCCGTAGATCCCGATCATCATCAGGATCAGCGCCAGGCTCGGATCGCTGATGACCGCCAGCAGCCGTGCGCGCCAGTCCGCTTCCAGCGCGACGACCGTCGCGCCCGCCGTGGCCAGCTTCACCGGTGCGGCGCCGGGGCTGCCGGGCGTCAACTCGCGGCCGTCCAGTTGGCGCAGCAGGTCGGGCACATCCGCGGCGACGAGGTCGATGACCTTCCGCGCCAGGGCATCGTTGGCCGCCAGGCTCACCGATTCGCGCACCGCCTGCTCGGCCCAGGCGACATCGCGGCCGCGCAGTTGGGCCAGGCTGCGCAAATAGGCGCTCGCGTCGTTGATGCGCTTCGCGGCCATCGTGTCGTCATGATTGGGCGGCGCGGGGGCCGCGCCCGCCGGAGGGGTTGCTGGCGCCCTGCCCCCACCCGTGCCGGGCATGCCGATTTCCACCGGCGTGGCCGCGCCCAGGTTGGTGGCGGGCGCCATGGCCGCCACATGGCATGCGTAAAGAAGGTAGGTGCCGGCGCTGGCCGCTCGCGCGCCCGAGGGCGCGACGAAGCCGGCGACCGGCACCGGAGAAGCCAGGATGTCCTGCACCATGGCGCGCATCGCGGTGTCGAGGCCGCCTGGCGTGTCCATCTCCAGCACGACCAGTTGCGCACGCTCGCGCGCAGCGCGCTGCAGCGAACGGTTGACTTCAGCCGCCGTCGCCGGACCGATGCCGCCCTGGATGCGGACGAGGAACACGGGCGGCAGGTCGGCGGGCGCGGCGTCGCCTGGAATCTGTTGGAAGGCCGCGGCCAGGAGAAGCATCAGCATGCCCAGCCAGCGGCGGCGGCTGGTCATGGCGGGCTCCGGGTCGGGCTTGCCCCGAGGTCGGCGAACAGGCAGAAATGGTCAGGCATTTCTTGCTCCACGTGAGGTACTTGCCCTCCCCCGGACAGCGTACACCTGCGCGCCGCAGCCTGCATGGGTCGGGCCTCCGGCGCGGCGCACTGCCGAAACGCATCGCAGGGTATACCCGCAACCCACACCAATCACGATTTGTATGATGATCCTGCAACTTTGTTCTTACTGACTGTCGGGGCCCTAGAGAGGGGCAGAGTCCGGACAGCGTGGTCAGGCCCCTCGGCGAGTGCGCATGACGCATCGCCGCCACCCACAGAGGAGACAAGGAAATGAGCCATCGCGTTCGTGTTGCCGCTGCCGTCGCAGCGCTCGTGGCGTCCGCCGCAGTGAATGCCGCCGGGCCGGCCGTGGTCAGCGGGCCGGGCGAGAACCCCGGCTGCTTCAAGCCCTGGGATGCAAGCACCAAGTACTTCCAGTGGCCGGCCAAGAAGGGGCCGTACCGCATCGCGCTGGCCAATGGTTTCGTGGGCAACACCTGGCGCATCCAGATGATCAAGATGGCCAAGGCCTATGCGGCTACACCCGACATGAAGGACAACCTGAAGGAGTTCAAGATCGTCTCGACCGGGACCGACGTGGCGGCGCAGATCGCGGCCATCGACAACTTCATCAACTCGGGCTACGACGCGATCGTCACCATCGCGGTGAATCCGACGGCCTTCGCGCCGGTGATCAAGCGCGCCAACGCGGCGGGCGTGGTGGTCGTCCCCTTCGACAACGTGCTCGACAGCACCGAGGTGATGATGGTCAACGAGGACCAGACCGCCATGGGCACGCAGTCCGGCGAATGGCTGGTGAAGAACATCCCGAGCAAGAGCGGCAAGCTGCTGGAAGTGCGCGGCGTGCCGGGCAACTCGGTGGACCGCGACCGGCACCTGGGCTTCCGCAAGGTCGTCGAGGCACCGGGCAACAAGTTCGAGGTGGTCGAGGTGGTGGGCAACTGGGACGATGGCACGGCGCAGAAGGCCGTGGCCGATGCGGTGGCGGTGCACAAGAACTTCGACGGCATGTTCACGCAGGGCGGCTCGACCGGTTCGGTGCGCGCGTTGATCGATGCGAAGCACAAGATGATCCCCGTGGCGGGCGAGGCGGAGAACGGCTTCCGCAAGCTGTGCGCGGAACGGGCCAAGGATGGGCTGCTGTGCACCTCGCTCGGGCAATCGCCGGGGCTGGTGGCGATCTCCATGAAGGCCGCTGTCGCGGCGTTGCAGGGCAAGGTGATGCCGCAATTGATCTCGGTGCCGATCCCGACGGCGACGCATCCGAACTTCAAGCCGGGTGAAAACTACTTCCCGGACCTGACGGACAACTTCTTCACCACGAACGACTTCCCGCCGTGCGGTGTGAACCTGAAGGCAACGGACATCATGTCGAAGGACGAGAAGAACAACTGAAGCGGTCCGGCACTTGGATCCGATCCTCCAACTGATCGACGTCTCGAAGCGCTATGGCGGCGTGCGCGCACTGGAGCGCGCAAAGTTCGCCTGCGCGCCGGGACGCATCCACGCCTTGCTCGGCGAGAACGGCGCGGGGAAGTCGACGCTCATCAAGATGATGGCCGGCGTGGTGCAACCCGACGAGGGACGCATCGTGCTCGGGGGGACGGAGCGGCGCTTCGCGCATCCGCAGGAGGCCGTGTCGGCCGGCATCGCGTGCATCTTCCAGGAGCTGTCGCTGATGCCGGACCTGAGCGTGGCGGACAACATCTGCATCACCAATCCGCCACGCAAGTTCGGACTCATCGATCGCAAGGCGCAGCGGCGCATTGCGGAGGCGGCGCTGGCGCGCGCGGGGGCGGAAGGCATTCATCCGCTGGCCCCGGTGGGGAGCCTGTCGCTGTCGCGGCGGCAGATGGTGGAGATTGCAAAGGCACTGGCGCGCGAGCCCCGGATACTGATCCTGGACGAGGCGACTTCGGCCTTGACGGCGGCCGACGTGGAGCGCGTCTACACGCTGCTCAAGCGGCTGCGCAACGAGGGTCTGGCGATCGTCTACATCTCGCATCGCATGAAGGAGATCGCGGACCTCGCGGACGACTGCTCGGTGTTCCGCAACGGGCAGCATGTGGCGACTTTCGAAGCCGGCACGAAGACGGATGCGCAGACGGTCGAGATGATGATCGGCCGCGACATCGCGCATGCCTTTCCGCCCAAGCCGCCGCCGCGGCCTCCGCTGGAGAAGGCCGCGCCTTCGCTCGACGTGCGCGGCCTGTCGTGGAACGGGCGACTGCATGACATCGCGCTGTCCGCACGGCCCGGGGAGATCGTCGGCCTCGGCGGGCTCGATGGGCAAGGCCAGCGCGAGTTCTTCCTCGCGCTGTTCGGCGTGCTGCGCGGCGTGGAGGGCGAGGTGCGGCTCGATGGCGAGCTGGTCGACGTGAAGAGCCCGCGCATGGCCAAGCGCAAGGATGTCGGCATCGCGCTGGTGCCGGAGGACCGCAAGACCGACGGGCTGATGCTGCCCATGTCGGTGCGCGACAACCTGAGCTTCGCGGCGCTGGAGCGCCTGAGCCGCGCGGGTGTCGTCATCGCCTCCGAAGAGGACAAGGCGACCGGCGACATGGTGCGCAAGCTCTCGATCAAGGCGCCGGAACTGGGCGACCCGGTCGGCACATTGTCGGGCGGCAACCAGCAGAAAGTGGTGATCGCGAAGTGGCTGATGAACGAGCCGCGCATCATCCTGCTGAGCGATCCGACGCGCGGCATCGACGTGGGCACCAAGCAGGAGATGTACGTGCTGCTGCGCCGCCTCGCGGACGATGGTGCGGCGGTGCTGCTGTACTCCACTGACTATGCGGAACTGATCGGCTGTTGTGATCGCGTGGCGGTGTTCTTCGATGGCCGCATCGTGCGCTGGCTGGCCGGCGCGGAACTGACCGAGCATGCGCTGGTGTCCAGCGCGCTCAACCTCACGACGGAGGCCTTGCACTGATGGCGGAACCGACGCGGCAATCTGACTGGCGCTTCCACTTTCGCGAGCACTTTGGCGCCTATGCCGCGCTGGCGATGTTCGTCGTGATCTTCGCGCTCTACATCACCAAGCACCAGACCGGCTGGACCGTGCCGGTGCTGACCACCGCGGCCAACAAGGGCGTGCTGCTGGCCATCGTTGCGATGGCGCAGACGCTGCCGGTGCTGACTTCCGGCATCGACCTGTCGGTGGGCATGGTGTTCGTGCTGGCGAATTGTCTGGCCTCGCACCTGGTGGTCGGCACGCCGCTGCAGGCTGCGATGGGCGTGGTGGCCGTGCTCGGCGTTGGTGCGCTGTGCGGCTGGATCAACGGCGCGATCATCGTGTACGGCCGGTTGCAACCGATCATCACGACGCTGGCGACTGGCACCATCTATTTCGGCATCGCGCTGGGGCTGCGGCCGGTGCCGGGCGGCGACGTGCATGCGGGACTGGCGGATGCGTTGACGGGCGCCCTCCCTGGCGGCGTGCCGGCGATGCTGGTAGTGCTGCTGGCCGTGGTGCTGCTGGTCTGGGTGCCGTACCGGCGCTCGGCCGTCGGGCGCGCTGCGCTGGCCATCGGCTCGGCGGAAGGCGCGGCCTACATGTCGGGCGTGAACATCGGGCGCACCAAGCTCGTGACGTACACGCTGGCCGGGTTGCTCGCGGCCATCGGGGGGCTGCTGCTGACCTGCGTGACCTATTCGGGCGAAGCTTCGTCCGCCATCGGCGGTGTCTACACGCTGAACTCGATCGCGGCGGTGGTGATCGGGGGCACCTCGCTGGCGGGCGGCGCGGGATCGGCGATCGGGTCGATCTTCGGTGCGCTGGTATTGCGCACGATCGGCGACCTGCTCTTCGTGTTCGACCTGGAGCCCCTGTGGCAGCCGCTGTTCCAGGGCGTGATCCTGCTCACGGCGGTGAGCCTGGGCGCGCTGCAACTGCTCAAGGTGAGCAACCGACTGGACCTGTTCAAGTGAGCGAGCTTGCGATCCGCCTCAAGCGATCCGGCCAGTTGCCGGTGGTGGCGGCGGCGGCCTGCACGGTGGCGCTGCTGCTGATCGGCAGCCTCTATTCGAAGAACTTTCTCTCCGCCGAATACCTGTTGCTGCAACTGCAGATCGCATCGTTCCTCGGCATCGTCGCGACCGGCGCAATGGTGGTGATCCTGCTCGGCGGCATCGATCTTTCGGTGCCGTGGATCGTGACGGTAGGCGGCGTGATGTCGGCGGCTGCGGCGGGCTGGTGGGGGCAGACGGGCGAACTCATCGCCATCCCCTTCGGCATTGCCTGTGGCTGTCTGCTGGGGGCCATCAACGGCATCGGCGTGGCCTACCTTCGCGTGCCGTCGATGATCTTCACGCTGGGCATCAATGCGGTGGCGCAGGGGCTGATCGTGGTGCAGACCGGCGGCTTCGCGCCGCAGGACCGGTCCACGCCGGCGATGCACCTGATCGCCACCGGGCGCTCGCTGCTGGGCATTCCGAATGCGCTGCTGGTGTGGCTGGTGGTGGGGGCGGCGACGATGTTCATGCTCCACCGCACCACGCTGGGCCGCGCGATCTATGCGGTGGGCAACCGGGAGCGGGCGGCGTATCTCTCCGGCGTGAACACGCGGTTGGTGACGTTGCTGTGCTTCACGATTGCCGGCGCATGCTCGGCGGCGGCGGGCGTGCTTCTCACGGGCTATTCGACCAAGGCCTACCAGGCGATGGGCGATGCCTACCTGCTGCCGGCCATCGCGGCCGTGGTGCTGGGTGGCACCAACATCCTGGGCGGGCGCGGCTCCTACCTGGGCACTGTCGTCGGGGTCATGCTGATCACGCTGCTGCAATCGATCCTGTCGGTGATGCAGATTCCGGAGATGGGGCGGCAGGTGACCTATGGGGTGGTGATCATCGCGATGCTGCTGGTGTATGGGCGGGGGCAACGGATGTCGCAGTAGCGGCGCGGGCGCCACATTTTTCGCACTTCCCTCTGCAAAACTCAACGCCGTAGTCAATTTTGGGGTGGACATTCCGGTGCGGAAGTCGTAAGACCAACGACGCTTGTTGGTGAGTGACACATGGCTAACACTGGTCGCCAAGGTAGCCACAGTGACACAAACCATCAGCCCCCTCAAGATCGTCCGCAATGCGCTGGAGGATTCGATCTTCCGCCCATCGGCCATGCGTCAAAGCCGTGACCACTTCCTCTCGCCGGAAGGCATGGGCAGTCATTTCGGCGTGTTCGAATCCTTCGCCGAGGCCCGCGAGTGGCTGCCGCCGAGCCGCGAGTTCGACCTCGATGTGCTCGCCGTCGAGTACATGCGGGTCCGCACGAAAAAGGTCTATGCCTACGACTACCCGGTGATGTGGTGGCTCGATCGCGCGATGCGCAACGGGGCGACGCGCGTGCTCGACATCGGCGGCTCGGTGGGGGTGCACTACTACGCCTATCGCCGCCATATCGAGATGCCCGCCGACCTGGCATGGTGCGTGGTGGAGGTGCCGGCCATCGCCGCCATCGGCGAGAACATGGCAACCCAGCAGGGCATGGCGCAGCTCAGCTTCACGACACAACTTCATGGCGCGCTCGCGGCCAGTGCGCACGACGTGTGGCTTTCCGCTGGCGCGATCCAGTACGTCGAGGACGGGCGCCCCGATCGGTTGCTGAAGTCGAGCAGCGCGCGGCCGACACACCTGCTGCTGAACAAGGTGCCGCTGTACGGCGGCGAGGACTTCGTCACGACGCAGAACATCGGCGGTGGCGCCTTCGCCCCGGTCCACATCTACAACCGCGATGGTTTCATCCACGACATCGAGTCGCAGGGCTACACGCTCATGGACGAGTGGACCGTGGCCGATCGATCGATGAGCCTGCCTGGCCATGTGGATCGCTCGATCCCGAACTTCACGGGGCTGTACTTCGTCGCGCTTGCCGGGGCGGAGAGGTTCGAGCCCGCGGCTGCACGGATGCAATGAAGGCCCGAAGGCGTTGACGCTCAGCGCAGCAAGGTCACGACGAGGCCCAGCGCAGCGCAAGCTCCGAGCAGCGGTATCACGCCAATCCTGTAGCGAAACAACGCGACAACCGCCGCGCCGGCAATCACCGCGGACAACACATCGAAGCGCCCGTTGAAGCCTTGCGGCCAGAGCACGTGCCAGCCGAAGAACAGCGCCAGGTTCAGGATCACGCCGACCACCGCCGCGGTCACGGCCGACAGCGGCGCGGTGAAGCCCAGCCGGCCATGCGTTGCCTCGACCAGCGGACCACCCGCGAGGATGAAGACGAAGGACGGCAGGAAGGTGAAGAAGGTCACGATCGTGGCGGCGAGCACGCCGCCGAGGAACGGCGCCTGCGGTCCCAGCACCTCCGCGCCCCATCCGCCGACGAAGCCGACGAAGGCCACGACCATGATCAAGGGCCCGGGCGTGGTTTCGCCGAGCGCCAGGCCATCGATCATCTGCGGTGCGGTGAGCCACTGGTGCTGTTCGACTGCGCCCTGGTAGACGTAGGGCAGCACCGCGTAGGCGCCACCGAAAGTCAGCAGCGCGGCCTTGCTGAAGAACCAGGCCATGCGCGTCAGCGCACCGTCCAGGCCGAAGGCAACGACCAGCACACCCATCGCGGCCAGCCAGATGCCAAGGCCGGTGACCAGCAGCCTGGCCAGATGCCCGCGCGAGAAGCGCGCATGGGCCGGCGTGGGCGTGTCGTCGTCAATGAGCGCCGGGCCAAGACGCGCCTGGGTGGCCTCGTGACCGCCACCGGGGGAGAACACAGTGGGCGCCAGGTGCGAGCCGAGGTAGCCGATGAGCGCGGCCGCGCCGATGATGACCGGGAACGGCACATCGAACGCGAAGATGGCCACGAAGGCCGCCGCCGCGATGCTCCACATCCAGCCGTTCTTCAGCGCACGCCCGCCAATGCGGTGCGCCGCATGCAACACCAGCGCCGTCACCGCCGGCTTGATGCCGTGGAAGATGCCCGCCACCACCGGCACGTCGCCGAAGCGCACGTAGATCCACGACAGGGCAATCAGGATGAACAGCGACGGCAGCACGAACAGGGCACCGGCCACGATGCCGCCCCAGGTGCGATGCATGAGCCACCCGATGTAGGTGGCCAGTTGCTGGGCTTCGGGACCCGGCAGCAGCATGCAGTAGTTCAGCGCATGCAGGAAGCGCTTCTCGCTGATCCATCGGCGCCGCTCGACCAGTTCGGTGTGCATGATCGCGATCTGACCGGCCGGCCCGCCGAAGCTGATGAAACCGAGCCGCAGCCAGAAGCGGAATGCCTCGCCGAAGCTGACTGCCGCCGGTGCGGCGAGTGGAGCGTTGTCGGGATGCCCGGAGGCGGGTTTTGCTGCGTTCAAGGCGGCGTTTCATGCGAGCGGTCACGCACGATACAGGCCGCCCTGCCCCGCCGCAATCGGTTGCGATGAACGCTTCAGGACTTCGCAGCGACCATCGTCCAGAACATCGCGACCACCGCCAGCGCCATCGCCCCCGTCGCGATCCAGCCCGTGGCCTTGAGTCGCAGCGGCGGCGTCAGCCGGCCCATGACATCGCGACGCGAGGCCAGCCACATCATCACGACCATGATCGGCACCGAGATCACGCCGTTGATCACCGCGCTCCAGAACAGCGCCTTGATCGGGTCGATCGGCATGAAGTTGATGGCGACGCCGGCCAGCGTCGCGATCGCGATGATGGCGTAGAAGCGCTGCGCGGCCATCGGTCGGTGGGCCAGGCTGTTCTTCCAGCGAAAGGTGCCGGCCATCGCGTAGGCGGCCGAGCCCGCGAGCACCGGCACCGCCAGCAGCCCGGTGCCGATGATGCCCAGGCTGAACAGCAGGAAGGCGAACTCCCCCGCCACCGGCCGCAATGCCTCGGCCGCCTGCGCCGAAGTCTCGATGTGCGTGACGCCATGCGCGTTGAGCGTGATGGCGGTGGTCAGGATGATGAAGAACGCGACGAGGTTGGAGAAGCCCATGCCGATGAAGGTGTCGGACTTGATGCGGTCGAGCACCTTGCGCGCATAGGGAATGGGCGCGCCCTTGAGCGCGACGGCGCTGGCGTCGGCCCGCTGGTCCTCCACCTCCTGCGAGGCCTGCCAGAAGAACAGGTAGGGGCTGATCGTGGTGCCGAAGATGGCGACGATCATGGTGATGGCGTCGGCGTCGAGCTTGAGGCTCGGGACGAAGGCGTGGACCAGCACCTGGCCCCAGGGAATCCTGATGACGAAGACGGTGCCGACATAAGCCAGCAAGGCCAGCGTGAGCCACTTCAGGATCTTGACGTAGCGCGAATACGGGATGAAGACCTGCAGCACGATCGACAGCAACCCGAAGAAGACCACGTACGCATGCCGCATGCCACCAACCAGCAGGTGCGCCGCATCGGCCATCGCGGCGATGTCGGCGGCGATGTTGATCGCGTTGGCGATGACCAGCAGCAGCACCAGGCTGTAGAGCAGCCAGGCGGGGCAGTGGCGGCGGATGTTGGTGGCCAGGCCGTGGCCGGTGACCTGCCCGATGCGTGCTGCGATGAGCTGGATCGCGACCATCAACGGGTAGGTGAAGACGATGGTCCACAGAAGCCCCATGCCGAACTTCGCGCCCGCCTGCGAATAGGTGGCGATGCCGCTGGGGTCGTCGTCCGCGGCGCCGGTGACGAGGCCCGGGCCGAGCTTCTTCAGCCAGGAGTCGTCGTCCGCCTGTGCGACGTCTGCCGGTGGGTCCGATGCTGCGATTGCAGTTTGCCGGTCTGCTGCCACGGGTTGCCTCTTTGGTTCGACGCAAGCAAGCATGCAGGCGCAGGAGGCTGCGAAACGTAGGCCATCGGGCCAGGAGGTTGCGCGGGAACAGCGCTCGACTTGTGTGCGTCAACCCTGGCGAGCGGCAGGCTCGAGCACGAAGTCGAAGCGCAAGGTATGGAATGGGCCGGCCTGCGTCGAGCCATCCGGCGCCACGCCGGCCGGGTGCGACTGGAAGTCCCCGATCAACGAACTGCGCACGCCGAACACCGCATCGCTGTCGAGGTACGCGTCACCGTCCTTGAAGACGTGCGTGATCAGCGTCTCGTAGCCCGGCGCCTGGACGATGAAGTGGACGTGCGCGGGTCGCCACGGATGGCGTCGGGTGGCTTCGAGCATCGTGCCGACCGGGCCATCGGTGGGGATCGGATAGGCCACGGGCGTGACGGCCTTGAAGTGCAGCCGCCCTTCCCCGTCGGCGTGGAAGACGGCGCGCCCCTCGGGGTGGTCGAGGTCGGTGCGCTGCAGGTCGTAGAGGCCTTCGGCATCGGCCTCCCAGACATCGACGACCGCGCCGGCGACGGGCTTGCCATCCGTGCCGCGCACGGTCGCATCGACGAACAACGGCTCACCCTTGGCGCCGTTGGCGATGTCGCTGCCCAGGGGCAGCACCGGCGCGCCGGGCACATGGAAGGGGCCGAAGACCGTGGCCTCCGTCGCCTGCGCGCTCTTCGAATGGTTCAGCGCAACGGTGAGCATCGACAGGCCCAGCGTGTCCGACAGCAGGATGAACTCCTGCCGCTTGTCGGTGCACTTCTGCCCTGTCGCGGTGAGGAACTCGATGCCCTGCATCCACTCCTGCTCGGTCAGCTTCACCTCGCGCGCAAGGTCATGCAGGTGCCGCACCAGCGCCGACATGACTTCCTTCAGGCGCGGGCTGGGCGTGTCCGCGAGGCTTTCGAGCACGGCGGCGGTGATGGTGTCTTCGTTGATGTTGCGCATGGGCGGGAGTCTCCAGGTGGGCCGCCGAGGATACGGTGGCCGGGCATTTCCTGCTGGCGCCCTTCCAACGACGCCCGTTCAACCCTCGACCGGTGGCACGCCTCCCCACGCGCGTTGCAGCAGGTCGCGAATCAGGCCGCGCTCGGCCGGTCCGATGGGGCGCGGATTCCAGTAGGGGTTGCTCACCGCGAGGTCCGCCGCGCGGTCGAGGTCCTGCTCGCGCATGCCGATGTCCCGCAGCGCGACGGCCGCACCGTTGTCTTTCGCGAGCGCATAGAGGCCAAGCGCCGCGGAAGGTGTTCCGAGCGCACGCGCGATCACCTCCATCGCCTGGGGCGCCACGCCGGCATTGAAGGCGATGGCATGCGGCAACACCACCGTGTGCACTTCGGAATGCGGCAGGTTGAAGCTGCCGCCGAGGGTGTGGCAGAGCTTGTGATGCAAGGCGATGCCGACGCAGCCCAGCACGGTGCCGCAGAGCCAGGTGCCGTAGAGCGCATCGGTGCGCGCCTGCATGTCGCCCGAATCGCGGCGGATCGCCGGGATCGCGCGGGCCATCGCCGCGATGCCCTGCTCCGCCATCAGGTCCATCACCGGGTTGGCGTCTTGCGCATAGAGGCCTTCCGCGGCATGGGCGATGGCGTTGATGCCGCTGGTCACGCTGAGCGCGACGGGAAGACCACGCGACAGTTCGGGGTCGTAGATCACGGTGCGCGGCAGCACGCGCGCATCCTTGCCGGTGGTCTTCAGGCCGGCCTCGGTCAGGCCGTAGAAGGGCGTCATCTCGCTGCCTGCGTAGGTCGTGGGGATGGCCAGGATCGGCAAGCCGGAGTCCAGCGCGATCGCCTTGCCAAGCCCGACGGTCGAACCTCCGCCGATGGCGATCGCGCAATCGGCACCCAGGTTGTGGGCCGCCTGGCGCGCGTCACGCGCCGTCTCGATGGGCACGTGCATCACGGCGCCGTCGAAGATGCCGGCCGCTTGTGCGCCCAGCATCGCAGCCACGCGCTCGGCCTTGTCGCGCTGGCCCGGCGTGCACAACACCAGGGCGCGCCTGGCACGCAGCGCGTCGATCTCGCGACCGAGGTGCTGCAGCGACCCGGCGCCGAAGACGACGCGTTGCGGCAGGCTGGTGTAGGAGAAGTCGCGGATCATGGGGCTGCCTCTTGAAGTGCTGTGGATTCTGCGCAGGCTTGCGGCTCGCGGCATGGGGCCGCAGAAAAAAATCAGTTGGCCTAATATCTGCGCATGCACGAACTACTGCAACGCACCGCGGGCCTGCCAGAGATCACGCTGACGGCGGGTGACACCCTGGTGCGCGAAGGCGAATCGGGCGACGGGCTCTGGATCCTCGTCTCCGGGCGGCTGCAAATCAGCAAGGCGGGGACGGCGATCAGCTCGGTCAGCCATCCGGGCGCAGCGATCGGCGAGATCTCCCTGCTGCTGAACTCCCCATTCAGCGCCACGGTCGTGGCCAGCGAGCCGAGCGTGCTGCGCTACGCCGCCGATGGCCGCGCCCTGCTGGCAAGCAACCCCGCGATCACGCACTTGATTGCCGTGGGGCTGGCGGAACGACTGGCTTTCGTCACGACCTACCTCGCCGACCTGAAGAACCAGTACGGCGATTCGCCGGGGCTGGCGATGGTGTCCGAGGTACTGAACCATCTGGCGCATCGCCAGGGTCCGGCGGCGCGTGCGGGGTCGGCACGAGAGCCGAACCCCGATTACTGACTCAGAACACCGTGCGCGCCGGCGCCTTGTCCGCGCACAGCGCCAGCGACTCCTCCCCCATCATCGATCGCCACGACGCGGTGCCCTCGGCCAGGTCGATCACGATGTGCGCGGGCACCGGCCCGATCTGCCGGCCGGCGTTGAACACCCAGGTGTTTCCCATGCGGTCCGCCCAGGCGCCCGCGGGCTTGAAGGGCGGCTCATGCACATGGCCGGTCAGCACGAGGTCAGGCCGGAAGCGCTCGATCCAGACGGCTAGGTCCGCGTCGCCGTACTCGCGCTTGCCGGTCCAGCAGGTGGGCGAGCCGAGCGGCGGCCAGTGATAGACCCAGACCCATCGCGCAGGGCGTCGCTGCGCATCCGCGGCCAGGCGCAGTTCGAGAGCAGCCCGACCCTCCGGGCCGTCCCACCAGGGGCAGATCGTGATCAGGGTGTCGTCAATCAACACTGAATCGCCGTCCGCATGGACGCCACTGCGTCGGCTGTCGGGCAACCACAGCGCCGCCTTTTCTCCATGCCGGTCCGGCCCGGTCAGGTCATGGTTGCCCGACGCGAGCACCAGGGAGGTGCCGGGCTTCATCAGCGAAAAGTAGCGCAGCAACACGATCGACTGCGCGTCCAGCGGCACCGGCGAACTCACGTCCAGATGGTCGCCCGCGAGCACCACCAGGTCATAGGACGGCGCCGAGCGGACCACCCAATCGAGCTGCGGCAATGTGTAGTGGAGGTCGGAAGCGAGGAGGATGCGCACTGGATCGGGTGACAGCAAGGTTCGCACCAGCACGGGGGGCCGTGCGAGAGACGGTGCTGCACCAAGTCGGCGCTCTTGCTCCCTCTTCCTCTGGGAGAGGGACCAAGACGCAGGGGATAGCCTCATTGCCAGAGATCCAGACGGACGCCAGACTGAAAGTCCTCACGCAGCACTCCACAACAACAATGACCTCCATCGCAACGGCAGCCGCCACCCCCACCGCCCCCTCGCAGATCGACACCCTTTCGCTCGAAGGCCTCAACCCCGCCGACCCGCAATGGTTCGTCGACGACACCATCGGAAACTTGCTCCGGCGCCTTCGCCTGGAAGACCCCGTCCACCGCTCGCACAGTCCGGTCCCCGGCATCGGCGACTACTGGTCCGTCACGCGCTACCGGGACATCATGCAGGTCGAGATGCACCCTGCGATCTACTCTTCCGACTGGAGCGTAGGCGGCATTTCGCTGATGGACTTCCCGCCGGGCGAACAGCAGCTGCAGATGTTCATCGCCATGGACCCGCCCAGGCACGACGAGCAGCGCAAGGCGGTCAGCCCGATCGCGGCGCAAGGCAATCTCGACGGATGGGAAGGCCTCATCCGCGAACGCACCTGCAAGGTGCTCGACAGCCTGCCGCGCGGCGAGACCTTCGACTGGGTCGACCGGGTGTCGATCGAGCTGACCTCGATGATGCTGGCGACCCTGTTCGACTTTCCGCAGGAGGAGCGCCGCCGCCTCACCCACTGGTCGGACCTCGCCACGTCCAACAAGCTCACCAACCCGGACGCGCCGGAGCCCGAGGTCCGCATGGCCGGACTGCGCGAGATGCTGGGCTGCTTCATGAAGCTGTGGAACGAGCGCGTCAACGCGCCGCCGCGCGCCGACCTGGTCTCGATGCTGGCGCACAGCCCGGCCACCCGGAACATGACGCCGCTGGAATTCATGGGCAACCTGGTGCTGCTCATCGTCGGCGGCAACGACACCACGCGCAACACGATGACGGGCGGCCTGCTGGCACTGCTGCAGCACCCCGGGCAGATGAAGAAGCTGCGCGCCGATCCGTCGCTGATCGGCAGCATGGTCACCGAGGTCATCCGCTGGCAAACGCCGCTGGCCTACATGCGCCGCACCGCAACGCAAGACACGGAGCTGGGCGGCAAGCAGATCCGCAAGGGCGACAAGCTGGCGCTGTGGTACCTCTCGGCCAATCGCGACGAGGCGATGATCCCGCAGCCCGACGAATTCATCATCGACCGGCCGATGCCGCGCCTGCATCTGTCCTTCGGCTTCGGCATCCATCGCTGCGTTGGGAATCGGATCGCCGACCTGCAACTGCGCATCCTGTGGGAGGAACTGTTGCGGCGCGGGACCGAGATCGAATTGATGGGCGAGCCGAAGCGGGTGCGCTCGTCCTTCGTGCACGGGTTTTCGCAGATGCCGGTGCGGATCGTGAGTTAGGGCCGCCGCCCCAACAGTTCCATGACTTCCTCGTCGGTGGTCTGCGAGAAGTCGACATACCACGCGCCGACCGCACGGAAGTGCGCCGGCGTGCCAAGGCAGACGACCTCGTCCGCCTCCTCGCGCAACAGCGCCGCAGCCTGGACCGAGGCGACCGGGCTACACACGACGATGCGTGCCGGATCCAGCAAGCGCAGCGCCCGGACTGCGGCGCGCATCGTCGCGCCGGTCGCCAGGCCATCATCGACCAGCAGCACCCGGCAGCCGCGCACCTCGGGCGCGGGCCGGGCGCAGCGATAGCGCTGCTCGCGACGTTCCAGTTCAGCGCGCTCCGCATTCACCACGCGATCGATCGCGGCCTCGCTGATTCCCAGCCGGCGCACCACCTCCTCATCGAGGACCTGCACCTCGCCCGAAGCGATCGCGCCCATCGCGTACTCCTCATGTCCCGGCACGCCGAGCTTGCGCACGACGAACACGTCGAGCGGCGCATGCAGCGCCCTGGCCACCTCGAAGGCCACCGGCACGCCGCCGCGCGGCAGCGCCAGCACGCGCACGTCCGCCTGGCCGCCGTAGGCAGTCAGGGCCAGCGCAAGCGCACGGCCGGCGGCACGCCTGTCGCGGAACTCATGGAATGCCGTGGCCATGGCCCAGGCCCAGCAGGGCCAGCGCGCGCCGGTGCGTAGCAGACTGCGGGTTCGCCAACTCGTTGAGCACGTTCATGTGATTGCGGCCGGCTTCGACTTCCGCGGCGGTGACGACGCCCGGCCCCCAGGCTTGCGAGATCAATGCGGCCTGCCGGTGGAACTCCTCGCTCTCCTCGCCGCCCACCACCGTCACCAGCGATCCCCGCGCCGGTGCGGGCATCGCGGCGGGGCTCAGGCGCAGGGCCGACGCCTCCGTCAAGCCGAGATCCGGCGCGAGAAAGGGCGCGTGCCGAAGCGGCTCCAGTTCGTAAAGACCCGAGATCGACAGCGCCGACTTCACGAGGTCGGCCGGCAGGTCCGGCGCCACAGCCGGCCAGTCGCAAGCCAGCAGCATCGTCGCCAGGTGTCCACCCGCGGAATGGCCGCCCACGACGATGCGATCGCGGTCACAGCAGAGATCTCTGGCATTGCGCCAGACCCATTCCAGCGCGCGGACGAGCTGCAGCACGATGTGCTCGATGCTCACGGCCGGACACAGTGCGTAGTTGAGAAGCACGACCTCGGCGCCTGCATCGGACAGCGGCGGCGCGATGAAGGCATGGTCGCGCTTGTCCAGCGCACGCCAGTAGCCGCCGTGGATGTAGACGAACAAGGGCGAGTTCGGACGCGGCGCGGGCAAGATGTCGAGTTGCTCGCCGGGCCCTTCGCCATAGGACAGATCGAACAGCCATTCGGGCCGCTCCAACGCCCGCGCCGACGCATCGGCCCAGTGCTGCAGGATGGCGGGATGCTCCGGGATGCGGGCGCGGTTGTTGTATTGGGCGTCGTACCAGGCGGGAGATTCAAGGGGCATGGTCAGGTGCTTTTCGTCTTGACGGGCTTGACATCGGATTCGCGCAGCGCGGCGTCGATCAGCGCATCGGCCATCCACAGCGCGGTCTTCTCGACCTCGCGGTCGCGCAGGCCCCAGATGTCCTTGAGGATCACATAGGGCTCGATGCCGTAGACGACCGACAGCGCATGGTGCAGGCGGTCGCGCACGGCCGGCCGCATCAGCGGCGCCAGCGGTTCGATCGCATGCTCCAGGATCCGCACGCGATGGCCGCGCCGGTACGGCTCTTCTTCCAGCAACCCGGCGCGCTCCAGGCCCCATTGCTCCAACGAGAGCTGTGCGGCGGCCCGCAACTGCGCCTCGAATTCCTTGAAGCGCGGAAAGGTCTGGAGGAACAGTTCATGCACCCGCTCGCGGCCGTTCGGGTTGTCTGAGGCGAGCTTGCGCACCGGGCCAAGCGAGCTGTCGATCACCGCGGTGACCAGCGCGCTTCGGCTTGGGAAGTAGCGGTACGCGGTGGCGCGCGACACCTTCGAGCGCGCCGCGCATTCGGCGACCGACGGAATGTGGCCGCTCTCCTTGATGATGGTCATTGCCGTGTCGAGCAGCAGCTTGAAGGTGGCCGCGCGCACGCCGCGGTCGGGCGGTACGGGCGGCTCGCTCAGCTTGTGTTTCAGTCTCGCCATCGGGTTTGTCCGGAGCGCTGGAAGCCCCTGCGTGTCTTGTGATTTCTGGAAGTCGAACCGTATGATGCAGCCATCCCAGTTTGAGACGCAAGTCTCAAACGAGACTTCCGAATGACTTCCGAGACTTCGAGGCGGCTGATTCAATGCAGCAAGACCACGGGGCGCCATGGAGACAAAGTCAATGCGTTTGGCCAGTTGGAATTGGGGTGGTCGCGACTGCGTGGGCACGATCTCGCCGGACGGGCGGGAAGCCACGCCGCTGGGCGTGCGCGACGCGTCGCGCGGGGTGCTCCCGCTGATCCAGGCGCTGGCCGAAGGCGGGTCGCTGCCGCAGCCTTCGGGCACGCGGATTCCCACTGAACTGGTCACGCTGCGCTCGCCGCTGCCGCGCCCCTTGCGCAGCCTGTTCTGCGTCGGCCGCAACTACCACGCGCATGCGGCTGAACTGGCCGGCACGGTATTCCGCACGGCGATGCCTGAGAGCGATCCGTGGCCCATCGTCTTCGGCAAGCTCGGCGAATGCGTGATCGGGCCGCGCGATGCGGTGCAGCTGCCCTCGCCTTCCATCTCGGCACAGATCGACTACGAATCGGAGCTGGCGGTGGTCATCGGCCGCGGCGGGCGCGACATCCCGGCTTCGCGGGCAATGGACCACATCTTCGGCTATACGGTGGTCAACGACGTGACCGCCCGCGACGTGCAGATGCGCCACCAGCAATGGGACCTGGGCAAGAGCTTCGACACCTTCTGCCCGATGGGCCCGTGGATCGTGACCGCCGACGAAATGGATGGCCGCAAGACGCGCGTGCGCGGATGGGTCAACGGCGCGCTGCGACAGGACGGGCAGACGCGCGACATGATCTTCGACATCCCCACGCTCATCGAGACCTGCTCGCGCGGCATCACGCTACACCCTGGCGACGTGATCGCGACGGGCACTCCCTCGGGCGTCGGCATGGGGCAGAACCCGCCGCAGTGGCTCAAGCCCGGTGACGTGGTGCGCATCGAGATCGATGGCGTCGGTGTCATCGAGAACCGGTTCGAGTAGGCCATGCGCTTCCAAATCATCGACCGCATTGCGGTGGAAGAGGACGGCGAAGGCCCGGCCATCGTCTGCGTGCACGGGCTGGGCGGCAGTTCCAACACCTTCACGCCGCTGATGCCGGCGATGGCACGGCATCGCGTGATCCGCCTGGACCTGCCGGGCAGCGGGCGATCGCAGCGGGCTGAAGGCGGCTTGACGATCGAGCGCTACGTGGCCACGACGCTGGATATCTGCGACCGGCTGAACGTGCTGCGAGCGCATTGGGTCGGGCATTCGATGGGCAACATCGTGCTGCAGCACATCGCGGCGGCGCACCCCAAGCGGGTCGCGAGCCTCGCGATGTTCGGGCCACTGATCACGCCGCCCGATGCGGCGCGCACGGCCATCCAGGCGCGTGCGGCCAAGGCGCGCGAAGGGGCGAGCGGCATGCAGGAGATTGCGCAGGCGCTGCTGCAAGCCTCCATCTCCGCCGACACGCGCGCGCGCCTGCCGATCGCCGTGGCCTATGTGCGCGAGAGCCTCATGCGGCAGGAGGGCGAGAACTACGCGCGCAGTTGCGAGGCGCTGGCGGCGGCACAGCCCGCGGCCGTAGAGAACATCGAGGCGCCGGTGCTGCTCGTGACCGGCGACGAGGACGGAGTGGCGCCGCCCCAGGCCGTGCGCGCCATGGCCGACAGGCTGCACCGCGCGGCCAGCAAGCGCGTGGTGGTGCTGCCGCGCTGCGGGCACTGGACGCCCATCGAACGGCCGGAGGAATGCGCTCGCGAGCTGCGCGACTTCCTGGCATCGAACGCAAGGAGCTGAACATGGCCGATGTGATGTTCACCAACGTGAAGATCTTCGATGGCGGCGGCGAGGCGCCATTCATGGGCGACGTGCTGGTGCAGGGCAACCGCATCTCGCGTGTCGTGAAGCAGGGCTACGGCGGCAGGTCCGCGCCCGTCAGCGGCGCACAGGTCATCGACGGCGCGGGCGCCTTCCTGATGCCCGGCATGGTCGAGGCGCACACGCATTTCTCCTGGAACGACCAGCCGAGCCTGGACGCGATCCAGCGCATGCCGCCGGAGGAGCACATCCTCTGGTGCGCCGAGGTGGCCAAGCGTTATCTGGACATGGGGTGGACCAGCTGCGTGGGCGCGGCGACGGCCAAGCCGCGGCTCGACGTGGTGATCCGCAATGCGATCA
Source organism: Variovorax robiniae (assembly GCF_037889955.1). NCBI lineage: Bacteria > Pseudomonadati > Pseudomonadota > Betaproteobacteria > Burkholderiales > Comamonadaceae > Variovorax > Variovorax robiniae. Next base: position 619,773 of record NZ_JBBKZS010000001.1, read on the forward strand.
ACGACGGGACCATCATCGGGCCGCGCTACCTCGCGGCCAGCCAGGAGATCACGGTGCCGGGCGGCCTCGGCGATACGACACAACCGCATCTGCCGCAGCCGGAATTCGCTTTCGGCGCGATCGTGAGCGGTGCGGAGGAAATGCGCCGCTGCGTGCGCATGTTCTGCAAGTACGGTGTGGATTCGCTGAAGATCAATCTCTCGGGCGAGTCGATCACCGGCATGCCGAGCGAGGCCAGCCAGTTCACCGAGGAGGAAGTGCGCGTCTGCGTCGAGGAAGCGAAGAACTGGGGCAAGCGCGTCGCGGCGCATGCGCGCTCGACCTGGTCGATCAAGCAATGCGTGAAGCAAGGCATCGAGGTGATCTACCACGCGAGCTTCACCGACACCGAGGCGCTGGACATGCTGGAGGCGCACAAGACCGAGCACTTCATCGCGCCGGGGCTGGCCTGGCTCATCAACACCTCCTATCACGCGAGCCAATGGGGACTGACGCCCGAGGTCACGCGCAAGATGGGCTATCACCGCGAGCTGGAGGCCGCCGTCGAGAGCATGCGCGCGATGCGCAAGCGCGGGATCCGCATCCTGCCCGGTGGCGACTACGGCTTCGCCTGGACGCCGCACGGCACGAATGCGAAGGACCTGGAGTACTTCGTGAAGTACGTGGGGATGAGCAACATGGAGGCGCTGCTGTCGGCCACCGCATGGGGCGGGCCGATGATGCGGATGGGGAAGGTGCTGGGCTACATCCGCGAGGGGTACCTGGCGGACATCCTGCTGGTGGACGGAGATCCGCTGATGGACATCACCGTGTTGCAGGACAAGGCGCGGATCCTGGCGGTGATGAAGGATGGCGAGTTTCATCGGGCGCCGCCTGTGCGGCGGGCGCACCAGATGGCGCAGTGGGCGGCTTGATACCGCAAGGAGAAGCACATGGCTGATGTCGTCTTCACCAACGTCCGCATCCTCGACGGCACGGGGCAGAACCCCTACTCCGGCAGCGTGCTCGTGCGCGGCAACCGCATCCGCCAGGTCGGCCGCAGCACCGCGCCGATCTCGCCCGGCGGCGCGCAGATCATCGATGGCGCTGGCGCCACGCTGATGCCCGGCATGTGCGAGGCCCACACGCATTTTTCCTGGAACGACGCGGCCTCGCTGGCCGCCATCCAGACCATGCCGCTGGAGGAGCATGTGCTGTGGTGCGCCAAGGTCGCCAAGCGCTACCTGCAGGCCGGGTTCACCTCGTGCGTGGGCGCGGCCTGCGCCAAGCCGCGGCTCGACGTGGTGATTCGCAACGCGATCAACGCCGGCCAGATCCCCGGCCCGCGCTACCTCGCGGCCAGCCAGGAGATTACTGTGCTAGGCGCCCTCGGCGACGAGACGCTGCCCCACCTGCCCTTCCCCGAATTCAGCTTCGGCGTCAACGTCAGCGGCCCGGACGAGATGCGCAAGGCGGTGCGCATGTTCCTCAAGTACGGCGTCGACTCGATCAAGCTCAACCTCTCGGGCGACAACTTCACGCCGCAGTCGCCTTCGGAGACCGCGTGGATGCTCGACGAGGAAGTCGCCGCCGCGATGCGCGAGGTCAAGATCCGCGGCAAGCGTGGCGTGGCGCATGCGCGCTCCTCGGAAAGCGTGAAGCAGGCGCTGCGCCACGGCATCGACCTGATCTACCACGCGAGCTTTGTCGACGAGGAAGCGCTCGACATGCTCGAAGCCGCCAAGGACCATGTCTTTGTCGCGCCCGGCATCGCGATCCTCTACGCGATGCTGTACGAGGCGGAGCCGTGGGGCATCACGCACGCGATGGCCGTGGACATGGGCTACCAGATCGAATGGGAAGCCGCCTGCGTCTCACTCTCGAAGATGCACAAGCGCGGCATTCGCGTCCTGCCGGGCGGCGACTACGGCTTTGCCTTCACGCCGCACTGCCAGAACGCGCGCGACCTGGAGTTCTTCGTCAAGTACCTCGGCTTCACGCCGATGGAGGCGATCCGCTGCACCACGCTCTACGGCGGCCAGATCATGATGAAGCCGGACGAACTCGGCGTCATCAAGGACGGCTACCTGGCCGACCTGCTGCTGGTCGATGGCGACCCGCTCGCCAACCTGTCGATCCTGCGCGACCCGAAGCGGATCCTGGCGGTGATGAAGGACGGCGAGTTCGCGAAGGCGCCGGAGATTGCGTCCCAGCGGCAGTGGGAGCGGGCTGCGTGAGCAAGAAGAGCTGGTTCTTGTGGCTGCTCTTCGGCGTGCCCATCGCCGTGTTCGTCGTCTGGGCGCTGTGGGACAACTACACGCTGTTCTTCAAGACCTTTCTCAACGGCCTGACGCTGGCCTCGCTGTACTTCCTTGTGGCGAGCGGCTTCACGCTCGTGTTCGGCCTGATGCGCAACGTCAACCTGGCGCATGGCTCGCTCTACCTGGTCGGCGCGTACATCGGCTGGTATGTCGGCGAGCACACGGGCTCGTGGGTGCTGGCGGTCATTGCGGGCTTTCTTTCGGCGGCGGTGCTGGGCCTGCTGATGCAGGTGCTGATCTTCCGGCACATGCAGGGGCAGGACCTGCGGCAGACGCTGGTGACGATTGGTCTCTCCATCGTGATGGCCGACATCGCGCTGTGGATCTGGGGCGCCGAGATCTACACCTTCGACCCGCCCTCGTGGATCTACGGCTCGACCACGCTGCCGCTGGTCAACAAGTTCCCGACCTACCGCATCTTCGTGTTCGTGGCCTCGGTGGTGATCGGCGTCGGGCTGTGGCTGATGCTCACGCGCACCCGCATCGGCATGATGATCCGCGCCGGGGTGGATGACCGGGGGATGCTGGCGGCATCGGGCGTGAACGTGCAGCGCGTGTTCGCATTGACTTTTGCGATCGGCGCGGGGATGGCCGGGCTGGCAGGTGTGGTGGGTGGCACGGCGCTGTCGATCTCGCCGGGTGAGGACACGCGCTACCTGCTGGCCTCATTGGTGGTGGTGATCGTCGGTGGCATGGGCAGCGTGGTGGGCGCGGCCATCGGGGCGCTGCTGATCGGCCTGGCGGAACAGTTCGGGCTGGCCTATGCGCCGACCTACAGCGTGGTCTTCACCTTCGTGATCATGGTGGTGGCGCTGGCGTTCAAGCCGCGTGGGCTGATGGGGAAGAACACATGAGTGCCGCCAAATGGCGACGCGCGATGAACTCGTCGGCCACGGCTGCCGATCTGTCGCGGGCGGCGCGAGGCACAGCGATCGTGCATCCCATCGGCACGCAGCCCACAGCCTCATCCGCGCACGCACCAACCGAATCCTGGTCCCGCTGGCGCGCCTCGATCCGCGCCATCAAGTGGCGGCACGCCATCGTCCTGGCCTTCGTGCTCGCCTACCCCTTCTTCGCATCGCCCTTCTTCACCTTCCAGATCGGCGCGCAATCGCTCGCACTGGGATTGATTGCGCTCTCCCTCACCTTTCTCGGTGGCTACGGCGGCATGGTGTCGCTGGCGCAGATGACGGTCGCGGGCTTCGCGGCCTACATGCTCGCCATCTTCGGCACCAGCAGCAATGTGGCCATCAGCCTCGGATGGCCGTGGTGGCTCGCGCTCATCGTCGCGATCTCGCTGGCCACGTTGGTTGCCGCAGGCATCGGCTGGCTCTCGGTGCGCACCGAGGGCATCTACACCATCATGATCACGCTGGCCGTGGGCGTCGCCTTCTTCTACCTGGCCCAGCAGAACTACACCGTCTTCAACGGCTTCCAGGGCTTCAGCAAGATCGCGCCGCCGGTGCTGTTCGGGATCGACTTCCGCGACCCGATGCCCTTCTACTTCGTGGTGCTGGCCTGCTCGCTCGCCGGCTACTTCTTCGTCAAGCACCTGATCCGCGCACCGTTCGGCATTGCGCTGCAAGGCATCCGCGACAACCCGCGCCGCATGCTGGCGCTGGGCTACAACGTGACGGCGCATCGTGTGGCTGCCTACGCGGTCGCAGGCTTCCTCGCGGCCATCGGCGGCATCCTCATGGTCTGGTACAACAACCGCATCTCGCCCGGCACCGTGGGCACCGGCGCGATGATCAACATCCTCATCATCGCCGTGCTCGGCGGCATGAAGCACCCGATCGGCGCCTTCATCGGCGCGATCGTGTTCGTGCTCCTGCAGAACTTCGCCATCGACCTGGTCGACCGCGAACGCTTCAACCTCGTGATCGGCGGCGTGTTCCTCGCCATCGTCCTCTTCTCCCCCGACGGATTGCTGGGCCTGTGGCAACACCTGCGCAACCGCGTCGACATGCTTTCCCCCAACCGCGGCAGTGGCCGCATTCATCGATGACAAGAAGGAGCGAGACATGAGCAGAGGCAATCGTTTGTTCGCGCGCAGCATCGTGGCTGCCGCGGCGTTGATCAGCATGGGCGGGCTGGCCCAGGCGCAGGAGGTCCTGAAGATCGGTCTGCTGGCATCGCTGGAAGGCCCGTTCGCGGCGCCCGGCCAGGACGGCATGCGCGGCGCCGACCTCGCGCTGAAGGAAAAGAACGGCATGGCCGGCGGGAAGAAGATCGAGTTCATCAAGGTCTCCTCCGACGCCACGCCGGACAAGGCCGTCAACTCCACGCGCAAGGCCGTCGAGCAGGACAAGGTGCCGATCATGATCGGCCCGCTGTCGGGTGACGAAGGCATCGCGGTGAAGAACTATGCGAAGACGCAGCCGAACGTGACCTTCATCAACGGCTCATCGGGCGCGCAGGCCGCGACCTGGGGCGACCCGGCGCCCAACTTCTACCGGTTCAACACCGAGGGCGCGCAGTGGATGGTGGGCCTTGGCGAGCATGTGCTGGCCAAGGGCTACAAGAAGACCTACCTGATCGCCGAAGACTACGGCTTCCCGTATTCGCAGGTGCAGGGCTTCATGGCCAGCTACTGCGCCAAGGGCGGCAAGGTGGTGGACAAGGCGTGGGTGCCACTGGGCACCAAGGACTATGCCTCGGTGATCGCGAAGATTCCCAAGGACGTCGACGCGCTGGTCGTGGTGCTGGGCGGCTCGGATGCGGTGAACTTCCTTACGCAGTACGAGCAGGCCGGTGGCGACAAGCCGATGGTCGGCGGCTCCATCACGGTGGACCAGACGGTGCTCAACTTCAAGGGCAAGCGCCGCGAGTCGCTGCTGGGCACGGCGTCGGCCGGGCCGATGGCCGATTCGATCGACACGCCGGAGTGGAAGAAGTTCGTGGCCGACTACAAGGCCAACTTCAAGGACGGTTTCCCGAGCCCGTCGCTGTTCGCCTACCTCTACTACATCAACACCAAGGCGACGCTGGACGCGCTCGATGCGGTGAAGGGTGATTTGTCGAACGGCCAGAAGGCGTACCGCGAGGCCTTGCAGAAGACCAACTTCAAGGGCCCGGCCGGCGACGTGAAGATCGACGGCAACCGCAACGGCGTCGGCACCACCTACATCACCGAAGTGACGAAGGCACCCGATGGTTCCTTCTACAACAAGGTCGTGAAGTCGGTGCCCAACATCACGCAGACGCTGGGACTGCCGGAAGCGGACTTCAAGAAGATGGGCCTGGGCACGCGCGACGTGCCGGATTGCCGGACCTGATGGCCTCGATCACCCCGCTCAGGCCCCGCGCGACGCACCGCGCTGTAGCCGGCCCGCACACCGTTGCGGGCGGCAGCGGCGCACAGCTGCTCTCGGGCGACGCGCTGCGGCTGGACGGGGTGACACGCGCCTTCGGTGCGCTGAAGGCGGTCGACAACATCTCGCTCACTGTCACGGCGGGCCAGAAGTACGCGATCCTCGGCTCCAACGGCGCGGGCAAGACCACGCTGTTCAATGCGATCACCGGCGACTTTCCGCCGACGGCCGGTCGCATCCATTTCTTCGGCGAAGACATCACGGACCTGCCGCCGCATGACCGCATTCGCAAGGGCATGCGGCGCACGTACCAGTCTTCGCTCTTGTTCCGCGACCTCACGGTGCGGGACAACCTTTTCCTGGCGGTGCGCGGCGTGGCCAGCGGCCGCTTCAGCTTCCTGCGGGCGCGGGCCAACAATGCCTCGACGCGGGCCACGAATGACCTGCTGGAGCGCGCCCGCCTCACCCACATCGCCGACGAGCGGGTCGCCAACCTGGCGCACGGTCAGCAGCGGCAACTGGAGATCGGCATGGCGCTGGCCGGTGCACCGCGGCTCATCCTGTTCGACGAGCCGGCTGCCGGACTGTCGCCGCACGAGCGGCGTGAACTGGTCGCGCTGCTTGGCTCGCTGCCGGCGCACATGAGCTTCGTGCTGATCGAGCATGACCTCGACATCGCGCTGCGCGTCGTGGACCGCGTCACGGTGATGCACAACGGGCGCGAACTGCGCACCGGCACGCCCGATGAGATCGAGAACGACGCGCAGGTGCAGGCGATCTACATGGGGAGCAAGCACTGATGGCCTGGTTTGGCGGCAGCGATCGGGACAAGGGCGATGCCATCGCCGGCAATGGCCCGGTGCTGGTCGTCGATGGGCTCGACGTGTACTATGGCCGCGCCCACGCGCTGCAAGGCGTGAGCCTGACGCTGGAGCGGGGCGTGCTGGGCATCGTCGGGCGCAACGGCATGGGCAAGACCACGCTGTGCAACGCGATCACCGGGCTGGTGCCGGCGCGTGGCAGCGTGCGGCTGGCGGGTGAGGAGATCCTGGGCATGGCGCCCAACGAGATCACGAAGCGCGGCATTGCCTATGTGCCGCAGGGCCGGCGCGTGTGGCCCTCGCTCTCGGTCGACGAAACGCTGCGACTGGTGGCCAGCAAGCGGCGCGATGTGGACCGCGTGTACTCGATGTTCCCGCGCCTGGCGGAGCGGCGCAGCAATGGTGGAGCGCAACTGTCGGGCGGCGAGCAACAGATGCTCGCCATCGGCCGCGCGTTGCTGCTCAACCCCAAGCTGCTCGTGATGGACGAGCCCACCGAAGGCCTGGCGCCGGTCATCGTCGAGCAGGTGGCGCAAGCGTTGCGCGACCTGGCCGCCGAAGGCAGGATCGCCGTGCTGCTGATCGAGCAGAACCTGGGCGTTGCGATCTCGGTGGCCGACCGCATCGGGTTGATGGTGAATGGTCGGATCGCGCAGGTGATGCCGACCTCGCAACTGGCCGCCGATCGAGAGTTGCAGGAGCGCTTGCTCGGCGTTCGTTCAGGCGGGACGGACGAAGAGGACGATCCACAGGCCGAGCCTCGTGACATCGCCGCCGCGGCGACGACGCAGGTCTTCACGGTCCGCCGTGCGCATGGCGACGGCGCGCCCTCGCTCGACGACGTGGCGCCCGGTACCGTGCGTGGCTTCACGCGCTGGAACGCGGGTGGCACGGCCGCGCCCGTTGCCGACATTCCACGGCAAGCCTCGATGGCACCGGCACCTGCGTTGACGCCCGCCGCATCAACGTCCACCGCAACCCCGGCCGCCAGCGCATCGCCCCGCGTCTTCGAATTCCCCGTCGCCGCCAGCAGCGCCCGCTCCGCCTACGTCGCCGGCACCTTCGACACCAAGGGCCGCGAACTCGCCTTCCTGCGCCAGTGCCTGGAAAAGCTCGGCATGCGCGTCGTCACCGTCGACCTCTCGACATCAGGAAAGCCCTCCCCTGCCAGCGTCCATCCCCGCGAGGTGGCGCGCCACCACCCGCAAGGCGAATCCGCCGTCTTCGGCACCGACCGTGGCATGGCCATGACCGCGATGGCCACCGCCTTCGAGCACTACCTGCTCACGCGCCGCGACATGGGCGGCATCATCTCCGCGGGCGGCTCCGGCGGCACTTCGATGGCCACGCAAGGCATGCGCGCCTTGCCCATCGGCGTGCCCAAGATGATGGTCTCGACCATGGCCAGCGGCGACACGCGCCCCTACGTCGGCCCGAGCGACATCTGCATGATGTATTCGGTGACCGACGTGCAGGGCATCCATCGCATCAGCGAACTGGTGCTGGCGAATGCAGCCAACGCGCTGGCCGGCATGATCGCGCACCCGCCCGTGACCTCCACCGTCGCCAAGTCGGCCATCGGCCTGACCATGTTCGGCGTGACCACGCCCTGCGTGCAGGCCGTGACGAAGAAGCTCGAGGACACGTACGACTGCCTCGTCTTCCACGCCACCGGCGTCGGCGGCCAGTCGATGGAGAAGCTGGCCGATTCGGAACTCATCGTCGGCGCCATCGACGTCTCCACCACCGAGATCGCGGACGAGATCGTCGGCGGCACGCTCTCGGCCGGGCCGACCCGGCTCGACGTGTTCGCGCGGCACGCCCTGCCCTACGTCGGCTCCTGCGGCGCGCTCGACATGGTCAACTTCGGCGCGTGGGACACGGTGCCGGAACGCTTCAAGGGCCGCAGGCTCTACCGCCACAACCCGAACGTCACGCTGATGCGCACGACGCCCGACGAGTGCCGCCTCATCGGCGAGTTCATCGCCACCAAGCTCAACGCGATGCGCGGCCCGGTGCGCTTCCTCATCCCCGAAGGGGGCGTCTCGGCCATCGACAAGCCCGGCCAGCCTTTCCACGACCCCGAAGCGGACCGCGCCCTGTTCACTGCCATCGAGACCGGCTTCCGCACCGGCCCGGATCGCAAGCTCCAACGCCTGCCGCTGCACATCAACGACGAGGCCTTTGCAGATGCCCTGGTCGCCGCCTGGAACGATGTGTCGTCGCGATCGGCCACCGGCATGCGCCGCGCCTGAACAACAAGACCACAACAGCGAGGAGAACCCAGCACCATGCCCCGCATCGCACGCACCACCTTGCTGGAACGCTTCCGGGCCAAGATCGCGGCCGGCCAACCGCTCATCGGCGGCGGCGCCGGCACCGGGCTGTCGGCCAAGTGCGAGGAAGCGGGCGGCATCGACCTGATCGTCATCTACAACTCGGGCCGCTACCGCATGGCGGGGCGCGGTTCGCTCGCGGGGCTGATGGCCTACGGCAATGCCAACGAGATCGTCTGCGAGATGGCGCACGAGGTGCTGCCTGTCGTCAAGCACACGCCGGTGCTGGCCGGCGTGAACGGCACGGACCCGTTCATGATCCCGGAGGAATTCCTCCAGCGGATCATCTCGCTCGGCTTCTCGGGCATCCAGAACTTCCCGACCGTCGGGCTCATCGACGGCACCTTCCGCGCCAACCTGGAAGAGACCGGCATGGGCTACGGGCTGGAGGTGGAGCTGATCGCTAAAGCCCGCGCGCTCGACCTCTTGACCACGCCCTACGTCTTCAGCGAAGCCGAAGCCCGCACCATGGCCGGCGTGGGGGCCGACATCATCGTTTGCCACATGGGCTTGACCACGGGCGGCGTGATCGGCGCCGACACCGCGCTCAAGCTGCCCGACTGCGTGCCATTGGTCAACGCCTGGGCCGCTGCTGCGCACGAGGTGAACCCGCAGGTCATCGTGCTGTGCCACGGCGGCCCCATCGCCACGCCCGATGACGCGGCCTACATCCTCGCCAACTGCCCGAGCTGCGCCGGCTTCTACGGCGCGAGTTCGATGGAGCGCCTGCCCACCGAGGTGGCGCTGACCGAGACCACGCGACGCTTCGTCGAGATCGCGCGATAGACGACACACCACTGGATCAATGGAGACGACACCCATGTCAGGCGCTCAATTCGGAAGTTTCATCCTCGGGCTGATCGTGGTCGCGATCGTCGTCGCGATCGCGGTCTGGCTCCTGCACTGGCTCTACCTGCGCAGCTCGAAGGAACGCGCCTTCGTGCGCACCGGCCTCGGCGGGCAGAAGGTGGTGCTCGGCGGCGGCGCCTTCGTGCTGCCCATCGTGCACGACGTGATCCCGGTCAACATGAACACGCTGCGCCTCGAAGTGAGCCGTGGCCGCGACAAGGCGCTCATCACGCGCGACCGCATGCGCGTGGACGTGATCGCCGAGTTCTATGTGCGCGTCGCGACCAGCGAGGAAGCCGTCGCCGCTGCAGCGCAGACCCTGGGCCTGCGCACCATGGAGCCCGAACAGTTAAAGGAACTGGTCGAAGGCAAGTTCGTCGATGCCCTGCGCACCGCCGCCGCCGAGATGACGATGGAAGAACTGCACGAGAAGCGCGGCGCGTACGTCAAGCGCGTGCGCGATGCCGTGGCCGAAGACCTCACCAAGAACGGCCTGGAACTCGAAGCCGCCTCGCTCACGCAACTCGACCAGACCGGCATGGAGTTCTTCAACCCCAGCAACGCCTTCGACGCCGAGGGCCTGACCCGCCTCACCGAACAGATCGAACATCGCAAGAAGCAGCGCAACGACGTCGAGCAGGACACGCTCATCGCCATCCGCAACAAGAACCTGGAAGCAGAGAAGCTCTCTCTCGACATCGACCGCGAGAGCGAACACGCGCGCCTGGCGCAGCAGCGCGAGCTGGAGATGGCCCGTGCGCGCCAACGCGCCGAAGTGTCGACCGAGCGTGCCCAGCGCGAGCAGGAGGCGGAGAACGCGCAGATCGTTGCCAAGCAGAGCATCGACACGGCGCGCATCCGCTCGGAGCAGACGATCGAGGAAGGCCGCATCGGCAAGGAGCGCGCGATCCAGAGCGCAGAGATCGAGCGCCGCACCTCGCTTGAACTGGCCGAGCAGCAGCGCGCGATCTCGGTGGCGCGCGAGAGCAAGGCGCAAAGCGAGGCGGTGGCAGAGGCCGAGGCGGCGCGTGCACTCGCGGTGTCGGCGGAGGAAAAGGTCTTCACCGCCCGCGAAGTCGAGATGGCCGAGCGCAAGAAGGCCATCGACTTGATCGCCGCCGCGCAGATCGCCGAACGCGACGCGCTGCGACTCACCTCCTCCGCGCAAGCCGAAAGCGACGCGAGCACCGCCCGCGGCGCCGCGGTACGCGCCCAGGCCGAAGCCGATGCGGACGCCGAGAAGATCCGCTCGATGGCCATGCGCGTGCGCGCCGAGATCGAGGCCGACGCCGCCCGCATGATGAACGAGGCCCACAACATGCTCACGCCTGAGGCGCGCATGTCCGCCCTTCGCATGAAGCTGGTCGAGAAGGCCGAGGCCATCATCCGCGAATCGGTGCGGCCGATGGAGCGCATCGAGAGCATCAAGATCATGCACGTCGACGGCCTTGGTGGCTCGCAGGGCGGCGGCTCCGTCAATGGCGAGGGCGGAGGATTCGCCGATGGCATGGTCAATTCGGCCTTGCGCTTCCGCGCACAAGCGCCGCTGGTCGACCAGTTGCTGCGCGAGATCGGTATCGAGGGCGGCGACATCCAGCGCCTGGTCGGCGACGCCAGCGGCTCGCAGGCCGCACTGCCCGCTGCCGTCAAGAAGGAATAGCGCGTGGTCAATGTCTACACGTCAAGCGTCATCGATGCCAGCGCCGACAACGTCTGGTCGCGCATCCGCGACTTCAACGGCCTGCCGAAGTGGCATCCGCTCATCGCCGACAGCCGCATCGAAAACGGCCAGCCGGCCGACCGCATCGGTTGCATCCGCCACTTTCACCTGAAGGACGGTGGCATGATCCGCGAGCGGCTGCTGGCCCTGTCGGACTATGACTACAGCTGCACCTACGAGATCCTCGAAAGCCCGATGGGCGTCACCGGATACGTCGCCACGCTCAAGCTGACGCCCGTGACCGATGGCGCTCGCTGCTTCGCCGAATGGAGCGCCGAGTTCGAATGCGATGCCGGCCGCGAGCGCGAGCTGACCGAGTCGATCGGCAACGGCGTCTTCCAAGCAGGCTTCGACGCGTTGAAGCGGTCCGCGCGCTGAAGCCTCCCATCCGAGACCGCGCCTGGAAGGTCATCCCCCATGAAGCGACTCAAGGAATTGGCAGTGGTCTGCGCGCTTGGCCTCTGCGCCGCCAGCGCGTGGTCCGAACCCATGAAGCTGCCGCCGTTGAAGAAGCAACGCACCGTGGAGAAAGTGATCGCCGAGCACCTCGATGCGCTCAACCACTCCGACTGGAATCGCCTGATGGCGCAGTACCCGGCCGATGCGCAGATCCACCTGCCCAACGGGCAGGTCGTCAAGGGTCGCGCTGCTGTCGGCGAGTTGTTCGCGGGCTTCGTCAAGGCGCCGCCGGACGGCTTGAAGGGCATCCGCTTCAGCAAGGTCAGCGGCATCCAGGTGGGCGACACGATCGCCATGAACTGGAAGGCAGAAGCCGACTTCCTCGAGGAGCCCTACACCGGCTCCGATGCGTACATCACGCACAACGGCCTGATGGCCGCGATGGTCAGCACCTTCGACGGCAGCAAGCTCAAGTTCAAGAAAAAATAGACCCGCCGCATGCTGCAGAAAGTCGTCCGCTCCACGGTCATCGACGCACCGATCGAACGCGTCTGGGCCGTGCTGCGCGACTTCAACAGCCACGACCAGTGGCACAGCGCCATCGCGGAGAGCCGCATCGAGGGCAACGAGCGCAGCGACCAGGTCGGCTGCGTGCGCAGCTTCACGCTGAAGGACGGCAACCGCATCCGCGAGCAACTGTTGACACTGGACGACACGCAGCACAAGAGCACCTATTGCATCGTCGAGGCCACGCTGCCGCTGCAGCGCTATGTGGCCACGGTGACGCTAAAGCCGGTGACCGATGGCAACCGCACCTTCTGGCACTGGGAGTCGACCTTTGCGACGCCGCCGGGCATGGAGCACGAATTGCGCGAGACCGTGGCCCAGGGCGTGTACGAGACCGGGTTCGACAACCTGCGACAGCATCTGCTGCGGGGCAGCGACATGCAAGCGGGCCGCGGCGGCGCGATGCCGACCGCCCTGCCCGCGCCGACGCGACGCGTGGTGCTGACACTCTACGGTGGCCCGGAGGAACTGCGCGCGGAGAACGCAGAGGCCGCGCCACCGCGCGCCGGTGAAGTCCGCATCCAGCAGCGCGCCATCGGCATCAACTACCTCGACGTGTACCTGCGCCGCGGCTGGGTACCGCAGATGCTGCCCGTATCGGCCAGCTCGCCAGGCGTGCTGGGCATGGAAGCAGCGGGCGGCGTGATCGATGTCGGCCCCAATGTCTCGGGCTTCCTCGCCGGCGACCGCGTGGCCTACCTCGGCCCGATGCCGGGCGCCTATTGCGGCGTGCGCAGCGTGCCGGCCGAATGGGTGGTGAGCCTGCCTGCCGCCGTGGACGACGAGATGGCCGCCGCGCTGCTGCTCAAGGGCATCACGGCCGACTACCTGCTGCACGACCTGGGCCGCGTACAGCGTGGCACGCGCCTGCTGGTCCATGCGGCTGCGGGTGGCGTCGGACTGCTGGTGTGCCATTGGGCGCGCAGGCTGGGCGCCACGGTGATCGGCACGGTGTCCAGCGATGCCAAGGCCCGCATCGCCCGCGACCACGGCTGCGAGCATGTGATCGTCACCCGGGACTACCGCTTTGCCGACGCGGTGCAGCATCTCTGCGGCGGTGCCGACGTGGTCATCGACGGACTGGGCGACGCGGCCCACGACGAGAACCTCGCCGCCCTCGCCCGCCGCGGTCACTGGATCAGCCTGGGCCAAGCCAGCGGCCCCTTGACGCCGCTGCCACCCGATGCACTGGTGGCCAAGTCGCTGAGCTTCTCGCGGCCCGTGGTGTTCGACTATGTGTCGACGCAGGCACAGTTGGCCGAGCGTGCCCGGCGCGTGTGGAAAGCGCTGGCGGATGGCGACATCCTTCCGCCCCCCATCGAACGCTTCTCGCTCGACGCCGCCGCGCAGGCGCACACCCGGCTCGAATCGCGCGCCACCACCGGAGCGCTCATACTCGTCCCATGAATTCGCCCACCGGAGACTCGCCCATGATCGTCGGCATGAACCACTTCACCATCACCGCGGAAGACGAGCAGAAGACGCTGGATTTCTACACCGGCCTGCTCGGCCTCAAGATCGGCCATCGCCCGGACCTCGGCTTCCCGGGCGCCTGGCTCTACGGCACCGGCCCGCAGGCGGTGCTGCACATGTACTTCGGCCGCCCCGTGCCGGCGCAGCGCACCGGCGTGATCGACCACATGGCCTTCACCGCCCAGGGCCTGCGTGAAGTCAAGGCGCGGTTCGACGCGAGCGGCGTCAAGTACGACCTGCGGCAGCAGGCTGGCGCGGGAACGTGGCAACTGTTCTGCCATGACCCGAACGGGGCCAAGGTGGAGCTGGATTTCGATCCGTCGGAGCAGCCATGAGTTCATGCTGAGCAGGCACGTCGGACAATCCGCCGCGCCTCTGCGTCCACGCCACAGGGCCATGACAATCCTGCATGGCTCCCCTTTCCCCGCCCGCCTCGTCTCCGCCGGCTGAGTTCTCGCTGCGCAAGATCGCCATCCCGGCCTTCGGCCCCTCCCTGCTCTTCGGCATCGGCGAAGGCGCCATCCTTCCCATCGTTCCGCTGACGGCGCGCGATCTCGGCGCCTCGGTATCCATGGCCGCGCCGATGGTCGCGCTGATCAGCATCGGTTCGCTGCTCAACAACATTCCGGCCTCGCTCATCACCATGCGCTGGGGCGAGCGCTGGGCGATCGTCGTAGCGGGCCTCTGGAGCGGCCTCGGCATGGCCCTGTGCGTCTTCACCTCGCACCTGGGCCTGTTCGCGACGGGCTGCCTCATGGTGGGCATGTCGCAGGCCGTCTACAACCTGGCGCGGCAGAGCTACATGACAGAGGCGGTGCCGGTCATGTACCGTGCGCGGGCGCTGTCGACGCTGGGCGGCGTGATGCGCATCGGCATGTTCATCGGGCCCTTCCTCGCGGCCGCTGCGGTGCATGCCTATGGCCTCGAGGCGGCCTATGCGATCGGGATCGCCGGGGTGCTGGGCGCGGCGGCCATCGGGGCGCGCATTCCGGACCTGGAAGCACCCCCGCCCCCGCCCGGTCAGGTCGCGGCGCCCACGCTCGTCTCGACGCTGCGGGACCATCGACGCGTGTTCCTCACCATCGGCATCGGCGTGGTGCTGGTGAGTGCGGTGCGAGCTTCGCGGCAGGCCGTCATTCCGTTGTGGGCCGAGCATCTGGACCTGGCACCCGCAGTGGCGTCGCTGATCTACGGCCTGGCCGGTGGCATCGACATGCTGGTGTTCTACCCCGCAGGCAAAGTGATGGACCACAAGGGCCGGCGCTGGGTCGCGGTGCCGTCGATGGTGATCATGGGCGTGGCCATGCTGCTGATGCCGCTGACCCATGGCTTCGTTACCTTGCTGATCGCCGCATTGGCGATCGGCTTCGGCAACGGCATCGGCTCGGGAATGATCATGACGCTCGGCGCGGACCATTCGCCACGGCATGGTCGGGCCCACTTCCTGGGCGTGTGGCGCCTGATGTCGGACATCGGGTCATCGTCCGGCCCTGCCCTGCTGTCCTTGCTGGCAGCCAGCCTGTCGCTGGCCTTGGGCATTGCCGCCACCGGGCTGATTGCGCTGGTGGCGGCGGGGGTGCTGGCCTACTGGATTCCGCCGGCCCACCGCTGATGCCTGCGCCGGGGGCCAACGGGATGGACGAACAGATGTGAGAGCAAGGCGTCCAACTCCGCATCGGGATGGCCCTCGCCGTTGCCGGCGAAGTCCCAGTTCCAGATCGCTTCCACATCCGGCACCAGCATGTTGTCGAACACCTCGGTGGCGACCCAGGCCAGGTCGATCTTCTGCAGTTTGAAGCGCTCTGAAAGACGCCGCAGGCCGACGGACGGTGGATGGCTGTCAAGCTCCATCCGGGCGACTGCGCGCACTTCGTCCGTCACCTCGAACATCCGCAATCAGCCGGCGGGCTGCTCGATCGGATCGATGGGCGCAACATCCCCCGCCATCTTCTTCTTGCGCACCTGCAGCACGAACGCGACCAATTGCCAGACCACGAAGACCGCAATCAAAGCCATCAAGGTGCCGGAGATCGGACGCTGGACGAAGGTCGCGAAGCTGCCGCGGCTCAGGAGCATCGCGCGGCGGAAGTTCTCTTCCAGCATCGGCCCGAGGATGAAGCCCAGCATCAGCGGCGAGGGGTCCAGTTCCAGCCGCATGAACATGTAGCCCATGAGACCGAAGGCGGCCGTGATGTAGAGGTCTTCCATGCTGTTGTTGACGCTGTAGGTGCCGATGCAGCAGAAGAACAGGATGCACGGGAACAGCACCGCGTACGGGATCTTGAACACCGACAGCCAGTAGCGCACCAGCGGTACGTTCAGCACCAGCAGGAACACGTTGCCCATCCACATGCTGGCGACCAGGCCCCAGAACAGCTCCGGGTGGGCGGCGATCATGTTCGGACCGGGCTGGATGCCCTTGATGATGAAGGCGGCCAGCATCAGTGCCATCACCGCGTTCTCCGGAATGCCGATGCTCATCAGCGGGATGAAGCTGGTACGTGCGGCGGCTTCGTCGGCTGCGGCCTGGCCGGCCACGCCTTCGATGCAGCCGGTGCCGATCTCGTCACGGTACTTGCTGACCTTCTTGTCGATGGCATAGGCCGCGAACTGGGCGATGGTCGGGCCGCCGCCGGGGAGGATGCCCAGGAAGGACCCGATCGCGCTGCCGCGCAATGCGCTCGGAATGATCCGCTTGAACTCGGCCCACGTCGGCATCAGGTTGATCTTGCCGTTGAAAGGCGAGCGCTCCTCGCGCGAGTCCAGGTTCTTGGTCACCTCGGCAATACCGAAGCAGCCCAGCGCAATGCTCACCACGCCCACGCCGTCGAAGAGGAAGGGCAGGTCCATCGTGAAGCGGGCGGTGCCGCTGTTCACGTCGGTGCCGATCTGGCCGAGGAGCACGCCGACCATCGCCATCGCCAGCCCGTTGAGCAGGCTGCCGGTGGTCACGAAGCTCACGCAGACGAAGCCCACGAGCATCATCGCGCAGTAGTCGGCCGGGCCGAACAGGAAGGCGACTTCACCCAGCGTCGGCGCCAGGAAGGTCAGCACGATGATCGCGACGGTGCCGCCGATGAAACTGGACACGCCGGCAGTGAACAGCGCGAGGCCGGTCTTGCCCTTGAGCGTCATCTGGTAGCCGTCGATGCAGGCCACGATGCTGCTCGCATGCGGGATCTTCATCGTGATGGCGCTCACGCTGTCGCCGTATTGCGCACCGTAGTAGATGCCGGCCAGCATGATGAGCGCGCCGGTGGTGGGGATGGAGTACGTCAGCGGCAGCAGCAGGCTGATCGTGGCCAGCGGGCCGAGGCCCGGCAGCAGGCCGACGAGCGTGCCGACGACGCAGCCGATGGCGCAGTAGAGAAGGTTCGAATACGTCAGCGCGTGCTCGAAGCCGAAGGCGAGGTTGTGAAGGGCTTCCATGTCAGTACAGCGGCAGGTTGAGGCCGAGACCCTTCTGGAGCACCAGGGCCATCACGACCAGGCCGGCGGCGATCTTGACGTTGCGCACCCACGAGTAGGTGGTGCCGGCCAGTGTGGAGCAGAACACCAGGAAGATGATCCCGGCAATCATGTTCACGAAGGTCGAAATCACCGCGAGGCCGCAGAGGCTCGCCATGATGATCGCGATGTTCTTGAAGTTGAGATTCATCTTCACCGGGTCGACGAAGAAGGCCCGGATCAGCGAGATGGCGCCGATGACGAACAGCATCGAACTGACCATGGCAGGGAACAACCCCGGCCCCGCCCGGCTGAAGTCGCCGATGGAATATTTCAGCGACGTCAGGCCAAAGGCCAGCGCAATCGCCATGAGGAAAATTCCTCTGAGTATGTTTCTGTTCAGCATAGGCACACCAAGTTTGTCTCCGGTAGTGGGAACCCCATGGCGGTCAAGCCAGGCTGAGCCGGCACTGACCAAAGGGGGACAACTCGATGTTCCTGCGCGGAGCCTGACCGAACTCTGACGGGAACCTGAGGGGAATTACGTACCGTACGGATCTCGCGCCGCGTCAGTGCCGTGCGCGGAATTCGATGGGGCTCAGGCGTCGCCGCTCGCCTTGTCGATCAGCCGGTCCGCATAGTCCTGCCACGGACTCTTGCCATCCAGCCCCTCGAACACGCCGGCCCTTGCCCGCTGCGCGACCCAGTCCTGCTTGCTCGCGGTCGCCGCGGCCATGAAGGGCTCGAAGCCGGCCTCGCGCACCGTCTGCGCCGCCTCGCGCATTTCCTCGGCGCGACGCTTGCCATGCTGCACCACGCGGCTGAAGAAGTAGGCGCCCTGCTTCTCCCAGTCGATCTGCGGAAAGGTCTCCTTCAGCGTCGGCAGCACGTGGTCTTCGACACCGTAGCGGCGCGCGGTGGTGTAGCTCTCGATGACCAGCGCCTCCAGTCCCTTGATCATGATGCTGCGGCTCATCTTGATGGCCGAGGCCACGCCGAGCTTCTCGCTGACCACGCGCGCGTCCATGCCCCAGGTGGCGAGCGTGCCAGCGAGTGCCTCGGCCTGCGGACCGCCGAGCAGCATCGGTACGCGGATCCCATAAGGCGGCACGGAGGTCATCACACCGGCCTCCACGTAGCCGACGCCCTTGGCTTCGAGCACGGCCGCGGCACGCTGCTTGGTGCCGGGCGATGCGGAGTTAAGGTCGAGGAAGCGCATGCCCGCGCGACCGTGCAGCGCTGCTTCTTCAGCCACCGTGAAGGTGTTGGATGCGGTGACGGCCGAGATCAGGAGATCCGCCTCCGCGCACAACTGTTGCATGCTGCCGGCCACGTGCATGCCGTCGGCTTGCGCCGCTTCGCGCGCCGCCGTGCCCGTCGCAGGATCCGCGAACTTGATGTCCCAGGCCCAAACCGAATCGATGTCGTCCTGCTTCGACAGGCCGCGGCCAAAGATGCCACCCACTTCGCCGTAGCCGATGATGCCGAGTGTCAGTGCCATGTCGTGCGTCTCCGTTGGTTCAGGCCGGCTGCATGCCGTGTCGCCGCTTGGCTTCGGCGCTTTCGTCCGAGGTCATGAAGTCGAGCCACGCACGCACCGCCTCGGACTGCGTGCCACCGATGCCGGGCGCCGCGGAGAAGATCGTCGTGATCTGGCTCTCCGCTGGCAAGGGCCCAAGCAGGTCGATGCCCTCGATGCCGATGAGTTCGCTCATCTGCTGGAAGCCCAATGCTGCATCGCCCCGCGCGACCAGCGCACCGACCGGCACGCCGGGGGGCGCCTGCACCAACCGGTCTTGCAACTCGGCCTCGATGCCCCAGCGCTTGAACAAGGCAAGCAGCGCGACGCCGCTGGGGCCCGTCGAGTAGGCCACGCTCGAAGCTTCGCGCACCGCCGTTCGCAAGGAATCGTCGGTGGAAATGTCGAGTCGAGCAGCGTTGCTGCGCACCGCGACGCCCACGTTGGAGCGCACCAGGTCCACCTTGCCGCTTCCATCGAGCTTCCCTGTCGCGACCAGCTTGTCGATGGCGTCCGACGCCAGCGCCACCACGTCGAAAGTCTCACCCGCCGACACCCGCCGCGCGGCCTCGACACCACCGACCGCTTCGACGGACACAGCCACGCCGGTGCGCTGCGCATGCGTCGCCGCGAGTTCTTCCAGCAAGCCCTTCGTGGCCATCGAGCAGATGCACCTGATTGCAGCTTGTGTTGGATTGAATTCCGCAACTGGCCTGGTCAAATGATTCATGACATCCACCGCCCGAAAAGGTGTGAAGATTTCGTAGCGAGGGCGCCGAGGTCGGGCCGAGGAGCGGAACCGTACTCACGTACGGTGAGCACCGCAGGCCCGAGATCGGTGGCCGCAGTAGAAAGATTCATACCTTTTCAATCCGGCTTGATGTTGGCTTCGCGTATCAGCTTGCCATAGCGCGCCGCATCGCTCTTGATCAGCTTGTCGAACTGCGCCGTCGGCCCGGGCAGCGGCACGCCACCGGCCGCCGCCAACTGCTCCTTCACCTCGGGCGATTGGATCGCCTTCTGGACCGCATCGTGCAGCGTGGCCAGGATCGGCGCAGGCAAGCCGGCCGGTGCGACGAAGCCATACCAGACGCTGGCTTCGAAGCCTGGGTAGCCAGACTCCGCCACGGTCGGAACGCCTGGCAAGACGGCGGCCCGATCGGGGCTCATCAAGGCCAGCACACGCAGCTTGCCGGACTTGGCCAGCGGCAACACCTCCAGCGCATTGACCGCCACCACATCGACGTGACCACCGAGCACATCGGTGATCGCCTGCGCGCCACCCTTGTATGGGACGTGGGTCATCTGGAGGCCGGCCGTGTGCTGGAACAGTTCCATCGCGAGGTGCGGCGTGGAGCCGTTGCCCGGCGTGGCGACGCGAACGCCGCCCGGCTTGGCCTTGGCTGCCGCGACCAGTTGCGCCACCGTCTTGATCGACGAACCCTCTGCCACCGCGAACACCACCGGCACCCGGCCGACCAGCGCGATCGGCGTGAACTCACGGTCCAGGTCATACGGCGCCGGCTGGAACAGCGACGGATTCACCGCCAGCGCGTTTGCCGCGAGCAGCAGCGTGTAGCCATCCGGCGCGCTGGTGGTCAGGGCCTTCACCGCGATGTTGGTGCCGGCGCCCGGCTTGTTCTCCACGACCACCGGCTGGCCGAGGGTCGCGGCCATGCGCTGCCCGACCGTGCGCGCGATGGCATCGACCGCGCCTCCCGCGCTGTAGCCGACGAGGATCTTGATGGGTCGGCTGGGGTAGGCGTCGGCCGCGCTTGCAACCGTGCAGAAAGGCAGCAAGGCGGCGAGCGCCAGCGCGCAGCGGGCGAGGAATGAGTGCATGGCAATGTCCCGGATCGAGTTGTGGGGTGACGCGACAGGCATGGCGCCAATCGATGTGCCCAGTGTCGATTCCGTTGAAGCCGAGTGGAGTGAATTCGGCTTGTCCTGCCCTCACACTTTTTTATCGCAGCGGCATGACTCGGAAGCGCCGCCCGCTGAAAAACGGCGCATGAATGCGGCTCATGAATGCCCGGCGTAGGACTGCTCGCGATTCGCGTCCATGTACATCTCGGACACGATGAGCCAGCGGCCGTCCGCGTGCCGCTGCAGCACGCGGATCGAATGGTTGTCGCGCTCCTCGATCACGCCGCCAGTCAGCAGGCGCTGGCCTCGGATGCGCAGATGGCCCGATACGGTCACCGTCTCGGCGTTCAACACCCGCAAGGTGATCTCGGGATCGGCGACGAGCGTGCCTGCGTTGAAGTTGGCATCAGCGAAGAGGCCGCGGAGGTACGCGACGATCTCGGGACCACCGCGCTTGCGACTGCCGAACGCATTCACCCAGTCCGCATCGTCGCTGTAGACGCCGGTGAGGCGTTGCGCGTCTCGCGCGGTGAAGCCTTGCTGGAGCGATCCCAGCGTGCGGGCGATGGCTTGCTGGTCTTGCGCGGACAGGTGCACACGCGATGCGGGGTCGAGGTGGAGATTCATGGAAGCACCTTGGAGTGGAAGATGCCTGCACTGTAGGCAGCCGGCTGCGCAGCGAGTTGTCCCTTCGTCCCAGTTCTTGCCTGGCAGGCCACGCCCGTCAACTTTCAGGACGCCGAGGGACGCAGTTCCACCGAAATGCCGTACAGCGCCAACATGCCCAGCACATGGCCGATCGCGACGCCCGGCTCGCCCGATTCGATACGCGCGATGGTCTGCACGTGCACGCCCAGTCGCGCGCCCGCTGCGGCCTGGCCCTCGCCGGCGGCGAGGCGGCCCTGCTTCGCGGCCGCGCCCATGTCCTTGATTGCGCGCAGCGCGTCTTCGTGGATGTCCACGGAAATTCGTTTGCCTTGAGCCATCAGTGCATTGTCCTCGCACGCTACTCGTACCGCTTCCCCAACGCCATCAGCGCCGGCGTCTCGATCACCTCGTTGAGTCCGTCGAAGTCCAGCATCCGGTCGCGCCAAGGCTGTGTGGTGCGGTGCTGCTTCAGGCTCGCGTAGTAGCCCTGCAGCGTGTGGGCCACGGCACGCGCGGTGCCGCCCGGAAAGATCGCGATGCGAAAGCCGTGGGCCTGCAGCGCATCGGCATCCTGGATGGGCGTCTTGCCGCCTTCGACCATGTTGGCCAGCATCGGGATGCGAAGGGCGAAGCGTCGGCAGGCGGTATCCATCTGCTCGGGCGAACGCAGCGCCTCGATGAAAAGTGCGTCGACGCCCGTTTCGAGGTAGGCCTCGGCGCGGTCGAGCGCCGCGTCGAGCCCTTCGACGGCAACCGAGTCCGTGCGCGCGAGGATCAGCGTGTCCGCAGAGGTACGCGCATCGAGGGCGGCCTTGAGCTTGCCGATCATCTCCTGCGTGCCCACCACGGTCTTGCCATCCAGGTGCCCGCAGCGCTTCGGAAAGGTCTGGTCCTCCAGCTGGATCATCGCCGCGCCCGCGCGCTCGAAGCCGCGCACCGTGCGCTGCGTGTTCAGCGCGTTGCCGAAGCCCGTATCGGCATCGACGATCACCGGCAGGCTCACGCGCTCGGTGATGCGGGCCAGCGTGTCCGCCACCTCGGTGAAGGTGGTGAGGCCGACGTCGGATCGGCCGAGTTGCGTGTAGGCGATCGATGCGCCGGAGAGGTACAGCGCCTCGAAGCCGGCCTGCTGCGCCACCAGCGCGCTCAGGGCGTCGTACACGCCGGGTGCCAGCACGATTTCGCTCGACGCGAGCCGCGTCTTCAAGTTGATGTTGTTCGCCATGGCATTCATTTCCTCGTGTGGATGAGCGCAGCCGCCGACCGCGCCGCGATGTAGCCGCCGGCCACGGCGCTGAGCAGGCCGTTGCCCGAGAGATAGCCCCAGACCGCATTGCCTGACACGCCGCCCGCCGCGCCGCCGGCCGCGAACAGGTTGGGCAGGGGCGAGCCGTCCTCGCGGCGCACGCGGGTCTCGCTGTCGATGTCGAGCCCACCCTGCGTGTGGAACAGCGCGCCCGTGACCTTGACCGCGTAGTACGGCGCTTCGAGGCTGCGCTTGAATACGCGTCCGTCAGGCTTTTCCGAGATCCCGCGCTTGGCATCCAGCGTGTCTTGCAACACCGATACATCGCAGCCAAGACATGCGGCCAGCTCAGGCACGGAGCCGCAGCAACGCAACGCACCCGCCGCCTCCGCATCGCAGAAGTCCGGGAAGCCCCGTGCCAACGCCAGCAAGGGCGCATCGAACACATTCCACGCGATGCCTCCGGGCTGCGCCAGCACCTGCACCGCCGCTTCCGAGTAGCCCTGCGTCTCGTCATGAAAGCGCCGGCCTTCGCAATTGACCTGGATACCGCCTTCCATCATCACGGCCCAGGTCATCAACGCGCCCTGCGGCGTGACCCACGAGCCGTGCCCCTGGTAGCCGCCGAGGTCGCGCGTCCGCGCGCCCAGCGCCTGGCCCCAGAGGATCGCGCTGCCGTCGTTGCCCACATGGCCGCCGAAGGTCGCATCGGCCATCTCGGGCAGCAGGCTGCGTACCATCTCCGCATTGCCGCCGAATCCGTTGCAGGCCAGCACCAGCGCATCGCAGCCCAGCAACTCTTCTCGCGCATCCGGCCGCCGATAGCCGACGCCGATGGCGCAGTCGTTCGCATCGAACCAGAGCGTCTCGACCACCGCCTGCGACAACACCGGAATCCCCACCGCGGCCACCGCCGAATGCAGGGCCGCCACCAATGCAGCGCCGGTCTTCCGCGGCAGCGAATGCATGCGATGCACGCTGTGGCCGGGATACAGGAAGCCGTCGAGCAGGATCCACTGGAGCCCGTGGCGCTCTTGCAAGGCATCGAGCGCGGGACCGATGGAACGCGCGTAGGCATCGACCAAAGCCGGCGCGGCGCGGCCATGCGCCTTGGCCTGGATGTCCCGCGCAAACAACTCAGGACTGTCCCCCGTCACGCCATGCGCGCGCTGCACGCGCGTACCGGGCGCGGGGATGAAGCCGGACGACAGCGCGGTCGACCCGCCCAGCACGGCGTCGCGCTCCAGCACGACGCAATCCACGCCCGCGTCATGCAGCATCAGCGCGGTCACCAGTCCACAGGCGCCACCACCCACGATGGCAACGCTCGCATGCGCATCGGCCTCAATGGCCGGCGCCCGCCGGATGCTGCGCCGTGGCGTCATGGAAGCCGCTGGATGAAGCCCGCGCAATCGACGACTTCGGCCACGTTGCGCATGTCCGCTAGCGAGACCTGGTGGCGCTCCTCGCCGAAGGCCGCGCAGCCATCGGCCAGCACGAAGGTGCGGTAGTCGCGCATGTGGGCGTCGCGCACGGTGCTGGCCACGCCGCCGTTGGTGACGATGCCGCAGACGGCCACCGTCTCGATGCCGGCACGCCGCAGCACCCAGTCGAGCTGTGTGTTGAAGAAAGCCGAATAGGCGACCTTGCTGACCGCGGTGTCGACCAGCCCCGCCAGCGCATCGACGTTCTGCTGGCCCCAGCTTCCGGGCGCGAAGTCGCCCTTGCGCAGGTACGGGCGCAGGGCCTTCAGGTGCGGCGACACCATCGGCTCGCCCGATGCGTCAGGCCACAGCGTGAACTGGCTGGCGACGACCATGCCGCCCGCCGCCTTGAGCGCACGCGCCACCTCGGTCACACGCGCGGGCAGTAGGAGGGCCGGCGGGTTGGTGTCGCCACCACGCGCATAGGCGCCCCTCGGGTCGAGGAAATCGTTCTGCAGGTCGATGACGAGCAGCGCTGTCTTTTGTGCGACCAACACGGTCATGCCTGCCTCACCAGCAGGTTGCCGAAGGTGTCGACTTCGGCGTTGAAGCCCGGTTCGAGCCAAACCGTCGTATCGGCTTGCTCCAGGATCGCCGGGCCATCGACATGCGCACCGACTGGCAGGTCGAGCCGTGCAAAGCGCTGCGCCTCGTGCCACGCACCCTGATGGAAAACGCGTTGCGTCCCCAATGGTGCGACGCCGCCTGCCCCTTGTGGCGCCAGCACGGCCAGGTCGAACTTGGGCCGCACGCCGATGCGCGCATAGCGCAGGTTCATCACGCGGATAGCAATGCCGTCGAGCACCCGTCCAAAAGCCGCTGCATAGGCCTGCTCAAACGCACAGCGGATCGCCTCGCGCGTCAGCGTCATCGCGTTGCCCTCGGCCATCAGCACCGGCAGCGTGTGCGTCTGCCCCGCATACAGCATGTCAAAGGCGATCACCTCGCGCACCTCCTCGAAGCGTACGCCCGACGAATCCAGCCGCTGCTGGCACGCAGTCGCCAGCTCCGCGATCCGCCGCCCGACTTCATCCACATCGAGCTCAACCAGCGGCTTGTTCAGCGTCTGCACTGCGTCATGCCGCATGTCGGCGATCACGCAGCCCAGCGCCGAGGTCACGCCCGGATAGCGCGGCACGATGCCGGTGGTCACGCCAACCTCGCGCATCATCGCGCACACATGCAGCGCACCACCACCGCCAAAGGGCATGTAGGCGAAGCGGCGCGGATCGTGCCCCTTCTCGATCGACACCAGCCGGATCGCACCGGCCATGCGTGCATTGGCCACGGTGAGGATCGCCTCGGCGGCAGCGTGCACATCGAGTCCCAGCGGTTGCGCCACATGCTCCTCGATGGCCTGCCGCGACTTCTGCGCATCCAGCGCCGCGAGCAGGCCGCCACCCAGCGGGCGATCGGCTGCGATGCGGCCCAGCAGCACGTTGGCATCCGTCACGGTCGGCCGCATGTTGCCGCGGCCATAGCAGGCCGGCCCCGGCACGCTGCCGGCCGACTCGGGTCCGACCTGCAGCATGCCGCTCGCATCGACCGAGGCGATCGAGCCGCCGCCCGCGCCGATGGTCTCGATCTGGATCATCGGCGAGCGGATCACCATGCCGAACTCGATGGCCGTTTGCGCCGCCAGCGCGGTCTCGCCATTCGCGACCAGCGACACGTCAAAGGAGGTCCCGCCCATGTCGCCGGTGATCACATTGGAGAAGCCGGCGGCGCGTGCGATCGCAGCGCAGGCGATCACGCCCGCGGCCGGACCGGAGAGCGCGGTGCGCA
Source organism: Variovorax robiniae (assembly GCF_037889955.1). Lineage (NCBI taxonomy): Bacteria > Pseudomonadati > Pseudomonadota > Betaproteobacteria > Burkholderiales > Comamonadaceae > Variovorax > Variovorax robiniae. The sequence goes on from NZ_JBBKZS010000001.1 coordinate 645,547, forward strand.
CCGGCAGGTCGCTCGCGGTCTGGCGAGACATCACGCCGCCGTTGCTCTGCACCACCAGCAGTTCACCCGCGAAGCCATGCGTGCGCAGATCGGCTTCGAGGCGCTCCAGGTACTTGCCGACCACCGGCTGCAAGGCGGCATTGAGTGTGGCCGTCGAGCAGCGCTCGAACTCGCGGATCTCGGGCAGCACTTCGCAGGCCGATGTCACATGCGGGTTGGGCCAGATCTCGCGCACCGCGGCGACGGCCAGCCGTTCGTTGTCCGGGTTCGCATAGGTGTTGATGAAGAACACGCAGACCGCCTCGCAGCCCGCGTCAAGCAAGGCACGGGCCTCGGCACGCACCTGGTCCAGGTCGACCGGCGTGTGCAGCGTGCCATCGGCCAACACGCGTTCGTCCACTTCTCGGCGCAGGTCGCGCGGCACCACGGGCACGAAGCTGCCGCGCAGGCCCCAGGTCTGCGGCCGATCGCGCCGGCGCATCTCCAGCACGTCCCGAAAGCCGCGCGTCGTGATGATGCCGGTGCGTGCCACCTTGCGTTCCAGCAAGGCGTTGGTGCCGACCGTGGTGCCATGCACGATGGTCGCGATGGCCGAGGCCGAATCGGCCACGCGCGCCACGCCGTTCATGAAGCCGCGCGCTTCCTCGCCGCGTGTCGATGGCACCTTGACGATGCGCGCCGTGCCCTTCGCTTCGTCGAGCACGAACAGGTCGGTGAAGGTACCGCCGACGTCGACGCCGACGATCAGGGGGCTCGATTCCACAGGAACAGTCATTCGGGCGCTTTCGTCGTCTCGTCATTGGCCGCGTAGCCCATCGCGCGGTCCTTCTGCCGCTGCGCTTCACCGCGCATCGCCGCGGGGCCGTAACCACCGCCACCCGGTGTTTCGAGCCGCACGCGCTCGCCGCGCGCCAGGCGGATGCCGCGCATCTTCGAGAGCATCGGCGGCACGTTCCATGCGCCGTCGTTCTCGTAGCTGAAGACATTTACCGCGCCCGGCCCGCCACCGGCGATGCCCTTCGGTGGCGAACTGCCGCGCTCGCCGAAGACGAAGACCTCGGCGTCCTTCTCCAGCAACTCGATTTCATAGACGGCGCCAAGGCCGCCACGGTACTGGCCGTCACCCCCAGAGCCCTCACGCAGCGACCATTCGGTGAAGCGCACCGGATACGCGGCCTCCAGGATCTCCAGCGGCGGGATCGTCGCCGTCGAGATTGGCGCATTGCCATGCGACAAGCCATCGCCGCCCGAATGCGCGCCATGCCCGCCGCCGAAGAAGCTGAACATCACCCACTGCTGCCCTTCCCGCCCTTTGTCGCTCCGATGCCCCGCGATCGACAGTGCATTGATGGTGCCGTAAGCCTGCGCCACGGCACGCGTCGGGTCGGCCTGCGCGGCGGCGCTGAAGATCACGTCGATCATGCGAAGGATGGTCTCCGTGTAGCCGCCCACCGGGCGCGGGCGCTCGGCGCTGATGACGAGCCGGTCGGGCAGCACGAAGTCCACCGCATCCAGCACACCGGCATTGGCAGGCACGTCCGGGAACAGGTGCTTCAACGCGACATAGCAGGCCGCGATGGCCGTGGCGCGCGAGATGTTGACCGGCCCGGCGCACTGCGGTGAGGTACGCGAGAAGTCGAGCAGCAGGCGGTCGCCGGCCACCGTCATGTCGAGCGCGATGGTCAGCGGCACGTTGGTGATGCCGTCGTTGTCGAGCACGTCCTCGAAGCTGTAGCGCCCATCGGGCAGCGAGGCGATGTGCGAGCGCATCAGCTTCAATGCGCGGCTGCGCAACTCGGTCATCGCCTGCAGCACCAGGTCGTCGCCGTATTCGTCGAGCAGGCCGTTCAGGCGCCGCGCGCCGAGTTCCAGCGCGGCCAGCTGGCCATTGAGGTCGCCCCAGAGGCTGGCCGGCAATCGCGTGTTGGCGCGCAGGATGGCCAGCACGTCCTCGTCGATCGCGCCGTCCCGCACGATGCGCACCGGCGGGATCTGCACCGCCTCCTGCCAGCATTCGGTGGCCGCCGGGTTGTAGTTCCCCGGCACGGCGCCGCCCACGTCATGCCAGTGCGCGGCCGAGGCCATGTAGCACCAGAGCTTGCCGCCTCGGTAGAAGGGCCGCACCAGCTTGAAGTCGTTGGCATGCGTGCCGCCGTCGTAGGCGTCGTTGGTGATCCAGGTCTCGCCTTCCTTCATGCCGCCGCGCGGCGCCGCAGCCGCCACGGTCGCGCGCACCGCGAAGGCCATCGCGCCGACGAACACCGGCAGGCCGGACTTGCCCTGGATCAGCGTGTCGCCGGTGACCGCGTCATAGAGGCCGTGGCAGGCGTCGTGGGCTTCGGCAATGATGGGATTGAAGGCGCTGCGGTAAAGCGTCGCGTCCATCTCGTCGGCCACCTGTTCGAGGCGGCCGCGCAGGACGGCGAGCGTGACCGGGTCCATGGCGGGGAATGGGTCAGACATCGAGCGGTTCCTTGCCGGCGCGCTGGCGCAATTGGTTCATGAGGCCGCCTGCACGGACCATGTCCATGAGAAAGGCGGGCACTGGCTCGCAGGCCAGGCGCGTGCCATCGGGTGCGATCACCGCGGGTCCTTGAGTCGATGTGGCTTCGCCATCTCGACTCGATCCCCCGAGGGGGGCGGGTCGGGCGCAGCCCGGCCCTGGGGGCCCAGGAATATCGATGCGGATGCGGTCGCCCTCTTTCAATGCATCCACCCCCGCGCAGGTCAGGAGCAACAAGCCGAGGTTGATCGCATTGCGAAAGTACAGCCCGCTGTACGACGGCGCAATGACCGCGGAAACACCCAGCTTCACCAGCACCGCCGCCGCCTGCTCGCGCGACGAGCCGATGCCGAAGTTGGGCCCCGCCACGATCACGTCGCCACCGCGCACGGCACTCGCGAACTCGGGCCGCACGGATTCAAGGCAGTAGGCCGCGATCCTGTCGATGCCGAATTTCATTGCGTGCCCGGGTGCGAGCACGTCGGTGTCGATGTCCGCGCCCAGGCGCCAGACGCGATGGGTGGAGCCGGGTCCGACGCGCTTGCTCATTTCAGAATCTCCCTTGGATCGCTCACGCGCCCTCTCAATGCGGAAGCCGCCACCGTGTAGGGCGACCCCAGATAAACTTGCGCAGTCGGCGAGCCCATGCGGCCCTTGAAGTTGCGCGCCGTGCTGGAGATCACCGTGATGTCGTCGCCCATCGCATCGCCATAGCCGGCGCAGGCACCGCAGGTGGTCGGGAAGAGTTCGGCGCCGGCGTCGAGCAGGATTTGCAACACGCCCTCTTGCTGCGCCTGCTGCTGGTCTTGCAGGCTGGCGGGCGCAACGATGAAGCGCACGCCCTTTGCCACCTTGTGGCCGCGCAACACCGACGCTGCGGCTCGCAGGTCTTCCAGCTTGGCGCCGGTGCAGGCGCCAATGTAGGCCACGTCGATGGCCGTGCCCGCGTACTGGCTCACGCCGCGCGCGTTGGCCGGGCTGTGCGGCGCGGCGACATGAGGCTCCAGCGTCGATGCATCGAAGCGGTGCTCGGTGAACGTGGCGTCGTCGTCGGTGAACCATCCCGCGGTGTCCACGTGTGGCACCCCTGCTTGCGCCAGGAACGCAACCGTCGTCGCATCCGGCGCAATCAGCCCCACCTGCGAGCCCAGCTCCGCGCTCATGTTGGACAAGGTCATGCGTTCCTGCATCGACAGCGCCATCACCGCGGGCCCGCAGAACTCGATCGCCTGGTAGCGCCCGCCGTTCATGCCGAAGCGCCCGATCATGTGCAGCATCATGTCCTTCGCCGTCACGCCCGCGGGCAGCGCGCCGTCCCACCACATGCGGATCGTCTCTGGCACGCGCAGCCAGATCTCGCCGGTGACCATCACGCCCAGCATCTCGGTGCTGCCGACGCCGAACATGTAGGCGCCGAAGGCCCCGCCCGTCGGCGAATGCGAGTCGCCGCCGACGCAGAACATGCCGGGCCGGATGTGGCCGTGCTGCGGCACCACGACATGGCAGATGCCCTGGCTGTCGTAGACATGCGGCAGGTCCTGCTCGCGCGCCCATTCGCGCGCGATGCGCACGATGCGGCGCGAATCGTCGTCGTGCTCGGGCACGTAGTGGTCCATCACGAGCACCACGCGGGAACGGTCCCAGATCTGCGCACCGAGGTCTTCCAGCATGGGCTTCAGGCGGCGCGGTCCCGACGAATCGTGGAACATCGCCAGGTCGACCTTGCAGGTGACGATCTCGCCGACGCGCACGGACTCGCGCCCACAGGCCTTGGCGACGAGCTTCTGTGCGAGTGTTTGGGGCAATCCAGCGCTCATTCCGGCTTCGCCCCCGAGAACTTGACCACCTTCGCCCAGCGCTTGATCTCGCCCTGCACGAAGGCCGAGAACTCGTCCGGCGAATTCCCGACGGGAATCGCACCCTCGTTGTCGAGGCGCTTGCGCATCTCCGGATCCTTGATGGCTTGCCGCGCCGCGTCGCTGAGGCGCTTCGTCACCTCGGGCGGCATGTGCGCCGGCCCGAACAGGCCGAACCAGGCGCTGGACTCGTAGCCCGGCAACACCTCGGCGATCGCGGGCACGTCCGGGAAGGCCGGCAGCCGCTTGGCCGAGGTCACGCCCAGCGCCTTGAGCTTGCCGGCCTTGATGTGCTGCTGCACATTGCCGACCGCCGCGAACATCAGTTGAACCTGCCCGCCGAGCACGTCCTGCACGGCCGGTGCGGTGCCGCGATAGGGGATGTTCACGATGTACACCCCCGCCTGCATCTTGAAGGCCTCGCCGGCCATGTGCAGCGACGAGCCGATGCCACCGATCGCGAAGTTCAACTGGCCTGGCTTCGACTTGGCCAACGCGATCAACTCGCGCACGTCCTTCACCGGCACCGACGGATTCGCGACCAGGACCGACGGCGAGGTCGCCACGCAGGTCAACGCCGTGAAGTCCTTGACCGGATCGAAGGGCAGCGTCGGATACAGCGTCGCGTTGATCGCATGGCTGGTGAAGCTCATCAGCAAGGTGTTGCCATCGGGCGGCGCCTTGGCCACCGCATCAGCCGCGATATTGCCGCCGGCGCCGGGCTTGTTCTCGACGATCACGGTGCGTCCGCCCAGCGCCGGCCCCATGCTGGCCGCGAGGGTGCGCGCAAGCGTGTCGGTCGAGCCGCCGGCCGGCGCGCCGACGAGGATGCGCACCGGCACACCGCCGACCTGCGCGAAAGCGCCGTGCATCAATGCTGCGGCACCGGACGAAATGAGGATGTCTCGACGATTCATTTCTCTCTCACAGTCCGAGGTACGCCCGGCGCAGTTCGTCGCTGCCGAGCAGTTCTTGCGGCAAGCCGGAGAAGCGCACACCGCCGTTCTCCAGCACGTAGGCGCGATCCGCGATCTCCAGCGACTGGCCGACGTTCTGCTCCACCAGCAACACGGCCAGGCCCTCGTCGCGCAGTTGACGGATCAGCGTGAACATCTCCTCGACCAGCAACGGCGACAGGCCCAGCGAGGGCTCGTCGAGGATCAGCAGCACCGGCTCAGCCATGAGCCCGCGGCCGATCGCGAGCATCTGCTGCTCGCCGCCGCTCATGGTGCCCGCGTTCTGCCGCATGCGCTCCTTCAGGCGCGGGAAGATGCCGAACACCTTCTCGAGATTGGCGGCGCGCCGCTCGCGTGCGCGGGTGAAGGAGCCGAGCTCCAGGTTCTCCAGCACGTTGAGGTTCGGAAACACCTTGCGCCCCTCGGGTACCTGGATCAGCCCGGCCTTCACCACGTCGCGATAGTGCGCACCACTCAGGTCGTTGCCATTGAACCGCACGGTGCCAGACCAGGCCGAGCACAGCCCGCACACGGTCTTGTTCAGCGTCGACTTGCCCGCGCCGTTGCTGCCCAGCAGCGCGACCATCTCGCCCGCGTTCACCTGAAGGTCGACGCCGCGCAGCACCTCGACGCGGCCATAGCCGCCGCGCAGGTCGCGGATGTCGAGCAGCGCAGTCATGGCGTCACGCCCGCGATGCGGGATTGCACGACGCGTTTCAGCGTGGCGGTCATGCGTTTGCTCCCGCCGCCTTGCGCAATCGCGCCGCCGTGCCGTGCCCGAGATAGGCCTCGACCACCTTGTCATTCGACGTGACCTCGGCCGGGCTGCCTTCGGCAATCAGCCGCCCCTGCGCCAGCACCCACACATGCTCCGCCAGGTTCATGACCGCCTGCATCACATGCTCGATCATCAGCACCGTCACGCCGCTGCCCGCAATGCCGCGCACCACCGGCATCATCTCCGCGATCTCCTGCGGATTGAGTCCAGCCAGCACCTCGTCCAGCAGCAGCAACCGTGGCCGCGTCGCCAGCGCTCGCGCGAGTTCCAGCCGCTTGCGCCCGGCCACAGTCAGGTCCGATGCGGCCTTGTCCAGTTGCGCACCCAGCCCAACCTGCGTCGCCACTTCCTCGGCCCGTTGCAAGGCAGCCGCACGGCCGCGCACATGCAGGTGCACCCCCACCGCGATGTTCTCGCGCACCGTCTGCGCGGCGAAGGGCTTCACGATCTGGAAGGTGCGCGTCATGCCCATCGCGGCATTGCGATGCGGCTCGCGCCCCGTGATGTCCTCACCTGCAAAGCGCACCGTCCCCGCATCCGGCTTGAGGAAGCCCGACATCAGCGCGAACAGCGTCGTCTTGCCCGCGCCATTCGGCCCGATGAGCGCCGAGAGGCTGCCCTCGCGCACAGACAGGCTCACATCCTGCACCGCCTTCAGCCCGCCGAAGGAACGCGACAGCCCGGCAATGGCCAGCAGCGGCTCACCCATGCGACCTCCCTCTGCCCGCCCACAACTGCCGCGCCGACAAGCCGATGCCCGCGATGCCGCGTGGCAAGAACATCACGATCAGCACCAGCACCGTGCCGTAGATCACCATGTTGATGCCCGGCAGTTCGCCGAACAAATTGCGCGTGAATTCGGCCAGCACATGCAGCACCACCGCGCCCAGCACCGGCCCCCACAGGGTGCCCATGCCGCCGACGATGGCGCCGACCAGGGCCTCCACCGACGTCGCCGGCCCGAACGCGATGCCCGGGTCCACATACTGGAACACCTGCACGTAGAACGCTCCCGCCGCGCCCATGAACGCCCCGGAGATTCCGATGGCCGCGACCTTGATGCGGAACGGGTTCACGCCCACCGCACGCGCCGCGTCTTCGTTGTCGCGAACCGCCTGAAGGTACGCACCGAAGCGCCCGTTGCGCAGCCAGCACGTCACCAGCAAGGCCGCCGTGACGAAGGCCAGCACCACCCACAGGTAGCCGCTGCGCGAAGCGAACTGGAAGTTGGCGGCCGACTCGCGCAACGGCACCATCAGCCCCACGCCACCGCCGGTGAACGACACCGAGGTCGCCAGGATGCGGAACACCTCCGCGAACGCGAGCGTCACCAGCGCGAAGTACGAGCCCTTGAGCCCATAGCGAAAGGTCAGCGCCCCGATGCACAGCCCCAGCACCCCGGCGCCCGCCACGGCCAGCGCCAGCGCAACCCACGCATTGAGGCCGCCCTGCATCTGCGCCATCGCCTGGATGTAGGCCCCGGTCCCGAAGAACAGCGCATGCCCGAAGGAGAACTGCCCGCCGAAGCCGCCCAGGATGTTCCAGGCCTGCGCGATCAGGGTCGCATACAGCGCCATCATCACGAAATTGAGCACCACGCCAGACGTGGACACCAGTGGCACGCACGCCACCAACACCGCGAACACCACAATCCCCGCGAGTTGACCTCGTGCGTTCATGCGCGCGCCCCGAACATGCCCTCAGGCCGGAACAGCACCACCCCGATGAAGATCGCAAAGATCCCGATCTGCCCCAGCGACTCCCCCAGGTACAGCCCGCCCAGCGACTCCACGATCCCCACGAGAAACCCGCCGACCAGCGCCCCCACGAAGCTCCCCATTCCGCCCAGCACCACGATGGTGAAAGCCACCAGCACGAACCCACTGCCCACCTGCGGATTCACGTAGTACGCCGGCAGCAGGAAACAAGCGGCAGCCCCCAGGCAGGCCAGCCCGATGCCGAAGCTCATCGCATAGACATGGTCCACGTCGATGCCCATCAGCTTCGCGCCCTCCTTCTCCTTGGCCACCGCACGGATCGCCCGCCCCAGGTCGGTCCTACCCATGATCCAGAACAACACACCCGACACCACCAACGCCCCCGCGAAGGCCACCAGCTTGGGCACCGCAATCATGGCCGGCCCGATGGCGACCGTGCTGAGCGAATAGGCCGTGTCGATATTCCGCGTGTCCGACTTGAAGAACAGCAGCGCCAGGTTCTCCATCACGATCGAGATGCCGAGCGTCGCCAGCAGGATGTTCTCGTCCTTGCCATGCCCCGCCCGGTTGATCACGCCGCGTTGCAACGCATAGCCCAGCGCGAACATGCCCGGCACCACCAGCGGCAGTGCCAGGTACGGATCGATGCCCAGCTTGTCCTTGAGGAAGTACACGGCGTACAGCGCCAGCATCAGGCTGGCCCCGTGCGCGAAGTTGATGATGTGCAGCACGCCGTAGATCAGCGTGAGCCCCAGCGCGATCAGCGCATACACCGCGCCGGTCGTGATGCCATTCAGCACCGATGGAAAAAGAATGCTGAAGTCGAACATCAGGCCAGCGCTTCACAGGTCACGCGCGCAGCGGGAAAAGAGGCTCCACTTCGCGATAGTCGCGCGGAATGATCACCTTGATGTCGTTCTTCACCACCTGCGTCATCAACGGCTGTGCGCCTTCGTTCTGCCCATTGACGAACCTCGTCGGCCCATACGGCATGACGTTGTTCGTCCAGGTGCTCGACGCCAGCGCATCGATGATGGCCGCGCGGTCGGTGGACTTGGCCCGTTCGATCGCATCGGCCAGCAGGCCCATCGCCGTATAGGTCATGAAGACCTCGTAGCTGAAGAACTGCCCCTTCGCCTCCACGCGCTTGCGCAGTTCCGCAGAGCGCTTGTCCTTCGGGTTGAACCAGTGATTGCAGTCGATGATGCCGTTGGCCGCGTCCGGAAACTCCTTCACGAACTTGTAGCTCGACGCCGCCCCGCCCAGCACCGAGAAGATCGCCTTGGGCGTGACCTTCTGCTGCTGCATCGTGCGCACCAGCAGCGCGTATTCGTTGTAGTAGTTGGCGGGGATGACGATGTCCGGGTTGATCGCCTTCATGCGCAGCACGATGTTGTTGAAGTCGCGCGTCGGGTTGGCGTGCTTCACCACCTCCTTCACCTCGAAGCCGTAGCCCGGCAGCTCGGCCGCGAGCAGGTTGGCCGTGCCGGTGCCGAACAATGACTCCTCGTGGATGATCATCACCGTCTTCGCCGGACTGCCGGCCGCCTTGTTCAGCACCAGCAGATTGGCCATCGCGATCTGCGCGCACTTCTTGTAGCCGGGGCCGAAGCGGAAGGTGTTCTTCAGCCCGCGCTCGACGATCTGGTCGGCCACACCCACGTCCACCACATGCGGCAGGTTGTACTTGGCCGCCGCCTGCGTCGTCGCCAGGCAGATCGCCGACGCGAAGGCGCCGACGATCGCGCTCACGCCCGCTTCGTTCATCTTCTCCACCTCGGCCGTGCCGGCCTGCGGCGTCGATTGCGCATCGCCCAGCAGCGCCTCGATCTGCGCCCCGCCCAGCGACTTGATGCCGCCCGCCTTGTTGATGTCCTCGATGGCCATCTGCGCGCCCAGCCGGCATTGCTGGCCCGAATAGGCCAGCGCCCCTGTCACCGGATGCAGCACCCCGACCTTGACAGTCTTCGGCTGCGCGCCGGCCACCAGGGGAAACGCAACGGCGCCCGCCAGTGCGGCGGACTGCGATACGAAGCGACGACGGTTCTGCATGACTTGCCTTCTCTTTCCTTCAGTTGAACTGGGCTGACACATCCTGGCTGACCCACACCTTGGCATCGACGTCGCCGACGCGGGACAGTTGCATCTCGTAGGTGTAGCGGTCGGGCCGGTAGAAGCCGTGCAACCACTGCACCGGCCGCTCGGCGTCGTCATAGACGAGGCGCCGCACGGCGAGCAGTGCGGAGCCGACAGAGACTTCAAGATGTTCTGCAAGCACGTTGTCCGCCAGCCGAGCCGAGATCGTCTGGTGCGCGCGACCGACCTTGACGCCGGACTCCTCCAGCAGCATGAGGATCGGCTTCTTCGCCAGCTCGCGGCGGCCGAAGCGCCGCGCGATGTCACCAGGCACGTAGGTCGTGATGTGCGACAGCGGCCCCTCTCGCGTGGAGCGAACGCGCACGGCCTTCTGCACCGGATCGCCCGGCGCCAGCTTCAAGGCCTCGGCCACCTGGCTCGACGCGGTGATGGTCGCCACGTCGATCACCTTGACCGAAGTGCGCAATCCCATCGTCACCAGGTTCTCCAGCAGGCCGCGCAGGTTGGCCCGGCCCGTGCTTTCACTGCCGGCGCTCGCCTGGGCAACCGGAGGCAAAGCCCGCGTGCGCCGCCCCGGATTCCGCGCGATCAGCCCTTCATCCGCCAGCTGCTCCAGCGCCCGCCGCACCGTGACCCGCGCCACGCCGAACTGCGCCACCAGCGCCAGTTCGCCCGGCAGCCCATCCGCAAAGCGCCCTTCATCCAGTTGCTCGCGCAGCACCAGGTAGATCTGGTGGTACTTGGGCAGCGGCATGCGGGGCATGTGCGCATGTTTCGTTGCTTCGATTGTTCTGTCAATAGGACATTTAAGGAGTTCATCCGGGATTCAGCTGGCTGGTGGAACCTTCGATCCCGTGTAATCTCTCAGGTCGATGTGGCGTTGCCATCTCGGCTTGACCGATACACAAGACTGCTCGTGGCCACAGGGAGAGATGCGGCGCAAGGTGCGGAGCACCTGCGCTTCCAACCTGTCCCAGATGACGATCAATCCCTCGATGGCGGCCCACCTCGTCAACGTCCGCGACACGCAGCTCCAGGCCGGCGACACGCGCGAGCTGTACCGGCAGAAAATCGCCCGCATCACGCTGGACTCCATGGTCCAGTTCGTCGGCCTGCTGGATGCGCAGGGCACGGTGCTGGAGATCAACCAGGTCGCGCTGGACGGCGTCGGCATCAAGCTGTCCGATGTCGAGGGCAAGCCCTTCTGGACCACCTTCTGGTGGCAGGTCCGCGACGAAGGCGCCACCTTGCGCGCCTCCATCGAACGCGCCGCCCAGGGCGAGTTCGTGCGCTGGGACGCCGAGATCTACGGCCGCGCCAGCGGCACCGAGACGATCATCATCGACGCCTCGCTCTCCCCCGTCACCGACGACACCGGCAAGGTCGTCTTCATCACGGCCGAAGGCCGCGACATCACCGAGAAGAAGGCGCAGGAGCGCGAGATCGCCCGCCAGCGCGAGGAACTGGCCAGGCTCGACGAAGTGAAGACCCGTTTCTTCGCCAACATCAGCCACGAGTTCCGCACGCCGCTGACTCTGATGCTCGGCCCGCTCGAAGATGCCCTCCTCGACGGCGACGAGCCCTTGAGCGCCCGCCAGCGCGAGCGCGTCGAGATCGCCGCGCGCAACGGTCTGCGCCTGCAAAAGCTCGTCAACACGCTGCTGGACTTCTCGCGCGTGGAGGCGGGTCGCATCCAGGCGGCCTACCAGCCGGTCGATCTCCCCGCCTTGACGCGCGACCTGGCCAGCAGCTTCCGCTCCGCCTGCGAGAAGGCCGGCCTCGCCCTGGCGATCCACGCCCCGCCGTTGTCGCAGCTGGTCCACGTCGACCGCGAGATGTGGGAGAAGATCGTCCTCAACCTCTTGTCCAACGCCTTCAAGTTCACGCTCGAAGGCGGCATCACGGTCGACATGCGCGAGGCCGAGGGGCAGGCCGTCCTGCGTGTCAGCGACACCGGCATCGGCATCTCCGCGGACGAACTGCCTCGCATCTTCGACCGCTTCCATCGCGTCGAAGGCGCGCAGGGCCGCACGCACGAGGGCACCGGCATCGGCCTGGCGCTGGTCAAGGAACTGGTCGAACTGCACAAGGGCACGGTGTCGGTCGAGAGCGAGCCCGGCCGCGGCACCCGCTTCGTCGTCCGCGTTCCCTTCGGCTCGGCACATCTTCCACAGGACCGTCTCGACGCCCCGCGCACCCAGGCCTCGACAGCCACGCGCGCCGAGGCCTTCGTCAGCGAGGCGCTGCGCTGGCTGCCTGAAGACATCGACGCGACAAGCGGCCGGGAAGCGCCACCCCCGGTGCCAGACGAAGCCGCGGCCACCCACCCCCACATCCTGCTCGCCGACGACAACGCCGACATGCGCGACTACCTGCGTCGCCTGCTCTCGCCCCACTACGAACTCACCTGCACCGCCAACGGCGAGGATGCCTACCAGGCGGCCCGCCGCCAGCGCCCCGACCTGGTCCTCACCGACGTCATGATGCCGCGCGCCGACGGCTTCGAGCTGTTGCGCATGCTGCGCGGCGACCCGGAGCTTCGCACCGTGCCGGTCGTCGTCCTCTCGGCCCGCGCCGGGGAGGAAGCCAAGGTCGAAGGCCTGCGCCGCGGCGCCGACGACTACCTCGTCAAGCCTTTCAGCGCGCGTGAACTGCTGGCCCGCGTCGCGGCCAACATCGAGCTGTCGGTGACGCGCTTGCAAGGCTCGCGCCTGATGGAAGAGGAAGCCCGCAGCCTGGAGCTGCTCAACCAGGTCGGCACGGCCGTGGCCGCGGAACTGAACCTGGAGCGCGCGGTGCAGGTCGTCACCGATGCGGCCACCGCGCTGACCGGCGCGGCCTTCGGCGCATTCTTCTACAACCTGCTGGACGAGGACGGCGGGAGCTACACACTCTATGCACTCTCCGGCGCACCACGCGAGGCCTTCTCCAGGTTCCCGATGCCGCGCAACACGGCGGTCTTTGCCCCGACCTTCAACGGCGAAGGCATCGTGCGCTCCGACGACATCCTGCTCGATACGCGCTACGGCAAGAACCATCCGCACTTCGGCATGCCCAAGGGCCACCTGCCGGTGCGCAGCTACCTGGCCGCGCCGGTGGTCTCGCGCTCCGGCGAGGTGCTGGGAGGCCTTTTCTTCGGCCATCCGGAGCCCGGCATCTTCACCGCCCGCTCCGAACGCCTGCTCGTCGGCATCGCCGCACAGGCCGCCATCGCCATCGACAACGCGCGCCTGTTCCAGGCCGCCGAGCGCGAAGTCGCGGAACGCCGCCGTGCCGAAGCCGCGCTGCAATCGCTCAACGCCACGCTGGAGCAACGCGTGCTCGACGAGGTCGACGAGCGCACGCGGGCCGAGGAGCAGTTGCGCCAGGTCCAGAAGATGGAAGCCGTCGGCCAGCTCACCGGCGGCATCGCGCACGACTTCAACAACATGCTCGCCGTCATCATGGGCAGCCTGAACCTGCTGCAGCGCAAGCTGGCCAAGGAAGAGACCGATGTCGACCGCTTCGTCGACGCAGCCATCGACGGCACGCGCCGCGCCGCCGCCCTCACCAACCGGCTGCTCGCGTTCTCGCGGCAGCAGTCGCTGGCACCCGAGCCGGTCGATACCAACGCCCTGGTCACCGGCATGAGCGACATGCTCACGCGCACGCTCGGCGAGCAGGTCAGCGTCGAAACCGTGCTCGGCGCGGACGTGGGCACGGTGATGGCCGACCGGGCGCAACTGGAGAACGCGCTGCTCAACCTGTGCGTGAACGCCCGCGACGCCATGCCCGACGGCGGCACGCTCTCCATCGAGACATCGCGCGCCGTCATCGACGAAGCCGATGCGAAGGAGTACGCCATCCCCGCGGGTGAATACGTGCTCATCGCCGCGACCGACACCGGCATCGGCATGACGCCCGAGGTCATGGCCCGCGCCTTCGATCCGTTCTTCACGACCAAGGGCGTGGGCAAGGGCACCGGCCTCGGCCTCAGCCAGGTCTATGGCTTCGTGCGGCAATCGGGCGGCCATGTGAAGGTGTACTCCGAGCCGCGCATGGGCACGGTCGTGAGGATCTACCTGCCCCGCCACCTCGGCGATGCCGTGCCGGCGGTGGCGCCCGTCGCCCAGCGCGCGCAGGCGCATCGCGGCACGCCCGGCGAAGTCGTGATGGTGGTGGAGGACGAGCAGCGGCTGCGCAACGTGTCGGTGGAAGCGCTCGGGGAACTCGGCTACACGGTCATCGAGGCGGCCAGCCCGCACGATGCCTTGCGCATGATGGACGAAGGGCGCGCCATTTCGCTGCTGTTCACCGACATGGTCATGCCCGAGATGTCGGGCCGCGAACTGGCCGAACGCGCCCGCGAACGTGCGCCCGGCCTGAAGGTGCTGTTCACCACCGGCTACACGCGCAACACGACCCTGCGCAACGGCGGGCTGGGGGCGGACACGCGCCTTCTGTCCAAACCCTTCAGCGTGGATGAACTGGCTTTGAAGGTGCGACAAGCGCTTGACTCCTGATACGGCTTCGCGCGACGGGCTCCCGGCCTACAGCCGGGTCGGCATCGGCGCACAGGCGAGCGCCGCGGCCGGCCCGATCATCCGCAGTTGCCCGCAGCCACAGGATGAGCCCACCATGACCACGCAAGACCAGTTGACCGAGGCCTACGACGCGTGGAAGCGCGCCACCGACCAACACCAGGACATGATGGCCTCCGTCATGAACGGCGGCCTGCTCGATGTCCGGGCGATGAAACAGAAGACAGAGCAGATCGACGCACTGCACGCCATGTGGATGCGCCTCGCCCAGGAACTCGTCTGCACGCGAACGGAAGTGCGCGCCTGAGCGTGCGCGGGCTTCCGCGAGGGATGCCGCGCAGGGAAGAGTTCGGGAATGGCCGGCGGCAGTTGTAGAGTCATGTGCCCCAACCAGCAGGCCACGGCACCGCCATGACATCGACCCCCACTGCACAACCGGTCACCATCCCGCTCGACGACGGGTCCACCGTCTCCGGCCTCGTGCTGGCGCCGCCGGACCCGGTGGCCTGCTACGTCCTCGCCCACGGCGCCGGCGCGGGCATGGCGCACAGCTTCATGGAAGCCGCGGCCCAGGGCCTTGCGCAGCGCGGCATCGCGACCCTGCGCTATCAATTCCCGTACATGGAGGCTGGCGGCAAGCGGCCGGACGCGCCGGCCAAGGCGCATGCCACGGTGCGCGCGGCCGTGGCGGAAGCGTCAAGGCGCTTCGGCGCGCTGCCCTTGGTGGCAGGCGGCAAGTCCTTCGGTGGCCGCATGACTTCGCAGGCCCAGGCGCTAGGCCTGTTGCCCGAAGTGGCAGGGCTGGTGTTCCTGGGATTCCCGCTGCATCCCGCAGGGGAACCGTCCATCACCCGCGCGAAGCACCTGTCCGATGTGCGGGTGCCGATGCTGTTCATCCAGGGCACGATCGACAAGCTGGCCGACCTGGAAAAGATCCGCTCGGTCGTTGGCGACCTGGGAGAACGGGCGACGATCGTGGAGATCGAGCACGCGGATCATTCCTTCCACGTCCTCAAGCGCACCGGTCGCAATGACGCCGAGGTGCTGGTGCAGGTGCTCGACAGCGTCGCTGCATGGGTCCGGCGCATGGCCGCGACCTGAATTCAAACGGAGCATTCGCAGGTTGTGCCTGCCGGCGCTCCGCTGCCGAAATGATCTTGCGGAGGCTTAGATCGAGTGACGCAGGTGGAAAGGCTCTTGCGTGTCGCGCTGGTCGAGGGCACGCATGCGGCGCTCCAGGTCATAGATGTCGACGGAGCCGGCCAGGAAGGCGTCTTCGATTTCCTGTTGGGTCTGGAAGCTGCGTTGCAGGGCGGCGATGGCACGATGGAGGAGCGACACGGTGTAGTCCTTTGGAGTTACTGGGTTGATCTGTGGTATGGGCTGAATTTTATAGGGTTTACCCTAGCGTCTGTTTTCAGGCGTGTATACAACCAACTAACTCGAAGGGGCTTGTGGAGATACTTCACGGTTCGGCGAAACCTTGCCGCCCCACTCGCCTGCCCTGATTCGTCCGTCCGATGTCATCCGAAGCCACCGTCACCGCCACCGCCCTGACGCAGCCGCCGCCGGCCGCGTGCCCCGCGGTCTCTGTCAAGGCCTTGTGCGCCTTCGGCGCCAAGGAGGGCGACCTGGACTTCCGCTTCGTGCCGGTGCCCAGTGCACAGGAAGGCATGGCCGGCCACAGCCTGGTGCAATCGCGCCGCGGCGCGGGCTACGAACGCGAGGTGTCGCTTTCCGCCACCAGTTCGGGACTGCTGGTGCGCGGGCGCGCCGACGGCTACGACGCCGGGCACCGGCGCGTCGAGGAGATCAAGACCTTTCGCGGCCGCTTCGACGCGATCCGTGCGAACCACCGCGCACTGCACTGGGCGCAGGCCAAGTGCTACGGCTGGATGCTGTGCGAGCGCGAGTCACTGGACGAGATCTCCGTGGCGCTGGTCTACCTCGACCTGGCCAGCGGCGAGGAAACCGTGCTGGAGGAGCGTTGGCCTCGCGATGCCCTGCGCGCCCATTTCGAGCAACTCTGCGCGAGCTTCATGGCCTGGGCTGAACGGCAAGGCGACCGGCATCGTGCGCTCCAGGCCGAACTCGAAGCACTGTCCTTTCCGCACACGGCCTTCAGGCCCGGCCAGCGCGAACTGGCCCAGGGCGTCTACCGCGCCGCGGGCGCAGCGCGCTGCCTCATCGCGCAGGCGCCCACCGGCATCGGCAAGACGGTCGCTACCACCTGGCCCTTGCTCCGCGGCTGGGGCGCCCACAAGACCCAGAAGGTCTTCTTCCTCACCGCCAAGACCCCGGGGCGCGCGGTCGCGCTCGAGGCGCTGGGCCTCGCGGGCCGCGACGCCGAATCGCTGCGCGTGCTGGAACTCACGGCACGCGAGAAGGCTTGCGAGCATCCCGGCAAGTCCTGCGACGGCGAGGCTTGCCCGCTGGCGCGCGGCTTCTACGACCGCCTGCCCGATGCCCGCCGCGAAGCCATCGCCACGCGCGAACTCAGCCGCCCGACCTTGCGAAACATCGCCCAGGCCCATGCCGTCTGCCCCTACTTCCTCGCGCAGGAAATGGCGCGCTGGAGCGATGTCATCGTCGCGGACTACAACTACTACTTCGACAGCAGCGCCTTCCTCTACGCGCTGACGAAGGAGGAGGAGTGGCGCGTCACCGTGCTGGTCGACGAGGCCCACAACCTGCTGGAGCGTGCCCGTGGCATGTACACGGCGCCGCTGACCGCGCAACCTTTCGACGATGCGCTGCGCGTCGCACCCACCGGCATCAAGCCAAGGCTGGCCGTGCTGCGCCGGGAATGGCGCGCGCTGCAGGCGCAACAAGCCTCCAGCTACGCGGCGCTCGAAGACATTCCGGACTCGTTGCTGCAACCCCTGCAGGAGGCCGTGTCGGCCATCGCCGAGCACTTCGCCGCCGTACCCAAGGACGCGCACGGTCCACTGCAGCGCTTCTTCTTCGACATGGTGTACTTCCTGCGCCTGGCGGATGCCTTCGGCACGCATTCGGTGTTCGAGGTCACGTCGGGCGACGATGGCGACGAGGATGCGCTCACCATCCGCAACCTCGTGCCTGCGCCCTTCCTCAAGCCGCGCTTCGCGGCATCGATGTCCACCGTCTGCTTTTCCGGTACGCTCGCGCCCTTCCCCTTCTACCGCGACGTGCTGGGCCTGCCTGACGACACGCTGGAGCTGGACGTAGCCTCGCCCTTCCAGGCCCATCAATTGAGCGTGCAGGTGACGCCGCACATCTCGACGCGCTTCCAGCACCGCGCCGGTTCGCTCGACGCATTGACCGACCTGATCGGCGCCCAGTTCATGCGACGGCCGGGCAACTATCTCGCTTTCTTCAGCAGCTTCGACTACCTCGACGCAGCGCATGCCAGCTTTGCGCAGCGCTGGCCCGGCATCCCCACCTGGTCGCAATCGCGGCGCATGGCGGAGGCCGATCGCGAAGCCTTTGTCGCGCGCTTCCAGGCGGGTGGTCAAGGCGTCGGCTTCGCGGTGCTGGGGGGCGCTTTCGGCGAAGGCGTGGACCTGCCGGGCGACCGGCTGATCGGCGCCTTCATCGCCAGCCTCGGCCTGCCGAACCACAACGCCATGAACGAGGTCATGCGCGAGCGCATGGAGACGCTCTTCCCCGGCGAGGGCTACAACTACACCTACCTCTATCCCGGCCTGCGCAAGGTGGTGCAGGCGGCCGGCCGTGTGATCCGCACCGAAAACGATACCGGCGTCGTCTACCTGCTGGACGATCGGTTCGACCGGCCCGAGGTGCGCGGGCTGCTGCCGGCGTGGTGGCAGGTGGAGCGCGCAGGCCGATGAACAAGGGATTCCGGATCGGGTTGCGACAGAGCGCCTGCTACATCCTCACTGCATAGACTACAGCCGCTCCCGCCGCCAGCGCCAGCGGCAAGAGCCAGCGCAACCTGGACGGCGACCTGCGCTTCCTGCCAAGCTGTTCGAGCCGCATCGGCAGCGACTGGACCGCCTCGATGCTGGCGTAGGGCTCGAAGCGCTCGTCCTGTTCGATGGCCTCGATCAAGCCAGCCAGCACGGCAGGGCTCTGGTCGTCGTGCTCATAGGCAGATGGTGTACGGCCCTGCGCCTGCTGCACGTGGGCCAGGTACATCCGCCCCTTCGACGAGAAGCCGATGAACTCCCCATTCATCGCCAGGATGCCGTGGTCCAGCAAGGCATCGAGACCGCGTCGGACGGCAGGCCGCTCGCTCACCGGTACGCTGGCCTGCAGGCCGGTGCGCAGCGTCCTGCTGTCACGGGCGGCGATCAGCCGCGCGCGGACCATCATCACCAGCATGGCGGCGACTGCCTCCCGGTCGGAAAGGTGTTGCGGCATGGCCTTGGCGCGCGGCCCCTCGCGTCAATGCGGCCGCGCCGGATCCGGGTACACCCAGGCGCCAAGGCGCGAGCGATCGAAGGGCCGCCACTGATCCGGCCGCTGCGCCAGCCGATCGGCCAGCGCATAGAGCACGGCCGGATGCGCGCCCAACCCGAGGTGACTCGCCAGCACCTCGATGTTCTCGGCCGCTACGCCCGGCTGCTCCACGCTGCAGCGCCACGACACCACGCCGTCCGTGCGGCTGAAGATGGAGGTGGTCGGCACCGGCGGCGTCGGCGTCACGAGCTGGCGGCGCGCCGCGTCGTCGGAGGGCTGGCCGCTGACCTTTTCGTAGATGTGCCATGCCCGGGTGGCGCGCGGGCTGCCGGTAAAGGGCGTGCCCAGCGTGACGACGCTGCGCACCATGTCGGGCTGGAGCGAAGCCATCATGCGGGCGAACACGCCGCCCAGGCTCCAACCGACCAGGCTCACCTTGCCGCTGGACTGGTGCAGCGACTTGAGCTTGCGCAGCATGCGGGCCTCCACGCCGGCGCGAGGCCCGAGGTTCTGTCCCTGGCCCCAGCCATGCGCGTCATAACCACGGCTGCGCAGGAAGCGCCGCATCAGTTCCGTGGATCGATCGCCGGCGCCCAGCCCGGGCAGCACCAGCACCGCATGGCCGTCACCGCGCGGCGTCAATTGCAACAGGGGCCACAGCGCGAGTGCGGCGCCGGCCTCATAGACGGCGCGGGCCTCGGCCAGCATGAGCCAGCGCGAGGGCGGCTCGAAGCCTTGCGACTCGAAGCGCGTGGACGCGGGGGTGAACTGAAGAACGCTTTCCATTGCGATGCCCTGATGTCGAAGTGAGGCAAAGACTGCGCCCGCCGCGCCGGGCCGGAAGTCAGACGCAGGCGGCAGTGCGCGCCGGATTTCGAGCAAGCGAGGGGTGGGTCCGCGCAACGGCCCCGCAGGGAACGGGCCAGTGACTTTCAGGTTTCAGGGCTTCGACGACAGCCGCCGATAGGCGCTGAAATGCCGGATCGCCAGTTGATGCCGGCCCTCGCGCGCATACAGCAGGGCCGCATTCTGGTGCGCATCGGCGATGTCCGGCTGCAAGCGCAGGCACTGCTCATAACTTTCCAGCGCCTCCTGCACACGGTCCAGGCCTTCGAGGGCCACGGCGCGGTTGTAGTGCACCAGCGGGTCGTCGGGGCAATGCAGGATCGCCTCGTCCAGCAGCCGGACGGCATCTTCGCAGCGCCCGCCTTCGCACATCATGAAGCCAAGGTTGAGGTACGCATGCGCATGCGACGGCTGCAGCGCCAGCACACGCCGGTAGGCCGCCTCGGCCGCGGCGACATCGGTCTCCTCGAGGTCTTCCGCCTGCGCAAAGATCGCGTCGACATCGACCGGCGGCGCAGCGCCTGGCTTGTTCGGCGCCGGCTTCGACAGCTGGCTGACGGAACCGGAAGCGCCAGTGCCCGGCGCCACGCTGAAGTCCATCACCAACTGGCCCGTGTCCGGCTCCCACTGCGAGCCGCCCGCCCGCACGGCGATGCGGTCGCCCACCGCCGTGATGCGCAAGCCGCTGACCGGCGCCTCCGCAGGCAGCGAACCCTTGAGGCGCCGCAGCGAGCGCAGGATCTGCCGCGTCGGAATCCCCGCCGCGCGCAGGTCATGGGCCGAGCGCAGCAGCACCAGGTCCTGGAAGGTGAAGCGCCAGCCGCCGCCCGGCTCGCGCGCGGGGTCCACGAAGCCGAGTTCGATCAGCTTGGAGACCGCGTGCCGGCTCAGGCCGGACGCCTGGCGAATGCCGCGCAGCGAATCGGCCGTGGATGCGGGCGGCGCGGCGGCTCCCACTTACTTTCGGGCGCGTGCGCGCACCGGCGCCGCGGCTTCATCCGTCGCCTTGGCCGCCTTGGGTGCGCGCTTGGCGCCCTTGGGCGACGCGATCGGCGTGACAACTTCCGCTTCGTCCGCAGCCGCGGGCCGGGCCGGGCGCTTGGCGGGCTGCTTGGCGCCGCCGGCGCCGCGCGAGAGGCTGGCGCGCAGCATCTCGGTGAGGTCGATCACCTCGGCGCCGCCGTGCGCCTCGTCCGGATGCTCGACCGCCACCACCTGCTTGCCTTCGATCTTGGCGTCGATCGCGGCCAGGATGCGCTTCTTCTCCTCGTCCTCGAACATGGTCGGCTCGTAGGTGTCGGCGGAGATCTGGTCGATCAACTGGAGCGCGAGCTTGAGCTCGGGCGCCGAGGGCGTCATCTGCTCGATGTCCAGGTCCTTCAGCGAACGCACCTCGTCCGCATACAGCAGTTGCTGCAGCACCAGGCCCTCGCCCTGCGCGCGCACCTGCACCACGTATTGCTTCGACTTCCATACCCATCGCGCCAGCGCACAGCGGCCGCTTTCGAGCATCGCCGCCTTCAACAGGTTGTAGGGCTTTCCGCCGCGCTTGTCGGGAGCGAGGAAGTAGGCCTTGTCGTAGTAGATCGGGTCGACCGCCTTCTCGGGAATGAAGGAGACGATGTCGATCAGGTGGCTCCCGCCCTCCTCCAGCGACTTCAGTTCGGCGGGCTCGAACAGCACGTATCGGTCCTTCTCGAACTCGTAGCCCTTCACCATGTCCGAGCGCGGCACGACGATAGACGGATCCTTCTCCGACACGTACTGCTGCTTCACCCGGGCGCCGTCCTTGGTCAGCAGGTTGAAGCGCACCGTGCCGGCGCTCTCCGTCGCCGAGTACAGGCGCACCGGAATCGACACCAGGCCAAAGCCGAGCGACAGGGATGCAAGGGAGCGAGCAGCCATCGACTTCTCCATGAGCGAAGCAACGGCTTGCAGCTTGCCACTTTCTGGCGATTTGACAAGCCGGATGCTGCCGCGCCGCAACAAGCCTGCAATTGCAGGCCGAATTAGCGATGCAAAGCTACCGGCAGGATTCCAATCGCCAAGCCCTTCCGCGGGAGCAGCCGAGCCACGCCGGCGGCAATTGCAGACACAACCCGCAATTCGCCAACGGAATTCTTCCAATTCGACTGCAGTTACGCATTGGAACATCGAAATAAAGCCATCATGGCGCGAAGTACCCGCAACACATCTCAATATTGAGCGGCTTATTGAAGCAACTGATAGAAAACGAGAGGACGCGAGTTTTCAGGCCAATTGGAATGTGCAGCGCAACCTTCGAAAGCCTTGGAAGCTGCCCCACACCCGCCCTCATGCGATGACCGGACGATGCGTACCCTCCCTCTGTAGCGCCGCCTGCGACCGGTTCATCAGGCCCGATTACTTTTTTGAAGTTTGCGAAGCCAGAAAAAGCAAGTAGGACATCAACACAATTGCATGTAGGATGCATCCTACAAAGATTTCTCTGACGCCTGGCTGAGATGAGCGCGAATTGTGTAGGCACTCTCCTACAAGATCAATCCTGCCAAATACCCCCAAATGGGTGATATTTTTTTAACGGTCAAATTAATACCAAACACATCCAAAACGTAGTGCCTTCGTACAACACCCGCCAATTACACACGTAAATAATGTGAATAATCTCTATTGGGCGACTGGTAAATCCATCCCAAAGAAGGCACCATTGGCGGCATGAAGAATCCGCTTTTCCTCCTTTTCAGCCTGCTCCTCACCGGCGCAGTGGTGTTGTTCATTGGCTGGCAGGCGCTGTTCGGAATCACGCTCCTGTCCTTCTGCACCTTGCTTTTCTCCCGCGAGGGACCGCCACTGACGCAGACCTCTACCGAAAGCGTGGACGCCACAGCAGCGCCCGCCGTCAAGTCTGAAGTCTCGGCCGACGGGGCAGGCATCGAGGAGGACATCGAGGACGCGATCGACGGCGCCGGCTGGTACTACCCGTTGGCCGACAAGGTGCTCGCGCTGTCGGCCGCCAACGAAACAAGCTTTGGTGATATCGAGCCCACCTCGGCGCAAGTGCCGTTCAACGCGGTGGCAGCCTGGTGATTTCGAATCAGGGCGTGAAGTCCAGCAGCTTCATCGCCTTCGCCAAGCCCTGCGGCGCGTAGCCATCCCACGGATCGTTACCCTGGTCGAGCCGTTCGTGAATATTGGCAATGGTCCACTGCGCGCCTCCGCGAATCTCCTCGACTTCATCCCACGCCAGCGGAATCGACACGCCCAGCCCCGGCCTCGCCCGCGCCGACCATGCCGACGCCGTGGTGGCGCCGAAGCCGTTGCGCAGGTAGTCCGGAAAGATCTTCCCGACCCGGTTCTTCGGCCCGCTCTTCGCGACGAACAACTGGGGAATGGTCCGCGCAAGGTGTTGCACGACGGCCTGCGAGAACGACTTCACCGTTTCCCAGTCGTGCTGCTTCTTCAGCGGTACCACCACATGCAGCCCCTTGCCACCGCTGGTCTTGACGAATGAGGTCAGGCCCAGCTCGTTCAACAGCACGCGAACCAGGTGCGCCGCCTTCTGCATCGACTTCCATGCGACGCCCTCGCCGGGGTCGAGGTCGAAGGTCATGCGATCGGGCTTGCCGATGGAAGTCTTGACGGCGTTCCAGGTGTGGAACTCCACCACGTTCATCTGCGCCGCCGACAGCACCGCTTGCACGCTCGGCACTTCCAGGTAGGCGGGATGGTCCGGATCCAGCGCCGTGTCCAGCGTCTTCACGCCCGGCATGCGGCCTTCGAGGTGCTTCTGGAAGAACAACTCGCCCTGCACACCCGACGGAGCGCGCACCAGCGACACCGGGCGGGCCTTCAGATGCACCAGCAGCAGCGGCGCCACCAACCCGTAGAAGCGCACCAGGTCCAGTTTCGTCAAGCCGGTCGATGGATCGATGACGCGCTCCGGATGGGTGACCTTGGGCATCGTTGCAGTGGACGGTCGTGCAGCCATGGATGGCACCTCCTGGGGCCGTTCGCGAGTGATCGCCTTTGCCGGCTTGTCGGCGCGCAGCCCGTGGAACACCGCATGCCGGATGCTCCCGGTGCGGGTCCAGTCGCCAAAGCTCACCTCCGCCAGCAGTTGGGGCTCCACCCAGTGCGCCGTGCGGTCCAGTTCGGTCGGCCCGCTGAGCGGCGACTTGCGCGTGGCCAGGGCATCGAGGCGCTTCTTCAGGTCGACCAGCGTCTTCTCGTCGAATCCCGTGCCGACGTTGCCGGCGTAGTTCAGCCTGCCTTCGTCGTCGTGCACCGCCAGCAGCAGCGAGCCGAAACCGTTGCGCGCGCCTCGGGGATCGGTATAGCCGGCGATGACGAATTCCTGCCGCTGCACGCACTTGAGCTTGATCCAGGTGTCCGCGCGGCGCATGACGTAGGGCGCGTCGCGTCGCTTGCCGATCAGGCCTTCGAGGCCCATGCGGCATGCGGAAGCCAGCAGGTCTTGTGGCCGCGCATCGAAGCTCTCGCTGAAGCGCAGTGCCGCGGGCGGACGGGCCAGCAACTTGTGCAGGATCGCGCGACGGACCTCCAGCGCCTCCTTGCGCAAGTCGCGGCCATTGAGAAAGGGCGCGTCGAACAGGTAGTAGACGATGCCCGCGGTGCGGCTGTTGTCGAAGGCATTCTGCAGTGCCTGGAAGTCGGGCAAGCCCTTGTCGTCGAGCACGACGATCTCGCCGTCGAGCCAGCCTGAGTCGAGCTTCAACGACTGGATCGCGGTGACCAGTTGCGCGAGCTTGTGCGTCCAGTCATGGCCGTTGCGGGTGAACAGTTGCACCGCCTTGCCATCGACACGTGCCAGCAGGCGGTACCCGTCGAGCTTCAGTTCATACGACCACTCCGCCACGCTGGCCGGAATGCTGTCGACCAGCGCGGCCAACTGCGGCTGCAACTTGGGAGGCAGAGCCGCCGCCTCGCCGGGCATGTCGACCGATGATTTCCCGCGCGACTTGCGCGCAGGCGCCTTGGGTGTCGATGCGGCGCGGGCTCGCAGCGGCACCACGCTGTCGGGCATTTCGTCGACCACGCTGAATTCCGCCGCCGGTCTGACGAAGGCATCCTTTTCCTTGATGAGCAACCACGGGACCTGCTTGCCGCCGTCACGCCCCTTGATGCGGATCAAGGCCCAGCGCCCGTGCATCTTGTGCCCGTCCAGTTCGAACTTGAGCATGCCCTCGCGGTAGCCCTTGCGGGCATCCTCCAGTGGCGTCCAGGTGCCCTCGTCCCAGATCACCACCTTGCCCGCGCCGTACTGGCCCTTGGGGATCACGCCTTCGAACTGGTTGTAGGCGATCGGATGGTCTTCCACCTGCATCGCCATGCGCTTGTCGTGCGTGTCGTAGCTGGGGCCCTTGGGCACCGCCCAGCTTTTCATCACACCGTCGAGTTCGAGCCGAAAGTCGTAGTGCAAACGGCTGGCCCAATGCTTCTGGATGACGAACGCAAGTGAACCGGAACGCGCTGTTCCACCTTCGGCAGGCTCGGGCGTGATGGCGAAATTGCGTTTCGCGCGGTAGCGCTTCAGTAGATCGTCGGACATGCTGCCTTCGGATTCGAATGGTCCCTAATTGATTGCAATTTCCAACTGTTTACTTTTCCATTCATTGCATGACGTGTCAGTCGATGCATCGATTTGACGCAGGACATCAACGCAAACCCTATCTGTCTCTCATGCGACACCTGCCAAAAATATCGCACCTTTAGCATCGCCGCACAAAAAATACGCGCATTGACGCGTGGGAGGCAAATCGATGAGTTCAAACGCAAGTGCCGTTCCAGGCACTCCGGCCGCGCACGCCGCCGACAAAGGCCGGGTTGAAGCGCTCTACAGGAAGATAGGTTGGCGGCTCCTGCCCATCCTCCTGCTTTCCTACATGATCGCGTTCCTTGACCGGGTCAACGTCGGCTATGCGCAACTGGGCATGAAGAAGACGCTGCCCTGGGACAACGAGGTCTACGCGCTGGGCGCGGGCATGTTCTTCGTCGGCTACCTGTTGTTCGAGGTACCGAGCAACCTCCTGCTGGCAAAGATCGGCGCGCGCAAGACGATGCTCCGCATCATGCTCCTGTGGGGAGCCTGTGCCGCGGGGATGATGTACGTCACGACACCCACCGAGTTCTACATTGTTCGCTTCATCCTCGGCGCGTGCGAGGCGGGCTTCTTCCCGGGCGTCATCCTCTACTTCACCTACTGGTATCCGTCGGTGCGGCGCGGGCAGGTGATCGCGATCTTCATGTCGGCGACGGCCATCATCAGCGTGCTGGCTGGCCCCATCTCCGGTGCGACGCTCAAGTACATGGACGGCCTGAACGGCTGGCATGGCTGGCAGTGGCTGTTCCTGACCCAGGGCGTTCCGGCCGTCATCCTGGGCGCCCTGGTGTTCCTGTGCCTGGATGACAAGCCGGACCAGGCCAAGTGGCTTTCCGATGCCGAGAAGAACCTGGTGCGCTACAACCTCGAGACGGACCCCGGCAACAACGACGCCCACGGCGGCCACTCCTTCGGACAAGTGCTGCGCGACCCGAAGGTCTACGTATTCGCAGCGTCGTACTTCATCCTGCTGGGCTGTGCCTACACCATCATCTTCTACACCCCCACCCTGATCCAGAGTTGGGGTGTCAAGGACGTGCTGCATGTCGGCCTGCTCGCCGCGATTCCGAACGTGTTCGGCGTGATCGGCATGATCCTGGTGGGCCGCAATTCGGACAGGACGGGCGAGCGGCGCTTCCACTATTTCATTTCCGTCGCGCTGGCCGCCATCGGCATGGGCATCACGACCCTCACCATCGGCAATCTCACCGGCTCCCTGCTGGCACTGTGCATCGCAACGATCGGCATGACCAGCGCCACGCCGCTCTTCTGGACCGCCGCCACCGAGTACCTGCCGAAGGCATCGGCTGCAGGTGGCATCGCCTTCGTGAGCAGCCTGGGCGCCATCGGCCCGTCGGTGTTTCCTTCGATCAACGCGGCGATCACCAAGGCCACGGGCAGCCCCACCGCCGGCATCTACGCGGTGATGGTGGCCTATTTCATCTGCGGCTCGCTTCTGGTGGCCGTGGTTGGCAAGCGCAAGGCCGGCTACGTGCCGGGACCGAAGGTCGCCGTGCACTGAACGCACGCATCTGCCCACTGAAGTCCCGCGCCGGGTTCCGCCCGCCGCGGGACTTTTTCTTGGCGCTGCGCTTGCGCCTACACCAAGGAATACACCTAGCGCCATCGCGTTGACCGTCTTTTTGTGTATCGATACAGTAAATCGTTCCACCAATCGCGATGGAGCCGTTTCACCCAAGACAGGAGACACAAGATGACCATGATTTCCAGGCGCAGGTTCGTCCAGGCTTCCTCGGCTGTCTCCCTCGCGGCGGCAACTCTTGGCGTGTCGAGGACGGCCGGCGCGCAGGCCCCGATCGCGCTGCGGCTTTCCTCGTCGCTGGCGGCCGACCAGAACTCGGCCCACTTCGTGTGGACCCAGCTGATGCAGACGAACCTGAAGGCCGCCGTCGGCGACCAGATCCGCATCGACTACTTCCCCAACAACCAGCTCGGCAAGGAAGCCGACGTGGTGCAGCAGGTCAAAGTGGGCTCGATCGACATGATGACCACCGGCTCGTCGATCTGGGCCACGGTCACGCCGCAGTTCGGCATGCTCGACCTGGGCTACCTGTTCGACAGCTACGAGCATGTGGCCAAGTCGCTCGACGGCGGCGTGGGCGCCAAGCTGAATGACATGCTGCAGAAGGGCACGGGCTGCCAGGTCATCACCTGGGCCCAGCACTTCGGCGCGCGCAGTGTGTACACCAAGCAGCCGGTCAAGTCGCTGGCCGACATCAAGAACGTCAAGCTGCGCGTGCTGCCCACGCCGGCCTTCATCGAGACCTTCAAGATCATGGGCGCGATCCCGACGCCGATCTCCTTTGGTGAGCTCTACATGGCGGCGCAGACCGGCGTGGTCGATGGCTTCGAGCATGACGCGGCCACCGTGGTCGCCAACAAGCTCAACGAGGTGGTCAAGCATTGCTGGACCACCGAGCACCTGTTCAGCCCGATGGTGTGCGTGGCCGGCAAGCGCGCGATGGACAGGATTCCGGCCGACCTGCGTCCCGCCTTCCTGAAAGCCGCCGCCGACGCCACAACGCAGCAACGCACGATCGGCGCGACCAAAGGCACGCAGGCCATCGAGGAACTGAAGAAGCTGGGCATCACCTTCGCGCCCATGGCGAAGAACGAGCGCGACCAGGTCCGCAAGGAAATGGACGAGAGGCTCTGGACCGGCTTCGCGAAGCAGTACCCCGACACCGCGCCCCTGTTCGCCTCCATCTCCGCCGCGCGCGGCTGACATGTCCACCGTCCTGCCCGCCCTCCCCGATTCGCCTGCCGCCCCGGCCTTGGGATTCGACGTCAGCCATGCCTCGGGCCGCTGGCTGGCCAGGCTGATGCACTTCACCGAATACGTCGCCGGTGCGGTGCTGGCCGTCGACGTGATGGTGGTGTTCGTCTCGGTCGTGTTCCGCTACTTCCTGCATTCACCCTTCGACTGGGCCGAGGAAGTGGCGCGCGCGCTGATGATCATCCAGGTGTTCTTCGGCGCGGCGACGGTGCTGGCGCGCAGCCGGCACGTGGGCATCGACCTGTTCCGCGGGATGCTGCCGGAAAGCTGGCAACCGGCGCTGGTGCAGTTCAGCGGCTGGATCATCGTCGGCGTGTCGGCGAGCCTGTTCGCGTCGTCGTGCGAACTGCTGGTCGATTCCTACAGCATGACCACGCCGATCGGCTTTCCGCAATGGATGTACGTCTACCCGGTGGCGATCGGCAGCCTGTTCATGACGCTGTTCGGCCTGGCGAACGCGGTGAACGGGCCGCCGCGCGTGGTGTGGGGCACGCTCGGGGTCGGCCTCGCCATGGTGGCCTTCGTCTGCGCATGGAATACGTGGATGCCAACGCATGCGATCGCGCCCTGGATGCTGCTCACCACGGCCTTCCTCGGCGGCCTGCTGCTGGGCCTGCCGATTGCCTTCGTGCTGGCCTTGTCGTCGCTGGTCTATTTCATGGCCGACCCATCGCTCCCGATGCTGGTGTATTCGCAGCAGGTGATGGCGGGCACCGACCACTACGTGCTGCTGGCGATTCCCTTCTTCGTGCTGGCCGGCCTGCTGATGGAAGCCAACGGCATGTCCTCGCGGCTGATCGAGCTGCTGCTGCGCATGTTCGGCCGGCTGCGTGGCGGACTGGGGCTGATCACGATCACGGCAACGGCCTTCTTCTCCGGCGTGTCGGGCTCCAAGCTGGCCGACATCGCCGCGGTGGGCGGGATCATCATGCCGGCGGTGCGCAAGACGAAGCAGGACCCGAACGAAACCGCCGGCCTGCTCGCCTGCACCGCCGTCATGGCCGAGACGATCCCGCCCTGCATCAACATGATCATCATGGGCTTCGTCGCCAACATCTCGATTGCCGGGCTGTTCATGGCGGGCCTGGTGCCGGCGGCCGTGCTGGCCTTGTCGCTGGCAGCCGTGACGATCTACGTCGGCCACAAGATCAATCCGGACGAAGCCTTCGACGTGCGCACGCCGATGCTGCGCCTGCTCGGCGGCGCGCTGGTCGCGCTCATCATGGTGGCGATGATCGGCAAGGGCGTCACCTCCGGCGTCGCGACGTCGACCGAGGTGTCGGCCTTCGCGGTGATGTATGCGCTGGTGATCGGCTGGCTGGCGTTTCGCGAGCTCACGGTCCGGTCGGTGGTGCAGTTGTTCGTGCGCTCGGCCTCGATGGCGGGCGGCATCCTGTTCATCGTCGCGGCGGCGTCGAGCCTGTCTTTCGCGCTGACGATCCAGCAGATCCCGCAGTACCTCTCCTCCTTCATGATCGGCTTCGCGCATTCGTACGGCAGCACCATGTTCGTGCTGCTGTCGATGCTCATCATGATCCTGTTCGGCGCGGTGCTGGAAGGTGCGCCGGCGTTGATCATCTTCGGCCCTCTGCTGACGCCCATTGCCGCGCAGCTGGGCGTGAACCCGCTGCACTTCGGCACGGTGATGGTGATCGCGATGGGACTGGGCCTGTTCGCGCCGCCTGTGGGACTGGGGCTGTTCGCGACCTGCGCGATCACCGGCACGCAGGTGAAGGATGTGGCCCGTCCGATGATGAAATACCTGGTCGTGCTGTTCGTGACGCTGGTGCTGCTGGCGCTGGTGCCGGCCTTCTCGCTCTGGCTGCCGACGCGCATGGGGCTGTAGAGTGCAACCGATGACCTGGAGAGATTGATTGAGCAGCATCCACGATGTGGCCAACCGTGCCGGCGTGTCGACCAGCACGGTGTCGAACGTATTGAACGGCCGCAACGACCGCATGAAGTCCGAGACGCTTGCGCGCGTCGAGGCGGCCATCCGCGAGCTGAAATACCGGCCCAACACCTCGGCGCGCCAGCTGAAGACCGGCCACACGCCGCTGCTCGGCGTGCTGGTGCCGTCGATGGCCAACCCGATGTACGGCTTCATCGCGCG
This sequence comes from Variovorax robiniae, assembly GCF_037889955.1. Taxonomy (NCBI): domain Bacteria; kingdom Pseudomonadati; phylum Pseudomonadota; class Betaproteobacteria; order Burkholderiales; family Comamonadaceae; genus Variovorax; species Variovorax robiniae. The sequence continues at coordinate 675,731 of NZ_JBBKZS010000001.1, forward strand.
CGAGATCGAGACGCTGGCGCAGGAGCGCCACGGCTTCCGCATCATGATCGGCAACACCTACCGCGACCGGGACAAGGAGGCGCGCTTCTTCGACGACCTCATGGCGCATGGCGTGCGCGGCGTGATCATCATCTCGTCGCTGATCGACGAGCAGCACTTCGAGCGCGCCGGCGAGCGCGGGCTGGTGATGGTGAGCTATGACCGCCGTGCCACGCCCGGCGTGGCGTCGGTGATCGATCACGTGTCGGTCGACAGCTTCGAGTCGGCGCGGCTCGCGACGGAGCACCTGATTGCGCAAGGGCACAAGCACATCGCCTATGTCACGCCATCGGGCCGCACGATGAGCCGCAACGAGAAGATCAACGGCTTCCTGCATGCGGCCAGGGTGGGTGGTGTCGAGGCGACCGCGCAGGTCGTCGAGGGCCTGCCGGTCGACGAATACGGCGACTCGATGATGAGCGAGCTCGGCCGCATGCAGGCCGGGCTGCTCGCGAAGGCGAAGCAGCGCCCGACCGGCGTGGTCGGCGTCAACGACATCCTCGCGTTCGGGTTGATGGCGGGTTTCAGGGACGCGGGGCTGTCGGTGCCGCGCGACGTGTCGGTGGTCGGCATCGACAACGTCTTCCTGTCGGGCCTGATGAACCCTGCCATGACCAGCGTGCGCGTGCCCGTCCCGGAGATGGCGCAGGTGATGGTCGAGCGGGTGATGAGCCGCCTGGTCGATGCCGACATTCCCACCGGCGAGTTCATGTTCCAGCCCACCTTGGTCATGCGCGACTCGGTGGCGCCGCCGCCGCGCCCATCGCGCAGAGGCAGCCGATGACGACTGTCTTCGTGAGCCACTCCCCCGGCCAATTGGCGCAGTACTACGGTGCCAAGGCCACGGCCGCGCTGCAGGCAATTGCGCAGGTGCGCTTCAACCCCGGCGACGCTCCGCTCTCGCCCGCCGCCCTGGCCGCGCTGGCGCAGGACTGCGACGTGATCGTCTCGTACCGGCAGACCGCGGGCGACGAGGCGCTGTTCGCCGCCCTGCCCCGGCTCAAGGCCTTCGTGCGCTGCGCCATCGACATTCGCAACATCGACATCGAGGCCGCGAACCGGCACGGCGTGCTCGTGACGCAGGCCAGTGCGGGCTTCATTCCCTCGGTGACGGAATGGATCGTCGGCGTGATGATCGACCTGAGCCGCGGCATCAGCGCGTCCGCGGCGCTGTTCCACGCAGGCCGGCCGGCGCCGCCGGTGATGGGGCGTGAACTGCGCGGCTCGACGCTGGGTGTCATCGGCTACGGCCAGATCAGCCGGCACCTGTGCGACGTGGCACTCGCGCTCGGCATGCGCGTCGTCGTGCACGACCCCTTTGCGGAGACAGGTCGCGCGGAACTGCCGCAGGTCGGCTTCGACGAGTTGCTGCGCATGTCTGACCACGTCGTATGCCTGGCCGCGGCCACCAAAGCCACCGAGAACATGATGAACGCGCGTGCCTTCTCGCTGATGCAGCCGCACGCGTACTTCATCAACGCATCGCGCGGCGAACTGCTCGACGAGGCCGCGCTGCTCGCGGCCCTGGACGCCGGAACCATCGCGGGTTGTGCGATGGACGTGGGCCGGGCGCCCGACCAGATGCCGACGCCTTCGATCGCAGCGCATCCGCGCGTCATCGCCACGCCGCACATCGGCGGCCTGACGCCGCCGGCCATCGAGCACCAGGCGATGGAAACTGTCTCGCAGGTCGCCGCACTGATGCAAGGCCAGGTGCCGCAAGGCGCCGTCAACGCGCAGCAAGCCTTCCGCTGGCGCCAGGGTTGCGCCGCCACCGCGCAGCCCTGACGGGCCGCTGAAACGGGTCTGTCGTCCGCGACCCGCTACAGCGCAGCGGGATCGCGGCGCATCGCCACGGCTAGCCGCGCACCCACTTCGGCGTTGTGCTTCACCAGCGCGATGTTGGTCGACAGGCTGCGCCCGCCCGTCAGTGCCTTGATACGGGCCAGCAGGAACGGCGTGACGGCCTTGCCGGTGATGCCTTGCGTTGCGCATTCGGCGAGGGCCTGCGCGGTGATGGCATCGATCTCCTCGCGCGGCATGGCCGCCGCCTCCGGCACCGGCGTGCTCAACACCACGCCACCGGCCAGGCCCAGGTCCCACTTGGTGCGGATGAAGCGCGCCTGCGCCGCTGCATCGTCCAGTCGGTAGTCCGCGCGAAAGCCGCTGTCGCGCGTGTAGAAAGCGGCGAAGTTGTCCTGCTCGCAACTCAGCACCGGCACGCCGTACGTCTCCAGGTATTCCAGCGTGAGCCCGATGTCGAGGATGGACTTGGCGCCTGCACACACCACGGCCACGGACGTCCGCGCCAATTCCTGCAAGTCGGCCGAGATGTCGAAAGTCTCCGGCGCACCGCGATGCACGCCACCCAGGCCGCCCGTGACGAAGACCTCGATGCCGGCCAGCGCCGCGCAGATCATCGTGCCGGCCACGGTGGTGGCGCCCAGGCTGCCGCTGGCGAGCACCGCGGGAAGATCGCGTCGACTGACCTTGGCGGCCTGGCCAGAGCGGCCGAGCAACTCCAGTTCATCGTCCGCAAGGCCGATGCGGATCCTGCCGCCGATCAGCGCGATGGTGGCCGGCTCTGCGCCGAGGTCGCGGATGAGCGCCTCGACTTCGCGCGCTGTCCGGACGTTCTCCGGATACGGCATGCCGTGCGCGATGATGGTGGACTCCAGCGCCACGATCGGGCGGCCCGCCGCCTGGGCGGCAGCCACCGGGGCACTGAAGACGAGCCACGAGGCGGCAAGGTTGGCGGGCATGTCGGGGCTGTGCTTTCGTTGGTGGAAGGGACGGCCTTACTGTAGCCTCGGCCCCATTGCCTTCTTCCCGAGGATGGAGCGGACATGGCTGACAAGATCCTGGTGTTCTACGGCTCGTACCGGTCCGACCGGATGGGTGTGCGCCTCGCGGACTACATCGTCGCGAAACTGCGGGCGCGCGGCGCCGACGCGGAACTGATGGACGCCAAGGCCATCGACCTGCCCATGCTCGACCGCATGTACAAGGAATATCCCAAGGGCAGCGCGCCACCCCGGATGGAAGCGCTGGCCGAGAGCATCCGCGGCGCCGATGCCTTCGTCTTCGTGACCGGCGAATACAACTGGGGCCCGCAACCCGGCCTGAAGAACCTGACGGATCACTTCCTCGAGGAATGGTTCTGGCGGCCGGCCGCCATCGCGAGCTATTCCGCCGGACGCTTCTCCGGCGTCCGCTCCGGCACGGTCTGGCATTCGATCCTGTCCGAGATGGGGATGGTGGTCATCTCGAGCACGCTCGCGGTCGGGCCGATCTCGCAGACACTGGACGCGGAAGGCAAGCCCATCGGGAGTGGCGGCCAGTCGCTGGACCGGTCCTTCGGGCGCTTCGCGGATGACCTGGCCTGGTGGACCGAGGCGGCGCGGGCGCAGCGCGAGCGGAAGGCGCCGCCCTACTGAAGCCAGCCCCATCGATCTACTTGATGCTCACGACCTCCGCCTGGGCCCGCGCGTCAGGCGACGAGGCGTTGACACGCATGAGCTTCTCGCCCTCGCGGAAAAACAGCCAGCAGCCGTCCTCCGCCTTGGTTGCATCGGTCGGTGAACCCGTCAAGGTCGGGTTGAACTTCGCGCAGAAGCTGCCGTCGGCCTTCAAATCCCAGCGGCCCACGACGCTGATGCTGGTTTGGTTCGTCCCCACGCTGTAGAAGTAGACGCGGCCACCGTTTCGCAGGTCCAGGTTGTAGAAAGTCTTGGCTCCGATCTCCCGCAGCGTGAGCTTCTTGTCGGCCAGCAACTTCTGGAGCTCATCCTGGGAAAGGAAAGCGCGTGCCTGCCCGAGCAGTGGCGCATTCGCCGGGGCGGCTTGCGCACTTGGCCTGGCGGCCGCCACGGTGGTGGATGGCGGAGACGGACGCGCGGTTTCGGGCACGGCCGTGGGGGGAGGCACCGCGGCAGCCAACGGCTGGGGCGCGAGCGGCGCCAAAGGCGCTGGCGCGGGCGCGCGTGCCGGCGGTGGCGCAATCGCCACGGCGGCGGGTGCCGGCGTCGATAACTGCGGTACTGCGGGCTGTGGTGGCGCCGAGGCCGCCTCGCGCTGCGTGCGCGCCAGGAAGCTCTCGATGTCCTTGTCTTTCGCGGCCTGCTCCTGCGCCGGGGCGGCAGGCAACGCAGCAGGCGCAGGCGTCGCCGCTTCCGGACGAGGCGCCGCAGCAGGCCGCACGCTCGCCTGCGCAGCGGCAGGCGGCCGGCCCGCTGAAGGGTTGAAGCTGAAATCCGATGTCAGCGAGGTATTGACCCAAGGCAACTGCCTTCCGGCCGTATCGCGCAACACCTTGACCCGCACGTTCTTGAACATCTGCTCGACCTCGATGCCCGGCACCATGATCTCCTGGGCGAGGCTGCGGGTGTAGATGCTGTTGCTGCCGTCCGGGCCGTCTTCCGCCGGCGCGCCGGGCGCGGATGCAAAGGCGATCAAGGTGCCGCGCGCGCCCATCTCAGCCAGGCCGCCGGCCGAATTGATGTTGCGCGTCTTCTTCGTGAACGGGTTGTCCCGGCAAGCGTCCAGGATCACGATGCGCGGGTGCGAGCCCACCTTGTCGATGCGGCTGAGGAACAGCTCGTCGATGTCGACCGACTCGTCCTTCACCTCCTCCTGGTCGCGCAGGTTGATGTCCACCGGCAACAGGTAGTTGCGCCCGTCGATCTGCATGCCGTGGCCGGCGTAGTACAGCACCGCTGTGGCATCGTCCTTCTGCACCTGGCGCGCGAACTCGCGCAGCACCCGCCTGAACTGCAGCACGCCGATGTTGAGTTGCTCGTTGACCTCGAAGCCCAGCTTGCGCAGGTTGCCGGCGATCAGCCTGGCGTCGTTCTCGGGGTTGCCGAGCCGCGCCCGCGAGTACTCGGAATTGCCGATCACCAAGGCGATGCGCCGGTCGGCCGGCCGGTCCTGCGCCAGCGCGGGAGCGATCTGCAACGCGAGCATGAGCCAGCAGGCGACCAGGCGGAGGATGGACATGCGGTCGAATATCCACCCGCATCGCGGCGATTGCAACCGTCCCGTATTTTTGAACGCCTTCAAGCCGGCCGAAGCCTCTCGATCACCGCCGACAACCGCGCCATGGTCGCGTCGTCCCCCGCGTTCGCGAGGCTGAGCTCCAACTGCCCAATGATGCTCTTGAGTTGCCAGTCGGCCGCATCGCCACTCTCGACTTCATCGGCCAGCGCCTCGGCCTTGTCGGCATCACCCGAGTCGAAGGCCGCGACCAGCAAGGTGGCGCGCAGCCACGGGTCCGTCGAGCCGCGCTGCCGGGCCCGCTCGCACGCCGCGATCACCAACTGCAGGACCGACAGCGCCAGCTTCTCATCGCCCGCACGCTTGCGGATGCGGTACAGGCTCGGCAGGTTGCTGGAGCAGTAGTACTCGTTCAGGTCCAGCTGCATGCCCTTCTCGTAGTTGTCGATGGAGCGGGCCAGGAATTTCCTCGCATCCTCCGGCGTCGTCGCGTCCTTGTACAAGCGCTTGTAGCGCCCGCCCAGGAGCCCCATCAATTCGGGCGTCGGCTTGGACGTGGCGACCATGGCCTCCACCGCCGCGATCGCATCGACATGCTGGCCCGCGTAAGACAGCGCCAGCGCGCGCTGCTCGATGAGTTCGGGGATCGCCCGCAGTTCGGCGTTCAGGCCATCGATGAACTTGACCACCAGGTTCCAGTCGTCCGTCGTGTCGGCACAGTCGCGCAGCATCAGCATCAGCGCGATGGCCACGGCGCCGATCATCGGCCCTTTCACATAGCTGTCCGCCAACGTTTGTGCGCGCGCCATCCGCTCCGTCTTCGGGAATGCGCGGACCGTTCGCAATTCGGCCTGGAAAGCCGCGAGCATCGCCATCTGGTCCTTCATGCCTGCGGCGGTGCTCTCGTCGACCTCGGTCGGATAACCCGGAATCGCGCCGTGCATGGGAGACGTGCCAGCAGCGAGCCCGACGATTGCATCCTTGATCGCGGCCTGGATCGCGGCGGCCGTGTCCGGAAGGATCGCCCCTTCCGGCAACGGATAGCGCACCGTGCGCATCTGGGCCAGGTCGAACAACTGGCGCGACCAGTCCGCGGCCAGCAGCACGCAGCCCTTGCGGCGCGCGGCATGGCGAATGCCGATCTCGTAGTAGACGTTTCCATTGGCGATCGTCATGTCCGCCAGCACCAGGTCCGCGAAGAAAAGGCGCTCCAGCATCTGCGTGATGATCATCGCGCCCGTGTCCTGGTCGGCCCGGACCGGCTGATAGCCCAAGGCCTCGATCACCGGCACATAGGCGTTGTCCCACAGCGCATTGAAGTCGATCTCCGCCGGCCCCTTGCCCGGTTCCGCCAGCGTGGCCTTCTTGCCATAGGGCATCACCATGAAGCACAGGGGCTTGAAGATCACGCTGCTCATGTATCAACTCCACAATCGCGTGGTGTCGAGCCAGTGCGCGTGACCATCCCGGCTGCGGACCTCCTCCATGAGGTGCTGCGTCCCACCGGGGCCATCGCCGCCCTTGCCGTTCCACAGACAGATGAACTGGACCTTCTCCGGGCCGAAGCGACTGGCGGCTTCGAGCATCCAGAGGTTGTTCATCTCGTACGGGTCCTCGCCCTCCTTCAACGCACCGCGCTCGGCCGGCAGGATGTGAAGCTCGCAGGCCGACTTCGCCGCTTCGAAGCGTGAAAGCCAATCGCCGCCTGCGAATGTGACCGACTTGGGGAGGAAGGTCGATACCTCGAACGGCAGGTACATCGCCAATGCGACGCCGCGTGCGAGTGCGGCCTCGGCGAACAGCAAGTCGCCACCACAGGCGCCGCCGCAGATGGCCAGGTCTTGTGCGCCCGCGGCCAGGCGGTCCAGCACGGCCTCGATGGCTTCGCGTGCGATGGGCTCCTTGTCTGCGGGAAAGCGCGGCGACTTGCGATCGGGCGCGTCGATCATGTGGCCGCTGAAGAGAAAGACTTGCGTGGGTGTGGCGGAAAGGCTCATGGCATCGGTTCCTGGTCGGTGGCAGCTGCGTCAGACCAGGCCATTGTGCGCATCATTCGCGGGACAGCCCACGTCCGCGCGCCGAGGGCCCCTCAGCCTTTTGCGGCGGGCGCCAGCGCCGGTGTCTGCGCAGGTGACGGTGTCGGCGCGAGCGTCAGCGTCGGTCCGATCGTCGGCGCGGATGCGGCCACCAGCGCAGTCACGGGCGCAGCCACCGGTGCCGGCGCAGCGGCCTGCTTCAACGTCCCCACCCAGGCGTCATGTTCGGTCGACATCAACGCTTCGATGCGCGCCGCGAGCAAGGTCAGCGTGGCGCTGGTCGGCCCGCCGGTATAGGGCTCTGCGCCCGCAAGCATCAGCCACTTCTCCCGCTTGAGTTGTTCAGAAGTGTCGCGGTACTGAAGCCACAACGCATGCCACTGGAACAACTGGATCAATCCCTCCAGCGCCGCGATAGACGCGCCGAACAGCGCGCTCAAGCGCTTGAAGTCCGGATCCGGCAAACCGGAGACGGCGAGCACCGGGATGGCAGCGCCGAGCAGGATCTGCAGGACTTTCGCGAACTGGTAGCGCCTGCGGTAGTTGCCGCAGGTTCGGCTGTAGTAGCGAAGTTGGTCTTCCAGCCGCAGCCATGTCGGATGGCGTGCAACCTCGGGCGGCACCTGGAAAGCGCCGGCGCTGTCAGTTTGAGAGGCCATGGCAACTCCAATCTCGAGCGCGCGACTGCGCCGCGCTGGCGCGCGAGCATAGCCACTTGCGCCCCACCCGGCCATAGGCAAGACGCAAGCAATAGTTGCTCGTTCTCAGCCGAGCCCGCTGGATCCCTGAATGGGAACGGTGGCGTCCACCCGATGCGGGCGTCCCTCACCCCGCCTGTCCTGCGATTCAGTGGACGAGCGGCAGGTACCGCGCCGACAGCACACCCTCGATCGCCGCGATGTCCGCCAGCACCGCGTCACTCACCGCGCTGTCGACGTCGACCAGCGTGTAGGCCATGTCGCCGCGCGACTTGTTGACCATGTTGTGGATGTTCAGCCCGGCACGCGCCATCGCGGTGGAGATCTGGCCAAGCATGTTGGGCACGTTGGCATTCGCAATCGCCACGCGGAATGCCGACTCGCGCGCCATGCTCACGCTCGGAAAGTTCACCGCGTTGGCGATGTTGCCGTTCTCCAGGTAGTCGCGCATCTGGTCCGCCACCATCACGGCGCAGTTCTCTTCCGCCTCGCGCGTGCTGGCGCCCAGGTGCGGGAGGCACACGATGCGATCGTTGCGCAGCAGCGCGGCGCTGGGAAAGTCGCACACGTAGCGCCCCAGGTGACCCGACGCCAGCGACGCGAGCACGGCCTCGTCGCTGACCACGCCCTCGCGCGAGAAGTTCAGCAACACCGCGCCGGGCCGCATCAGGCGGATGTTGTCCGCATTCACCATATGGCGCGTGGCATCGACCAACGGCACATGCAAGGTCACGAACTGCGCCATGCGCAGGACCTCGTTCACGCTGCCGGCCTTCCTCACTTGCGAGGGCAGGCTCCACGCCGCGTCGACCGTGATCTCGGGGTCGTAGCCAAGGACGTTCATGCCCAGCTTGATGGCCGCATCCGCCACCAGGCAACCAATCTTGCCCAGGCCCACGATGCCCAGCGTGCGGCCCGCCAGTTCGTAGCCGGCATAGGTGCTCTTGCCGCCCTCGACCGTCTTCTCCAGGTCCGGCCCCTCGGGCGCGAGACCGCCGACGAAGTGCAAGGCGCCAGAGAGATTGCGCGCCGCCAGCAGCATGCCGGCCAGCACCAGTTCCTTCACCGCATTGGCATTGGCGCCCGGCGCGTTGAACACCGGCACGCCGCGGGCGCTCATCGTCTTCACGGGGATGTTGTTGGTCCCGGCACCCGCACGCCCGATGGCGCGCACGCTGGCCGGAATCTCCATCTTGTGCATGTCGGCCGAACGCACCAGCACCGCATCCGGAGCAGCGATGTTCTTGCCGGTGGCATAGCGATCAAGGGGCAGGCGCTGAAGTCCGTTCTCCGAGATCTCGTTCAGCACCAGGACCTGGAGGCGCTCAGCCATGGCTGGCCTCGAACTCCTTCATGTAGTCGACCAGCGCGACGACGCCTTCAATGGGCATCGCGTTGTAGATCGACGCGCGCATGCCGCCGACAGATCGGTGCCCCTTGAGCTGCACCATGCCGCGCGCCTGCGCACCTTTGAGGAAGGCGTCGTCGAGCGACTCGTCACGCAGCTTGAAGGGCACGTTCATCAACGAGCGGTCCTCGCGCGCCACCGGGTTGTAGAAGAAGGACGTGGTCTCCAGGTGGTCGTACAGGACGGCCGCCTTCTTGCGGTTGTTCGCTTCAATCGCGTTCAGCCCGCCCTGCGCCTTGATCCAGTTGAACACCAGGCCAGCCATGTAGATCGTGTACGTCGGCGGCGTGTTGAACATCGAATCGTTGTCGGCCTGGATCTTGTAGTCGAAGGCCGAGGGCGTGATCGGCAGTGCCTGGCCGATCAGGTCGTCGCGCACGATCACGATGGTCACGCCGGCCGGGCCTACGTTCTTCTGCGTGCCCGCATAGATGAGGCCGTAGCGGCTCACGTCGATCGGCCGCGAGATGAAGTTGCTCGACATGTCGGCCACCAGCGGCACCTCGCCGGTGTCGGGTGTCCAGTGGTATTCGACGCCGCCGATCGTTTCGTTGGAGCAGATGTGAACGTAGGCCGCGTCCTTGTCGAGCTTCCAGGTGTCCTGCTTCGGCACGCGCACATAGCCGCCCTCTTCCGAGCTGGCGGCCACGTTGACCTTGCAGTACTTCTTGGCTTCCTTGATCGACTTCTTCGACCACTCGCCGGTGTCGATGTAGTCGGCGCTGCTGCGACCGCGCAGCATGTTCATCGGCACGATGGCGTTCTCGCCGATGGCGCCGCCCTGCAGGAACAGCACCTTGTAGTTGGCCGGCACGCCCATCAGCTCGCGCAACAGTTGCTCGGCCTCGGCATGGATCGCGATGAACTCCTTGCCGCGATGACTCATCTCCATCACCGACATGCCGCTGCCGCGCCAATCGAGCATCTCGTCGGCGGCCTGGCGCAGCACGGGTTCGGGCAGCGTCGCGGGGCCGGCGCTGAAGTTGAAGACACGGGTCATCGATGGATCTCCAGGAAATGGCGAGGAAAAGGGCTCGCCATTCGACCGGAGGTCCGGGCAAATTGCAACAGAGGCGGTGGGCAGGGATTACCCCGCCGCGCACTGAAATTCCAATGCGGGCCGGGTGCTTCCCGGCCCTCGGGGGATCAGCCCCGCCCGCCCAGCGCAAACACCGAATTCACGGGCATGGGCCGGTCCGGTTGAGGTCGGCCAGGCCGTCTCGCCAACCTCGAACGCGATGCCGCCTGCGCCTGCACTTCCGCGTCCCATGCCGCGCGCGCGGAGTCGCTCACGATCGACTGCAGCGAGACGTTCTCCAGGAACTCCAGCATGCACTTGTTCAGCGAGGCCCATAGCTCGGGCGTGGTGCAACGCTGCTCGTTCCGCGCCGCCATGCTGCCCGATGGCGCATCGCTGTCCATGGACTCGACCGCGCGAACGATGTCGGCCACGCTGATGGCCGCCGCATCGCGGCCCAGCCTGTAGCCGCCGCCTGGCCCGCGCGTCGCCGAGACAAGCCCGTGGCGCCGCAGGTTGCCGAACAGGTGCTCCAGGTAGGACACCGACACCTGCTGGCGCTCGCTCATCGTGGCCAGGGAGACCGGGCTGCGGTTGCGGCGCGCCGCCAGGTCACCCATCGCGCTGACGGCCACGCGGCCCTTGGTGGTCAAACGCATTGCCGTCTCCTTTATTCGTCGCGGGCGCCGCCCAGGCCCAGCAGGGCCAGCAACGACTGGAACACGTTGTAGATGCTCAGGTAGACGCCAAGCGTGGCCGAGATGTAGTTGGTCTCGTGGCCGTCCTGCACGCGCTTCAGGTCGTACAGGATGAAGGCCGAGAAGATGCCGATGGCCAGCACCGCCAGCGTGATCATCAGCGCGCTCGACTGGATGAAGAAGTTGGCAATGCCCGCGACCAGCAACATGATCGCGCCGATGAACAGCCACTTGCCCATCGACGTCAGGTCACGCTTGATCACCGACGACAGCGTGGCCATGCCCAGGAAGATCGCGCCGGTGCCGGCGAAGGCCATCATCACCAGGCTCGCGCCGTTGGCCATGCCCAGCACGTTGCCGACCAGGCGCGACAGCATCAGGCCCATGAAGAAGGTGAAGGCCAGCAGGACCGGGACGCCTGCCGCCGACTCCTTGGTCTTCTCGATGGCGAACATGAAGCCGAAGGCACCACCCAGGAACACGATCAGGCTGATGCCCGGAGACATCATGTTCGCAACGCCCGTGGCGACGCCAATCCAGGCGCCGAGCACGGTGGGCACCATCGAGAGCGCCAACAGCCAGTAGGTGTTGCGAAGTACCGCATTGCGTTGACCTGCCTCGGCGACCGATGCTGCGGGCGCATGGCCGAAGGTCTGGAGGTTGTGGTTCATGACTTTCCTTTTCAGTTCGACAACCGCAGGAATGCGAAGTGTCGTCAGGCCAATGTAGGGCTGCCGAGCATTCTGGAAAAGTCGCATTTTCGACATCGATCATTCTGTTTAAACTGAGCGATCCCCGGGTAAACCCAATGAACTTCAAGCACCTCTACTACTTCTGGGCCGCCGCCAAGGCAGGCGGCATCGCGCGGGCCGGCGAGCAGTTGCACATCACGCCGCAAACCCTCTCCACGCAGATCAAGCTGCTGGAGGATCGCCTGGGCTGCCACCTGTTCCAGAAGCACGGCCGTGGCCTCGAACTGACGCCCGACGGGCGCACCGCCTTGAGCTATGCCGACCAGATCTTCGCGCTCGGCGACGAACTCGAGATGGCGCTCGGCCAGCGCAGCGAGGGCAAGCGCACGCTGATCTTTCGCGTCGGCATTGCCGATGCGGTGCCCAAGGCCATCGCCTATCGACTGCTGGAGCCGGCGCTGGCGATCCCCGAGACGGTGCGGCTGATCTGCCACGAAGGCAACTTCCGGGACCTGCTGGCGCAACTGTCGGTGCAGCGGCTCGACCTGGTGATCGCCGACGAGCCCATGGGCAAGCAGACCAGCGTCAAGGCCTTCAACCACACGCTGGGCAGCACGGCCATGAGCTTCTTCGCCGCGCCGGCCTTGAAGCACTCCCTCGCCAGCGACTTCCCGGGCTGCCTCGATGGCGCGCCCATGCTGATCCAGGGCGCCTCGTCGGCGGTGCGGCAGCGCCTCGACCTGTGGCTGGCCGAGCACAGCCTGCGGCCACGGCTCATTGGCGAATTCGATGACGCCGCCTTGCTCAAGGCCTTCGGCGGCGAGGGCCGCGGCGTGTTCATGTCGCCCACCGTGCTGGAGGACGAGACCTGCGCCCAGTATGGCGTCGAGGTGCTGGGGCGGGCGCAGGGGTTGCTGGAGGAGTTCTTCGCGATCTCTGTGGAGCGGCGCATCACGCACCCGTGCGTGGTGGCGATCACCCAGGCCGCGCGTCTGCAGTTCCTGAAAAGCTAACGTGCGTCCTTGCGCGACAGGAGTACGTTGCCGCCCGTGGTGTTGAACGCAATCGTCGGCGCGCTGAAGTCGCTCAGCGGCGCACCGAGGCCGATCTCGCCGCTGCCATGCAGCACGCACTCATCACGACGCAGGGCGATCTCGCCACTGGCGCCGGAGCGACCATGGAAACGCACCCAAGTGCCGTACGTGCTGACGTCGACCAGCACGCAACTCCCCTGCCGCGCCTCGATGCGGGCATGCAGGCGCGACACGCGCGGGTCGTTGACCACGAACTCGGCCTCGTCGACGCGGCCCAGGTGGATCGGCAGGTCGGACGCGCGGAACATCGAGCGCACGTCGAGCCAGGAGAGTTCGATCTGCCCGAATGAAGAATCGGGCACGCGGGCCTGGTGCACGAGCGCGGCCGGCACCGTCATGAATTCGGTGATTTCTTCCTGCCAGTCAATGCGATGCACGATCGGCATTTCCGTCTTGCCGCGGATATTGATCGGGCCCAGGTTGCGATGCCGCAGGCCCGGATCGGTGATTTGGTCGATGACCGATGCGGTGGCCCAAATCTGGCCGGGGCCTGCCAAATCGCTGAGCCGCGACGCCAGATTGACTGCATCGCCATAGGAATCCCCGTCGACCTCCACCACCTCGCCGCTGGCCACGCCGATCTGCAAATCCATGCGCAGCGGCGCCGGCCAGGCCATCAGGCGCTTCTGGTGATTTCGCTGGAGTTCAAGCACCGCGTCGACGGCGCCAGCGGCGTTCGGGAAAATCGCGAAGATGCCATCGCCCAGCGTCTTCACGACACGGCCATGGTGGGATTCGCACACGCCGCCGATCCACTGCACCAGGCGCGTGACCGTGTCCGTCGCCCGCGCATTGCCCATGGCCTCGAACACGCGCGTGCTGCCAGTCAGGTCCGCGAAAACGACAGTGGGAGGTGCAGCCATTGGATTGAGTTCTGGGGCGCGATTGCCGTCGATTATGGCAAAACCGGGCCTTTGCCATTGGATTGCAGTCTTGCATGGATCATTGGGCAAACCAACGCCAATTGCATGCAATTTGGAACTCTCCGAAAAGGATTGATCCTGCGTTGCCGCGATTGGTTACCAAATGTAGAACTTAGGTATTGCTTGCTCAAGCAGCGCCTTAACTTTTTTGTGAACTATGTTGTTTTTAAACATTAATTAATGTTTCCCCATCTTGTACGCCAGCTTGACGAATCGTAAGGTACCGCTATCAACGGCTTCAGCTCATTTGCCTTCCGTCATGGTGTTACCAAGCAGTTTCCTCCGGCTTTTTTCGCTTCCAGGGTTCCGCCTGCGCGATTCGGAGCAACGCCATACGAGTCGGGTGCGCCATGCGATGTTGTCATTGCTGCAAGTGCATGGCGGCCATGGCGTCCAGCGCGTGGCCCAACGCGTGCGCTTCGCGGGTGATCTGGAAGCGCTCTGGTATCTGCGCCAGGACATGATGTGCGCCATCAGCGAACTCGACGGCGAGGCCGCGGCCCGCCGCCAGTTGCGCCCCATCAACAGCATGTTCAAGGGCCGGCTGCCCGAGACGATGGGTCCGCGCCGGCATCACCGCTTCAACATGTGAAGCCACGGGCGCCCCCGCGCCCGCACTCCCCGCTCAATGATGGTGATGATGAGCGTGGCGGTGCCCCCAGACCATGAAGACATCGCGCCCGTCGGCCGCCAGCTCGACCCTGGCGCCCACCGGCAACAACACCTTGGTCTGCACATGGCCGAACGGAAGGCCCGTGAGCACCGGCGCCTTGATCTGCGTACGCAAACGCTCCACCACCGTCTGCATGCCGAAGCCCCGGTCGTAGCCGGGCACCTTGCGATGGCCGGTGAACTGCCCCATCAGGATCGCCTTCTGGCGCGCCAGCACGCCCGCATGGCGCAGTTGCTCCAGCATGCGCTCGATGCGGTATGGATGCTCGCTCACGTCTTCCAGGAACAGCACGCCCTTGTCGATGGCCGGGAAGTACGGCGTGCCGAGCAGACTGGTGAGCACGCTGAGGTTGCCGCCCCACAACTGCGCGTCGTGGATGTTGCGCATGCCGCTCGCCGCATCGGCGTCGCGCAACGGCAGCCGCCAGCCGGTGCCTTCGCCCTGTCCTGACAGAAGGTCGTCGAAGCAGGCTTCCATGATGTCGTCGGCGCCGCCTTCCGCGCCGAAGTCTTCGCCCACCGCCGGGCCTTGCCAGGTCACCGCGCCGGTCTTGGCCAGCAGTGCGTGCTGGAAGGCAGTGAAGTCGCTGACCCCGACGAACTCGGTGCCGTGATCAATGGCCTTGGCAATGGCCTTGTAGGGCAAGGCATCGAGGATGCGCGTGAGGCCGTATCCGCCGCGCGAGATCAGGGCCACGTCGGCGCCGCTGGCTGCCGCACGGGCGATGGCCGCCAGGCGAGTCGCGTCGTCGCCGGCAAAGCGCTGATAAACGGAGAGTGCAGCCTCGTCGATCTCGACCTCGTGGCCCAGGGCCTTGAGGCGTGCGACGCCGCGCTTGAATGCCGCCTTGTCGCGCACCGCGCTCGCAGGCGAATAGATGTAGATGTGTTTTGTCACGGCGCGAAGTATCCCATTGCGGCCTGTGCGGCCCGTGCCGCCTCGGCTGGCGAGAGGTCGCGCAGCGCGCCGCGCTTGACCGGCCATGCGCGCAAGCCTGCCTGGTAGCCCGCGTCCACGTAGGGCGCGCTCCATGCCTGCGCGCTCGCAGCATCAGGTTGCGTTTGCACCGGCAGGCAAGCTGCCAGCCGCGCCGCCGGCAGCGACGACGCGACGAGCGCGGCGAGGGTCGCGTCGTCGGCTGCATGGACCAGCAGCACGCGCGGCAACTCCAGCCGCTCGATCCATTCGCGGATCACCGTCGCATGCCATTCGAGCGAATGCACCGACGCGCGCTTGGGCTTGTCGCTGCGGCCGAATCCGATCAGGTCCGGCACGAGTACGCGCGGACCGTCGAACGCCGCCAGCCGCGCGACCAGGTGGCGATAGAGGTAGCCCCACTGCCCCGCGTCATGCAGCGCGACCACGGCGAGCGGCGCATCGCGCGGCCCTTCATCGACGAAATGCAGGCGCCAGCCGGCCAGGCTGGGCAAGTCACTGAAGTAGCGCGCAGTCCAGGGCCAGTCCGGCAGGTCGGTAAACCGTGCATCTGGCGTTCTCAAGGCATCGTCGCGCAGGGGTTGCGCCTGCTCGCGCGCCTCGACGCGGCGGGCGCGAAAGAACTCCTGCAACGTCGTCGCGCAGGCCGCCGCGCACACACCGCCCTGCACTTTCGTCTGATGGTTCAGCCTGGGTTGCGCAAAGAGGTCGACCACAGAGCCTGCGGCGCCCGTCTTCGGGTCCGCAGCGCCAAACACGACGCGCGCCAGGCGCGCGTGCAACATCGCGCCCGCGCACATCGCGCAAGGCTCCAGCGTCACGTAGAGGGTGCAGTCTTCGAGCCGATAGTTGCCCAGCGCCCGGGCCGCGGCGCGCAGGGCGTTGATCTCGGCATGGCCGCTGGGGTCGTGCTGCGCGATGGGGGTGTTGCGTCCGCTGGCGAGCAGCGCGCCGTCCTTCACAACTACCGCGCCCACCGGTACCTCTCCGGCCGCGGCGGCAGCACGCGCCTCCTCCAGCGCGCGCTGCATCCAGTCGTCGTCCGTCATTGGGCTGCTTCTGAATTCCGAATCTACTTTGCGTCGTCGGGCAAGGGACGCGGCTGCTGCATCGCGGCCTCGACCTGCTGGCGCACCTGCTGCTGGATCTGCTGGCTCTGCTCGCGCACATTGGGTGCCGGAGCGCCGGCAACCGGCGGCACGGCCGCCGGCATCAAGGTGTTCATCTGCTTCTTCACCAGCAGGCCGACGATCACCAGCGCCAGTACGAGTCCCACCAGGCCCAGGCTACGCATGCTGGACTCCTTCGGTCATGCCCAGGCGCTGCATCCACGCGGCCAAGGCTTGCTCGTCCGGCGTGCCCTGGCTGTAGGCGGCGTACATCGCGGCATGGGCCTCCTTGCGATGCTGGTTGAGCTTGAGCTTGCATTGCCACGCGACCACCTTCAATTCGAAGCCGACGATGCCGGCCAGCATCTTCAGCTGGAATTCCTCGCCAAGGCCTTTCCATTGCTCGGCATAGGGAGGCTCGTGCTCGCCGATCAGGCGCTTGAGCAAGGCATCCTTCTCCTGTGGCGATTCAATGAGCGTGGCTTCGACAGTGCAATGCACGGCCAGGTAGTTCCAGGTCGGCACTCGGGCCAGGTCGGGATACACGCTGGGCGACATGTAGGCGTGTGGCCCCTGGAAGGTGACGACGGCGCGCGGGCGCGCCCGCAGGTAGCGCCAAAGGGGATTGGGCTTGGCGCAGTGGCCGAGCAGGGAGAACTGCGTCTCGTCGCGCACATCCACCACCAGCGGCAGGTGCGTCACTTCAGGCAGACCTTCGTCGTCGGTGGCGATGAGGCTGGCGAAGGAATGCGCGCGCATCAACTCGATGGCAACGTCGCGATTCTTCTCGTTGAATTGCGGAGGCAGGTACATGTTTTTTCGTGGGAGATGCGGCGAGCCCTAGTGTGCCAGCGGCACCGTCGCCTGCAACAGCGCCGTGAGCGCGTCGTTGAATTCCGCCAGGCTGTGTTGCAGGGCCGCGAAGTGCTCGCGTGCCGTGGCCGTATCGCCCTCCTTGGCGGCGGCTTCCAGCGCTTCGCAATCGCGCATCACGGACTCGGCCTTGACCAGGCGCGCAGCACCCTTGATCTTGTGGGCCCCAGAGGCTGCCTTGCCCATGTCGCCGGACTGCACGTGCTCGGCGAGTTCCTCTGCGTCCGACAGGTTCGAGCGCAACAGCGCCTCCATAAAGCTGGCCTCGATCGCAGGGTCACCGCCGGAAAAGGCCTTCAGGGTCGACAGATCAAAGGGCAAGTCGGTCGCCGATTCCGACGCGGGCTGTTCCGAAGCAGGCACCTCTGCGGCGCCGCCATGCAGATGGCGACGCAACGCATCGCGCAAGGTATCGACGCTGAGCGGTTTCATCAGGCATTCGTCCATGCCGACGTCGAGCGCGTGCTGGCGTTCCTTTTCCTGCACGTGCGCCGTGCAGCCCAGCACCGGCCTTCGCGGAAGGCCTTTCTCCTGCTCGATGGCGCGAATGGCCTCGGTCAGTTCATAGCCGTCCATTTCCGGCATCGAACAGTCGGTGATGACCACGTCGAAGTCGTCGTGGCGCCACACGTCCAATGCGATTTCGCCGTCCTCCGCGGTCTCGCATTGCATGCCGAGGAATTCCAGTTGCCGCTTCAGCAGCATCCGGTTGGCCGGATGGTCGTCGACCACGAGCACCCTGCCCCCGCGGAGGCTCGAAGCCGGCGCCTCCGGCGCGCCCTCGGCCTCGACCGCATCCTGCCAGCCCGCCGGCGCGGCAACGACCGGCAGCCTCAGTTCCACCAGCACCTGGGTTCCCTTGCCGCGCTGGCTTTGCACGGATATCTCGGCGCCCATCTTCGTGCACAGGCGCTGCACGATGGGCAGGCCCAGGCCGGTGCCGCCGATGGCGCGCGGCCCCGCGGCCTCGGCCTGGAAGAAGGGCTTGAAGAGGTTGGCGAGATCGGTGGCCCCGATGCCGATGCCGGTGTCTTTCACTTCCAGTTCGATGTACTCCGTGTCCTCGGCCCGGGCCACATGGCGCAGGCGGACCGTGACGCCGCCCTCGTCGGTGTACTTGATCGCGTTGCTGACCAGGTTGTTGACGATCTGGCGAAAGCGCACCCCGTCCACTGCGTGCCACTGCGCCACCCGTTCGTCGATCTCCACGGCAATGCCGAGACCACGCTGGCGCGCCATGCTGGCGAACACGTTTGCCACCTCGCGAATCAGCGGTCGCAGTTGCGCCGGACGCGGAATCACCTCCAGGCCGCCCGCCTCGATCTTGGAGATGTCGAGGATGTCGTCGATCAAGCCCAGCAGGCCTTGCGCCGACTTGCGCGCCAGGTCCGCAGAAGCCAGGTCCTCCCGTGAGAGCCTGCCCTCGCGCACCATCAGTTCGAGCATGCCCAGGACGGCGTTCATCGGGGTGCGGATCTCATGGCTCATGGTGGCCAGGAAGTTCGACTTGGCACGGTTCGCCGCCTCGGCCTTTTCGCGTGCCGTCTCGATCTGCGCCACCATCTGCTGGCGCTCCGTCATGTCGATGGCGCCGCTCACGAAGGCCACGCGCGCCCCGCCCTCCACCAGCGAGATGGGCGCGGCCCAGTGGTTGATGTGCTTGACCTCGCCGCCCAGCATGACGTCCAGGTCCTCGTTGATGCTGCCGCCCTCTGCCACCAGCCGCATGTACTGCGCATGCACCGACCTCACCTGCTTGGGGGTGGCTTCCGTCACGTTGGATTCGGTCAGCGTCTTGCCGAGGACATCCTGCCGATCGACATGAAAGAAGTTCTCGAACGCGGCGTTGCAGAAGATCAAGCGGGCGTGCATGTCGCGCACGCAGATGGCGTGGGGTATGCCCTCCAGCATGGCGCGCTGGAAGATGAGTTGGTCGCGCAGTTCCGCCTCGGCCTCGAGCCGCCGGGTCACCTGCTTCTTCAGTGCGCGGTTCCAGAACGCGACCAGCACCAGGCACAGCAGCAAGGCCGCGCCGATCGGGTAGATCCAGTGCGCATAGTGGCTCCAGCCGGTGGAAGGATGGTCGGAGAAGGTCCAGTTGGTGCGCAAGCGCCGCATCTCTTCCGGGGTGATGCTCAGCAGGGTCTTGTTGATGATGGACAGCAGCAGCGGGTTGTCCCCCCGCACGCCGAAGGCGACGTCGACCGGCGCATCACCGATGGCGCCGGCGACCTTGAGCTGGTTGGCATAGCTTTGCCGGATCAGGTAGGTCGCGGTGTTCACGTTGCCCACCGTGACGTCCGCCTTGCCGCTGGCCACGTCCTCGTAGCTTTGGGCAATGGAGGCGACTGGCACCAGTTCGATGCCCGGCACGCGTTCCTTGAGTCCCTCTGCGACGCCGTTGGGCGGCAGGTACGCGATGCGCTTGCCGGCCAGCTTGTCCGTGCGAAGAATGTCAGGGTCGCCGACCCGCGAGACCAGCACCCAGTAACCCCGGTAATACGGCGCCGACGCCACCACGTCGCCCTCCGGTTGCTGGCCGCTGAGCAGCACCGGCAGCAGGTCTGCGTCACCCATCCTGCCCGCGCGCGACGCCGTCGGCTCGAACTTCAGGCCGGTTTCGCTGGTGATCTTGTTCATCATCTGCACGGTCAGGCCGGCATAGCGATCCGATGGGTCGACGAACATGAAGGGCATGCGATCGGGCACCGCCGCATAGCGCACCACCGGATGCGCGGCAATCCATTTCCGCTCCTCGTCCGACAGGTTGACGCGCTCGGCCGGCTCGGTCGGCTCGTAGGTGGGCGACCATCGCGCCTTGATGTCCTGGCGCACCCGCAGCGGCAGCGAGGTCAGCACCTCGTCGATCAGTTCATGCAGCACCTTGTCGCCGGGACGAACGGCGAAGTGGACCGAATAGATCGGCTGCTCCCCGAAGTTGGCCAGCCGCAGCTTGCTCAGCTGGTACTGGTCGATGAGATAGCTGGCCGAGGCGCCGTTCTCCACGAACAAGGCGATCTTCTCGTCGGCTGCCGCGGTCAGCCCAAGGAACACGCCCGCGAAAGGAACGAGTTTCGCGGCAGGGTACGCCGCTTGCAGCCCCTCCAACGGAACGTGGCCCGGTACGTAGCCCACGCTGATCGGACCGTTGCGATCGATCGGCCCGTTCAGCGCGGTGACTTCCACATGGCGGCTGAGGAAATACGCCGCGGTGAGCGCCAAGGGACCGCTGGCCCGCATGCGCGGGACCGTCGGAAGGATGTCGATATCGCCCTTTGCCAATGCCGCGGTGACCTCCTCGATCGAAGCGAATGTCTTGACCTGGATGTCGACGTCCAGTGCGGTGGCAATCGCATCCAGGTAGTCGGCGGAGATGCCCTTGTATTCGTTGTCGAGCCCGATCAGGTCGAAGGGCACAAGGTCGTTCGGCAGGACGCCGACGACCAGCGTCCGGTGCGCCGCGAGCCATTGCCGATCGTTGGCACTCAATGCCAGCGGCAGCTTTGGCAAGTGGGTGTAGCCCACCAATTGCGGCGGTGGGGCGGGCGGTGTGGGCTGGGCCCACGCACTTGCCATGCCCACCATGAAGAGCACCAGCAGGCCCAGCGCCTTCCAGATTTGCCACCGCCGAACCAGACCGAGCGTGGCCACCGTTGCACCTTATCAGGTGATCAGGCCGTTTGCGCGCGCGAAGTCCACCAGTTCGACCAGCGTCGAGATGTTCAGCTTCTCGAACAGGCGCGTCTTGTAGCTGCTCACCGTCTTGTTGCTGATGAGCAGCATGTCGCCGATCTCCTTGTTGCTCAGGCCGCGCGCCAGGTGCTGCAGGACGCTGAGCTCGCGGTCCGACAGGCTCTTGACCAGGTCGGCCGGCGAGGCGCCCACAGGCCCGGTCAGCGACGTCAACGCACCGCTCGGAAAGACGCTGTAGCCCGACAGCACCGACTGCGCCGCCTGCACGATCGAGGCCATGTCCTCCGACTTGCTGAGGAAGCCATTGGCCCCCGCGTGCAGGGCGCGGGTGGCAAAGATCGATTCCTGCTGGCCCGACAGCACCAGCAGCTTCAGCATGGGGTTCGATGCCTTGAGCCGCTCGATCAGTTCCAGCCCGTTCATGCGGGGCAGGTCGAGGTCCAGGATGGCCAGGGAGGGTTGGAGGTCCCGGATGACCGTCAGCGCGGCCGGCCCGGAATCGGCATCGCCGACAACCTTGAAGAGCCCGCTGCCTTCCAGGACGGAACGAACAGCGACGCGGATGGCGGGATGATCGTCGACGATGACTACAGAGTGCATGGCGGCTCGATCCTCTCGGAACAGGCGTGACCCCCCAGCGGCAAATTCTAGGGGGGTTCGCAGCCTCGAAGCGAATCGTAAGAAGGTGTGAAGATTTCGTAGCGAGGGCGCCGAGGTCCGGTTAAGCACCGCAGCCGTACTTCGGTACGGCGAGGAGCGCAGGCCCGAGATCGGTGGCCGCAGTAGAAAGATTCACACCTTCTTCAACGCGCTCCGGCCGTCTTCAGCATGGCCACCATGGCCCCGTAGTCGCGCCTCGTCGCCAGTTGCAGCGGCGTGTTGCCTTCCCGATCGGTCAACTGCAGGTTGGCGCCGGCATTGACCAGCAGTGCCAGCGTGCGCTGGTGCCGCGCACCGCCATCGCCCAGCACGATCGATTCGATCACTGCCGTCCAGTGCAGGTTGTTGACATGGTCCAGTGGCGCGCCCGCCGTGATGAGTTGGCGAACGACTTCGTCATGTCCCAGATGCGCCGCCGCGATCAACGCCGTGCCGTCGTAGCGGCTGGTGACCTGGCTTGCACTCGCGCCGAGCCACAGCAAGGTCGCGAGCGTGGCCGGATCGTTGGCCACCGACGCGATGGTGACCGCGTCGTAGCGGTCGTTCTCCATCGCGTTGAGGTCCGCGCCGGCCTTCGCGAGGGCCCGGATCACGTCGCTGTGGCGCGCATAGGTCGCGACATGCAACGGCGTACGCCCCTGCGCGTCGCGCGCCTTGATGTCCGCGCCCGCCTTCAGCAGGCTGTTCAACGAGGCGATGTCGCCCCGCCAGGCGGCCTTGTGAAGGCCTTCGTAGGCTTGCACCTCGGTGGACGATGGCGCCACCTGCGCCGCTGCGGGACCGGCGCACAGGAAGAGCACGCCCAGCAGCGCGAACAGGCGGCGAAGCATGCGCATCAGCCCAGCAGGCCCTTGACCTTGTCGAGCGCTGCGTTGGCGCATTGCTCGTCGAGGTGGCCGCCCGGCGCGCCACCCACGCCCACGGCGCCGATGACGTCGTTGCCCGCCTTCACCGGCACGCCGCCGCCCAGCAGCAGCATGCCCGGCAGGTAGACCAGGTTGGCGCCGCCCGGGTTCTTCTGCGAGCCTTCCATCATGGCTTGCGTCGGTGCCTTGGCCGATGCCGATGTCCAGGCCTTGCGTTCGCTTGAAGCCAGCGTGTGCGGGCCGGCGTTGTCGGCACGTTGCACGGCACGCACGGTGCCGGCGCGGTCGACCACCGTGGCGGCCACGTTGTAGCCGTTGGCCGCGCAGGCTGCGACGGCGGCGGAGGCGATCTGGGTTGCCAGTTCGAGCGACATGTTCTTCTCGGTGCGGACCAGGGGTTGGGCGGCGGGCTGTGCCGCTTGTTGCGCTTGTGCGCCAACGGCTGCGAAAGCCAGCGCGACGGCGCCGAGACGAAGGATGGAATGCATGGGAAATCTCCAGTGTGAGGTGACCGTGCTGGCAGGAGCGCCAACCGCTTCGGCACTGTAGAAAATGCCCTGCCGCGCCGCCATTCGTAGGGCTACGCGCGACGCTCCGTAGTTCTACGGAGCGGCCCGTTCCGCCAGCGCGGCATAGCGGCGGATCAGTTGCGCCAGCGAGTCGCAGTCGAGCTTGGCAAAGAGGTTGGCCCGATGCGTCTCGACCGTGCGCGGCGACAGCGCCAGCGCCCGTGCGATCTCCTTGTTGGTCAGCCCGGCGACGATCATGCCGAGCACCTCGCGCTCCCGCTCGGAGAGCTGTGCGAAGCGCTCGCGTGCGAACTGGTCCACCTGCGCCCGCTCGCGCGAGTTGACGTGCTGGCGCACCGCATGCTGCAGCGCCTCGAGCAATTGCTCGTCGTCGACCGGCTTCTCCAGGAACTCCGCCGCGCCCGACTTGAAGGCGCGCCGGCACATCTCCACCGTGCCATGGCCGGTCAGCATGATGATCGGCTGGTCCACCTGCTGGGCCACCAGCCGGTCCAGCACGGTAAGCCCGCTGATGCCCGGCATGCGCACGTCGAGCACGATCGCGCCGATGCCGCCACGGTCGAACTGGTCGATGAAGGCTTGCGGATCGGACCAAGTCTGCACGCGCAGGCCCACCGTGCCGATCAGCAGCGCCAGGCTGTCACGCACGGCCTGGTCGTCGTCGATGAGGTGGATGAGGGGCGACAACGGCGGGTTCATGTTGGTGAGAGCGGCAGGCTCAGGACAAAGCGCGCACCGCTGGTTGCCGATGCGTCGGCGGCGAGCGAGCCGCCCATGTCGCTGGCCAGCGATTCACTCAGGCTCAGGCCGAGGCCCAGGCCGCCTTCGCGGGTGCTGTAGAAGGGTTCGAACAGGCGCGGCAGCGCTTCCTCGGCAATGCCGGGGCCGCTGTCGCTCACCACCAGTTGGCCCATCGCGCCTTGTACGAGCACATTGATCGTGATGCGACGCTTGCCGGGCGGCATGGTGTCCAGCGCCTGCAAGGCATTGATGAGGAGGTTGTGCACGATCTGCTCCAGCGCCACCGGGTCGGCCAGCACGCGCACGGCCGCGCCCGGATCGAAGCTCACAGCCACGCCGCGCCGTGTGCATTCCGGCTCCAGCAGGTACAGCGCACTGCGCGCCGCGTCCTGGAGCGCCACCGGCTCGCGCCGGCCGTGGCCATCCGGCCGCTCGATCGCGCGCCGCAGCCGCGCCACCACCTCGGCGGCGCGGCGGGCCTGCTCGGCCGCCTTGCCCATCGCGTCGCGGGCCGTCTCCAGTTCCGGAGGCTCTTCGGCCAACAGGCGTCGAGCGGCCTGCGTGTTCGCCAGCAGCGCCGTCAGGGGCTGGTTGAGTTCATGCGCCATGCCGGCCGCGAGTTCGCCCAGCGCGTTCAACCGGGCCACCTGGCCAAGCCGCAACAACTCCTCGGCACGGCGCCGCGCCTCGCGCTGGCGCAACAGCATGCGCGTCCCCCCCAGCACCACGCCCACGGCCAGGGCCCAGGCCGCCATCAGGATCCAGGGCAGTTCGCGCCAGGCCACATTGCGCTGCGCCACCACGTCGAAAGCCTGGCTGCCCGAGGCCAGCACCTTGCGGAAATCGAAGCGCCAGCCGTCGGTGCCGATGCGCCCCGGTTGCACGATGAACTGCTGCGCCCCTTGCTCGATGGTCACGCGGCTCGGACTGGTCTTGGGGTCCATCGGCCAGTCACCCCAGGGCACGGTCGCGCCCAAATCGATGTCGAGCGCATAGCTCACTGGCTCCGCGCCGATGACGAGCCGATAGCGGCCCCGCGTGAAGTCGACCTGTGCCAGCGCGGGTCGGTGCTGGCTGCGCGATTGCGCCTCGGCCTCGGCCAGTGCGGCATCGGGCCACGAGCCGCCGCGCTCATGGCGTTCGACGGAGAGGATCGAGGGATAGACCGAGGTCAGCCGCTGCTCGGGCGAATCGGCCGCACCCGCCCTGCCGAGCAACGCCAGCGTGGCCAGCACCGCGTCGTACTGCACCACCTGCTGGCTCATCAGGCGATGCGCGATGCGCGCATCGGTCTCGAAGGCTTCGTGCAATTGCTGCAATTCGCTGCGCGCCAGCCATGCCGCACCCGCCGCGCTGACCACAAGCCACGCGAGCCACCAGCCAGCGAGCGCGCGCAACCGTTGATTCATGGCGCGGATTGTGCCCGCGCATTGGCAGCTGGTCCCCGGGTCATGGATAACCAGAATCGCGCCGGCAGGCAAGCACGCTAGTCTTTGCAGGCCGGCTTTTCCCGGCGCCGATCCCACCAACATTGAGCGCGCCGCGCAGCGCATGGGAGCTTTCACCGATGGACGTTCAACGTCATCTCGACGAACTGGACACGCAGGGTTTCACCGTCATTCCGGATTTCCTGAAGGCCGACGACATCGCGCGCGTGCGCGCCGGCCTCGCCCCCTTTCTCAGCACCCATGCAGGGCGCAACAACTTCGAGGGTTTCAAGACCGAACGCGTCTACACGCTCGCCGGCCGGGGCCGCTGCTTCGAGGACATCGCCGAAGACCCGCGCGTGCTGGCGCTGCTCGACAAGCTGCTGGCGCCCGGCTACCTGCTCACCGCCAGCCAGGCCATCTGCATCCATCCCGGCGAGACGCCGCAGCCGATCCATTTCGACGATTCCTTCTATCCGATCCCGCGGCCAAGGCCCTCCATCAGCATCAGCACCATCGTCGCGGTCGACGCCTTCACCGCGGAGAACGGCGGCACCGAGGTGATTCCCGGCAGCCACCGCTGGAGCGACGCGCAGATCGCCGGCGCCTACGACGGGTATGACGCCGATGCCGACATGCCACCGGACCTCGAAAGCCAACTGGTGCCCATGGAAATGCCGGCGGGCGCCTGCGTCGTCTTCCTCGGCACCCTGCTCCACCGCGGCGGCGCCAATCGCAGCAATGCCGAACGCCTGGCCTTCTCCAATCAATATTGCGAACCCTGGGCGCGCACGCAGGAGAACTTCTTCCTCGGCATTCCGCCCGCGCTGGTGCGCCAGATGTCGCCGCGCCTGCAGACGCTGCTCGGCTACGAAATCATGGCGCCGTTCATGGGGCACGTGACCGCCTCGCATCCGACAAAGGTCCTGCGTCCGGGCTACATCAACGTCGTCGAGGCGGCAAGGGCATGACAGGCAACCGGTTCAACAACGCGCAATCCACCCACTGAGAAAGGGAGACATCCCATGGCGCACATTCATCCGCTGGACAAATTCATTGGCGACACTTGGCCGACCCTCGCGAACGACGCGGAGATCCGCGAGTTCGAGACCGTGCCCTACGAAGAACGCATCGCCGCCGCAAGCACCTACGAGGCCTTGCAACTGGGCGCGGCCTGCAACCCCGATGCGCCGGCGCTGCTGTTCCTGCCCAACGCCGACCCTGATGAAACGCCGGTGCGCGTGACCCACCGCGAGTTCCTTGGCCGCGTCACGCAGGCCGCCAATCTCTTCACCGAATCGGGGGTCGGCCCCGGCGACGTGGTGAGCTTCCTGCTGCCGCTGGTGCCGCAGGCCTTCTTCACGCTGTTCGGCGCGGAGGCCGCGGGCATCGCGAATCCGGTGAACCCGCTGCTGGAGGCTGGCCAGCTTGCGGAGATCCTTCGTGCGGCCAATACCAAGGTGCTGGTCGCGTTGGGGCCGGTCCCCGGCACCGACATCTGGGCCAAGGTCGAGCGCATCCGCGAATTGATGCCGGAGCTCAAGACGGTGTTCGTGGTGGGCGGCGCCGACGATGCCGCGCGAGGGGTCCACAACTTCGACACCGCAGTCGCGCGCCAGCCTGCTGACAGGCTGATCAGCAAGCGCCAGATCGCCTCCAGCGACATCGCCGCCTACTTCCACACCGGGGGCACCACCGGCCTGCCCAAGCTCGTGCGCCACACCCATGCCAACCAGGTTTCCCAGGCCTGGGCCATGGGACTGATCCTCAGGCTCAAGCCGGGCTGCACCTTCCTGTTTGGTCTGCCGCTGTTCCATGTGGGCGGCGCGCTGACGCAGGGCTTGGCGACGCTGGCGGCGGGTGGCGCGCTGGTCGTGCTGTCGCCGGCGGGCTGGCGCAATCCGGCATCCATACGCAATGTGTGGCGCCTGATCGAACGCTACAAGCCCGAGGTCTTCGGAGGCGTGCCCACCGTCATGGCGGCCGCGCTCAACGTGCCGGTGGATGGCGCGGACGTGTCCAGCATGAAGCGCGTGGCGGGCGGCGGCTCGGCCATCCCGGTGCCGGTCGGCAAGGCCTACGCGGAGCGCTTCAACGTTCCGGTGATGGAGGTCTACGGCATGACCGAGACCTCCAGCGTGCACCTCATCTCGCACGAGACGCGGCCGATCCGCATCGGTGCCGTCGGGCACCCAGTCCCGTATGCCCGCGTGCGCGTCGTGAAGCTCGATGACCAGGACCGCTATGTGCGCGACTGCGAGGTCAACGAGATCGGCGTGATCACGATGGCCGGGCCGGGCGTGTTCTCTGGCTACCTGAACGACAAGCACAACAAGGGCGCGTTCGTGGAGCCGGGCTGGGTCAACTCCGGCGACCTGGGCCGGCTCGACGAGGACGGCTACCTGTGGGTCACCGGGCGCGCTAAGGACCTGATCATCCGCGGCGGCCACAACATCGACCCGATGGCGCTGGAGGAAGTGTTCTTCCGGCATCCCGCCATCGCGCTGGCGGCGGTGGTCGGGCAGCCGGACGTGTATGCCGGCGAGCTTCCGGTCGCCTACGTGCAGCTCAAGGCGGGCGTGACGGCCGATGCGGCCGAACTGCGTGCCTTCGTCGCCGAGCGCACGCCCGAGCGCGCCGCAGTGCCGGTGAACCTGTACTTCGTCGACAGCATTCCGTTGACGGCCGTGGGCAAGGTGTTCAAGCCCGCACTGCGCTGGGATGCGGCAGGCCGCACGGTCACGAAGATGCTGGAGGACGTCGTGCCTGCGGGCAAGCAGATGTCGGTGTCGGCCGGCCCCTGCCCGGTGAACGGCAACCTGATCACGGTCAAGTTCGAAGGCGTCGATGCCAGCGAGCGGGACCCGCTGGCGCAGGCCGTCGGCGCGCGCATCGGGCCGCTGGTCTGGAAGCATCAGGTGGTCTGGAGCTGATACAGCCTGCGGGCCGCAATGCGCGGCTCGCGGGCCGCTTCATTCAGCCGCCGGCACAGTCGCCCCCGGCGCATGTACCGGCAAGCCGTGCGGCGCCAGCCCCGTAGCGACCGGCGCTTCCTCCGGTATGCGGCACATTCCCCAACGCACCAACCAGCGGCCGACCGCATGGTGCGCGCTCCAGCAGGCAAACGGAATCGATCCGATCAGGCCCGCCAGAACCGGCGACCAGAGCCAGATCGCGCCCGGCGTCCGCCACCACACCAGGCCGGCCAGCACCAGGCCCAGCGCCGTCTGTGGCCAAAGCCCGCGCAGCGCAACCCGCCAGTCGATGCGTTGCACGTCGCGCTGCTGTGCGGCCCAGCCGACGCGGCGCCCGAAGGGCAGCCCGAGCAGGAACAGGGTCACGGCCACGGCCACCACCGGGCCCGTCAGCACCCAGAAGCCGAACTCCAGCAATGCGCCGCAAACGATGCGCGGCGCCCCGCCATAAGCCCGGCGTAGCGGAGCGCGCAGCAGCACGTCGACGATCGTCGCGAGCTTGGGCGCCAGGTTCATGCCCATCACCGCGATGAACAACACCAGTCCGAAGTCGGCCCTGAAGGGCTGCTCGCGCCACATTCCGAGCATCATGAAGGCAAGCCAGGCAGGCGCCCCCAGGTACATCGCGATCGCCAACAGCAACTGGCAGCGGCTGACCGGCCGCAGCCCAGGCAAGCCGAGCAATTGCAGGTACTGCATGTTGCCCTGGCACCAGCGCAGGTCGCGCCGGATGAACTCGAGGATGTTCGGCGGGTTCTCCTCCCAGCTGCCCTGCTCGTCCGGCAGTACGCGGACTTCGTAGCCGGCGCGCCGCATCAGCACGGCCTCGAGTTGGTCGTGGCTCAACACCGGGCCACCGAGCGGCGGCGGGCCGGGCAGCTCCGGCAGCTTGCAGTGTTCGATGAAGGGTGGCAGGCGCAGGATGGCGTTGTGGCCCCAATAAGGTCCGCAGTCGCCCTGCCAACTCGCGGCACCCAAGGTGTACGAGCGCATGCCCAGTCGCATCCCGAACTGGAACATGCGCGTGAAGGCACTGGCGCTGGGCAGGCCGGTCACCAGCGTCTGCAGGATGCCGATCCCCGGTCGCGCCTGCATGATGCGCACCAGCCGAAGCATCGCCTGTGGCGTCATCAGGCTGTCGGCGTCGAGCACGATGGCGTAGTCGTGCAGCGAGCCCCAGCGCTCGCAGAAGCCGCGGATGTTGCCGGCCTTGAAGCCGTGGTGCTGCTCGCGGCGCCGGTAGTGCAGCGCGACGGCCGAGCCGAAGCGTGCCTCCAGTTGGGCGACCATGCCGGCCTCGGCTGCCACGATCCCGGGATCGTCGCTGTCGCTGAGAACGTAGAGCTGAAAGGCCGCGGCCTGACCACTGTTGACCAGCCCGTCGAGCATCCAGGCCAGGTTGCGCGAGAGCCGGCCCGTGTCCTCGTTGCGAATGCAGGCGAGCAGCGCCGTGGACGCCTCGATGCGCTGCCGCGGGTCGGCGGCGTGGAGGTGCGGCGCTACCAGTCCGGCGGGATCGCGGCTGGCGCTCATCAACGCGAGGCCGATGGCCGCATTCCAGAAGCCGACCACGGTCCAGGGCAGCGTGACCGCGAAGGCCAGCAGCATCCCGAGGCCGATCGCATCGACCCTTTCGACGAACAGCGTCGCGGCCATCAGCCAGACGAGGGCTACCACGGTGGCCGCCACGGCAAGCGCAAAGCCGGCACGCCGCCAGCGCAGGCCGGCGTTCACTGCTTCGGCTGCCTTCACAGCATGCGGCGCAACAGCCCGTCGCGTCGGATGAAGGTGTGATGCACGACGCCCGCCAGGTGCCCCAGGATCATCAGCCCGATCGCGATCGCGCCGCACAGGTGCAGGAAGGACAGCACCTTGGCCAGCGCCTCGTCCTTGCCCACCGGCGACGGGATCGGCAGCACGTTGAAGACCGACAGCGGAAAGCCCCAGGCATTGGTGGCCAGGAAGCCGATCACCGGCATCAGCACCAGCAGCACATAAAGGCCGATATGGTTCGCATGCGCGACGAAGCGCATCCAGGGCGGCATGTCGAGCGGCAGCGGCGGCGGCGGATTCAGGCGGCGATTGACGATGCGTATCAGCACCAGCACGAACACCAGCACGCCGCAGCTCTCATGGACGTTGTAAAGCCGCATCTTGAAGGCCTCGTCGGCCGGCTCGAAGAAGGCGATCCAGATACCGGCTGGAATGACGACGAGAAGCACCAGCGCGCTCATCAGCCAGTGCAACCAACGGGACGAAGCAGCGTAGCGCGACACAGGTGTCATACAAGCCTCCAGATTCGTCGGGCGGCGATCAGCGAGCCTGAGCGGTCGCAGCCGGAGCATGTCCTCGGCTGCGGCCTTGGCGCCGCCGGTGGATGGTAAGGGAGATTGGGCGCGCGGACATCCCCGGCCAGGGCAATTGATGCCCAGCGGTGCGGTCAGATTGGCTGGGCCAGAGTGATACTGACACCGAAGTCCCCTGCGCCCTCACTGCCTGACTGGAGTCAAACCCATGGTCCCACCCCGCAAGACGCCAAAGCCCAAGGCGGCCGCAAAAAAATCTACGGCCCGATTGGCGGCGGTCAAGCGGACGGCGGCACCGACCGAGGCCGCGCCCGATGAAGGCGCCGTGACGCTCGAACAGGCCAAGGCCATCGTCGCGGCACGCGCACGTGCGCGCACGCCGGCACCAGCGGGTGTGTCGGCCAGTGCCCTGCCGCCGCCCACCGCGACATCGCTGCGCGACGTCGCCCGCGAACGCAAGCAACTGGCCCAGGCGCAGCGGCGCGAGCAGAAGCAACGCATCCAGGACTACAAGGCCGTGATGCAGGTGATGAAGCAACGCGGCGTAGAGGGCATGGCGCCGGCGGAGCAGGCAGCGGCCGCTGCGGCAGGTCCCGGCGCCAGGGGGCCACTGGCAGCGTCCGCTCCGGGTGGCCCGCTGCGCGTGTTCGCCGAAGGCGATTCCTGGTTCGACTACCCCTATCCGCTGTTCGGCGGCAGCATCATTCCTCGCCTGGAAAAGCGCATGGGCATCCCCATCCTGAACCTGGCCAAGGCCGGCGACGAAGTGCGTTTCATGATGGGCGTGGACGAACGCAAGCTGATGGCCGAGCAACTCAGCGCCGGGTGCCCCACGGGCGGCGAGTGGGAGGTGCTGCTGTTTTCCGGCGGCGGCAACGATATCGTGGCCAACCCGATGGCCCTCTGGGTGCGGGACTTCGTCGCGGGGCAGCCACCGGAGCAACTGATCCATCGGCCCCGCTTCGACGCGGCCCTGGCCATCGTGCGTGCCGGCTACGAAGACCTGATCGCATTGCGCGATGCGCTGAGCCCGCGCACACACCTCGTCTTCCATGCGTACGACTTCGCCCTGCCCGACGGCCGTGGCGTGTGCCACCTCGGCCCCTGGCTCAAGCCGACCTTCGACCTGCGCGGCTTCACGTCGCAACAGGCTGGCGCCAAAGTGGTGAGGCTGATGCTGTCCGACCTGGCCTCGATGCTGCAGGCGCTGGCCACCGCGCACCAGGGCGTGACCTTCATCAATGGGCAGGGAACGCTGGCAGCGAAGCCAGAGAGCTGGCACAACGAACTGCATCCGTCCCGGCAGGGATTCGACAAGTTCGCCGACCTGTTTCACGCGCGGCTCAAGGCGCTCTTTCCGAGCCGCATGCCGGCGTGAGGCGCGTCGCTGCCAACACAATCAAGACCAAGGCCGACCGCTCGAGAACGCCGGCCTGGTGCTACGACGCGATCACTCCCACTCGATCGTCGCCGGCGGCTTCGAACTCACGTCATAGGTCACGCGGTTGATCCCGCGCACCTCGTTGATGATCCGCCCCGACACCTTCTTGAGCAGCGCATAGGGCAGCTCGGCCCAGTCGGCCGTCATGAAGTCGCTGGTCTGCACAGCACGCAGCGCCACCACATAGTCGTAGGTGCGCCCATCCCCCATCACACCCACGCTCTTCACCGGCAGGAACACGGTGAAGGCCTGGCTCGTCAGGTCGTACCAGGTCTTGCCCGACGCGTCCTTGAAGTTGCGAAGCTCCTCGATGAAGATCGCATCAGCGCGGCGCAGCAGGTCGGCGTATTCCTTCTTCACTTCACCCAGGATTCGCACTCCCAGGCCCGGGCCGGGGAAGGGATGGCGATAGACCATCTCGGGCGGCAGCCCCAGCGCCACGCCCAGTTCGCGCACCTCGTCCTTGAACAGGTCGCGCAGCGGCTCCAGCAGCTTGAGGCCCAGCTGTTCCGGCAGGCCGCCCACGTTGTGATGGCTCTTGATCGTCACGGCCTTCTTGCTCTTCGCGCCGCCCGACTCGATCACGTCCGGGTAAATCGTGCCCTGTGCCAGCCACTTCGCGCCCTTCGCGCCCGCGCTCGTGAGCTTGGCCGCCTCCTGCTTGAACACCGTCACGAACTCGCCGCCGATGATCTTGCGCTTGGCCTCCGGATCGCTCACGCCCGCGAGCTTGCCCAGGAACAAATCGCTCGCATCGACGCGGATCACCTTCGCATGCAGCTTGCCGACGAACATGTCCATCACCATGTCGCCTTCGTTGAGCCGCAGCAGGCCATGGTCGACGAACACGCAGGTCAACTGGTCGCCGATCGCGCGATGGATCAGCGCCGCCGCCACCGACGAATCGACGCCGCCCGACAAGCCCAGGATCACTTCCTCGTCGCCCACCTGCGCACGGATCTGCTCGACTGCTTCCGCGATATGGTCGCGCATGACCCAGTCCGGCTTCGCGCCGCAGATGCCGAGCACGAAGCGATCCAGGATCGCCTGCCCCTGCACCGTGTGCGTGACCTCAGGATGGAACTGCAACGCATAGAAGTGCCGCGTCTCGTCGGCCATGCCGGCGATCGGGCAGCTGTCGTTCGACGCCATCAGCTTGAAGCCCGGCGGCATCTCGGTGACCTTGTCGCCGTGGCTCATCCAGACATTGAGCATGCCGTGGCCTTCCGGCGTGGTGAAGTCGGCGATGTCCTTCAGCAACTCGGTGTGGCCATGCGCGCGCACCGCCGCCGAGCCGAACTCGCGCTTGTGCCCGCCCTCGACCTTGCCGCCCAATTGGTGCGCCATGGTCTGCATGCCGTAGCAGATGCCCAGCACCGGCACGCCCAGATCGAACACCGCCTGCGGCGCCTTGTCGGTCGTGTCTTCATACACGCTGGCATGGCTGCCCGAGAGGATGACGCCCTTGAGCGTGCCGTCCTTCGCGTATTCGCGCACCCATTCGTCGGTGACGTCGCAGGGATGGACTTCGCTGAACACATGCGCCTCGCGCACGCGCCGGGCGATCAGTTGGGTGACTTGCGAGCCGAAGTCGAGGATGAGGATTTTCTGGTGTTGCATGTTGTCTTCAGTCCAGTGCAATGCGCTCGATGCCGCAGGCTTGAGCGGCGCGCAGGAGTGCCTTGTCGGTGGATGCGATCTGGCTGTTGAGCCTCACGCACAGTTCCAGGTACGCAGCGTCGTAAAAAGTCAGTTGATGGGCGCCGGCCATGCGCATGATCGCGCTGCGGCGACGCGTATCGGGCGGCGGGTCGAATTCGATCTGGCATGCATCGATCAGCTTCTGTCCCTGCTCGACTTGCTCGGGGTCGAGCCGGCCCCGGCGCAAGGACATCAGCAACAGGTTGCCCGTTTCCCAATGCCACAACGATGGCGCATGGAAGCGCCCCGGCTGCACACGAACTTGCTTGTAGAGCTGGTCCGCCGCATCGGTCCGCTCATCAGGAATGAGCCATGCCGCCGCGGCGGAGGCGTCGATGATGACGGGTTTCAAAAGCGGCGCCCCGCGTCGCGCAACTTCTTCCAGTCGCCGGGCTGGTAGTCCGGGTCGGGCTTGACCTTCGCGCGAAAGGCGTTCAGTTCGTCCAGCGCTTGCTGGCCAAGCGCCTCCATCGCATCGGGCGACTGCTCTGCGCCAGGTTCCCGGATGATGCGCGCGATGGGCCGCCCATGGCGCGTGAGCACCACCTCTTCGCCCTGCTCCACTGCGTGGATCAGCGCGGAGAGCTGGTTCTTCGCCTGGTGAATGGCGATCGACTGCATGATCTGGCCTTATTTCAAAATCAGGCCAGATTATCGCCTATTCCGCCCGGTAGTTCGGCGCTTCCTTCGTGATCTGCACGTCATGAACGTGGCTCTCGCGAATGCCCGCCGAGGTGATCTCGACGAACTCTGCCTTGTTCTGCATGTCCGCGATCGTCGCGCAGCCGCAGTAGCCCATGCTGGCCCGAACGCCACCGGCCATCTGGTAGACGATCGACACGATCGAGCCCTTGTACGGCACGCGGCCCTCGATGCCTTCCGGCACCAGCTTGTCCGTGTTCGGATTGCCGGTGGTCGATTCCTGGAAGTAGCGGTCGGCGCTGCCCTGCTGCATCGCGCCGATCGAGCCCATGCCGCGGTAGCTCTTGTAGCTGCGACCCTGGTACAGCACGATCTCGCCCGGCGCCTCTTCGGTGCCGGCGAACATGCTGCCCATCATCACCGTGCTCGCGCCGGCCGCGATGGCCTTGGCGATGTCGCCCGAATAGCGCACGCCACCGTCGGAGATCAGCGGAATGCCGGTGCCTTGCAGCGCCGTCGCCACGCTGTCCACCGCCATGATCTGCGGCACGCCCACGCCCGCCACGATGCGCGTCGTGCAGATCGAGCCCGGCCCGATGCCGACCTTGACCGCGTCCGCACCCGCATCTGCCAGCGCCCGCGCCGCGTCGCCGGTGGCAATGTTGCCGCCGATCACGTCGACTTGCGGATAGTTCTTCTTGACCCAGCGCACCCGCTCGATCACGCCGGCGCTGTGGCCATGCGCCGTGTCGACCACGATCACGTCCACGCCGGCCTTCACCAGCGCCTCGACACGCTCCTCGGTGCCCTCGCCCACGCCCACCGCCGCGCCCACGCGCAGGCGACCCGAGCCGTCGCGCGCCGCGTTCGGAAAGCTGGTCTGCTTGGTGATGTCCTTGACGGTGATCAGGCCCTTGAGCACCCATTCGCCGTTGATGACCAGCAGCCGCTCCAGCTTGTGCTTGTTGAGCAGCGCCTTGGCCTCGGCCAGCGTGGTGCCGTCCGGGACGGTGATGAGCTTTTCGCGCGGCGTCATGATTTCGGTCACCGGCGCGTCATAGCGGCTTTCGAAACGCAGGTCGCGCCCGGTCACGATGCCGACCACCTTGCCCGCATCCACCACCGGGAAGCCCGAAATGCCGAGCTGGTCCGACAGCGCCATCACCTGGCGCACCGTGTGCGTCGGCGTGATCACCACCGGATCGCGCAGCACGCCGGATTCGTAACGCTTCACCCGCGCGACCTCGGCGGCCTGCTGCTGGGCCGTGAGATTCTTGTGGACGATGCCGATGCCGCCCTCCTGCGCAATCGCGATCGCGAGGCGCGCCTCGGTCACGGTGTCCATCGCCGCGGAAACCAGCGGCAGGTTCAGCGTGATGTTGCGGGAGAGTCGGGTGGCGAGGGAGGTGTCCTTGGGCAGGACCTGGGAGAACGCTGGCACCAACAACACATCGTCGAAGGTCAGCGCTTTGCCGAGAAGGCGCATGGGTGAGGCTCCAAAAGACGGATTGTAACGATGGGTGCGTAGTTACCCGGACGCGGACACCGTTGTCCCTGCGTTGCTTACCTACAATGTTCAAAAGCGGTCGTCATTCGTTAATTTCCGACAACACTTCCGTAACACTCATTCACACAAGCCCTAAACTGGTAACGATGAAACTCGCGCACGCCCTGGTTCTTGGTTTCGCCTGTGTGCTGCCGTTGGCAGCGAGCGCGCAGTGGCAATGGGTCGACAGCGCAGGCAAGACGGTTTTCAGCGATCAGCCGCCGTCGCTCGACGTGCCAGAGAAGAACATCCTGCGACGCCCCGCGGGCCGCGGTGTAGCGCCTCGCGTGAACGCCGACGCAGTGCCGCCCGGCGCGGACGCCGTTGCTGCCGCCCCGCAACCCGCCGCTGCCAGTGCGCCGAAACCCACCGGCGTCGACAAGGACCTCGAGGAAAAGGCACGCAAGGCCGCGGAGGCCGAGAAGGCCAAGAAAGCCGCCGAGGAAGCCAAGATCGCCAAGGCCAAGGCCGACAACTGCGCGCAAGCCCGCCAGAGCAAGGCCACTTTCGACAGCGGCATCCGTGTCGCACGCGTCAACGCCAGCGGCGAACGCGAGTTCCTGGACGACGCCCAGCGCGCCGCCGAAGTCAAACGCGCCCAAACGGCCATCGACCGCGACTGCAAGTAGCGCTTCCCAGGCCGACTCGGCCTGACTGCGCTCAGTACCCCGCCTTCCCGCCCTCGCGCCGCTTGGCGAACAGTCCCGTCGCGCGCGCACCCTGCCGACGAAAACGTTCCCGGCGCGCCACCTTCGGGTCCACCGTGAGCGGACGGCACAACTCGACGCGGTCGCCTTCGTACAGGGCTTGCTCCCATTCGACAGCCCGTCCCCAGACCCCGACCGCCAGCGCGGCCCAATCGAGTAGCGGAAAGCGCGTCGGCAGCGCGCTGGCCAGCACCGCATCGCGAGCCGTTGCATGCGCGGGCAGCGTCAACGCCTGCTCAAAGACCTCTCGCGGCGCGGGCGAGTAGACCAACGTGACCTGCATCAGGACGGCTTGTCGTAGACCTGCTCGGCCCGCTTGACAAAGGCCTCGACCAGGCTGGACGCGATCTTGTCGAACACCGGCCCGACCAGCTTCTCCAGCGCGAAATTGCTGAAGCTGTAGCTCAGGTTCAGGTCCACCCGGCAGGCCCGTTCGCCCTCCCCGCCCACGGGCTGGAACTTCCACACGCCATCGAGGTTGGAGAACGGCCCGCTGATCAGCTTGAGCTGCACTTCGCGCCCCGGCACCTGCGTGTTGCGGGTGGTGAAGCTCTGGTGGATGCCACCGAAGGCGAGGCCGACTTCCGCGGTCATGCCGTGCTCGTCCTGGTCGATCACCTTCGAGCGGTCGCACCACGGCAGGAACTCCGGATACCGGGCCACATCCGTCACCAATGCGTACATCTCCTCGGCGCTGTACCAGATCAGGACGGACTTGTGGACTGTTTTCATAGAATGGGCACGAGCGTGCGCGACGGATTGTATTGAAGCCATGCGGACCCCAAATCAAGCACCATGGCCACCAAGAAAAAAGCAGACCCCTCCTCCCGCATCGCCGACAACAAGAAGGCGGCGTACAACTATTTCTTCGAGGAGCGCTTCGAGGCCGGCATGGTGCTGGAAGGCTGGGAAGTGAAGTCGCTGCGCGAAGGCAAGGTGCAACTCACCGATGGCTACGTGATGATCCGCGACGGCGAGATGTTCATCGTCGGCTGCCAGATCAACCCGCTGCGCAGCGCCTCCACCCACACCACCCCCGACTCCATCCGCACCAAGAAACTGTTGCTCCACAAGGAACAGATCCGCCGCCTCACCGGCAAGGTCGAGCAGAAAGGCTACACGCTGGTGCCGCTCAACCTGCACTGGAAGGCCGGCAAGGTGAAGTGCGAGATCGCGCTGGCCAAGGGCAAGGCCGAGCACGACAAGCGCGACACCATCAAGGACCGCGAAGGCAAGCGCGAGGTGGAGCGCGCAATGAAGAGCCGCAACAGGTAACTCGCGCGCAGGTCGCAAGGAGCCTTGCATTCCGCTTTTCCGTCGCCGTCGACCGCCAGCGTCTATTCGATCTCCCGCGGCTTCGGTGACGCGCTTGTCGCGCGCAACCTTGCTGAATCTTGCGACCCGCGGCCATCGCCAGTTGGCTCCGGCATAAACTGCCGTGTCGCAATGAGTACCTTCGTTGCGTCGATTTTTCTTAACCGAAGGGGAAACTTCATCATGATCACCAAACTGTTCAGCGCTTCCGTCGTCGCGGTCGCCGTGCTTTCCGGCTGCGGCAGCATGTCCAAGGCACCCGATGCGCCGACCCGCACCTCCGATGGCGTGCTGATCGGCCCGAACGGCATGACGCTCTACACCTTCAAGCAGGATGCGGCCAACAGCGGCAAGTCGAGTTGCAACGGCCAGTGCGCAACCAATTGGCCACCGCTGATGGCACCCGACTCGCCCAAGCAGCCCATGGGCCCCTACACCGTCGTCATGCGCGACGACGGCAAGAAGCAATGGGCCTACAAAGGCGCCCCGCTGTACTACTGGGCCAAGGACGCCAAGCCGGGCGACAAGACCGGTGATGGCTTGATGAACGGCAATTGGGCGGTGGCAAAACCCTGAAATAGGCCCACCCCCGCAGCGCCTGCGGCGCACCCCCTCAAGGGGGCGCACCCAGCGGCCCGGCAGAGCCGGTTCCGCGGGTGCCCACGAACAGGCATTGCCGCCCCAGCTTTCACGCGTCGCAATGGCACGCGGCAGCGCTACCTCACCTGCGCTGCCGCCACCCGAGCCACTCGTTGACCACCAACGCGCCCATCACGAGCGCACCTCCGGTCAACACGCTGGGCGCAGGCGTCTCACCGGCGCCGACCCAGGCCAGCGCAATCCCGAACAACACTTCCAGCAGCGACAGCAAGGCCACCTCCGGCGCCTTCAGCACCTTGGCGCACAGCACCGAGAGCACGCAGGGAATCGCCAACTGGAACAAGCCCAGGAAGGCCAGCAGGCCCAGGTCATGCGCATTGGCCTGGAACGGCCAGGCCAGCGGCAGGGCCACCAGGGCCGACAGCGCCGCACCGATCAGCACCGCCGGAACCAGGTCGACGTCGTGACCGGTTGCGTGGGCATGCTGCACCACAGTCCAGTTGCAGGCGAGCGCCAGCGGCACGCACAACGCCACGAGAGTCCCCGTCAGGGGCCCTTGCCCGAACTGCTGTCCGTACATCCACGCAATGCCGATGCCCGCCACCGCAATGGCGCCCCAGGTGCGCGCCGGCAGCTTGTGGCCGATGAAGATGCGCGCCGCCAAGGCGGTGAACAAGGGGCCGACCGACATCGTGACCAGCACGTTGGCGGTCGAGGTGATCGTCAGTGCCACCATGAAGGCGGTGAACATCACGCACCAGCAGACGCCTGACACCCAGAGATCCACCCCGCCGCGCCGGATCTTGGCAAAAACCGCCCGCCCCTGCCAGAGCGGCAGGATCACCAGCAGCGCCAGCACCGTGAACAGGCTGCGCCAGAAGGTCACTTCGAAGCTGCGCGCCGCTTCCAGATGGCGCGTCACCACGCCGGCCGTGGACCACATCAGGGTCACGATCACCATCAGCCAGACCGCGCGCGCGTGCGGCAGCTTCAAGACTTGCCCCCACCCGGGGGCTGGCCATCGTTCGATCCGAGCAGGCACAGGCCGGTGCACCGGATATCACCCAGCGCATCGACGATGCGCTGCAGCGCTTCGCGCCTCGGGCCTTCGGGAACCTGCGCCGGCTGCGGCAACAGGCGCAAGCCAAAGGCACGCGATACCAGCGGCAGCCCTCGCGCATGAACGCGCGCGAGTTCCGACATCGTGTCGAGCAGCGCGCAATAGGAAGCACCAAATCGGGAATCGGCAAAGCAGGAGGCCACGCCAGCATAAAGCTGCAGCAGCGAGTTCTGGGCGCGCTTCAAGCCGCCGAGCCGCAATTGCGAAGCCTGCGCCGCACCGAGCTTCTGCAACATGGCCTCGGCCAGCAGCACCTGGCGGGCGATGCAGCGCGCCACGAAGGGCTGCAGCACCGCGAGTTCGTCCTGGTAGTCGACCACGTTCTGCACCAC
Source organism: Variovorax robiniae (assembly GCF_037889955.1). Lineage (NCBI taxonomy): Bacteria > Pseudomonadati > Pseudomonadota > Betaproteobacteria > Burkholderiales > Comamonadaceae > Variovorax > Variovorax robiniae. The sequence goes on from NZ_JBBKZS010000001.1 coordinate 715,524, forward strand.
GACCTTGGCGTCGGGGACGCCCTGCTGCACGGCGTTGAAGCTGGTGTAGGCCGTGATCGCGGCCCGGGTGCGGTCGCACACCTGCGACAGGGCCGCAAGATCCTCGGGCGTGTAGCGCACATCATCGACAAAGCGCTTCGAATCGCCGAGCAGGCGCAGGACGACCCCGCCCTGCGCATCGTCCAGACGCGGCATCTGATCGGGATGCAGCGAGCGCAACCCGTCGAAGGCTTGGCCAGCCTGGGCATGCGCGGTGAGCGGCAGGTCGGACCCAGCGCGGGCGACCGGCGCCAGTGCAATCAGCGCCAACAGCACCCAGGCAAGCGCGATCCGTTGCCACCCGCGGAAGGTGGCAACCGAGGCATCCCCTCCCGGGAAGCTCGACTCAGGCAGCCGTTTCGCGGGAAGCGCGCTTGCGTTCATGTTCCTTCAGGAAGCGCTTGCGCAGGCGAACGCTCTTGGGGGTGATTTCGACGAGTTCGTCGTCCTCGATGAATTCCACGCCGTACTCGAGCGTGAGTTCGATCGGGGGCGTGATCTTGATCGCGTCTTCCTTGCCCGAGACACGGAAGTTGGTCAGCTGCTTGGTGCGCGTGGCGTTCACGACCAGGTCGTTGTCGCGGCTGTGGATGCCGACGATCATGCCTTCGTACACCGGATCGTTGGCGCGCACGAACATGCGGCCGCGGTCGTCCAGCTTGCCCAAGGCGTAAGTGAAGATTTCACCGTCGTCCATCGAGATCAGCACGCCGTTCTTGCGGCTGCCGATCTCGCCCTTGTGCGGCTCGTAGCTGTCGAAGATGTTGCTGATGAGGCCCGAGCCGCGCGTCAGGTTCAGGAATTCGTTGGTGAAGCCGATCAGGCCACGCGCCGGAATGCGGTATTCGAGGCGCACACGGCCGCGGCCGTCCGGTTCCATGTTGACCAGTTCGCCCTTGCGCTCGCCGAGCGCCTGCATGACGCCGCCCTGGTGCTGGTCCTCGATGTCGGCCGTTACCAATTCGATCGGCTCGTGCTTCTCGCCGTCGATGGTGCGGAACACCACGCGCGGCTTCGACACGGCCATTTCGTAGCCTTCGCGGCGCATGTTTTCCAAAAGGATGGTCAGGTGCAGTTCACCGCGGCCCATCACTTCGAAGATGCCTTCTTCGTCGGTCTCGTTCACGCGCAGCGCGACGTTGTGCTGCAGCTCCTTCTGCAGGCGGTCCCAGATCTGGCGGCTGGTGACGAATTTGCCTTCGCGGCCAGCCAGCGGGCTGGTGTTGACGCAGAAGTTCATGGTCAGCGTGGGCTCGTCGACTTTGAGCATCGGCAGCGGCGCCGGGTTGGCCGGGTCGGTCACAGTCACGCCGATGCCGATGTCGGTGATGCCGTTAATCAGCACGATCTCGCCGGGGCCGGCTTCGGTGGCCTGCACGCGGTCCAGGCCCTGGAACGTCAGCACCTGGTTGACGCGGCCCTTGACCTGCTTGCCGTCCGGACCTTCCATCACGACCACGTCCATCATGGGCTTGAGAGTGCCCTGGCTGATGCGGCCCACGCCGATGCGGCCGACGAAGGTGGAGAAGTCGAGTGCGGAGATCTGCAGTTGCAGCGGCGCGTTCGGGTCGCCCTTTTGCGACGGCACGTGCTTCAGGATGGTGTCGAACAGGGCCGACATGTCGGGGCCCCACTGTTCGCCCTGCGGGCCTTCTTCCAGCGAGGACCAGCCGTTGATGCCCGAGGCGTAGACCACCGGGAAGTCGAGCTGTTCGTCGGTCGCGCCCAGCTTGTCGAACAGGTCGAAGGCGGCGTTCACGACCTTGTCGGGGTTCGCACCCGGCTTGTCGACCTTGTTCACGACCAGGATGGGCTTGAGGCCGAGGGCCAGCGCCTTCTTGGTCACGAAGCGCGTCTGCGGCATCGGGCCTTCCTGCGCGTCGATGAGCAGCACCACGCCGTCGACCATCGACAGCGCGCGTTCCACTTCACCGCCGAAGTCCGCGTGGCCCGGGGTGTCGACGATGTTGATGTGCGTCCCTTGCCAGGTCACGGCGCAGTTCTTGGCCAGGATGGTGATGCCGCGTTCCTTTTCGATCGCGTTGTTGTCCATCACGGTGTCGACCACCTTCTCGTGTTCGGCGAAGGTGCCCGACTGGCGCAGCAGCTGGTCGACCATCGTGGTCTTGCCATGGTCCACGTGGGCAATGATGGCGATGTTGCGAATTTGATGGGTACTCATGGTGTCGTCTCGCAAGAAGTTGCGTTCAAAAGGATTTGCTGGATTTCGATGGGGTTCAGCAAGCGCCCCGGGATCAGTTCGTTGGCGGTGATGTGGGCGGTGCCGAGGAAGGCTCGGGGTTCGCAGCCGAACACGGCGACTTCACTCGCATCAGCCCACTGCCCGCGCCGACGCAGGCCGGACAGAAAACGAGCCGCATCTTCCGTGCCCAACGTGACACGGCTGTGGCCCGCCACCAGCGCTTCGGCTGGCAACAGTTGCGCGAGGCGTTCTTCTTCGCTCATGGCTTCGAGCGCTTCGAGCGTGATGCATTGTGATTCGTAGAAGTCGCCCGTCGCGGTGCGGCGCAGCGAGGTGAGATGCGCGCCGCAACCGAGCGCTTCGCCGATGTCTTCGCCGAGCGTGCGGATGTAGGTGCCCTTGCTCACGCGGGCGGTGAGGCGGATGTCCGAAGGCGTGTCCATCAGAGACACCTTCAGCGAATGGATCACGACGTCGCGCGCCGCGCGCGCGACCTCGATGCCTTCACGGGCATATTCGTAGAGCGCCTTGCCGTCCTTCTTGAGCGCGCTGTGCATCGGGGGCGTCTGGCGAATCGGGCCGGTGAATTGCGCCTGGACGCGCGCCAGATCCTCAGGCGTGACATTGACCGGCCGCTCGGCAATCACATCGCCTTCCGCATCGCCGGTCGCGGTCTTCACACCCAGCCGCGCCGTCGCCACATAGGTCTTGTCCGCATCCAGATGAAGTTGGCTGAACTTGGTCGCCGCGCCAAAGCACAGCGGCAGCACCCCGGTCGCGAGCGGATCGAGCGTGCCCGTGTGCCCGGCCTTCTCGGCGCGCAACAACCACTTGGCCTTCTGCAAGGCCTGGTTACTGGAGAACCCCAGCGGTTTGTCGAGCAGCAACACCCCATGCACAGGGCGCCGCTGCACCCTTGTGCGTGGCGCGTGCATGGCTATTCCTCTTTCGAGCGCGAGGCGACAGCTTGCGCGATGAGCTTGTTCATGTCGGCGGCACGCTCGGTGGTGCGGTCGAACAGGAAGTGCAGCGTCGGCACAGTGTGGATGTGCAGGCGCTTGAACAGGCCGGCGCGCAGGAAGCCCGCCGCCTGGTTCAATGCCTCGGTGGTCTCGACCGGATCACCCGTCAGCACGCTGAAGAAGACCTTCGCGTGCGCATAGTCCGGCGTGACCTCGACGCCTTGCAAGGTGACCATGCCAACCCGCGGATCCTTCAATTCGCGCCCGATCAACTCCGTCAGATCCCGCTGGATCTGGTCGGCGATCTTGAACGATCGATTGGGGGCGGCTGCTTTGCGTTTTGGCATGTCGAATGCGGGATCGAAATGGGGTGCCGGACTCTTCGAATCCGGCGGCCCGATTTACAGGGTACGCGCAATCTCCTTGACTTCGAAGAATTCGAGCTGATCGCCCTCTTTGATGTCGTTGTAGTTCTTGAGCTTGATACCGCACTCGAAGCCTTCGCGGACTTCGCGGACGTCGTCCTTCATGCGCTTGAGCGAGTCGATTTCGCCGGTGTAGACCACCACGTTGTCGCGCAGCAGGCGGAAATGCGAGCTGCGGGTGACGTGGCCGGACGTGATGTACGAGCCTGCCACCGTGCCGATCTTCGACGCGACGAACACCGTGCGGATCTCGGCCGAGCCGATGACCTCTTCGCGGCGCTCGGGCGCCAGCATGCCGGACATCGCCACCTTCACCTCATCCACGGCGTCGTAGATGATGCTGTAGTAGTTCAGCTGCACGCCATTGCCTTCGGCCAGCTTGCGCGCACCGGCATCGGCCCGCACGTTGAAGCCGATGACGACAGCCTTCGACGCGATCGCGAGGTTGATGTCGCTTTCGCTGATGCCGCCGACGCCTGCGTAGACGATCTGCACCTTGACTTCTTCGGTCGCCAGCTTGAGCAGCGACTGGGCCAATGCTTCCTGCGAGCCCTGCACGTCGGCCTTGATGATGATGCGCAGCGTCTGCACTTCGCCCGCCGACAGATCCGTGAACATGTTCGACAGGTTCGCGGCTTGCTGCTTGGCCAGCTTGGTGTTGCGGAACTTGCCGGCACGGTAGGTCGCGATTTCGCGCGCACGGCGCTCGTCGGCCATCACCATGAACTCGTCGCCCGCTTGCGGCACTTCGGTCAGGCCCTGGATTTCCACCGGGATCGACGGACCCGCCGACTTGATGGTCTTGCCGTCTTCGTCGAGCATGGCGCGCACGCGGCCATAGGTCGAGCCGGCCAGCACCACGTCGCCGGTCTTGAGCGTGCCAGACTGCACCAGCACCGTCGCGACCGGGCCGCGGCCCTTGTCGAGTTGCGCTTCGATGACCAGGCCCTTGGCAGCGGCATCGACCGGCGCCTTGAGTTCCAGCACTTCGGCTTGCAGCAGCACTTGTTCCAGCAGGTCGTCGATGCCCTGGCCCGTCTTGGCGGACACCGGCACGAAGGGCACGTCGCCGCCGTATTCTTCAGGCACGACCTCTTCGGCCACCAGTTCCTGCTTGACGCGGTCCAGGTTGGCATCGGGCTTGTCGACCTTGTTGATCGCGACCACGATCGGCACACCCGCCGCCTTCGCGTGCTTGATGGCTTCCTTGGTCTGCGGCATGACGCCGTCGTCGGCCGCCACCACCAGGATGACGATGTCGGTCGCTTGCGCGCCACGGGCACGCATGGCGGTGAACGCCTCGTGACCCGGGGTGTCCAGGAAGGACACCATGCCGCGTTCGGTCTCGACGTGGTACGCACCGATGTGCTGCGTGATGCCGCCGGCTTCGCCCGCAGCGACCTTGGCGCGGCGGATGTAGTCCAGCAGCGAGGTCTTGCCGTGGTCGACGTGACCCATGACGGTGACGACCGGGGCGCGCGGCAGCAGTTCTGCCTGTTGCGCCGAAACGTCCTCGTCAGTGAAGGCTTCCGGATCGTCCAGCGCGGCAACAACCGCGTTGTGGCCCAGTTCTTCCACCACGATCATGGCGGTGTCCTGGTCCAGCGACTGGTTGATGGTCGCCATCATGCCGAGCTTCATCAACTGCTTGATGACCTCTTGCGCCTTGACGGCCATCTTGTGCGCCAGCTCGGCCACGGTGATGGTCTCGGGCACGTGCACTTCGAGCACGCGTGCCTCGACCGGTGCGGCCTGTTGATGCTCTTCCGGGCCTCCGCGGTCATTGCCGCGACGGCCACGCGGGCCACCGCGCCAGTTGCCACGTCCAACGCCACCACTGGCGTCGCCACGGGTCTTGATTTCCTTCTTCTTGGCCGGATCGCCTGCCCAGCTCGACGAGAGCTTGGCGGACTTGACGTCCTTGCTGCCAGGGGCTGCGGTAGCAGCGGCGCCGGGAGCCGCGGCGGGCGCGCCTGGACGAGCCGCCGGCGTGGCGGGCTTGTGCAGCGTGCCTTTGACTGCTGGCTTCGGTTGTTCCTTCTCGGGCGCCTTGTGCGGCACCAGCACGCGGGCCGGTGCGTTCATCATGGCGCGGATGGCTTCGGCCTCTGCGAGGGCCTTGCGGCGGCGCTCGTTCAGGTCGGCCGCGCGGGCGGCTTCCTCGTCGGCACGTGCCTTCGAATCGGCGGCGGCCTTGGCCTTGGCGTCTTCCTTGACTTGCGCGGCGGCTGCGTCGGCCACCACCTTGTCGGCAGCGGCCTTCGCGGCGACAGCCTTCGCGGCCTCTTCGGCGGCGACGGCCTTGGCCGTGGGCTTCACAGGCGCGACAGGGGGCGCGGCTTCCTTCTGCTTGGCGGCAGCGGCGGCTGCAGCCGCGGCGGCTTCGGCCTTGGCGGCTTGCTCGGCCTTTTCAGCCTTCTCGGCGCGCTCGGCCTGCTCGCGTTCGCGGGCCTCGGCCTCCTCGCGGACACGGCGCTTCTCGGCGAGTTCTTCCTCCTGGCGGCGGATCAACTCGGCCTGGCGGCGTGCCTCTTCCTCGCGGCGGGCCAGTTCAGCGCCGTCGATCTGGGGTGCGGCAGGGGCTTGCGCGACCGGTGCGGCCGGTTGCGGCGCCTCGGGCGCGGGGGCATGGGCCTCGTCGCGCTGGATGAAGGTGCGCTTCTTGCGCACTTCCACCTGGATCGTGCGCGCGCGGCCGGTGGCGTCGGCCTGCTTGATCTCGCTGGTCGACTTCTTCGTCAGCGTGATCTTCTTGCGCTCGGGCTCGACCGTGCCATGGCTGGCCTTGAGGTGGCCGAGCAGGCGCTGCTTGTCCTGCTCGGTGAGCGCGTCGGACGCGGCCGCCTTGGGCACGCCTGCGCTCTTGAGCTGGTCAAGAAGGATTTCGGGGGTCTTTTTGAGTTCGTTCGCGAACTCGGCGACTGTGGTGCTGGACATATGTGCTTTGAGCCTCCATGACCATCAAGCCTGGCCGGCGAACCAATGTTCGCGGGCTTTCAGGATGAGGGCTTTGGCGTCATCGGCGCTCTGGCCGGTGATCTCGGTGAGTTCGTCGACCGCGAGGTCGGCCAGGTCGTCACGGGTGTGGACACCCGCCTCGGCCAACTTGGGAATGAGTTCAGGATCGAGGCCATCGAGGTCGCGCAGGTTCTGCGAGACGGTCTCGACGTTTTCTTCCTTGGCGATCTCCATCGTCAACAGCGCATCCTTGGCGCGCGAACGCAGCTCGTTGATGGTGTCTTCGTCGAAGCTCTCGATCTCGAGCAGCTCGGAGATCGGCACATAGGCCACTTCCTCGAGGCTGGTGAAGCCTTCGGAGATCAGGATGTCGGCGATCTCCTCGTCCACATCGAGCTTTTCCATGAACAGCTTGCGGCTGGCGTCGGTTTCGACGGCCTGCTTCTGGGCCGATTCGTTGGCGTCCATGATGTTGATCTTCCAACCCGTCAGGTCGGAAGCCAGGCGCACGTTCTGGCCGCCGCGGCCGATGGCGATGGCGAGGTTTTCCTCGTCGACCACCACGTCCATGGCGTGCTTCTCTTCGTCGACCACGATCGAGGTCACGTTGGCCGGGGCCAGCGCGCCGATCACGAATTGCGCCGGGTCTTCGCTCCACAGCACGATGTCGACGCGTTCGCCGGCCAGTTCATTGGTAACGGCGTTGACACGCGTACCGCGCACGCCGACGCAGGTGCCGATCGGGTCGACACGCTTGTCGTGCGAGAGCACGGCGATCTTGGCGCGCGAACCGGGGTCGCGGGCGCAGCTCTTGATTTCCAGCAGGCCTTGCTCGATCTCGGGCACTTCCTGGCGGAACAGCTCGATCATGAATTCCGGCGCCGAGCGCGACAGGATGATCGGCGCGCCACGCAGCGTGAGGTCGACCTCCATGATCATGGCCCGCACGCGGTCGCCATTGCGCAGGTTTTCCTTGGCGATCATCTCGCTGCGGCGCAGACGCCCTTCGACGCGACCGGCTTCCACGATGATGTCGCCCTTGTCCAGGCGCTTGACGGTGCCCACGAAGATCTTGTCGCCGCGCGACATGAAGTCGTTGAGCAGCATCTCGCGCTCCGCGTCGCGGATCTTCTGCAGGATGACTTGCTTGGCGGCCATGGCGCCAATGCGGCCGATCGGCACCGATTCCACCGATTCCTCGATGTACTCGTCCACCTCGATGTCGGGCATTTCTTCCTTGGCTTCGAACAGGAGGATTTCCTGGTCGGGCAGCTGCAGGCCGGCCTCGTCGGGAACGACGTGCCAGCGGCGGAAAGTTTCGTAGACGCCGCTGTCGCGGTCGATGGCCACACGGATGTCCACATCACCCTGGTGAAGTTTCTTGGTGGCTTGCGCCAAGGCGGATTCCACCGCGCCGAACACCACGTCACGTTCGACGTTCTTCTCGCGCGAGATCGCATCCACCAACATCAACATTTCGCGATTCATGCCACTACGCTCCTCGATCAGTCCGGCGACCCGCCGGTTTTGGCCTTGCGGCCCTTGAAATCCACGATTGGCGCGAGCCGCGCGTCGCGCAGCTCGTCCAATGCAAAGCCGAGCGCCTGCAACGGTGCGGGCGCGCGCTTCTTGCTCACTTTTTGTCCTGGCTTGGGTGCGGGTTCGTCGCTCCAGACGATCTGCCAGCCACCCGCCTCGGCACGCTCCAGCGTGCCCCTGAATTTCTTGCGACTGGCCGACACCTGGCCACCCGCCGCCGCGCCCATGGGCGCCTTGAGCGTCAGGTCGATCACCTCGCCGACGAAACGCTCGAAATCCTTCTCGTGCCGCAGCGGCCTGTCGATACCGGGCGAGGACACCTCGAGCCGCTTGTATTCGACCTGGTCGACTTCCAGCGCAAACTGCAACTGCCGCGTGACCTTCTCGCAATCCTCGACCGTCACGAACGGTTCGGGCGCGCCGGCCACACCTTCCGAATTGGGGCCAGTCCAGGGCAAATCAATCGTGACGCGCAGCAATCCCCCGGCGGATCTTTCGATCTCGACCAGGTCGTAGCCGAGTCCGGCAACGGTTTGTTCCACTGTCTGCTGCAATGCCACGTGTTCGAATTCGCCTTGAGTTGTGTGTCTGTGCCTGACACTGCCCCGGGCGCCGCCCTGTCCGTGCAGCAGTGTCGAAATCGATCGACCAAAAAAAACGGGCGGTTGGTACCCGCCCGTTTGGTCGTGAGCCTCGAATTATATGCCAGTTATGTTTCAGATGCGACGAAATAGCTCAGGAAAGGCGCTGGTCAGGCGACGATTTGGGCGGACTGCAAGCGTGGAAGCCAGCATTGAAACAATGTGTTTCCATTAATTCATCTGCGGAAGGTTGCGCCGACAGTCCTGCTGCCGGCCTATCGCTTCCTCCACCACACCAGCACGAACAACACGCTCCCGACCATGAGCGCCGCCGCCGCGGCCAGCAGCGGCACCGCGAAGCTGCCGGTGGCATGGGCAAGCGGCGCGGCGAACAGCGGGCCGACGATCTGGCCCACACCGTAGGAGGCTGTGGCGTACCCGATCAGGCCGGCCGCCGCGTTCCCGCGCAGGCGGCGCGCCTCGCGCACGGCGAACAGTGTGATCGCGGTGAAGGGCAGACCCAACAACACGCTGCCCAACAGGAAGCCCGGAACCGTCGGCCAGACCACGGACAGCAGGACGCCGAGGGCCTGCAACGCGCATCCGGCGGCCAGCAGCAGGCGGTTGTCCCAATGCGACGGCACGCGCGCGCCGATGATCGCGCCGGGCACGATGGCCAGGCCGAACAGGGGCCAGAACAGGTCGGGCCAGGGCGAGCCCGGCAGCGCCTGCCGGGCGATCACCGGCAGGAAGGTCGCGGTGATGATGTAGCCGAAGCCGGCGATGCCGTAGAGCCCGACCAGCCAGCGCGCATCGCTGCGAGCGGCGGCGAGTGCGTCCCCGGCCGGCGGTGCTGCGGGCGGCGCCGCAGCCTGGGCGGCGACAGCGCCATCGTCGAAGATCCGCCAGATCATCGCGACCAGCACCAGCGCGGCCAGGCCAAAGCCGATCCAGGCCGCGGTGGAGCCCCAGCGGCCCACCACGCCGCCCAGCAGGCCGGTCACGGCGATGCCGATGCCGGGCCCCGTATAGATCACGCCGCCCAGCGCCGGCGCGCCGGTCTCCGCGAGGCGGCGCAGTCCCCAGCCCGAGGCGAACACGAAGACCCAGGCACTGACGATGCCAGCGGCGCCTCGCAGCACGCCCCAGGCGGCGAAATCGTTCAGCAGGCCCATGCCGAGCAGCAGGACCGCCGTCGCGATCAATCCGCCGCGCACCATGGCCACCGGCGGCACGCGGATCGCCGCGCAAGACAGCGCGCCCACGAAATACCCGAGGTAGTTCAAGGACGCCAGCAACCCACCGCCCTGGAGGTCGAGCTTTCCCTCCGCGAGCATCACCGGCAGCATCGGCGTGAAGGCAAAGCGCCCGATGCCCAGCGCCACCGCCAGCGTGACCATGCAGGCCAATGCGGCGCGCCAGGCACCGCGCCGGTTGGCGGCTTCGTCCGTCATCGGGTGTTCACGAGGCAAGTTGCTCCGCACGCGGCGTTGCGGGCGGCATGCATCGGTCGGGTACGGTTCATGGATCGATCAGCGCCGCCGCAACCAACTGCCGCGTGTAGGGATGTCGCGGTGCGTCGAGCACCTGGTCAACCGGGCCGGCTTCGAGGATCGCGCCATCCTTCATCACGATCACCTGATGAGCCATCGCGCGGATCACCTCGACGTCGTGCGTGATCAGCAGAAAGCTCAGGCCACGCTCGCGCTGCAGGCGCTGGAGCAGGCCGAGAACCTGCTTCTGGATGGTCACGTCGAGCGCGCTGGTCGGCTCGTCGAGCACCAGCAATTGCGGATTCACGATCAGCGCCCGTGCAATGGCGATGCGCTGGCGCTGGCCGCCGGAGAACTCGTGCGGATAGCGGTCGAGCAAGGCCGGGAACTGCGCTTCGGTCAGGCCCACGTCGTGCAAGGCGGCCAGGCTGCGCACGCGGCGTGCGGCGGTGTCCAGGGCGGGTTCGTGCACCTTGAGGCCCTCGCCGACGATCTGCTCGACGGTCATGCGGGGCGAGAGGGAGGAGAACGGATCCTGGAACACGACCTGCATGACGCGTCGCAAGGGGCGGTCTGCGGCGCCACTGCCGGTCCACGCCTTGCCCGCAATGTTCAGTTCGCCCTCGTGGCGCAGGAGGCCCAGCGCGGCGAGTGCCAGCGTCGACTTGCCGGAACCCGATTCACCGACCACGCCCAGCGTCTGCCCCGGCGCAATCGCAAGGTCCGCGCCCTGGACCGCGACGAACGCGCCCTTGCTGAACCAGCCGCGCACGCCGGGCACGGGCACCGGGTACGTCACACGCAGCCCCCTGGCCTGCAATACCGCCTCGCCACCCTGCCCTTGTGTCGGCACCACGTCGCGCTCGGGGCGGCTGTCGATGAGCTTGCGGGTGTAGGGGTGCTGCGGCGCGTCGAAGACCTTCCGCACCGGCCCGTGCTCGACGATGTGGCCGTTCTCCATCACCGCCACGCGGTCGGCAAAGTGGCGCACCAGGTTCAGGTCGTGCGTGATGAGCAGCACCGCCATGCCGTGCTTCGCTTGCAAATCGGCCAGCAGCGCCAGGATTTGCGCCCGCACCGTCACGTCGAGGGCCGTGGTCGGCTCGTCGGCCAGCAGCAGGCGCGGCTTGCAGGCCAGCGCCATCGCAATCATGGCGCGCTGTCTTTGTCCACCGGAGAGTTGGTGCGGAAAGGACAGCGCGCGCCGCTCGGGCTCAGGAATGCCCGTTTCCGCGAGCAGCTTCACCGCCGCAGCGTGCGCGTCGCGCTTCGACAACCCCTCGTGCAGTTCGAGCACTTCCGAGATCTGGTCGCCGACGGGATACAGCGCATTGAGCGCCGTCATCGGCTCCTGGAAGATCATCGCGATCTCCTTGCCGCGGATGCCGCGCAGCTTCTGCTCCGGCAGGGACAACAGGTCGCGTGGCTCGCCGCCTTCACCGTGAAAGCTGGCGACACCGCTGAGCGCCGCGTTCTGCACGAGCCGCAGCAGAGACAGCGCCGTTACCGTCTTGCCCGACCCCGACTCGCCCACCAGCGCCAGCTTTTCCCCTGCTGCCACCTGGAAGTCGATGCCATGCACCACCTCCTTGCCACCAAAGTCCACGCGCAAGTTCCGGACGTCGAGCAAGGGGGTCATCATTTGTCAGCCTTCCGAGGGTCGAGCGCATCCCGCAACGCGTCGCCCATGAAGGTCAGCAGCATCAGCGTCACGACCAGCACGCCGAAGGTCGACAGCGAGATCCACCAGGCGTCGATGTTGGCCTTGCCCTGGCTCAGCAGTTCGCCGAGCGAGGGCGTGCCCGGCGGGACGCCGAGGCCGAGGAAGTCGAGCGAGGTCAGCGCCAGGATGGCGGCGCTCATGCGGAAAGGCAGGAAGGTCACGACCGGCACCATGCTGTTGGGCAGGATGTGGCGCCACATGATCTGCAGGTTGCCGACGCCGAGCGCGCGGGCGGCGCGAACATAGTCCATCTGCCGGTTGCGCAGGAATTCGGCGCGCACGTAGTCCGACAGGCCCATCCAGCCGAACAGGCTCAGCAGCACCAGCAACAGCGCGACGCTGGGCGCGAAGATGGCGCTGAAGATGATGAGCAGGTAAAGCTCCGGCATCGAGCCCCAGATCTCGATGAAGCGCTGGAAGGCCAGGTCGGTCTTGCCGCCGAAGAAGCCCTGGATCGCGCCGGTGATGACGCCCAGCACCACGCCGATGACAGTCAGCGCCAGGCCGAACAGGACGCTGACGCGAAAGCCGTAGATCAGTTGCGCCAGCAGGTCGCGGCCGCGGTCGTCGCTGCCCAGCAGGTTCGCGCGCGATGGCGGCGCCGGATTGGGCGATTTGGCGTAGTAGTTGAGGGTCTTTGGCCCGTAGCTGTTGGGCGCGTAGATGGCCCAGTTGTCGCCCTGCGTGATGCGCTTGCGCACAAAGGGATCGAGGTAATCCGCAGGCGTATCGAAGTCGCCGCCGAAGGTCTTCTCGGGATAGTCGCGCACCACCGGGAAGTAGGTCTTGCCTTCGTAGCGCACGATCAGGGGCTTGTCGGTGGAAAGCACCTCGGCAAACAGGCTCAGCACCACCAGCACGGTGAACAGAACCAGGCTCCAGAAGCCGAGCCGGTTGCGCTTGAAGCGCAGCCAGGCGCGCCTGCCCGGGCTCAAGGAAACGGTCACGGGGCTAGTCAAACTTCACCCTCGGATCAACCCAGACATAGCAAAGGTCTGAAATGAGCTTGGTCACGAGACCGATCAGCGTGAAGAGATACAACGTGCCCATCACGACCGGATAGTCGCGCCGGATCACGCTCTCATAGCTCAGCAGGCCCAGCCCATCGAGCGAGAACAGTGTTTCGATCAGCAGCGAGCCGGTGAAGAACGCGCCGATGAACGCCGCCGGAAAACCGGTGACGATCGGGATCAGCGCATTGCGGAACACGTGCTTCCACAGCACCTGCCGCTCGCCCAGCCCCTTGGCCCGCGCGGTCAGGACGTACTGCTTGCGAATCTCCTCGAGGAAGGAATTCTTGGTCAGCATCGCCGTGATCGCGAAGCTGCCCAGCACCATCGCCGTCACCGGCAGCGCGATGTGCCAGAGGTAGTCGACGATCCGTGCGCCCCAGCTGAGGCTGTCCCAGTTCGGCGAAGTGAGCCCGCGCAACGGGAACCACTGCAACTGCCCGCCGAACACCACCAGCAGCGCCACGCCCAGCACGAAGCCCGGGATCGCGTAGCCCACCAGCACGATGAGCGTGGTCCAGAAGTCGAAGCGCGAACCGGCGCGCACGGCCTTGGCCACGCCCAAAGGCACCGCGATGAGATAGCTGATGAAGAAGGTCCACAAACCCAGGCTGATCGACACCGGCAGCTTCTCGCGGATGAGTTGGCCCACCGCCTTGTGCTGGAAGAAGCTGGTGCCCAGGTCGAAGCGCGCGAACTGGCCGATCATCTGCCAGAAGCGCTCGGGCGCGGGCTTGTCGAAGCCGTAGAGCGCCTTGATCTCGGCGATCTGCTTGGGGTCGAGCGCGCGGGTCTGGGGTCCGCCGGCGATGCGGCTTTCCTTGTCGGTGAGCTGCGACATCAGTTGCTCCGCCGGTCCGCCCGGCACGAACTGCACGACCACGAAGTTCAAGAGCAGCACGCCCAGCAAGGTGGGAATGATCAGCAGCAGGCGACGGAGGATGTAGGCGGCCATGCGTCAGTTGGGTGCTGCCCACCACATGGTGAGCAACCAGGAGCCGGCCAGCATACGTTGCGGCAGGGCTTGCTCAGGCCGGCGCAGGTGGCCCTTGTGGGCGATGAAGTATTGCTTGCCGTAGTACATCGGGATCACGTAGTGCTGATGCAGGACGTAGCGGTCCAGCAGTTGGGTGGCCGTCGCGAGCGACTTGCGGTCGGGTGCGTTGACGATCAGCTCGATGATTTCGTCGATGACCGGGTCGCTGATGCCGCTGAGGTTCTGGCTGCCCTTCTCCGCGGCCGAGGCCGAACCCAGGTCGTCGTAGAGCTCGTTGCCGGGACTCGACGAGCCGCCGAGGATGTTGATGGCCAGGTCGAAGTCGAAGTCGTCCTGCTTCTTCTTGATGAGCGTGGCGTCGCGCAAGCGGACTTGCAGCGTGATGCCCAGCTTGGCCAGGTTGCGCGACCAGGCCGACAGCACCGGCTCGGAGGCGCGGTCGGCGATGTCGATGTCCATCACGAAGGCCTGGCCGTCCTTGTCGCGCAGGGCGCCGTCGCGATAGGTCCAGCCGGATTCGCGCAGCAGCGCCTGTGCCTGCACGAGGTTCTTGCGCAGGCCCTCCGCGGTGTCGCCGGTGGCGGCCGGTCGTGGCAACGGCCCCTTCACCTGCGCCAGATAGCGCTCCTTGTTCTTGAGCCGATCGATCAGCGCCTGTTCGTCCGCGCTCACCTGCGGCTGCGCCATCAGGTCGTCGTTGTTCTGGAAGTAGCTCTGCGTGCGCGCGCGCCGGCCGTAGAAGATGTGCTGGTTGAGCCAGTCGAAGTCGAAGGACAGCGCCAGCGCCTCGCGCACCCGCACATCCTGGAAGCGGGCCTGGCGCAAGTTCAACACAATGCCCTGCATGCCGGTGGCGCGGCGATGCGAGATCTCGTCCTTGATGATTTCCCCCGAGTCGAAACGCTTGCCCCTGTAGCGGCGCACCCAGGCGCTGATCGAGCCTTCTTCCAGCGCGTCGAGAGCGCCGGTCTTGAGCGACTCTTCCTCGCCGAGCCGGTCCTTGAAGTAGGTGTAGCTCACCTCGCCGAAGTTGAACATGCCCTTGCGCTCCGGCAAGTCCACGGCCCAGTAATCGGGCCGGCGCTTGTAGCTGATGGACTTGCCGAAGTCGACCTTGTCGATCACGTAGGGGCCGCTGGCGATGGGCGGCTCGCTGACCACCTCGTCGAAGGGCTTGCCCTTGCCCCAGTTGGGCGAGATCACCGGCAACTGGCCGATGATCATGTGCAGTTCCGAGTTCTTGCGCTTGAAGTCGAAGCGGATCACGCGTTCGCCGACGACGACCGCCTCCTTGATGTCGGCCCAGTAGGAGCGGAAGGTGGGGCTGGCCCGCTTGCTCATGAGCGTGTCGAAGGAGTACTTCACGTCCTTGGCCAGCACCGGCGTGCCATCGGAAAAGCGCGCCTTGGGGTTGAGGCGGAAGGTCACGCTGAGCCGGTCGGGTGCGAGTTCGGCATCCTCGGCCAGGAGGCCGTAGTTGGAGAAAGGCTCGTCCTCGCTGTGCGTCATCAGCGAATCGAACAGCAGGCTGTACTCGGCGAACACGAAGCCGTTGGCGCTGTAGCCCATGCCCGCCGGCGGCCGGCCCTTGAGGATGAAGGGATTGAGCTTGTCGAAGCTGCCGCTGGCCGACAGCGTGAGGGAGCCGCCCTTGGGCGCGTCGGGGTTGACGTAGTCCCAGTGCTTGAAGTCCGGGCCGTACTTGGGTTCGTAGCCCATGCCCATGCCGTGCACGGCCCAAGCCGGCCCGCCGAAGCAGGCCGCGCAGAGCATCACCATCGAAAGCAGCCAACCTCGCATGCGAGAATTCTGCCCAAGATTTGAATGAGGCAACAACCATGGGCTTTCTCGCTGGCAAAAAACTTCTGATCACGGGTGTTCTGAGCAATCGCTCCATCGCCTACGGCATTGCCCGGGCATGCCACGCGCAGGGCGCGGAACTGGCCTTCAGCTATGTGGGCGAGCGCTTCAAGGACCGCATCACCGAATTCGCGGCCGACTTCGACTCCAAGCTGATCTTCGACTGCGACGTGGGCGACGATGCGCAGATCGAAAAGCTGTTCACCGACCTGTCCCAGACCTGGCCCAAGTTCGACGGCTTCGTGCACAGCATCGGCTTCGCGCCGCGCGAGGCCATCGCCGGCGACTTCCTCGAAGGCCTGTCCCGCGAGGGCTTCAAGATCGCGCACGACATCAGTGCGTACAGCTTCCCGGCGATGGCCAAGGCGGCCCTGCCCTACCTCAACGACAAGTCGGCCCTGCTGACGCTGACCTACCTCGGCGCGCTGCGCGCCCTGCCCAACTACAACACCATGGGCCTGGCCAAGGCCTCGCTGGAAGCCTCGGTGCGCTACCTCGCCGATTCGCTCGGCCCCAAGGGCATGCGCGTCAACGGCATCAGTGCCGGCCCGATCAAGACCCTGGCGGCCAGCGGCATCAAGGACTTCGGCAAGATGCTCTCGGGCGTGGCCAAGGCCTCGCCGATCCGCCGCAACGTGACCATCGACGAGGTCGGCAACGTGGCCGCCTTCCTGCTGAGCGACCTGGCCAGCGGCGTGAGCGCCGAGATCACCTATGTCGACGGTGGCTTCAGCCAGGTCGTGGGCGGCCTGTCGGAGCCTGCCGCCTGAAGCTTTCGGGGTTTTTCACAAGTGCCGCACCGCCCCGGCAAGAGGGCGCAAGCGGCCTGCGTATCCAAGGGGAAGTATGTTGTTGAATCGGCGAAATTTTGTCGCCTTGGGCGCGCTGGCATTGGGGCTTCGCGCGCCAACGTTTGCAGCGCCGCGGCCCGTGATGCTGGCCGAGGTCTATCGGCACGGCATGTCGCTCGATGGCTATTGGGTCAGCGAGAAGTTCGACGGCGTGCGCGGCTATTGGGACGGCAAGCAGTTCTGGACCCGCAACGGCGAACCGATCGTGGCGCCGGCCTGGTTCACCGCAACGATGCCGAGCACGCCGATGGACGGCGAGCTCTGGGCCGGCCATGGCAAGTTCAACCTGGCCGTCTCCACGGTGCGCAGCCAGACGCCCAATGACGCGGCTTGGCGCGAGATGCGCTTCATGGTGTTCGACCTGCCGATGCAGCCGGGGGATTTCAATGCCCGTCTCGTCGCCTTGCGCAGGTTGCTGCCGGTCACGACGGCGCCGTGGGTGGTGCCGGTGGCCCAGCAACGTGCGACGACGGAGGCCGAGTTGCAGGCCTTGCTCGAGAAGACCCTCAAGCTCGGCGGCGAAGGCCTGATGCTGCACAAGGGCACGTCCCTCTATCGCGGTGAACGCACCAGCGACCTCCTGAAGTTCAAGCCCTTCGACGACGCGGATGCGCGCGTGGTCGGCGTCGTGCCTGGCAAGGGCAAGCACGCGGGCCGGCTCGGCGCCCTGCTGGTGGAGACGCCCGAGGGGCAGCGCTTCAAGCTGGGCGGTGGCTTCACCGATGCCGAGCGCGAAGCCCCCCCGCCGATCGGTGCCTGGGTCACCTACCGCTACAACGGCACCAACCCCAGCGGCCTGCCCCGCTTCGCGCGCTTCATGCGCGTGCGGGGCGACGCGCCGACTTGAGCCTCAGGGCTTCGCGCCCTGCTTCAGCTTCAATTCGATCTCGTCGAGCACCGGCAGCAGGTCGGCCACGGAATCGATCACGTAGTGCGCTCCCGCTGCCTTGAGCCTGGCCGTGGCGCCCTGGCGCAGCGTGTCTTGCTGTGCCGCATCGAGCGCCTGCCATTCCGCCAGCGACAGCCCCATCTCGTTGCCGCTGACCGACAGGCCCACGGCCCAGGTGCCGGCGTTCACGCCTTCCTCGATGCCGTAGCCGGTGTCGTCGACCTTGACCACGCTGGCCGGCGGCCACACGCCGATGTCGGCGAAGGTGCGGTACATGCCCAGCGGCGAAGGGCGGCCTGCAGCCAGGTCGCCGGCGCAGACGAGGTTGTCCGGGACGTAGCCGCCGGCCGCCGCGATGGGTGTGACACCGGCCATGATTTCGCGGTTGTAGCCAGTGGTCGAGCCGACCTTCAGGCCGCGAGCGCGGATCGCGTTGACCGTCTCGACCGCACCGGGAATGAAGTCCGCGTATTCGACGGCGGCCACGGCGCTCATCGGCGTGAAGACTTCGTAGAGATGGTCGACGTCGGCATCGGTGAAGGCCTTGCCGTGCACCCCCTGCCATTGCGCGGCGATGCGCGGCAAGGTGCCAAGCGCCTTGATGTGGTCCCACTTGGCCATGCCCATCGGGCCACGTGCCTCGGCAATGGTGAGGTCGATGTCGAACTTCTCGAACAGGCGCACGAACGCGCCCATGGGCGCGCAGGAGCCGAAGTCGATGATGGTGCCGGCCCAGTCGAAGACGACGGCGTTAAGGGCGGTGGGATGTTGCATGTCTCTTGGCTTTCTCGGGGAAGGAAGGATTACCAGCCCGCGAACACGTCTTCGGCAATGCCGAAGGCCGTGCTCGCGCCGGTGCCACTCGTGACGAGCACCATGCGGGTGGCTTCGTCGGGTTTGTCGATGAGGCAGTCGGTAGTGGCCGACGAAGGGTAGGTGCCGACCCAGCGTTCGGTCACCTTGGCCTGCTTCAGGCGCAGCGCCATGTGCAGGTGGTCGAGGATGAGCTCGTCGACGCGCTGGTCGGCGAAAGGCTCCGGTGCGGCGCTGTAATGGTGCGAGTCGCCGACGACCAGCGAGCCATCCGCGCTTTGCACGACGATCAGGTGGATGCCGTTGTCCAGCGATTCGCCCTCCTCGCGGCGGATCTGTTCGAGCAGCGGCGCGGCGGACGGCAGCTTGCTGTAGCCGTGATAGCGCACCAGGCTCAGGTCGCTCATCACGGAGCCGGGCAGCTTGAAGCCGGGCTCCGGCTGCACGCGCAGCATGTGCAGCTGGCACAAGCGCAGGTTGTGGGGCAAGAGGCGCTCGGCGAACAGGCCGTTGAGATCGGTGTTGGTGCAGACGGCGACGCGCGTGCCGTGGAGCACGCCGCGCGACGTGCGAACGCGCGGCGTCGCGACTTCCAGCACAGCCTCGCTGAAGCGGAAGACCACGCCATAGGTCTCCGCCAGCCAGCGTGCGAGCAACCCGATAGCGGTGCGCGATTCGACGCGCATCTCGTACGGGCTGTAGAGAACGGCCTGTGCGCCATCCAGCTTCAACGCCGGCGCGCGGCGTGCGGCCTCGTCCACGTCGAGCAGTTCGCAACCCACGCCCATCTCGGTGGTCATGAAGTCCTCCAGCACCTTGAGCGCCTGTGGCCGGAAGGCGCTGAGGTACAGCCCGCGATGCAGGGTGGCGATGCCAGCCAGCGGCGCGACCTCGCCCCAGACGGCACGCGCACGCCGCGCCCGGCGCCAGGTGTCGCCAGCGCCCTGCCCTGTCACGGTGATGAAACCGAAGTTGCGGATGGATGCGCCCACGCAGGCCGCGTCGCGCTCGACCACGCAAACGCGCAGGCCGCGCTTCGCAGCCGTGTAGGCATGCGCCAGGCCGACGATGCCGGCGCCGACCACGATGAGGTCGAATGAATCGTTGGATGCCATGGGTTCAGGAATTCGTCATCGGGCGGGGGCGCGCCAGGCCTGCGTGCGGCGGTCGATCCATTTGCCGAGCAGCATGTAGAGCAACGTGACCACCGCAGAGGTCGCGGCAATCAGCACAGCCATGGCCGCCGCGGGCCCGGTGTCGCCGGCCTCGTCGAGGTTCAGGATCGCGACGGAGGCCAGCTTGGTGTCCGGCGAGTAGAGGAACACGACCGCCGAGATCGTCGTCATCGCGTTGATGAAGAAATAGCGCGACACATCGATCAGCGTCGGCAGGCAGATCGGCAGGGTCACGCGCCAGAAGGTCTTGTAGAACGGCACCTTAAGCGAAGCCGACACTGCCTCGAACTCCGCATCGATGGCCTTGAGCGCCGTCACCACGGTCAGGTGCCCGGTGGTGTAGAAGTGGACGATCGTGCACAACACCATCAGCGGCATCGTGTGGTACAGGAAGTTCAGCGGGTTGACCGGCGCGTTGAAGAAGAAGATGTAGCCCAGGCCCAGCACCAGCCCTGGCACGGCCATCGGCAGCATCCCCATGAGGCGGATGATCGGCCGCACCCAGTCCAGGCCGCGCGTCTTCTCCAGCAGGTAGGCACCGGCGAACACCACCGCGGTACCGATCACGGCCGTGCAAGCGGACAGCTCGAGGCTGTTGAGCATCGCGTCGCCCAACTCCGCGTCGACCAGCCCGGAGATGTAGTGAACGAAGCTGGGCTTGAGGTTGTAAGGCCACAGGGTCGCGAAGGAGGCGAACACGGCCATGAAGAACATCGCCAGCATCAGCCCGACGATCAGTACGCAATAGATGCTCATCGCCGCATCGAAGCCCGGCGAGCGCCGGGGCACCAGCGGCACGGCCCGCGCGGTCAACATCGCGGTCTGCTTGCGCTGCACCAGGTAGTCGATGCCGAAGGTCAACGCCGCCGGCGTCAAGAGCAGCAGAGCCACCACCGCGCCACGCTGGAAGTCCTGCTGGCCGATCACCAGCTTGAACACATCGGTCGCCAGCACGTTGAAGTTGCCGCCGACCACCTTGGGAATGCCGAAGTCGGTGATGACCAGCGTGAAGCACACCAGCGCCGCAGAGATCAACCCGTACTTGGCGCCCGGCAGCGTGATGGTGAAGAACTTGCGCAGCGTGCTGGTGCCCAGCGCGTTGGCCGCCTCGTACAGCCGCGCATCGGCCAGCGACAGGGCCGTCACCAGGATCATCAACACATGCGGAAAGGTCGCGAAGCATTCGGCCAGCACGATGCCCGACGCACCATAGATGCCCTTGAAGCCGAGCATCAACCACAGCTCCTTCGCGATGCCCTGGTTGCCAAACCAGTAGATCAGCGAGATGGCCGACAGCAACGACGGCGCCAGCAGCGGCAGCAGCGTGATCGCACGGAACAACGGCTTGGCCGGCATGCAGCTTCGTGTGAGCGCATAGGCGAAGGCGAAGGCCAGCGGCACGACGATGAGCGTCACCAGCACCGACACCTGCACGCTGTGCCACAGGCTCTGCAGCAGCGCGGGCGACGCGAGGTACGCGGCAAAGGCGTCGAGGCCCGTTCCGCCCTCGGGTGCATCGAGCACCTTCCCCAGGATCAGCAGCAGCGGCGCGACCAGCCCGATGCACAACAGGGCGACCGTGCCCAGCAGTGCGACATTGGCCAGCCTGTCCGGCCAGTTCACCAACTGCTTCGGCGGCGCAGCCTTCCAGACGGCAGCGACCATGCTCAACGCCCCACAGGCACGGGGAACACGCGCAGCCGGTCGGCGCGCAGCGCGAAGTTCAGTTGCGCCCCCTCGCGCACGCCGAATTCGTCCATCTGGTTCAACGAGAACTGCAGTTGCAACGGCTGCCCCGGAATGGCATCGACCGCCACTTCCGCCAGGCAGTTGCCACCCAGGAACTCCACATGCCGCACCGTGCCGACGCAGCGCATCGGATCATCGTCGCGCACGCCGTCGATCACGCGGTCTTCCGGTCGCAGGTAGAGCGCGACCTCGCGCCCCGGCCTGAAGTCGGCGCCGTTGGCGGGCTGGCATTGCACCCGCATCTCGCCGCAGCGGAACCAGCGATCGCCCTCCGCCACCGCCTCGAGCCGGTTCACCTTGCCCACGAAGTCAGCGACGAAGGGCGAGGCCGGCTCGCGGTAGACCTCCATCGGCGTGCCGACCTGCTCGATCACACCCTGGTTCATCACCACGATGCGGTCGGCCACCGACAACGCCTCTTCCTGGTCGTGCGTGACCATGACGGTCGTCACGCCGAGCTTGCGCTGCAATTCGCGGATCTCGTTCCGCAAGTGCACCCGCACGATCGCGTCCAGCGCCGACAACGGTTCATCGAGCAGCAGCAACCCCGGCGAAGTCGCCAGCGCCCGCGCCAGCGCGATGCGTTGCTGTTGCCCGCCCGACATCTGCGCCGGGTACTTGCCGCCGCTGCCCGGGAGGCCGACAAGCTGCAGCAACTCCTCCACGCGCGGCGCGATCAGCGAGCGCTTCTGCTTGCGGTTGACCAGCCCATAGGCCACGTTCTGCGCCACCGTGAGGTTGGGGAACAGCGCGTAGGACTGGAACATGATCCCGTAATCGCGCCCGGCCGGCGGGAGCACCGAGATGTCGCGGCCGGCCTGCCGGATGCGGCCCGCCGACTGCATCTCCAGGCCCGCGATGATCCGCAGCAGCGTCGTCTTGCCGCAGCCCGAGGGGCCGAGGAAGCAGACGAACTCGCCGCGCCGGATCGACAGGTGGACGTCGTCCAGCGCCACGAAGGCGCCGAAGCTTTTCTTGATGCCCCGGAGTTCGAGGTAGTTGTCGTCGTCAATCACGCTGCGGGCAATCTCACTTCTTCGGCTCGCTCTTGGCGTCGTAACGCTTCGTCCATTCGGCCAGCGTGCGGTCCCGGCCGGCGGCGGCCTGGTCGAAGTTGAGCTTGATCAGGCGCGCCTCGTAGTCGTCCGGAATGTTCGGCAGCTTGGGCGCCACGCCCGGCTGCGCCGTGATCGCGAAGTTCTTGCCGTAGAGGAGCATGGCGTCCTTCGACGAAGCCCAGTCGGCCAGCTTCTTCGCGGCTTCCAGCTTCTTCGTGCCCTTGTAGATCGCATAGCCCTCCAGGTCCCAGCCCAGGCCTTCCTTGGGGAACACCAACTCGATCGGCGCACCCTTGGCCTTGTTGGTGTAGCCGCGGTATTCGAAGGAAATGCCCGCGACGTATTCGCCGGCCGCCGCCAT
The DNA here is from genome assembly GCF_037889955.1 of Variovorax robiniae. Lineage (NCBI taxonomy): Bacteria > Pseudomonadati > Pseudomonadota > Betaproteobacteria > Burkholderiales > Comamonadaceae > Variovorax > Variovorax robiniae. Next base: position 738,210 of record NZ_JBBKZS010000001.1, read on the forward strand.
GTTGCAGGGCTTGGAGCCCGAGTGCGTGTACTGGCCGATGTTCTCGTGCAGCGCGTCCATGTACTTCCAGCCGCCGCCCTTGCCGTTGTCGTCGCCCCACATCTGGAGCCACGCCACCACGTCGAAATAGCCAGTCCCGGACGAGGCCGGGTTGGGCATCACGACCTGGCCCTTGAACTCGGGCTTGGTCAGGTCCTTCCACGTCGTCGGGATCGGGATGTTCTTCTTCTTGGCCTCGACGGTGTTGACGCACACCACGGCGCCGAACACGTCCATGCCCCACCAGGCCGGCGGCGATTTCTTGTCACGGTACTGCGGCATGATCGCGTCGAGGTTCAGAGGTGCATAGGGCTCCAGCATGCCGTTGCGCTCGAACAGTGCCAGGCTCGATGCCGCCACGCCCCAGATCACGTCGGCTTGCGGATTGGCCTTCTCGGCCAGCAGCTTGGCCGTGATCACGCCGGTCGAGTCGCGCACCCACTTGATGTCGATGTCCGGGTTGACCTTGTTGAAGGCTTCCTGGTAGGCCTTCAGCTGGTCGGTCTCCAGCGCGGTGTAGACCACGAGCTGGGTCTTCTGCGCCCAGGCACCCGCCACACACGCCAGGCCGATCACGCCGGCCACCATCGATCTTGCGAATTTCATCTGCCCACTCCTGGTTCGAAAAAAAAGCAACTGTGCCGGCGCGAAAAGACACGCTCGTGACACATACGCCTAGCAAAATCGGGGCCTGCCGCAAGATATTGTCTATTGTTGTTTGTAGATCGTAGACAATCTGCGATGGGCAACCTACGATCCATCATGGTCAAGAAGATCTCCAGCAACCCAGCCATCGCACAGCTTCAGTGCACCTCGCTCGCCACCTTGGTGCAAGCGGAAATCGAACGCATGATCCTGGACGGCGACCTGCCCTCCGGCGCGAAGCTCACCGAATCCACGCTGGCCGAGCAGATCGGCGTCTCGCGCGGACCGGTGCGCGAGGCCTTCCGCATGCTGGAGGAAGCGGGCCTGGTCACCACCATCAAGAACCGCGGCGTGTTCGTGCGCGACGTGCCGATCGAGGAGGCGCTGGAGATCTTCGAAGTGCGGGCGGTGATGGACCTCTACGTCGGCCGCAAGCTGGCGCAGGGCCTGGCGACCACCCAGGTGAAGGAACTGCGCCAGTTGGCCGACGCGATGGACCAGGCCGTGAAAGCGGACAACGCCCACGACTTCCACCACTACAACCTCAAGTTCCACGACCGCCTGCTGGAGCTAGCCGGCAATGCCAAGCTCACCGCGACCTACCGCAAGCTGGTCAACGAACTTTCCCTGTTCCGGCGCCAGAACCTCACCAGCGAATCGATGGCGGTCTATGCGCGCGAGCATCGGCAGATCGTCAAGGCCATCGCCGGCGGCGACCCTGAGGCAGCGGGCCAGGCGATGTACCAGCACGTGATGAACAGCCGCGAACGCACCCAGCGCAACTACGCGCAGAAGAAGGCGGCGGAGGCCAAGGCGCATCTCTCGGGGTCCGCCGCGGCCCTGGAGGCCTGAGCATGGCGTTGTCGTTGGCAGACATCGAAGCCTTGTTCGCCCGCTGCGGCGCGGCGCAGTACAGCGGGGAACCGGTGACGCAACTCGAGCACGCATTGCAGACCGCCTGGCTCGCCGAGCAGGCCGGCGCCGACGATGAACTCGTGACGGCCGCCCTCCTGCACGACCTCGGCCACCTGCTCAACGACCAGGGTGAATCGCCGACGCTGCGCGGCATCGACGACTTGCACCAGTACTTCGCCCTGCCGTTCCTGCGCGGCGTGTTCGGCGCGCGCGTGCTGGGCGCCATCCAGTGGCATGTCGATGCCAAGCGCTACCTCTGCGCGACGCGACCCGACTACTGGCAGGCACTGTCCGCCGATTCGAAACGCAGTCTTGAACTGCAGGGCGGCATCTTCAGCGTCGAACGGGCGCACGAGTTCATCGCCCGCGAACATGCGGCCGATGCCGTGCAGGTGCGCCTGTGGGACGACCTGGCCAAGTCGCCCGATCTCCAGACCCCGCCGCTCGCGCACTACCTGGCACGCGCAAGAAGCTGCATGCTGGCCGCCGCGTGACGCTGACCGGACCGATCGTCCTGGCCGTGCTCTTCGGCGCGCTGCTGCATGCCGCCTGGAATGCCTTCATCAAGGCCGGCCGCGACAAGGCACTGGACACCGCGCTGGTCCACAGCCTCGGCATCTTCGTCGCGATTCCGCTGCTGATGCACACCGGCCTGCCGGAGCGCGCCGCATGGCCCTACATGGCCGCCTCGCTCGCAATTCACCTCGGCTACTACATCGCGCTGGCGGGCGCCTACAAGCATGGCGACCTGGGCCTGACCTATCCGCTGATGCGCGGCTGCGCGCCGCTGCTGGTGGCGCTCGGCAGCCTGGCCTTCATCGGGGAGCGCATCTCGACGACCGCATGGATCGGCGTGGGCGTGCTGAGCGTCGGCGTGTTCACACTGGGGCTGTCGCGATCGACGCCGGCGCCCGATGGCATATCGCATCGCGGCAAGGCGATCGGCTTCGCGCTGGCCAATGCCGCAATCATCGCCGTCTACACCGTGGTCGACGGCATCGGCGTGCGCGTCTCGGGCAATGCGGTGGCCTATGTCGCGGGCCTGTTCGTCTTCGACGGCATTCCCTACATGCTGCTGGTGCTCTGGCGCCGCCCGGGCCAACGCGTTGCGGCGCTGAACTACATGAAGGGCCGTTGGCCGATTGCCTTTGTCGGCACGGCGGCCTCGCTCGGCAGCTATGGCGTAGCCCTGTGGGCGATGACCCGCGCGCCGGTGGCGGTCGTCGCCGCGCTTCGCGAGACCTCGGTGCTGTTCGCCGCACTGATCGGCACTTTTTTCCTGCGCGAGACCTTCGGCTGGCAGCGCGCCATCGGGACCGTGGTCATTGCCGCCGGGGTGATGGCCTTGCGCCTCGGTTAGGGCCGCGCCCTGTCAGGCGGCCTGCCCGGCGGCAATAGGCCTGCCTGACATCGCGCCTTGTCGCGTGCGCTATTCGTGCCGCATCAATGCAACCGGAATCGTCAATTTCCGCCTCGCGCATGAGTACTTTCTCATGATGGACAGGAACTCCCGGTTTCAACTGTCACCGTGCCGCCCGACCTGATACCGAGCAGGAACTCTTTCGTTCGACGGGGTCGGTCATCCATGTGCGCTGCGGATGTACAAGTTCGCCCTCGAATCAGAAACGCGGGGGATTGAGATGATGAATCGTCAGTCAGCCGTTCTTCTTGCGCTGGTCGGCACCGGCATCGGCCATGTCGGCTCCGCCCAGGCCCAGGGCACTGGCTTGTTCACGGTCCAGCCGGCACAGCGAGACGCCCGCAGCAACGATCCGGTCGCGCGCCTGCCCACCACGCGCAGCTTCGCGGTGATCAATCCCAATCCGGCGATCGTGTCGGACGCCTCGCAGTCCATTGCCATCGACCTGCCCTCGGGGGCGGGGCGCATTGCGCTGAAGGAAGGATTCGAAACGCTGCGGGATGGAACGCAGGTCTGGCGCGGCAACTTTTCTCCGAGGCGAACGCGTTCGTCTTCGGAAGCGCCGACGGATGATGCCAACGCCGTCACCATCGTGCGCAATGGCAACAACATCGCGGGCTCGGTGCGCTACAACGGGCAGCTGTTCAGCATCATGCCGCTGGCTGGCGGTGGGCATGCCCTCGTCGAGGTCGACCTCGAGAAGTTCCCCACCGACAACAACGACGCCGTGCCCTCGCCGCCTGAAACGGTCGCTGCGGCGGGCGCAGCCGCAGGTCCGCCGTGCGCACCGGCATGGAGCGCCGGGCAGGTCTATGACGTCGCCGGCAAGCGCGCCAGCCTGAACGGGCAGAACTACGAGAACAAGTGGTGGACGCAGGGGGACGACCCGTCACAGAGCGGGCAGTGGGGGGTGTGGAGTGCGGTCGGGGCGTGCGGAGCAGGGGCACCTGCTCCTGCACCTGCTCCTGCACCTGCTCCTTCGCCAGCGCCCGCTCCGGCGCCTGCACCCGTTCCACCTCCACCTCCACCTCCACCTCCACCTCCACCTCCACCTCCACCTCCACCTCCACCTCCACCTCCACCGCCCGCGCCAGCGCCATCACCTGCGCCCGCACCGGCCCCCTCGTCGTCATCGTGCGGCCCCGGCTGGTCGTCAGGCTCGGTCTATGCCACAGCGGGCACGCGCGTCAGCTGGAAAGGCAAGAACTATGAGAACAAGTGGTGGACTCAGGGCGATGACCCGACCGCGTCCGGCGCATATGGCGTCTGGCAGCTGTTGGGCGACTGCGGCGCAGCGCCTGCGCCCGCCCCGGCGCCAGTCCCTCCTCCGCCCCCACCACCACCACCGCCACCGCCACCACCGGCGCCAGCTCCCGCACCCGCTCCTTCCGTGGACGACACCACGACCCTGCGCGTCCTGATCGTCGCCACCAAGGACGCCATGCAGAAATACGTCTCCGACCTCCAGGCCCAGGCCCAGCTGGCCGTTGCACTGGCGAACCAGAGCTTCGTGAATAGCAAGGTCAAGATCAAGTTGGAACTGGCCGGCACCTGGGTGGATCCCGACTATGTCGAGGACAAGGACTACAGCACCATGCTCCACAACCTTCGCTACAAGGACGACGGAAAGCTCAAGGGGGTCGATGCGCAGAAGGCCGCAACCAAGGCCAACATCGTGCAGATGTGGGCCACCAACAACTCGTATTGCGGCCTGGCGTACACCGGGGTCGCCTCCAGCGCCGGGGCCTACAGCGTGGTCTGGGGAGCGTGCCTCACGAACGGCACCACGACGACCCACGAGATGGGCCACAACCTCGGCGCGAACCATGACACCGCAACGCCCAAGGAAGGCAGCTACGCCTATGGCTACAACCAGGGCACATGGAGCACCATCGAGGCCGGCACCCCCGCGAAGCGTGTGAACTACTGGTCAAACCCCGACATCTATTACGACGGCGTCCCCATGGGAACGCCGACCCGGAACAACGCGCGCGTGCTGAACGAAAGCCGGTTCAAGCTGCTGAAATGACGCCGACCCTCATCGGCGCCAGGGGCTTCAGTCGGCCCGCACGCAGTCCGCGTAGTACCGCTTCCTGCCGGTCTCGTCGACCTTGGCCACGAGCCCGTGGATGTCGGTCTCGAAGCCCGGGCATTCGGTGTTGAACTCGCGTGCGAACTTGAGGTAGTCCACGATCTTCTTGTTGAACACCTCGCCCGGGATCAGGAGCGGAATGCCCGGCGGGTACGGCGTGATCAGGCTGGTCGTGATGCGGCCTTCGAGCTGGTCGATCTCCACGCGCTCTGTCTTGCGGTGTGCGATGTGGGCATAGGCGTCGCTCGGCTTCATCGCGGGCGTGAGGTCGCTCAGGTACATCTCCGTCGTGAGCCGTGCCACGTCATAGCGTGCATAGAGCTTGTGGATGTGGTTGCACAGGTCGCGCAGGCCCAGGCGCTCGTAGCCGGGATGCTGCTGGCAGAACTCCGGCAGGATGCGCCACATCGGCTGGTTGCGGGCGTAGTCGTCCTTGAACTGCTGCAAGGCCGTAAGCAAGGTGTTCCAGCGGCCCTTGGTGATGCCGATGGTGAACATGATGAAGAAGCTGTAGAGGCCGGTCTTCTCCACTATCACGCCGTGCTCCGCGAGGAACTTGGTCACCACGCTGGCCGGGATGCCGGTCTCGGCGAACTTGCCCTGCAAGTCCAGGCCCGGCGTGACGATGGTCGACTTGATCGGGTCGAGCATGTTGAAGCCGTCCGCCAGCTTGCCGAAGCCGTGCCAGTTGCGGGCCGAGCTCTTGGTCTTCTTGTCGCTGCTGCCCTCGCCCTTCATGACCCAGTCCTCGGCACGGCCGATGCCTTCCTCGACCAGCTTCTCCGGGCCCCAGACCTTGAACCACCATTCGTCCTTGCCGAATTCGTCCTCGACCTTGCGCATGGCGCGGCGGAAGTCCAGCGCCTCGAGGATGGACTCCTCCACCAGCGCGGTGCCGCCGGGCGGCTCCATCATGGCGGCGGCCACGTCGCAGCTCGCGATGATGGCGTACTGCGGGCTGGTCGACGAGTGCATCAGGTAGGCCTCGTTGAACAGGTCGCGGTCCAGCGCGCGGTTCTGCGAGTCCTGCACCAGCACGTGGCTGGCCTGGCTGATGCCGGCCAGCAGCTTGTGAGTCGATTGCGTCGCGAACACCAGCGACTCCTTCGGCCGCACGCGGCGCTTGCCCATCGCGTGGTAGGCGCCGTAGAACGGATGGAAGGCCGCATGCGGCAGCCAGGCCTCATCGAAGTGCAGCGTGTCGACGTAGCCGTCGAGCATGCCCTTGATGGTCTCGGTGTTGTAGATCACGCCGTCGTAGGTCGACTGCGTGAGCGTCATCACGCGTGGCTTGACCTTGTCGGCATCGACACCGGCCAATAGCGGGTTGGCCTTGATCTTGGCCTTGATGGCGCTGGGCTCGAACTCGCTCTTGGGGATCGGGCCGATGATGCCGAAGTGGTTGCGCGTGGGCTTCATGAAGACTGGAATGGCGCCCGTCATGATGATCGCGTGCAGGATCGACTTGTGGCAGTTGCGGTCCACCACCACCACGTCGTCCGGCGCGACCGTGTGATGCCACACCATCTTGTTGCTGGTGCTGGTGCCGTTGGTGACGAAGAAGCAGTGGTCGGCATTGAAGATGCGCGCCGCATTGCGCTCGCTCGCGGCCACCGGGCCGGTGTGGTCGAGCAGCTGGCCGAGTTCTTCCACGGCATTGCAGACGTCGGCGCGCAGCATGTTCTCGCCGAAGAACTGGTGGAACATCTGGCCGACCGGGCTCTTCAGGAAGGCCACGCCGCCGGAGTGGCCGGGGCAGTGCCAGGAATAGGAGCCGTCTTCCGCGTAGTCGATCAGGGCCTTGAAGAACGGCGGCTGCACGCCCTCCAGGTAGCTCTTGGCCTCGCGGATGATGTGGCGCGCCACGAACTCCGGCGTGTCCTCGAACATGTGGATGAAGCCGTGCAGTTCGCGCAGGATGTCGTTGGGCAGGTGGCGCGAGGTGCGCGTCTCGCCGTAGATGTAGATCGGCACCTCGGCGTTCTTGCGGCGCACCTGGTCGATGAAGCTGCGCAGGTTGAGCACGGCGGGGTCGAGGTCCGGGCCGGGCGTGAACTCCTCGTCGTCGATCGACAGGATGAAGGCGCTGGCACGGCTCTGCTGCTGGGCGAACTGGCTCAGGTCGCCGTAGCTGGTGACGCCGAGGACTTCAAATCCTTCGCTCTCTATGGCTTGTGCGAGCGCGCGGATGCCAAGGCCCGAGGTGTTCTCGGCGCGGAAGTCCTCGTCGATGATGACGATGGGAAAACGGAATTTCATGGGCGTGCCCGGATGGGGAAAAGAGGCGCGAAGTGTAAGGAATTCCAATGTCCACCATCTGACCGTATGTCCGAAAATGCAGCCGGATTCATGTACAGGAGCAATTTCATGGAGCTTTCCACCGTCTGGTGGTTGATCGCGGGGGCTGCCATCGTGCTGGAACTGATGTCCGGCACGGTGTACCTGTTGCTGCTGGGCGTAGGCTTTGCGGCGGCCGCCATTTCGGCGCATCTGGGCGCGGGTCTGACGACGCAACTGGTCGTGGCGGCCGTAATTGGCGTCGGCGCGGTGCTGGCCTGGTACGTCATCCGCAAGCGCCGGCCGCCCGAGCTGCCGGCGCAAGCCAATGCCGACGTCAACCTCGACGTGGGCGGCAGCGTCCAGGTCGACGCCTGGAACAGCGACGGCACCGCCAGCGTGCGCTATCGCGGCGCCCAATGGACGGCGATGCATCGCCCCGGCGTCACGCCGACCACCGGGATGCACCGCGTCTCGGAAGTGATCGGCAGCCGCCTCGTCGTCGACAAGATCTGAAAACGCAGCAAAAGGAACCGCACCATGGAAGTCGCAGCCGTCATCCTCGTCATCGCCATCATCTTCATCAGCCAGTCCGTGAAGTTCGTGCCCCAGCAGAACGCCTGGGTGCGCGAGCGGCTCGGCAAGTACAACGGCACGATGACGCCGGGGCCCAACTTCCTGATCCCCTTCATCGACAAGGTGGCCTACAAGCACAGCCTGAAGGAAATCCCGCTCGACGTGCCCAGCCAGATCTGCATCACGCGCGACAACACGCAGCTGCAGGTGGACGGCATCCTCTACTTCCAGGTGACCGACCCGATGCGCGCGAGCTACGGCTCATCGAACTACATCGTGGCCGTGACGCAACTGGCCCAGACCTCACTGCGCAGCGTGATCGGCAAGCTGGAACTGGACAAGACCTTCGAGGAGCGCGACATCATCAATGCGCAGGTGGTGGCCGCGATCGACGAGGCGGCGCTGAACTGGGGCGTGAAGGTGCTGCGCTACGAGATCAAGGACCTGACGCCGCCCAAGGAGATCCTGCAGGCCATGCAGCGCCAGATCACAGCCGAGCGGGAGAAGCGCGCGCTGATCGCCGCCTCCGAGGGCCGACGCCAGGAGCAGATCAACATCGCCACCGGCGAGCGCGAGGCCTTCATCGCCCGCTCGGAGGGCGAGAAGCAGGCGCAGATCAATAACGCCCAGGGCGAGGCCGCCGCCATCACCGCGGTGGCCGAGGCGACCGCGGGCGCCATCTCGCGCGTGGCCGCCGCCATCCGCGAGCCTGGCGGCGAGCAGGCGGTACAGCTCAAGGTGGCCGAGCGTGCGGTGGACGCCTACGGCAAGGTCGCGGCCGATTCGAAGACCACGCTGATCGTGCCGAGCAACATGACCGAGACCGCCGCTTTGATCGCATCGGCGATGCGAATGGTTCAGGCCGGAAAAACGACCCCAACTGCGGGTTAGAATCGTGGGCTTCGGAGCGGTGGATGAGTGGTTTAAGTCGCACGCCTGGAAAGCGTGTGAGGGTTAATAGCCCTCCGCGGGTTCGAATCCCGCCTGCTCCGCCAAAATGAATGAAGCCCTTGCATTGCTGCAAGGGCTTTTTTCTTTCTCGGGCGCCGATGCCGGCGCGCGACAACCCGGGGGCGGTCTACGACGTGTTCACAGTGAGGAATGGCGAGCAGATCTTCCTGGCGGCGGTCAGCGATGCGCAATGGTTGCTGTTCTGCGATGGCCCGAAGGCAGGCGAGACCGTCAAGACCACGCTGTTCCCGATCACCCTGGAGGGCCATCGATTGGGCGTACGGTTGAGCCCGCCGAAGCTCGGCGAACACAGCACGGAACTGCTGCGCGGCATGGGCTGCACGGATGCCGAGATCGCGGACATGCGGGTGCGCGGCATCGTGTCCTGAACCGCGTCGCACGACAAAAGAAGCGATGGAGACAACAGACATGACAAGCAGCACGAATCCCTTCTCCCGCCGCGCAATGCTCGCTGCGTCGGCAGCCCTCGCCCTCGCACCATGGTCTGCAGCCGTGCGCGCGCAGTCGGGCGTGATCCGCTTCATCCTGCCGAACGCGCCAGGGTCCGGCGTCGACACGATCGCCCGTGCCGCCCAACCTGCCCTCAGCAAGGCCTTCAACGCATCCGTGGTCATCGACAACCAGCCCGGCGCGGGCGGTGTCGTCGGCTTGCAGCAACTCGCGCGCGCAGCGCCCGACGGCAACACCCTGGCGATCGTGTCGAACAACGTCGTGATCTTCCCGAGCGTGATCAAGTCGCTGTCCTTCAACATGCCGGGCGACTTCACGCCGATCGCATTGATCGGCGCCACGCCCATGGTGCTGGTCGTGAATCCGAAGACGGTGCCTGCCACCAACAGCAAGGAGTTCATCGCGCTGCTCAAGAGCAAGCCCGACACCTTCAACTTCGCCTCGGGTGGCACCGGCACCATCCTGCACCTGGCCACGCAACTGTTTCTCGAGGAAGCGGGCGTCACGGCCAAGCACATCCCCTACAAGGGCGTGGGCCCGATGGTGGCCGGCCTCGTCGGCGGGCAGGTCGACTTCGGCACGGCCGCACTGCCGAGCGTGCAGTCGCACATCAAGGCCGGCTCGCTGCGCGCGATCGGCATGCTGACGGCGCAGCGCACACCGGCCGCGCCGGAGATCCCGACCTTCGCCGAACAGGGACTGCCCAAGTTCGTCGTCGACGCATGGTTCGCGGCAATCGGGCCGAAAGGGCTGCCGCCGGCCCTCGTCGGCAAGGCGCATGACGCGATCGTCGCCGCGTTCGCGGATCCGGGCGTCAAGCAAGCCATGGCCACCCAGGGCAACACCATCGACATCAGCACGCCCGAGCAGGCCCAAGCCGCGTTCAGGAACGAGATGGCGAAATACGCGGCGCTGGTCAAGAAGGCGGGGATCGAGCCGGAATGAGTGCCGCGGCGGTTCACCGTGTGGCACGATTGCCGCATGCTCGAGCCCTCACGCCGCATACCGTATCGGAGCTGGCCCGGCGCACTCGCAGTGCTGACCGCGATCGCGGGCTACGTCGGTGGCCTGACGTTCTGGGACCGCCACGAGCCCGGCAGCCGGCCACTGCCAGCAGGCCAGACCGTGAGTGTGGGCCCCGTCCGGTTCCCGGTCGCCAATGGCTGGCACATGGACGTGTCGCGCTCAAGAGCCGGCCAGTCGCTGATGCTCTTCAAAGGCGGCCACAAGTTCCTGGTGACCGCAGCCGCGTGGAACGGTGGCGCCGCCGGGCCGCTCGTGCGGCAGCGGCGCCTGATGGAGCGTGGCCAGGGTCTGCGCGTCGATGGCGAGGTGTCGAATTTCATCAATGACTGGGGCTTGCAGGGGCAGACCTTCGCCTACTACGGCCCGAAGCTCGCCGGTCGATTCTGGCAAGTGGTCGACCTGCCGCGCCGATCGGTCGTGCAGATCGATTTCTACGGCGCCAACGACGGATTGAGCGAGGCGCTCGGCGAAGCGCGCGAGATGCTGGACGCCATGGACCTGGAGGCGCCCGCGTGAGCGCGGTCGCGAACGAGCCGCCGGACGCCCTGTGGCCCGTGGGCACGGACGGTTTTTTCCAACCCCGGCGCGCGGCCTTCTGGGTGCTGTCGATCCTGATCCTCAACGGCCTCTTCTACGCGGCCCGCATCCTCGTCCTGGGCTTCCAGGTGGTCCCGGTCACCGCGCTGCTGGGACTGCTGGTGTGGGCGGGCTATGCCGCCGTGTTCCTGCTCGCCTTCCGGACACTGGACTTGCTGGAACAACATCCGCCGGAGGCCTTCCAGCTTGCGTTCGCCTGGGGCGGCGGTGGCGCACTCTACTTCTGCGCGCCCGCGAACAATGCCATCCAGAGCCTGTGCGCCAAGTTGGTCTCCCCGGAATTCGCATCGGTCTGGGGGCCGGCGCTCGCAGGCCCGATGACTGAGGAACTGCTGAAGCTCGCGGGCGTGATCCTGCTGATCCTGGTCGCGCGGACCCAGTTCCAGACCTACCTTTCCGTGCTGATCGTCGGGGCGATGACCGGCCTTGGGTTCCAGGTGATCGAGAACCTCACGTACACGATCAACGCCTCCCTGCACTTTCCACTCGAGAACGAAGTGACCCCGGTGCTGCTCAACCTGTACACGCGCGGTGTCCTGAGCGGTCTGTGGAGCCATGCGGCCTATACGACCATCGCCTCCTTCGGTGTGGCGTGGTTCCTGCTGCATCCGGAGCGTCCGACAGTCGTGCGTATCGCGTTCGCACTGTGGTGCTTCACGATCGCATGGGGCCTGCATTTTCTGTGGAACTCCCCCCTCCTGGACGACATCTTCGACGACGGGATGGGCGGCCTCGCGCTGTTCATCCTGGTCAAGGGCATCCCCGCGCTCGTGGCGGCCGGTTTGTTCTGGCGCGTCGCTGCACGCGAGAACGGCGCCTACCTGCACGCGCTGGCGGCGTACTTCGTGCCGGAACGGGATCTGATTCGCGACGACGAGTGGGCTCGCCTGGGCAGGCCGTTGCAGCGCTACCAGGTCCGGCGGGCCATGGGCTACGCTTTCGGGCTGCGCGCGCGACGCCTGAAGACGCGCCTGCAACGGGAACAGTTGCGGCTGATCCGCAAGGCCGCGACTTACGGCCGTGGCGCCCAGACGCTGCGCCACGAGGTGACGGTACGACGCCTGCGCGACAAGCTGGAGCGGCTCATGCAGTCGGCACGATGAAAGCGTGCGATGAGGCCTTCCCTACTCCGGCAACGCATTCAGCACGTAGACGGCCTCGACGAGTGCCGATGGCGCGGTGCCATCCGGAAAGCTCTGGCGGAACACCTTGGCGATCTCGCCACTGCGGTAGGTCTCGGCCAGGGCACGGTTGACCGCCAGGCGCATGTCCGGATCGCGTCGCATCATCAGCGAATAGCTTTCCATCGACAGATAGTCCTCGCTGAGGCGCAGGGTCGCACCCGCCGGGCCGCCGGTGACTTCACCCACGAGGATTAGGCTGTCGGTGGCGAAGGCATCGGCCCTTCCGTCACGTACCGCGGCAATGCCTTCGGAACTGGTCCGCACCGCCACGAAGACCGGCACGACGCCACGCGAAGACAGCCCCTTGAGCACCTGCTCCGTGGTGGTGCCGGGAATGACAGCCACCCGCTTGCCGTTCAGGTTCACAGCCCGGCTGATCGACGAGGATGCCAGCGACACGAAGGAGCTTCCTTCGACCCAGATGGGATTGCTGAAGTCGACGACCTTCTCACGACCCAGCGTGCGCGACGTGCTGCCGCATTCCAGGTCGATGCTGCCATCGGTGACGGCCTGCATCCGCGTTGTTGCGGTGACGGGGATCCACTGCACGTCGAGCTTGGCCAGCTTGAGCTGGGATTGCAGGGAACTGGCGACGCGCTTGCACAGTTCCACCGAATAGCCTGCCGGCGCACCGTCGGCGCCCTTGTACGAGAACGGCCTGGCATCCTCCCGATAGCCCAGCTTGAGGATCTGGGATTGGCTGATGCGGGCAAGCGAGTCTCGTGGGACAGCGCCCGGCCCACTGGCGCAGGCCGCCAGCAAGGTGGACGCCAGGAGCGGCGCCACCAGCGCCAGAAGTCGTGAATGCATGCGTGATCCTTCGTAGGCGATCAACAGTTGCGTGCCGGCAAGCCCAGGCCGACCCATTCGCCGGACTCGACAACCCGCGTTGCGGAGCCGGCGGATTGTGGGGCCCGCTACCCCCGTTGGCAACCAGACCTGCCTGGGCACATCCATGGTCAAGGCACTGCGGGCCTCGGTGACGGAGGAATCATCGTCGTCAAGCGGTAGGTCGAAAGGTCGTGTGCAGAGAGCCAGGTCACACGATCGGATGGCGTTTGCATCATTCGGTCGTGCAGGGACGTTGGCAAGCCCATCTCTTCGAGGTACTGCCTTGCCTGGGCATTGACACCCGCGTACTGTGCCTTCGTTGCCCGCGCGGAGGTCACCCCGTCGTTCTGGAGGTGGGGGCGATGAACGCCGACGCGACCGCCAACGTAGCGACCCTGCCCCGCCGCCAGCAGATACACACAGGCGCTGACACATCTCGCACCGAGCTCAACGCGCGTCGCGAAAGCGTATGTCCGGATGATCCTGCCCATGGACATTGCGACAAAGACGTTGCCGCCGAGACTGTCAAGGGTCACATTGACGGATCCCATGCCGGGTGACGTTGTACCTTTGCCCCGACCCGCGATGAAGGTCGCGGCATCCGTGCGCGCAGTCCCGGCAATGGCGGTGAATGCGTCGAGATCCGCCTGAACGATTTCGCCTTTGATCGAGATTTGCGGAGGCCGATTGCCAGCGGCGGGCCGGTACAGCACGCGCGACGAGGCAGGAAGCACCTGGGCGCAAACGCTCAAGAAGCAGATGGCGGCGCGCCAGGCCCTGAGTCCGTGCATGGCTGTGAGATCCTCGAATCGTGACGCACGGAATTGGGCATCACAATCCCGACGCGAGTCAATTTCACGCGCCCGTCATTTCCATTGGCGACGATCGCCACCCATGCAAATGAACATGACGCCGGCCTGAGATGCCGGCCGGCTTCTACCTGCTGATCGCGGGTCAGGCTTTCTCTTCGCTGGCGGACAACGCGCTGCTGATCGTCGCCATCGCCTTGCTGCAGGAGCGCAGCCTGCCCGGCTGGTGGGCGCCGCTGCTCAAGTTCTTCTTCACGCTGTCCTATGTCGTGCTGGCGCCGGTGATCGGGCCGCTCGCCGATGCCATGCCCAAGGCGCGGCTCATGACGCTGATGAACGTCGTCAAGTTCATTGGCGTCGCCATGCTGATCGCGGGGCTGCATCCCCTGCTCGCCTTCGCGGTGATCGGCTTCGGCGCTGCTGCCTACGCGCCCGCCAAGTACGGGCTCGTCACGGAGATGGTCGCGCCTCGGCAACTGGTGACGGCCAATGGCTGGCTCGAGGTCTCGGTGGTGTGCGCCGCGCTCCTGGGCACCGTGCTCGGCGGCCTGCTGGTCGCCGACTTCGTTCGCGCGTCGATGGCGAGCCGAGGTCTGGGCGAATGGCTGGCGTCGATGGCGGAATGCGCTGGCAGCACGCTGGCCCTGTCGATGCTGACGCTGCTCATGGTCTATGTGCTGGCCGCATGGCTCAACGCCCGCGTGCCCGACAGCGGCGTGCGCTATGCGCGAACCCGCATTCATGCCGGCGAATTGATGCGCGACTTTCGCGCTGCGGGACGCACCTTGTGGCGCGATCGCGACGGCGGCCTGTCGCTGGCGGTGACGACGATCTTCTGGGGCGTCGGCGCCACGCTGCAGTTCGCGGTGCTGAAGTGGGCTGCCGACGTGCTGCTGTTGCCTCTCGACCAGGCCGCCTATCTGCAGGCCGCAGTGGCTGTGGGCGTGATCGTGGGCGCTGCCGTTGCCGGGCGCCATGTCAGCCTGGCGCAGGCCAAGCGTGTATTGCCAGCCGGCGTGGCATTGGGGCTGCTGATGCCGGTCGTGTCGTCCTGCAACTCGCTGATGCTGGCCGTGCCCCTGCTGGCGCTGGTCGGCCTGGTCGGCGGCGTGCTGGTGGTGCCGCTGAATGCGCTGCTTCAGCACCGTGGCTACACGCTGCTGAGCGCGGGTCGGTCGATCGCGGTGCAGGGCTTCAACGAAAACCTCAGCGTGATGATGATGCTCGCGGGCTACGCGGCGCTGGTGGCGTTCGATGTGCCGATCGTTCCGTTGATGTGGGGCTTCGGCTTGACCGTCGCGGGCGCGATCGCGCTGCTCATGGGGCGCGAACGCGCGCGTCGGCACACCGCCACGGCAGTGGAAGGCTGAAGCGCCCTTCTCAAGCCACGCCAGCGACGGGCTGTGTGACTGCGTCTGCTTGCCGTTCCTCTGCGCCGCTCGCGAGCGTGGCGAGCATCACCTCTTCCACCTGCTTCACGATGCGAGGCCAGCCCAGCCCGGTGGCGGTCTGGCGAGCGTGCCAACCCATCTCGCGGGCCTGCGCACTGTCACTCGCGAGTCGCACGGCCTGGTCGATGAAATGCGCCTCGTCCCCGAGCCGCGCAAGCAACCCGTTCTCGCCACTGCGGATCAGTTGGCCGGCACTGGCATGGTCATACGCAAGCACCGGCAAGCCGCTCGCCATCGCTTCGAGCGTCACGTTGCCGAAAGTCTCGGTCATGCTGGGGAATACGAACATGTCGGCCGAGGCATAGAAGGCGGCCAGCTCTTCGTCGCGGCGGGTGCCGGCAAAGAACGCATCGGGCACGGCCGCGCGCAATTGCTCGTGCCAGGGGCCCACGCCGACCACGACGAGCCGCATGCGGGGTTGCACGCGGCGCATCGCCAGGAATGCGGCCACCAAGGCTCCAAGGTTCTTTTCCGCGGCCAGGCGGCCGACGAACAGCACCACCGGCGTCCCGGGCGGCGCGCCCCACAACTGCCGCACGGCATCGCTGCGCCGCGCGGGGTCGAACAGCGCGGTGTCGACCCCGCGCGTCACCAGCACCAGCCGTTCGAAGCCATTGGCGCGCAGGTCCTGCCGCAGTTGCTCGCTCGGCACCATCGTGAAGGCGGTGCGGTTATGGAACTTGCGCAGGTAGTCCATGATGGGTCGGTACAGCCAGCCGATGCCGTAGTGCCGGCTGTAGGCATGGAAGTTGGTGCGGAAGTCCGAGCACACCGGCAGCTTGAGCTTGCGGGCGATCTTCAGGGCCGACCAGCCGAGCGGACCTTCCGTTGCGATGTAGACCAGGTCGGGCCGGTGCCGGCTCCACAGCGCGACCAATGCCTTGTTGGCCGGCATGCCCATCTTCATCTCCGGGTAGCGCGGGATCGGCACGCCGCGCATCAGCACTTCCTCGAAGCTGCCGTTGCGTTGTTGCGCGAGGTCGTCGACCGCCTGTCGCGGGCGGATGAGTTGCACGTCGTGCCGCAGCGCGCACAAGCCCTCGACGACATGCTGCAACGCCAGCGCCACGCCGTTGACTTCAGGCGCATAGGTTTCGCTGACGACCGCAATGCGCAGCGAGCGATGCACCGCCGGCAGATGGTCGACCACGATCGGAGGAAGCATTTCAGCCATGGCGCGGATGCTGCGGGCCGATTGCAACAGGACGATGACGACGCGAAAGAAAAGCAAAGTGAACACGTCACCAAATATTCACGCATGCGCGTCACGATCCCGTCACGCCGCGTTGGCGCCATCCAAGGAGAACCCGTGAAAGACTTCTTCCGCACGCTTGCCATCCAGCGCTGGGACGATCACCGCTACTACCACCACAGCCGCATCAACCAGTCGCTGCACCTGCTCAGCGCGGTGAGCTTCGTCGTCGCCTATGCCCTGCTCTTCGTCGACCCGGTGGCCGCCGCGCTGCTGGCATGGGGGGTGTCGATGACGAGCCGGCAGGCCGGCCATTTCTTCTTCGAGCCGAACGGCTACGACCACGTCAACCACGCGACCCACGAGCACAAGGAAGAGATCAAGGTCGGCTACAACCTGCGCCGCAAGGTGGTGCTGATGGCGCTCTGGGCGGCCGCCCCGCTGGTGCTGTGGTTCGACCGCTCGCTGTTCGGATGGATGACACCGACCGTGGGCTTCGAAGGCTTCATGCGCCAGGTCGGCATGCTGTGGCTGGTGCTGGGCGCGGGCGGACTGTTGTTCCGCACCTTGCACCTGTTCTTCATCGCCGACGTGCGCACCGGGTTGGTGTGGATGACCAAGATCCTTACCGACCCCTTCCACGACATCATGCTCTACTGGCGTGCGCCGCTGCACCTGCTGCGCGGTGAACTGATCGACCCGATGCACCACGCCGCCCCCACGCTTGATACGACCTCGCCATCAAGCGCATGACTGCGGTGCATCGCCTTGCCGTGCTACAGCACTGTCTGCGGCGCTCCGCCTTGTCCTGCGCTTGATGGCAAGGTCGTACGCGGGGTGGGTGTCAGGCACGCCAGCGCTGCGCGATCATCTCGCGCAGGATGCCGCGCCGTATCGCCTTGTTGGTCAACGCCGCATCGTGCCACCACCAGCCGTCGGCCTGCATCGCGCGGGCGGCGCTGACGAAGCGCTGCGCCACCGCCTCGAAGTCGTCATCGGTGTAGTTGAGACTGAAGATGAGTCGCCCGGTGCCGACCCAGCTCAGGGCCAGTCCGTGCGCGCGCAGGTAGTACTGCAGCATCCAGTTGTAGCGCGACGGCTGCGTGTAGAGCACCGTCCAGATCGACGACAGGTTGGCCACCTGCACCAGCACGCCGGCCTCGCGCAGGCGCAGGTTCAGCAGGTCTGCGCGATGGTTCCAGCGCTCGTCGAGGCCGTCGTAAAGCGCCTGCACCTCGGGTTGTGCGATGCGATCGAGGAAGGCGCCCATCGCGCCCATCACGTACGGGTGCGAGTTGAAGGTGCCGCGCGCGAAGCAGATGTCGGCCGGGCGCTCCTCGCGATAGCGCTTCATCAGGTCTGCACGACCGCAGACCGCACCGATGGGCAGGCCGCCGCCCAGCGTCTTGCCATAGGTGACCATGTCGGCCCCCACGCCGAAGTATTCCTGCGCACCACCCGGTGCCAACCGGAAGCCGACGAAGACCTCGTCGAAGATCAGCACGATGCCGCGCTCGGTGCAGACCGCGCGCAGCTCGCGCAGCCAGGCCGTGTAAGCCTCGCGATCGAAACGTGCGCTGCGGCTACTGTCGACCAGCGACGAGTCGCCCGGCGCGCCCGCGTTGGGGTGCAGCGCCTGCAGCGGGTTCACCAGCACGCAGGCGATGTCGCGGCGCTTGCGCAGCACCTGCAGCGTGCGCGCGTCCATCTCGCGCAGCGTGTAGGTTTCGCGCGGTGGCAGCGGATTGCCGAGGCCCGGCTGCACGTCCTCCCACCAGCCGTGGTATGCCCCGCAGAAGCGGACGAGGTGCGAGCGCCGCGTGTGATAGCGCGCGAGCCGCACCGCCTGCATCACGGCCTCGGTGCCCGACATGTGGAAGGACACCTCGTCGAGCCCCGCAATGGCGCAAATGCGTTTGGCGTTCGAGGCCACCACCGGGTGATAGGCGCCCAGCACCGGACCCAGCGACTCGGCACGCGCGGCCCCCTGTGCGATGCAGGACTTGTAGAAGTCATAGCCGAACACGTTGACCCCGTAAGAGCCCGTGAGGTCGTGGAACACGTTGCCATCCAGGTCCTCGACCGTGACGCCGCTCGACGCGCGCACGAAGGCGCCCACCGGCAGTTGCGAGCGCAGGTAGGGGCTGTACTGGAAGGGCACGCGGTAGCTGCTGGTGAACTGCAGGTCCGACAGGTGCGGCCTGGCCTGCGCCGTGGCGGCCAGCGATTGCGCAAAGCGCGTGCGGAACAGTGTCGACAGCCGCTCCAGCCCCTCGCGCCGTTGCGCGGCCACGTCGGCCGGCGCACCGTCGGAGTCGAAGAAGTCATCGGCGTCGTAGGCATAGCCCGGAAGCTGCGCGGCCACACGCTTGGCCATGCGCGAATGACCGCCCAGCGAGGGATGCTTGGCACGAGAGAGTTCGAGCCGGCGCCGAGCCATCGGCAGCGTCGCGAGCAGGGAAGCAAGGGCAATGGAAGACAGGAGAAGTGTGGGCTGCATGTCGATTACTTGAGAACGATCCCTACTGTCTATCCCACCTTGTTGACAAGCTCATGAAAAGACGTCGATGGCGCGATGCCCTGCTGCAGCAGGAAGACCTCAATTTCCTCCTGACCAACCGCGTGCCGCGCATCGCGCTGACGCGCTTCATGGGCTGGTTCAGCAAGCTGCGCAATCCCTTGGTGCGAGAGGCGTCGATCGCGGTCTGGCGGCTGTTCACCGAGCTCGACCTGAGCGATGCGAAGAAGGCGCGCTTCGACAGCCTGCACGACTGCTTCACGCGGGAACTCCTGCCCGGTGCGCGCGAAGTCGATGCGGACCCCGGCGTGCTGGCCAGCCCCTGCGATGCGATCGTCGGCGCCTGCGGCGCAGTCGAAGGCACGCGCGTATTCCAGGCCAAGGGCTTTCCGTACGAGGCGGCCGAGCTGTTCGGCGATGCCGGCGCCATGGAACCGTACCGCGACGGTTGCTACGTCACCCTGCGCCTGACATCGAGCATGTACCACCGCTTCCACGCGCCGCACGACAGCCAGGTCGAACGCGTGACCTACATCTCAGGCGACACCTGGAACGTGAACCCGATCGCGCTCAAGCGTGTCGAGCGGCTGTTCTGCCGCAACGAGCGCGCACTGGTGGAGACACGCCTTCAGGGCAGCGGCCACCGCATCGCGCTGGTGCCCGTGGCCGCCATCCTCGTGGCCAGCCTGCGCCTGCATTGCCTGGACCTGCTGCTGCACCTGGGCTACCGCGGCCCGAAGCGCATCGATTGCGACACGCCCTATCGCAAGGGCGAGGAGATGGGCTGGTTCGAACACGGCTCGACCATCATCGTCTTCGCACCGGCCGGGTTCACGCTGGCCGAAGGCATCGTGACCGGCCAGCCGATCCGCATGGGCCAAGCGCTGATGCGCTTGCCCTGATGCTCAGCTCGCGTCTTTCCTCGGACGGCCGGTCTTCAGGGGCGTCAGCGCCTCCAGCGCGGCACGCAGTGCGGGCGCCGCCAGGCCTTGCAATACATGCAAGCCAGCGCGGAGCAATTCGCTCTTCTTGGCGGGGCGCTTAAACCCCAGCGCGCGGTCCTTGAGCATGGCAATCAGCGAATAGTCTTCCTTCGGCATCGTGAAGCTGTCGCGCACTAGCTTGGCCTTCGGGGCCTGCACCTTCTTGCCGCCGACCGATGCCTTTTGCGCGGACTTCCGCGACGACTTCTTCTCCGCGACCGCCGGCTTGGCTGCGGCTTCCTGTTTGGCGACCGCTGGCTTGGCTGCGATCTTCTTCTTGTCGGCCACGGGCTTCGGCGACTTCTTCACCGTTGCCGCGGGCTTGCTCGCGGCCTTCTTCGGCGCTACCACTTCGGCCGCAGCCTTCGCGCCAGTCGTCGCCGGCCGGGACTTCTTGCCCGGGGGTGTCCTTTCCGCCTTGGCCTTCACGGCGGGCTTGGCCGGCACGGCGGGCTTGGCGCGGGTTCGCGGCTTCGCCGTCTTGCCCTCAGCGGCCTGGGGCGGAACCGGTCGCTCTGACGGTTCAACCGCTTGAGGCGCGGCGGCTGCCGCTTCGACATCGACGAGGATCGGATCGTTGGTGGGAGCGCTGGATGCCATGGGCTTTCTTGTGAAGGACGGAAAACGGTTTATACCGTTTCCTCGTCACTTCAGCAACAATTTGAAATAATTATTTCGACGACGGCCGAGCTGACCGCCAGCACGCATGGAGACTGGATCAGCGTCCCTTGCCCAACGAAGACCGCCCCATCCCGCTTCATGCTGACCACCTGGAAGTCGAGTTGGACAGCGTGGTCAGCTCCGGTTCACGACGTCCGGCGCCCCCGCACCAGATCCGCACCCTTCTCGCCGATCATGATCGAGGGTGCATTGGTATTGCAAGACGGCATGGTCGGCATGATCGACGAGTCGATCACGCGCAGACGCTGCACGCCGCGCACGCGCAATTGCGTGTCGACCACCGAGCCTTCATCGCTGCCCATGCGGCAGGTGCCGATCGGGTGCCACGAGGTCTGGCCGCATTCCTTGATGTATTGCAGCAGGCCGGCGTCGTCCTGGATGTCGATGCCGGGACGCGTCTCGCGCTTGGTCAAGGCCTGCAATGCGGGTTGCGAGACGATCTTTCGCGCCAGTCGCAGCGTTTCCAGCATGGACGTGATGTCCGTCTCGTGCGTCATGTAGTTCGGCTCGATGATGGGGTCGACCATCGCATCCGTGCCCGCCGTGTGCAGCCAGCCCTTCGACTGCGGCCGCAGCGGGAAGAAGCCGACGGAGAAGCCTGAGAACGGATCGAGCCCCATGCCCTTCGCATTGGCATAGCGATCGCCCGCGCTGAGGTAGTGCATCTGGATCTTGCATTCCGGCCGGGTCTGCTCCGGCCGCGTGCGCGCCTGCGCATGCGAGGAAGTGGATGGCGTGGACATGAAGCCCTTGCGCGTCAGCAGGTAGTTCGCGCCCATCATCAGCGTCTTGACCTTGCTGTTGAGCACGTCGTTGAGCGTGATCGGCTGCGTGCATTCGAAGGTGATGCGCGCCTGCAGGTGATCGCGCAGGTTCTCGCCCACCT
Organism: Variovorax robiniae; assembly: GCF_037889955.1. Classification (NCBI taxonomy): domain Bacteria; kingdom Pseudomonadati; phylum Pseudomonadota; class Betaproteobacteria; order Burkholderiales; family Comamonadaceae; genus Variovorax; species Variovorax robiniae. The sequence continues at coordinate 759,754 of NZ_JBBKZS010000001.1, forward strand.
CGGGCGCATCGTGGACCACCTGGATGCCCAGCGCACTGAGACGATCGGCCTGCCCGACACCCGACAGTTCCAGCAGTTGCGGCGACTTGATCGGGCCGGCCGACAGGATGACCTCGCGGCGCGCGCGTGCCACCTTCAGCTGGCCACCCTGGCGGTATTCGACGCCCACGGCCGTCGTGCCGTCGAAGATCACGCGCGTGGCATGCGCCTCGGTCTGCAGGTCCAGGTTCTTGCGCCCTTCCGCCGACGCCAGGTGCCCGTGCGCCGTGCCGCAGCGCTGGCCCTTGCGGGTGGACAGGTCGAGGTAGTTGACGCCTTCGAACTGCGCGCCGTTGTAGTCCCGGGTGCGCGGAATGCCCGCCTGCTGGCAAGCCTCGATGAAGGCGTCGGACAGCGGATCGGGCTGGTCGACCAGCGAGGTGACGGTGATCGGCCCGGACCGGCCGCGGTACTTGTCCTCCCCCGCGGTGGTGGACTCGAAGCGCTTGAAGTACGGCAGGCAGTCCGCATAGGACCAGCCGTCGCAGCCGTGCTCGCTGTCCCAGTTGTCGTACTCCTGCGGATCGCCGCGCACGAAGATCATGCCGTTGACCGAGCTGGACCCTCCGGGCATCTTGCCGTGCGGCCAGTAGATTTCCTGGCCCACGAGGCCCTTCTGCGGCACGGTCTTCGACTGCCACACATAGCGCGGGTCCTGAAGAATCTTGGCCACGCCCACCGGCGTGGTTACCCAGAAGTCCTTGTGGTTGGGCGCACCGGCTTCCAGCAGCAGCACGGAGCTGTTTTCATCCTCGCTCAGGCGGGTCGCCAGCGAGGCGCCGGCGGAACCCGCGCCGACGATCACGTAGTCGTATTCAACGTTGCTCATGGCGGTCACGCGAGGAAAGCTTGCAGTGCACGGGCTTCCTTGCCCATGCGCTCGAACTGGAGGTCCGGCATCTCGGCCTGCTCGAAGCCAGGACCGGTCTGCATCGGCATCGGCTCGACCATCAGGTCGACGAAGGACGGTCCGTCCTGCGCCAGCAAGGCGCCGAAGCGCGCGGGCCATGCGGCCGGATCGTCCACCGTCTCGGCGTGCCGGTAGCCCGCATTGCGCGCGGCCGCAGCAAAGCTGAATTCAGGCACCGGCGACTGGATGTTCGACAGCCCGGTGAACTGCGTACCGTTGTGGATCACGATGTGCAGGAAGTTCGAAGGCGCCTGCTTGGCGACGACGTTGAGGATGCCCAGTTCCATGAGCAGGCTGGCATCGCCGTCCACCACGATCACGCGGCGCTGCGGTTGCGCCAGCGCCAGGCCCAGGCCGATGCCGGCAGCGCCGCCCATCAAGGGCACCGCGTTGATGCGGTTGGCCGGCTTTGCGAGGCCCTGGCTGGCCTCGATGCGGTCGAACACGAACATGGCGCCCATGGTCGAGACCAGAAGCGAATCGGCGGGACGCAGCTGCGCGATGGCGCCGCAGGCTTGAATCATGTTGAGCATGGCTTATCTCCAGGCAAGCGGTGCGGACACCAGGACGACGACTGCGCCACCGGTCTCGGTGGCCTGCGCATAGGCCTTTTCCAGGCAAGGCAGGTCGGCTTCCGAATCGAGGCGGTGGAAGGGGATGCCCAGCGTGTCGAGCAGCGGCTCGATGAGGCGGACCATGTTGCGGCGCGAGCCCGTGGCGGGCTGCCCGAAGTTGTCGAACTCGCGGCCGAACTGGCCGACCATCAGCACCAGCGGAATGCGCGAATCGAGGCAGATCGCGCGCAGCGTGTTGACGCAGTTGTAGAGGCCCTGGTTCTGCATCACGAGCACCGGGCGCTTGCCGCCGAGCGTGAGCCCGGCCGCGACGGTCACTGCCTGGTTCTCGTTGCAGGTGTTGAGGAGCTCGAAGCCCTCCTCCCCGGCTTCCAGCCTGGCATGCAACGCGAGTTGCACCCAGTCGGGTACGGTCACGACATGCCCGACGCCGCATTGCCGCAGCGCGGCAACGCAGGCCGACGCGGGGACGGATGGGCTGCTGGATGGATCTGTCATGGTGTGGCGTCCTTTGAGTGCTTCGGTCAAGGGATGTGTCTCCTGGAACTGATGTGTAGGTTCTGGCCCGCCTCGGGGTCCGCGGGCTGCGGCGCAAGTGTCGAGTCGCACCCGCTAGCGTGCACATCCGGGCGCTGCAATACTGTCCAGATGAAGACAGATTTCGAATCTCGCGGCGCCTATCGCGTGCTGGCACGCCGACTCCTCGAGCGCGCCGAGGGTTTTGACCAATGCACTGCGCCGACCATCGATGCCTTGCTCGAAGACGCCGGGATCGCACGCCTCAAGAAGAATGAAGTCCTGATGCGTCGCGGCGAGCCGTGCGATTGCCTGGTGATGCTGGTTGAAGGCGCGCTTGAATCCAGCATCGCCTCGGGCAAGGGCCGCCGCCACCTGCTGACCTTCATCCTGCCGGGCATGCTGGTGGGCATCATCCCCTGCGTCGATGGTGGCGGCGTGGTGCACGACACCGTCGCCCACATCCCGTCCGTGGTGCTGAAGATTCCGGCCGAGGTGGTGCGTCGGCAGCGCGCGATCGATCCGATGCTGCATATCGCCTTCGAGGTTCAACTGGCGTCACGCTCGCGCCGGCTGTACGACAAGGTCGCGGACGGCATGCTCCATTCGCTTCGCGAACGCCTGGCACAGCAACTCGTGGAGTTCGTCGAGTCCTTCGGCCTGCAACGCGGCAAGGAGTGGACGATTGCGCTGCGATTGCCGCAGTCCGACCTGGCCGACCTGCTGGGCGCGGCACGGCAGAGCGTCAACAACGAGTTGCGCGGACTGGAGGATGGCGGGTTGATCCGCATCGAGCATTCGCACATCGACGTGCTCGACCTGGGCCAGCTGCGGGCCGAGTGCAGTTCGATGACTTGCGGCCCATGACGCCTGGCAACAAGACAGGCAAAAAAGAGGCCCGCATCCAGAGCGGGCCTAAGGATCTGTGGTTAGGAGACCCATGGAGAAACCACTAGCCGGTCCAACAATGAGCCCAAATATGTGAATTTGCAAGTTCCAAATGTAAAAAAAGGGGACCAGATGGCCCCCTTTTTCACATTTTGACGATTGCTCGACTCAGCGCACCACGGCGATCTGCGTGCGCGCACCGCCCTTGTAGGTGTAAAGCGTCAAGGCGCCGTTCTTGATGTCGCCCTTTTCGTCGAACTTGATCGGGCCGGTCAGGCCTTCATATTCGATCTTGCCGACTTCAGGCAGGTAGACGGCCGGGTCCGAGGACTTGGCCTTTTCCATGGCGGCAGCCAGCACTTGCACGGCGTCATAGACGTACGGTGCGTAGATCTGCACTTCGACGCCGTTCTTTTCCTTGAACTTCGTCTTCCAGGCGTCCAGCTTGGTCTTGAAGTCGCCGTCCACACCGCCGGCTTCGGCGCAGTAGACCACTTCTTCGCCGATGGCATCGCCAGCCAGCTTGGCCAGTTCGCCGGTGCACAGGCCGTCGCCGCCCATGAACTTGACGGGCATGCCCAGTTGCTTGATCTGCTTGAGCATCGGGCCGCCCACGGCGTCCATGCCGCCAAAGAACAGGATGTCGGGCTTGGCGCCCTTCAGCTTGGTCAGGATGGCGTTGAAGTCGGTCGACTTGTCGGTGGTGAACTCGTGGCCGACGATGGTCGCGCCAGCGGCCTTGGCCGACTTCTCGAACTCTTCGGCAACGCCTTGGCCGTAGGCCGTGCGGTCGTCGATCACGGCGATGTTCTTGCCCTTGAGCGTTTCGACAGCGTACTTGCCGAGCGTGCCGCCCAGTTGCGTGTCGTCAGCCACCACGCGGAACGTGGTCTTGAAGCCTTGACGCGTGTACTTGGGGTTGGTCGCCGACGGCGAGATCTGGGGGATGCCAGCGTCGCTGTACAGCTTGGAGGCGGGGATGGTGGTGCCCGAGTTCAAGTGACCGACGATGCCGTTGACCTTGCTGTCGACCAGCTTTTGTGCAACAGCGGTGCCTTGCTTCGGATCGCCTGCGTCGTCTTCGGCGAGCAGTTCGAACTTGGCGGTCTTGTCGCCGATCTTCACGCCCTTGGCGTTCAGGTCTTCGATGGCCATCTTGGCGCCGAGTTCGTTGTCCTTGCCCAGGTGGGCGATGGCGCCGCTGGTGGGGCCAACGTGGCCGATCTTGACGACGATCGATTCACCGGCGGGAGGAGGTGCGGCGGGCGCAGGTGCAGAGGCGGTCGGCGCCGGAGTCGCTGCGGGAGCGGCAGCTTCTTCCTTCTTGCCGCAAGCCACTAGCGTCAGAGCAGCCAGGGCGACCGCAGTCCATTTCAATTGCATGGGAACCTCCAGAACATGGATGAGAGAGAACAAGTAAAAACCGGTCGATTGAACCGGGCCTGACACAGAGCAAATTCCGCGCCTTGCCCGCTTCGCAGCGCCCTCGCGCCACGACCCGGCGCGGAGTGTATCTGAATGGTTAAGTGCTCTGACCTGTAGTAGACCCGGGGTTTTCCGCAAGTTCCCGAGCGAGCGCATCGACCACCAACTCGCGCAGGACGCCTTCGATTTCCGCGCGCAAACGGGGCAGCATCGCGTCCAGTTGTTGCTGCACCGCGGCCGACACGGTATCGGTCAGGCGCGCCTCCAGGGAGAGGTCGATGCGCTGCAGGACGCGGTGCAGCAAACCCTCCTCGAAGCGGAAGGTGGCCTCGTCGTCCACGACCACCGAAGTGGGCCTCAGCGCGGCCTGCTCTTCCGCCGCACTGTGGAACGCCATCGCAGACTCGGCAGCCGGGGCTGGCGGCGATTCGGCAGTCGAGGCCGGCGGCATCGCTGGCACGGCCAAGACGGCCTCCGCCGGCACCGATTCCAGGAGCGACGACGGTTCCACGACGGTCGTCAGCGTCGGAACGAAGCGCGGTGGCGTTCGCGTCGGCCCGGCCATCAGGCAGCGCCTCCGGCCAGGTCGTGGCGCTTGAGAACATAGCCCCGGTCCGCGTAGTGGCGCCAGCGGGCCCGGCTCGCGATGCGATCGGCCTCGTCGCCCGTCACCACCTCGATCAGGCGCTCGAAGCGCTCGAAACCGGGCGGCACCTCGTCGCCGAGGTTCACAATCACCTGCTGGTGTGGCAGGCCGCTCGCACCCGCGGGGGCCAGCACGACGGCCGAATGCGCAAGCAAATGGGCTTCGCTGTCGCTGCGGCAATGGCCGATGAAGTCCACCGCCGAGAACTGCCACAGCGCCGCATCGACCGCATCGAGCATGCCGGCGTCGGCAATCAGCACCACCTTGGCGCCGCCCGCAATCACCGCCTTGCGCAGCAGCCGGCACGCATGGCTGACCTTGTCGACGGCATTGAAGTGGAAGTCGATCTCGGTCACGCGCGAGGCCTCCTCACCGGGGCTTGCGCTTGCGCGGCGCGGTCGTAGCCGCCGGCGCCTCGATGGCCGGTGCGGCACGGTTCATGAGGTAGGCCATCAGCAAACCGACCGGACGGCCCGTGGAACCCTTGGCCGCCCCGCTCTTCCACGCGGTGCCGGCGATGTCCAGGTGGGCCCAGGGGTAATCGTCGGCGAAGCGCTGCAGGAACTTGGCCGCGGTGATCGCCCCGCCGGCCCGCCCGGCGATATTGGCCACGTCGGCGAAGTTGCTTTTGAGGCCTTCCGCATAGTCGTCGTCGAGCGGCAGGCGCCAGCAGCGGTCCAGCGATTGCTCGCCCGCCGCTTCGAGCGCCGCGGCCAGTTCGTCGTCGGTGGAGAACATGCCGCTGCGCACGCCGCCGAGCGCGACCACGCAGGCGCCGGTCAACGTGGCGATGTCGATCACCGCGGCGGGTTCGAAGCGCTTGGCATAGCTCAGCGCGTCGCACAGGATGAGCCGGCCTTCGGCGTCGGTGTTGAGCACCTCGATGGTCTGGCCGCTCATGCTGGTCACGACGTCGCCGGGCTTGAGGGCCGCGCCATCGTTCATGTTCTCGCACGACGGGATCAGGCCGACCACGTTGAGGGCCGGCTTGCATTCGGCGAGCGCGCGGAACACGCCCAGCACGCTGGCCGCGCCGCACATGTCGAACTTCATCTCGTCCATCTCGGCTGCGGGCTTCAGGGAGACACCGCCAGTATCGAAAGTGATGCCCTTGCCGACCAGCACCACCGGCGCATCGGCCTTGCCCGCGCCGTGGTAGTGCAGCACGATGAAGCGAAGCGGCTCCTCCGAGCCTTGCGCCACCGCGGCAAAGGAGCCCATGCCGAGCTTGGCGACTTCCTTGGGGCCGAGCACCTCGCACTTGATGCGTGGGAACTCCGCAAGCGCCTTGGCGGCTTCGCCCAGCAAGGTCGGCGTGCAATGGTTGGCCGGACGGTTGCCCCACTCCTTGGCGAACTCGATGCCCGCCACGGTGGCGGAAGACTCGCGGAAGGCGGCTTCCAGTGCGGGCGCATCGGGCACGCCCAGCACCACCTGGCGCACCGTGCGCGCCTCGGCCTTGGGCTTGGTCGTCGTGAAGACATAGGTGGCATCGGCGGCGGCCTGCATCGCCTGCCGCAGACCGGACGCATCGACCGGTTGCGCGAACACCATCACCACGCGCTTGGGGTTGGCGGCCTTGACCGCCTGGATGCCGGCGCTGACCGCGCTTCGCATTGATGCCGGCGCGCCGTCGCCGATCGACACCAGCACCACGCGCGGCGCCGCGACGCCCTCGGGCCGGTAGAGTTGCAGCAGCTTGCCAGCCTTGGCAGGCAGGTCTTCCGCTTCGCGCGCCTGCGCAAGGAGGCTTGCCAGGGGGCCCTTGGCATCGCTGCCAGGCGATGCAGCAAGCACGATCAGCGCATCGGCCTTTTCAGTGGCGGCCTGGGCAATGGAGAGTGTCTTGAGTTGAAAGTCCATAATCCTTCTTTTCCTGAACGATGTTATTCCATTCCTCCCTACGCAAGGAGCTGTCGCGCAGCTTCGGGGCCACCCTGGTGGTCCTGGTCACCATCGTGATGACGATGATGCTGATCCGCACCCTGGGCCTGGCGGCCAAGGGGAGCGTCGACCCCGCGGAAGTCTTCCTGGTCATGACCTACACGGTGCTCGGCTACCTGCCGACCATCCTGAGCCTGAGCCTGTTCATCTCCATCGTCGGCACGCTGTCGCGCATGTATGGCGACAGCGAAATGATCATCTGGTTCTCCAGCGGCCGGGGCCTGGCCAATTTCGCCTGGCCGATCCTGCGCTTCGCCTGGCCGATCCTGGTGCTGATCGCGATGCTGGCCTTCGTCGCCTGGCCGTGGGCCAACTCCCAGACCCAGGGCATGCGCGACCAGTACGAGCGCCGCAGCGACATCGACCGCATCGCGCCCGGCGAGTTCCAGGAATCGTCTGGCCGCAACCGGGTGTTCTTCATCGACAAGGACACCGCCGACGGCACCACGGCATCCAATGTGTTCATCTCGTCGATCGAGCGCAATCGCCAGCTGATCACCTCCGCGCGCAGCGGCAGGATCGAGACGATCGACAACACGCGCTACCTCATGCTGAGCAACGGGCAACGCCTGGAGCGGCCCTTCGACAAGTCGGGCCTGAAGATCAGCGAATTCAAGACATATGGCGCCAAGGTCGGCTCGAACGTCGCGACCTCGCCCGATGCCATGCCGCCACGCGCCCAGACCACGGGGGCGCTGCTGGCCAGCCCGGCGCTGCCCAGCCGCGCTGAGTTGTCATGGCGCCTGGGCATGTTGCTGGCCGCCTGCAACTTCGTCTTGCTGGCGCTGGCGCTGGCGAGCGTGAATCCGCGCGTGGGGCGCAGCGGCAACCTGCTGTTCGCGCTGTTTGCCTTCGTCATCTACTACAACATGCTGAACCTGGGCCAGGGCTGGGTGGGCACCGGTCGCTTCGGCGCCGGGCCTTTCCTGCTCACTTTGCATGGCGGCGTCTTCGTGATCGCCGTCCTGTGGCTGGCCAAGCGCCACAACAACTGGAGCTTCAGCCTGCGCCGCCGCTCCGCCAAGGCTTCGTCCACCGCGTGAAAACCATCCGCCGACTCATCTATGGCGAAGTGCTGAAGTCCGTCGCCTTCGTTGCACTGGGCTTTCTCTGCCTGTTCTTCTTCTTCGATTTCATCGACGAGTTGCAGGGCGTCACCAAGTCGAAGAACGTGCTCGGCTATGGATTGCCCCAGGCCATCCTCTACGTCTCGCTGCTGGTGCCGAGCCATCTGTACGAACTGCTGCCGATCGCCGTGCTCATCGGGACCATCTTCGTGATGGCGCGCCTGGCGCAAAGCTCCGAATACACCATCCTGCGCACCAGCGGGCTCGGGCCATGGCGGGCGCTTCGCACGCTGCTGGTTCTGGGCCTCGGCTTTGTGGTGCTGACCTTTGCGGTGGGCGACTATGTGGCCCCCTTCAGCGACCGCACCGCCACGCTGGTCAAGGCGCGCTACCAGGGGCTCTACACCACCAGCGGCCTGACGGGCGCCTGGCTGCGCGAGAAGGAGGGCGACAAATCCTATGCGGTCAACGTCCTGTCCATCGGCCGGGACGGTTCGCTGACGAGCCCGCGGATCTTCGAGTTCGACGCCAAGGGATTCCTGAGTTCCCAGACTTCGGCCGAGTCGGCCCGCATCGAACCCGATGGAACCTGGCTGCTCAGCCAGGTGGAGCGCCAGTCCTACGATGCCAACGGCAACGATGCGAAGGCGCAGGTCCGCACCACCGCCGAGCCGATCGCGCGCTGGCCCAGCACCATCACCCAGGAGATGGTTTCCGTGGCCTTGCTCAAGCCCGATCGCATGGCAACCATCGACCTGTTCTCCTACATCCGGCACTTGAATGCCAACGGCCAGAAGACGCAACGCTACGAAATCGACTTCTGGCGCAAGGTGTTCTATCCGCTGTCCTGCCTGGTGATGGTGGTGCTGGCCCTGCCCTTCGCCTACCTGCACTTTCGCCAGTCGGGCATCACCACCTATGTCTTTGGCGGCGTGCTGATCGGCATCAGCTTCTTCCTGCTCAACAACGTGTTCGGCTACATCGGGAACCTGAGGACCTGGTCGCCGTGGTTCACCGCCGCCGCGCCGGGCATGATCTATTCGGTGATGTCGCTGGGCGCCTTCGGCTGGCTGGTGATCCGGCGCTGAGTGATGCAGGGCCGGCGCGGCATCGTGTTGTTCGCGCATGGGTCGCGCGATGCGCGCTGGCGCGAGCCGATCGAGGCCGTGGCCCGCCGCGTGTCGGAACGCAATCCGGATACCCTCGTGCGTTGCGCCTACCTCGAACTCGTCGCGCCCGATTTACCGGCCGCCGTGGCCGAGCTCGTGGGCCTGGGGGCGGCCAGCGTGCGCGTGGTGCCCTTGTTCCTCGGCATGGGAAAGCACCTGCGCGAAGACCTGCCCCAGTTGATGGCGCAGTGCGCCACCACCCACCAGGGTATCGCGATCACCCTGCAGAAGGCCATTGGCGAGGAGTCGGAGGTGATTGACCTCCTGGCCAGAATTGCGTGTCCGGATGGCTAAAGCGCAACACATTGCATAGACGCAGAAGGCATAATGAATTTCGCATAAGGACGCCATTCGTTATGAACCTGCACCAATTCAAGTTTGTCCAGGAGGCGGTGCGCCGCAATCTCAACCTGACCGAGGCGGCCAAGGCGCTGCACACCTCGCAGCCGGGCGTCTCCAAGGCCATCATCGAACTCGAGGAAGAACTCGGCGTCGAGATCTTCGCGCGGCACGGCAAGCGCCTGAAGCGCGTGACCGAGCCCGGCCAGCACGTCATCGCCAGCATCGAGCTCATCATGCGCGAGGTGGGCAATCTCAAGCGTATCGGCGAGCAGTTCAGCGCGCAGGACAGCGGCACGCTGTCGATCGCCACCACCCACACGCAGGCGCGCTACGTATTGCCGGTCCCGGTGGCGCGGCTGCGCGAGGCCTATCCCAAGGTCAACGTCAGCCTGCACCAGGGCTCGCCCGATCAGGTGGCGCGCATGGTGATCGACGAGGTGGCCGAGATCGGCATCGCGACCGAATCGCTGGATGCGTATGTGGAACTGGTGACCCTGCCTTGCTATGAGTGGCAGCATGTGCTGGTGCTGCCGAAGGACCATCCGCTGGCCGGCAAGGAGCGCGTGTCGCTCGAGGACCTGGCGCAGGAACCGATCATCACCTACCACCCGTCCTTCACCGGGCGCACGCGGATCGACCATGCGTTTGCCCAGAAGAAGCTGTCACCCCGCATTGCGCTGGAAGCCATCGACTCCGACGTGATCAAGACCTATGTGCGGCTGGGGCTGGGCGTGGGTATCGTGGCGGAGATGGCGGTGCGCGACGACTCCAATGCCGACCTGGTGGTGCGGCCGATGGGCCACATCTTCGGCCAGAACATCGCACGCGTGGCCTTCAAGCGCAGCGCGTACCTGCGCAACTTCGTCTTCAAGTTCGCGGAGTTGCTGAGCGACCGGCTCGATCGCAACCTGATCGCGAAAGCCCTGAGCGGACACAACGAGGACTTCGGGCTGTAACCTGAACAACGACAGACATCACGAACACCATGAGCACCGTCATCGCCGCCCCCCGCACGCCCCAGATCACCACCAAGCTGCCGGCTGTCGGCACGACCATCTTCACCGTGATGTCGGCACTGGCCGCCGAGAAGAATGCGGTGAACCTGGGCCAGGGCTTCCCGGATTTCGGCTGCGACCCGAAGTTGTTGCAGGCCGTGACCGATGCGATGGCCGCGGGGCACAACCAGTACCCGCCGATGCCTGGCGTGCTGCCGTTGCGCAATGCCATCGCCAGCAAGGTCGAGGCGCTCTACGGCCACCGCTACAGCGCGGCGGATGAGATCACGATCACCGCCGGCGCGACGCAGGCCATCATCACCGCTATCCTCGCGGTGGTGCGGCCGGGCGACGAAGTGATCGTGCTGGAGCCCTGCTACGACAGCTACGTTCCCAACATCGAACTGGCCGGTGGCACGGTCGTGCGCGTGCCGCTGACGCCGGGTACCTTCCGGCCGGACTTCGACAAGATCGCTGACGCCCTCACGCCCCGCACGCGCGCGATCATCATCAACACGCCGCACAACCCGAGCGCGACCGTGTGGACCGATGCCGAGATGCGCCGCCTGGAAGACCTGCTTGCCCCCACCGAGGTGCTGGTGATTGCCGACGAGGTCTACGAGCACATGGTCTATGCCCCGCTGCGGCATGAGAGCGTGGCGCGCTACCCGGACCTCGCGGCACGCAGCTTCATCGTGAGCAGCTTCGGCAAAACCTATCACGTGACGGGCTGGAAGGTCGGCTACGTGGCCGCGCCGGCGCCGCTCACGGCCGAGTTCCGCAAGGTGCACCAGTTCAACGTCTTCACGGTCAACACGCCGATGCAGCATGCGCTGGCGCAGTTCATGACCGACCCGGCGCCCTACCTGGAGTTGCCGGCCTTCTACCAGCGCAAGCGCGACCTGTTCGCCGCCGGTCTCGCGAAGACTCGGCTGCGGCTGCTGCCGAGCCAGGGCACCTACTTCCAGTGCGTCGACATCTCCGGGGTGAGCGACCTGTCCGAATCGGAGTTCTGCCTCTGGCTCACCGGCGAGATCGGCGTCGCGGCGATACCGCTGTCGGCTTTCTATGGCGACGGCTTCGACCAGCGCGTAGTGCGCTTCTGCTTCGCCAAGAAGGACGAGACGCTGCTGTCCGCCCTGGAGCGCCTCGCCCGGCTCTGACAGGCACCCGCGACTTCGCCTGACCTCAGAAGGGGCGTCTGTCTCCGGCGCAGATCGACAACGCGCACCGACCATGAACTCCTTCGCAAAGCTCTTAGGAGAAGGTCATGTCGCTCTCGTTGATCCTGTTGATCGTGGTGGTCCTGTTGCTGGTGGGCGCCCTGCCAAGCTGGGGCTACAGCCGCAATTGGGGCTACGGCCCGAGTGGCGGGCTGGGACTGGTGCTGGTGGTCGTGGTCATTCTTGCGGTGCTCGGCCACATATAGCGATTCGCGAGCGGGTCGATCCGAGGGTCGGCCCTTTCCTTGATCGGAGCGCCGCCCGGGAGGCCCGGGGCGGGCATCCGTCAGGTATTGAGTTGCGCCCAGGCCTTGTCCAGCCGCTTCACGCTCACCGGCTGCGGCGTGCGCAATTCCTGCGCGAAGAAGCTCACGCGCAATTCCTCCAGCAGCCAGCGGAATTCCAGCATGCGGTCGTCCACCGCGCCCTTGCGCTCGGCGACGAGGCGCCAGTACCGTTGTTCCTGCGGGCGCAGTTCGGCGAGCCTCGATGCGTCGCGCGCAGGATCAGCGCGCAGCTTGTCCAGCCGGGCCGTGATCGCCTTCAGGTAGCGCGCAAAGTGCTGCAGCTGCGGCCACGGCGTATCGACGACGAAGCGCTTGCCGACGAGACGTTGCAGTTGCTGCGCGGCATCCTGCACTGAATCAGGTTGCACCTTGGTGTCCTTGATCTTGCGCGCCGCGGTGGCGTGTTCGGCGAGGATCACGCCTGCCAGGCGCGCGACCTCGTTCGCGATCAAAGTGAGGCGGCCGCGGCCTTCCTCGATGCGACGCTTGAAGGCGAATTCATCGGTGGGCAACGGCTCCTGCAGGAAGGCGCGGTCGAGCGCGACGTCGATGATCTGCGCGCGCAGTTCCTCGACCGTACCCAAGGGCATGAACTGCACGGCCATCTTCTGCAGGTCGGGGATGTTCTTCTCGAGGTACTTGAGCGCGTCCTTGAGTTGCAGGGCAACGAGGCGGCGCAGGCCCACGCGATGCTTGGCGGCTGCGACGGCGGGTTCGTCGAACACCTCGATCGTGACACCATCGGCATGGCCGTCATTGACCAGGGCCGGGAAGCCGACCAGCGACTGGGCACCGCGTCGCACTTCCATCAGTTCGGGCAGTTCCCCGAACGTCCAGGCCGTGTAGCGCTGGCCGGCGGGCAGCGAGGGCTCCGGCGCCTTCGCCCCGGCCGACGGCTGCGGCTTTCCGGCCACGGCCGGCGACGGCTTCGCATCCGGGGCCTTCTTGACGTTGAGCCCCGCCAGCGCCTGGAACGCACCGCGCGCCTGCGCACCCAGTTCCGCCTTGAGCGCACCGAGGTTGCGCCCCATGCCCAATTGACGGCCATGCTCGTCGACCACGCGCAGGTTCATGAACAGGTGCGGCGGCAGCATGTCGAGCTTGAAGTCGGCGCGCTTCACGTCGAGGCTGGTGATGTCGCGCACCTTCTTCAGCAGCGCATCCGTCAGCGAGCCCGAGCCGAAAGCCTCCGGTACCGCCATTTCCTCGGCCAGCCGGGTCGCCGATTCAGGCAGCGGCACCAAGCGCGAGCGCGGGCGCTGCGGCAGGCTCTTGAGCAGCGCCTGGATCTTGTCCTTGAGCATGCCGGTGACCAGCCATTCGCTGCGTTCCTCGCTGACTTGGTTGAGGACGAACAGCGGCACCGTCACGGTCAGGCCGTCGCGCGCATCGCCAGGTTCGTGCAGGTAGGTGGCGGCGCAATCGACGCCGCCGAGCCGGATCGTGGGCGGGAAGGATTGCGTCGTGATGCCGGCGGCCTGGTGCCGCATGAGTTCGTCGCGCGTGAGGAACAGCAGGCGCGGCTGCGTCGCCGACTCGTGGCGGTACCAGTTCTCGAAGGCGATGCCGCTGGCCACGTCAGGCGGCAGCTGGGCGTCATAGAAGGCGAAGATGAGTTCGTCATCGACCAGGACATCCTGCCGGCGTGCCTTGTGTTCCAGGCCTTCGACCTCGCGCACCAGCTTGCGATTGGCGGCAAGGAAGGGAAACTTGCTGTCCCACTGGCCGCCGACCAGCGCTTCACGGATGAAGATCTCGCGTGCCGCCACCGGGTCGACGCGGGTGAAGTCGACGCGGCGGCCGCTGTAGATGACGAGGCCGTACAGGGTGGCTCGCTCGAAGGCGGTGACCTGCGCGCCCTTCTTCTCCCAATGAGGGTCGAGCAGTTGCTTCTTCAGCAGATGACCGGCGACCTGCTCCAGCCATTGCGGTTCGATGTTGGCGATACCGCGGCCGAACAGTCGCGTGGTCTCGACCAGTTCCGCGACCACGATCCAGCGGCCCGGCTTCTTCTTCAGGTGGGCGCCGGGGTGGCGATAGAACTTGATGCCGCGCGCGCCCAGGTAGGCCTCGTCGTCCTCGACCTTCCAGCCGACGTTGCCGAGCAAGCCGGCGAGCATCGACAGGTGCAGGTGCTCGTAGCTGGCGGGTTGCGTGTTGATCTTCCACTTGTGCTCGGTGACGACGGTGAGCAACTGGGAATGGGTGTCGCGCCACTCGCGCACGCGGCGGATGTTGATGAAGTTCTGGCGGAGCAGTTGTTCGTATTGGCGGTTGGTGAGTTTGTGAGTGGGGAGACCCTCGCCCACTCCCGCGTGCGGAACTGGGTGCCGTTCACTCCCTCTCCCGCCTGCGGGAGAGGGTCGGGGTGAGGGCTGCCCTCCACGCGCCGCATGAATCCACTTCCACAACTGCAGATACCCGCTGAACTCGCTCTTCTCATCATCGAACTTCGCATGCGCCTGGTCCGCCTGCTGCTGCGCCTCCATCGGCCGGTCCCGCACGTCCTGCACACTCAGCGCCGATGCGATCACCAGCACCTCTTCCAGCGCGCCGCGCGAGCGCGCCTCCAGAATCATCCGACCCACGCGCGGATCCAGGGGCAGCCGCGCCAGCTCGCCGCCAATTGCCGTCAACTCATTCGCATCGTCGACCGCGCCCAATTCGTTGAGCAACTGGTAGCCGTCCGCGATCGCACGCGGCGACGGCGCCTCGAGGAACGGAAAGCGCGACACATCCCCCAACCGCAGCGACTTCATCCGCAGGATCACACCCGCCAGCGAGGAACGCAGGATTTCCGGGTCGGTGAAGCGCGGCCGGCCCGCGAAGTCCTTTTCGTCATAAAGCCGGATACAGATGCCGTTCGCGACGCGCCCGCAGCGACCCGCGCGCTGGTTGGCCGCGGCCTGGCTGATCGGCTCGACCAACAGTTGCTCGACCTTGCTGCGGAAGCTGTAGCGCTTGACCCGAGCCGTCCCTGTATCGATGACGTAGCGGATGCCCGGCACGGTCAACGAGGTCTCGGCCACGTTGGTGGCAAGCACCACGCGGCGGCCGGTGTGGCCTTCGAAGATGCGGTCCTGCTCGGCCTGCGACAGGCGTGCGAACAAGGGCAGCACCTCGGCGCCACGATACAGCGGCTGGTGCGCCAGGTGCTTGCGCAGGTGGTCGGCCGCCTCGCGGATCTCGCGCTCGCCGGGAAGGAAGATCAGGATGTCCCCGGCGTTGTGCGGGTCGCGCCAGAGTTCGTCCACGCCATCGGCAATCGCGTTGTTCAAGTCGTATTCGCGCGATTCCTCGAAGGGCCTCCAGCGTTGCTCGACCGGGAAGGTGCGGCCGGAGACATAGATGATCGGCGCGGGGCCGTTCCTCGACGCGAAGTGCGTGGCAAACCGATCCGCATCGATGGTCGCCGAGGTCACGATGACTTTCAGGTCCGGCCGGCGCGGCAGGATCTCGCGCAGGTAGCCCAGCAGGAAGTCGATGTTCAGCGAACGCTCGTGGGCCTCGTCGATGATCAGCGTGTCGTAGGCCTTGAGCAGCGGATCGGACTGGGTCTCCGCCAGCAAAATGCCGTCCGTCATCAGCTTGACCGAGGCGTCGCGGCTCAGCCGGTCCTGGAAACGCACCTTGAAGCCGACCACCTCACCCACTGGCGTCTTCAGTTCCTCGGCGATGCGCTTGGCCACCGAACTCGCGGCGATGCGTCGCGGTTGCGTGTGGCCGATGAGCCTGCCCTGCCCCGGCGCCGCGTTCAGCTTGCCCCGGCCGAGTTGCAGCGCAATCTTGGGCAACTGCGTGGTCTTGCCCGAACCGGTCTCGCCGCAGACGATGACCACCTGGTTGGCTTCGATGGCCGCGGCAATTTCATCGCGCCGCGCGGAGACGGGCAGCGATTCGGGAAACTCGATGCGGAGAGGGGAAGAAGTCGTCGTCAAGGGCCACGGGCCGCATTCGGCCAAACATTGAATTATCGGCGGGCGGGAAAAGAGTCGCGCACCTACAACCTTCCGACCGCGAAGGCAACGCCAAGAATGCACAATCGCCCCCCATGTCGACCGTCTTCAATTTCACCTTCGTCCCCTGGTTTCGCTCGGTGGCGCCCTACATCCACACGCACCGTGGCAAGACTTTCGTGGTCGCCATGGCAGGCGAGGCCATCGCGGCCGGCAAGCTGCCCAGCATCGCACAGGACTTGGCACTGATCCAGTCCATGGGTGTGAAGGTGGTGCTGGTGCACGGCTTTCGCCCTCAAGTCAACGAGCAGTTGCGCGCCAAGGGCCACGAGGCCCGCTATTCCCACGGCATGCGCATCACCGACGAAGTGGCGCTGGACTCGGCCCAGGAAGCGGCCGGCCAGTTGCGCTACGAGATCGAGGCTGCGTTCAGCCAGGGCCTGCCCAACACGCCGATGGCCGGCGCCACGGTGCGCGTGATCTCGGGCAACTTCATCACGGCGCGCCCGGTGGGCGTGGTGGACGGCGTGGACTTCAAGCACTCCGGCCTGGTGCGCAAGGTCGACGCCTCGGGCATTCGCCGGACCCTGGACTTCGGCGCCATGGTGCTGATCTCGCCCTTCGGCTTCTCGCCCACCGGCGAAGCCTTCAACCTCACGATGGAAGAGGTCGCGACCAGCGTCGCCATCTCGATCCAGGCCGACAAGCTGATCTTCCTGACCGAGGTGCCCGGCATCGCGCTCGATCCCGACCTCCCGGTGAGCGAGGACAACCCGATCGACACCGAACTGCCCCTGGACGCTGCCGAAAAGCTGCTGGCCAACATGGCGCCGGCGCAGCGCCCGACCGACGCGGCCTTCTACCTGCAGCACTGCGTGAAGGCCTGCAAGGCCGGCGTGGAGCGCAACCACATCCTGCCCTTTGCGGTGGATGGCTCGCTGCTGCTGGAGGTGTATGTGCACGATGGCATCGGCACCATGGTCATCGACGAGAAGCTCGAATCGCTGCGCGAGGCCACGGCCGACGACATCGGCGGCATCCTGCAACTGATCGAGCCTTTCGAACGCGACGGCACGCTGGTCAAGCGCGACCGCACCGAAATCGAGCGCGACATCGGCCACTACACGGTGATCGAGCATGACGGCGTGATCTTCGGCTGCGCCGCGCTGTACCCCTACCCCGAGGCCCGCACCGCCGAGATGGCCGCGCTGACCGTGTCGCCCAACGTGCAGGCGCAAGGCGATGGCGAGAAGATCCTCAAGCGCGTGGAGCAGCGTGCCAAGGCGGCCGGCCTCGAAAGCATCTTCGTGCTGACTACGCGCACCATGCACTGGTTCATGAAGCGCGGTTTCGTGCAGGTCGACCCCGACTGGCTGCCCGAGGCCCGCAAGCGCAAATACAACTGGGACCGCAAGAGCCAGGTGCTGGTCAAGAAGCTCTGACCCCGACGACATGAATCCGTTACTGAACAAACTCCAACCGTATCCCTTCGAACGTCTGCGCCAGTTGTTTGCCAACGTGACGCCGAACCCGGCGTTGCCACCGATCAGCCTGGGCATCGGCGAACCGAAGCATCCGACGCCGGACTTCATCAAGCATGCGCTGACCGCGGGCCTCGGCGCGCTGGCCGCCTATCCGGCCACCGCCGGCGAACAGAAGCTGCGCCAGTCCTTTACCGACTGGCTCCAGACGCGCTACGCCCTTGCGCTCGACCCGGCCACACAAGTGCTGCCGGTGAACGGCTCGCGCGAGGCGCTGTTCGCACTGGCGCAGACGGTCGTCGATGCGAGCGCCACGCCCGCACCCATCGTCGTCTCGCCCAATCCCTTCTATCAAATCTACGAAGGCGCGGCCCTGCTCGCCGGCGCCGAGACGTATTACGTCCCAAGCCGCGCCGACCGCAATTTCGCCGTGGACTGGGACAGCGTGCCCGACGAGGTCTGGGCCCGCGCACAACTGGTGTTCGTCTGCTCGCCGGGCAATCCAACCGGCGCCGTGATGCCGCTGGACGAATGGAAAAAGCTGTTCGCGCTCTCCGACCGCCACGGCTTCGTCATCGCCTCCGACGAGTGCTATAGCGAGATCTATTTCCGCGACGAGCCTCCGCTCGGTGGACTTGAAGCGGCGGCCAAGCTGGGCCGCGAGGACTTCAAGAACCTGATCGCCCTGACCTCCCTCTCCAAGCGCAGCAACGTGCCGGGCCTGCGCAGCGGCTTCGTGGCCGGCGACGCGGCCATCATCAAGAAATTCCTGCTCTATCGCACTTACCACGGCAGCGCCATGAGCGGCGCCGTGGCGGCCGCCAGCATCGCGGCCTGGGGCGATGAGCAGCACGTGGTCGAGAACCGCGCCCAGTACCGCGCCAAGTTCGCCGCGGTCACGCCGCTGCTCGAACCCGTGCTCGACGTGAAGCTGCCCGACGCCAGCTTCTACCTCTGGGCCGGCGTGCCCGCGAAGTGGAACGGCGACGACGCCGCCTTCGCCCGCGACCTGTACGCTCAATACAATGTGACGGTGTTGCCCGGCAGCTATCTGGCGCGCGACTCCGGCGGTGTCAATCCAGGCCGGGGGCGCATCCGCATGGCGCTCGTGGCCGGGACCGACGAATGCGTCGCCGCCGCCAACCGCATCGTCCAGTTCATCCAGTCGGGCCAATGACACGGCCCTTTTCTTGCATCCCCTCCGAGACTTCCTCCATGACCCAGCAACTCCAGCAGACCATCGACGCCGCGTGGGAAGACCGCGCCAACCTCTCCGCCGCCTCCGCGCCCGCCGAGATCCGCAAGGCGGTCGACCATGTGATCGCCGAGCTCAACAACGGCCACCTGCGCGTGGCCACGCGCGAAGGCGTCGGCCAGTGGACCGTGCACCAATGGATCAAGAAGGCCGTGCTGCTGTCCTTCCGCCTGAAGGACAACGAACAGATGCAGGCCGGCTCGCTCGGCTTCTACGACAAGGTGCCGACCAAGTTCTCGCACCTGTCGGCCGGTGAATTGAAGGAAGCCGGCGTGCGCATCGTGCCGCCGGCCGTGGCCCGCCGCGGCAGCTTCATCGCCAAGGGCGCGGTGCTGATGCCGTCGTACGTGAACATCGGCGCCTACGTCGGGGAAAACACCATGGTCGACACCTGGGCCACCGTGGGTTCTTGTGCACAGATCGGCGCCAACGTGCACCTGTCTGGCGGCGTGGGCATCGGCGGCGTTCTGGAACCGCTGCAGGCCGGCCCCACGATCATCGAAGACAACTGTTTCATCGGCGCCCGTTCGGAAGTGGTCGAAGGCGTGGTCATCGAGGAGAACTCGGTGCTGTCGATGGGCGTCTACATCGGCCAAAGCACGCCTATCTACGATCGCGCAACGGGTGAAATCACCTACGGTCGCGTGCCGGCGGGCTCTGTTGTCATCAGCGGGTCTCTCCCGAAGGACAACGGCCGCTACAGCCTCTATGCTGCAATCATTGTTAAACGCGTGGACGCACAAACCCGTGCCAAGACCTCGCTGAACGACTTGCTGCGCGACTGATTTCCCTACTCCCGTTCTTCAGGAAAGAGTGCCGATGAATACGATGGAACGCATCCTGCGATTGATGGCCGAACGAAAGGCCTCCGACATCTACCTGTCGGCGAATTCGCCGGCGCTGATTCGGATCAACGGGAATTGCGTACCCATCAACGGCCAGGTGCTGCCCCCAGCGGCGCCGCTTTCCTTGCTCGCCGAGGTGGTCCATGAAAGCCGCATCGCCGAGCTGGAGCGCACCGGCGAACTCAACATGGCCATCGCGATGGACGGCCTGGGCAACTTCCGCATCAGCGCCATGCGCCAGCGCGGCAGCTATGCGGTGGTGGTGCGGCACATCGCCTCGACCATCCCGACCTTCGCCGACCTGAACCTGCCCGACATCCTCAAGACGCTGATCATGGAAAAGCGCGGGCTGATCCTCATGGTCGGCGCCACAGGCGCGGGCAAGTCGACCACGCTGGCCTCGATGCTGGACTATCGCAACGAGCACGCGAGCGGCCACATCCTCACGGTGGAAGAGCCGATCGAATTCACCTTCACCAACAAGAAATCGATGGTGAACCAGCGCGACGTGGGCAGCGACACGCAGTCGCTGCAGATCGCATTGAAGAACGCGCTGCGCCAGGCACCGGACGTGATCCAGATCGGCGAGATCCGTGACCGCGAGACCATGACGGCCGCCATCGCCTACGCGCAGTCGGGCCACCTGTGCGTGGCCACGCTGCATGCCAACAACAGCTACCGCGCGCTGAACCGCATCCTGAGCTTCTACCCGGTGGAGGTCCGCAGCACGCTGCTGTCCGACCTGGGCTCGGCCCTGCGCGCCATCGTGGCGCAGCGCTTGCTGCGCACGCCGGTCGGCGCACGCGTGCCGGCCGTGGAGGTGATGCTGAACTCGGCCCTGGTGGCCGAGCTTATCGAGAAGGGCGACTTCTCCAGCGTCAAGGAAGCAATGGAGCAGTCGATGGCCGAAGGCTCGCAGACCTTCGAGGAAGACATCGCCCGCCTCATCCTGGACGAACGCGTGACGCGCGAGGAAGGCATGCTGCAGGCCGACTCGCCGACCAACCTCATGTGGCGCCTGCAGAACCGCAACAACCCCGCCACGAAGATCGACGACCGGGCGCTGCTGGACCAGATCGACGAACCCACCTTCACCGACATCACGCTCGACGTGAAATTCTGATTCGCAGGCGATTCGGAGAGGCACGTCGGGCAAAATCCGGGACCTCCCCGAAGTACCGCCCCACCGATGTCCCGCACGCTGCACCTTGCCGAACAACTGATCTCGCGCCCCTCTGTCACCCCGGACGACGGAGGATGCCAGCAGATCCTCGGTGAGCGGCTGGCGAAGCTGGGCTTCACGCTGGAGACCATCGAAAGCGGTCCTGCGGACTTCCGCGTGACCAACCTCTGGGCCCGGCGCACCGCGTCCACGCCCGGCGCAAAGACCATCGCCTTCGCCGGCCACACCGACGTGGTGCCCACCGGCCCGCTGGAGCAGTGGACCAGCCACCCCTTCACCCCCACGCACCGCGACGGCCTGCTCTACGGCCGCGGCGCCTGCGACATGAAGACCTCGCTGGCGGCCTTTGTCGTCGCGATCGAGGAGTTCCTGGTCGCCACGCCCGATCCGCATCTTTCGCTCGCGCTGCTGCTGACCAGCGACGAGGAAGGGCCAGGCGTCGACGGCACCGTCATCGTCTGCAACACGCTGGCGGCGCGCGGCGAAGTCGTCGACTACTGCATCGTCGGCGAGCCGACATCGGTGGAGCGTTGCGGCGACATGATCAAGAACGGGCGCCGCGGCACCATGAGCGGCAAGCTCACTGTCCACGGCGTGCAGGGCCACATCGCCTACCCGCACCTGGCGAAGAACCCGGTGCATGCCTTCGCGCCGGCGCTGGCGGAACTGGTCGCCATCAACACCAGCGGCGGCTGGGACGCCGGCAATGCGCACTTCCAGCCGACCAGTTGGCAGATCAGCAACTTCCATTCGGGCACCGGCGCGAGCAACGTCATTCCGGGTTCGGCCGTGATCGACTTCAACTTCCGCTTCTCGACCGAATCGACGCCGGAATCGCTGCAGCAAAAGGTGCATGCGGTGCTCGATGCCCACGGCCTGGACTACAAGCTGGCCTGGACGGTCGGTGGCCTGCCCTTCCTCACGCAGCCGGCGGAACTTGTGCGGGCGGTGCAGGACGCCATCCGCGACGAGACCGGCATCGCCACCGAACTGTCGACCAGCGGCGGCACCAGCGATGCGCGCTTCATCGCGAAGATCTGCAAGCAGGTGATCGAGCTGGGGCCGGTGAATGCCAACATCCACAAGATCGACGAGCACATCGCGGTGGACGCGATCGAGCCGTTGAAGAACATCTATCGGCGTACGTTGGAGAAGCTGGAAATGGCGGCGCGGTCATGAGCGCCGTGCAGTGTCGCCCCAAGCAAGCTCGCGTCCCCCTGGGGGGCAGCGAGGACACGAAGCGCCAAGCGAGGGAGCTCCAATGACCACAGTCATCGAACTGATCGAGGCCGGCGCGCAGCAACTCACCGACGCCGGTGTTGCCTTCGGCCACGGCACCACCAACGCATTCGACGAAGCCGCCTGGCTGGTGCTGTGGCAACTTCGCCTGCCGATCGACGACATCGACTCGGTGGCTGACAAGCCAGTGGCGCCAGCCGACGCCGAACGAGTCGCCGCTCTGTTGGAAACCCGCATCGAAACGCGCAAACCCGCTGCCTATCTCACCAAGGAAGCCTGGCTGCAAGGCGTGTCCTTCTACGTCGACGAACGGGCCATCGTGCCGCGCAGCTTCATCGCTGAACTCGTGGCCGACGGCACCATTGACTACTGGCTCAGTGAGCAGACACTGCAAGTGCTCGACCTGTGCACCGGCAACGGCAGTCTGGCCGTGCTGGCGGCCATGACCTACCCGGAAGTGCACGTGACCGGCGCGGACATCTCCACGGAGGCGCTCGAGGTTGCGGCCATCAACGTGACCCGGCACCAACTCGACCAGCGCATCACGCTCGTCAAGTCCGACGGCCTCGCCACCCTGCCCGGCCCTTACGACCTGATCCTCTGCAACCCGCCCTACGTCAACGCCTCCAGCATGGCCGCACTTCCCGCCGAATACCAGGCGGAGCCGCAACTGGCGCTGGCCGGCGGCGCGGACGGCATGGACTTCATCCGCACCCTGCTCGCCGCCGCGCCGGCAGTGATGAGCGAACAGGCCGTGCTGGTGCTGGAGATCGGCAACGAGCGCGAGAACTTCGAGGCGGCCTTTCCCACGCTGGAAACGATCTGGCTGGAATGTTCGGCCGGTGACGACCAAGTCCTGCTGCTGACCCGCGACGCGTTGCTGGCTTCGTGACCATCACGGCCGGAGGCGCCTCAATCCCGGCGCCGCCACACGGCAGTCACGCTTTGGGGATTTCGCTCCCAGCATCCGCTATCCGCAGGCTAGGCTGTAGCCAACATGACCGTTCTGCTCGACATCGCGCTTCCGCGCACCCTGGACCAGTGGAAGAAGCAGTTGCCTGCCACGGCGCGTCCAAGCGTGACGGTCGAGGGGTGGTTGTTCGAGGGCCCACCAACTCGCCGCGCCGCGGAGCGACAACTTCGCCTCGCCGGCGTCGAGGCCCGCCTGTACAGCGCCTACAAACCGCTGGTACACCACTTCCTTGAGACGGTGGCCCGCGAAAGACTGGCCCGGACCACTGTGCACTACCCGGTGCATCCGAACGCACCGCCACGCCGGTTCGCACTCGAAGCGTATCCGCTGGTCGAGATGCTCGGCGACGCACAACTGCGGCTCGTGCCCAAGCGCGAGTCCGACCAGGTACCTGTCTACGAAGTCGAACTCGAATGGCGCGACGGCCGCCGCCGCACCGATACCGTGTTCGCGCCCAACCGCGTGCACGTCGACCATGTCGGCGAAACCTTGTTGTCGCCCACCGCGTGGCTGAGGCAACAGCGTGGAGAGAAGATCATCGCGGACGGCCCGCAAGAGTCCGAGCATGAAGCCGTCTTCCGACACGCGATGGATTGCATCCGGCATCACGGCTGGCCCGCAGAGGAACCGTACTTCGAACGTCTGGACATTCGCGTCGACCTCCCAGGCATCGCGTCGGCACCTGCCCGGGAAACCGGTTGGATCAACACCCACGAGGCACTGCACGAAGACCTGTACTTCTCGCTGCTCGAAGTGTTCCAGCAGCGCAGCGGACGGCCGGCCGGTGACCGTCGGCTGCAGCCTGGCCAGATCGTGCCGGACATCCGGCCCGGCAAGAAGGGGGCTGTGCGGCTGCGCATCAGCGTCGGCCCGTGGACACCCTCGGGCAAAGCGTCGGAGTTGCCGGACGATGCGCCGCTGGCCCGTGCAGTCGCGCCGCTCGCGCCCGTCCGCGTCGCACAAGAACTCGACCGCATCCCAGGACAGCGCTTCGAAGCCACCAGCTTGCAGGGTCGCGCGGTGACGGGTGTCTATCGCCAAGGCGCCGGCGCGGCCTTGATCATCAGCGGTGCCCAACACGCCAATGAAACTTCCGGCGTGGTCGGCGCCCTCCGAGCCGCACAAGAACTGGCCCGCCGCCCCGACGCGCACTTCGCCCTGATCCCGCTGGAGAACCCCGACGGCTACGCGCTGCACCGCGAACTGTGCGCCAACGCGCCGCGACACATGCACCACGCCGCCCGCTACACCGCGTTGGGCGACGACCTCGAATACCGCGAAGCGCCGCCCTACTTCGAGCGCGAGGCCCGCCACCAGGCCTTCGCGCTTTCGGGCGCCCCGCTGCACATCAACCTCCACGGCTACCCCGCCCACGAATGGACACGCCCTTTCACCGGCTACATCCCGCGCGGCTTCGAGCTCTGGACCGTACCCAAGGGCTTCTTCCTCATCGTGCGCCACCACACCGGCTGGGCCGCGCAGGCCCGCGCGCTAACCGAGCATGTCTGCCGCGAGCTGGCCCGCCGCGAAGACCTCATGGCCTTCAACGCGAAACAGCGTGCCAGCTACAATGCCCACGCCGGCGAGCTCCCCTTCGAAGTCATCCACGGCACGGCCTGCATGATCAGCGAGGTCAATCGTCCGGGCCCCGCCCTGACCTTGATCACCGAGTTTCCAGACGAAACGATCTACGGCGAACCCTTCATCCTTGCCCATGACACCCAGACCGCGACCGTGCTCGCAGCGGTCGATGCCCTGGGCACCCTGACACTGCCATGATCACCCTCAAGAACGTCGTCCTGCGTCGCAGCGCCAAGGTGCTGCTGGACGGCGCGACCGTCACCCTCAACCCCGCCGAGAAGGTGGGCCTGGTCGGCCGCAACGGCGCCGGCAAGTCCACGCTCTTCGCGCTGCTCAACGGCACGCTGCACGAGGACGGCGGCGACTTCTCGATCCCCAAGCAATGGCGCATGGCGCAGGTCGCGCAGAACATGCCCGAGACCAGCGAGCCCGCCACCGATTTCGTGGTCTGCGGCGACACGCGCCTGGTCGAGTTGCGCGAGGCCTTGGCCGCCGCCGAGCGCGCCCATGAAGCCGACCCGGACGACCACGATGCCGGCATGGCCCTGGCCCATGCCTACACCGACCTGGCCGATGCCGGCGAGCATGACGCGGTGCCGCGCGCACAGGCGCTGATTCTCGGCCTTGGCTTCAAGAGCCATGAACTCGACCATCCGGTCGACAGCTTCTCCGGCGGCTGGCGCATGCGCCTGCAACTGGCCCGCGCGCTGATGTGCCCGAGCGACCTGCTGCTGCTCGACGAACCGACGAACCACCTGGACCTGGACGCCCTGGTCTGGCTCGAGTCGTGGCTGCAGAAGTACGAGGGCACGATGATCGTCATCAGCCATGACCGCGAGTTCCTCGACGCGGTCACCGACGTCACCCTGCACATCGAGCATGCCAAGCTGACCCGCTACGGCGGCAACTACAGCAAGTTCGAGGAAATGCGCGCGCTGCAGATGGAGCAGCAGCAACAGGCCTTCGCCAAGCAGCAGGACAAGATCGCCCACCTGCAGAAGTTCATCGACCGCTTCAAGGCCAAGGCCAGCAAGGCCAAGCAGGCGCAGAGCCGCGTCAAGGCGCTGGACCGCATGGTCAAGGTCGCGCCGCTGCTGGCCGAGGCCGACTTCACCTTCGAGTTCAAGGAGCCGGGCAACATCCCGAACCCGATGCTGTCGATCACGCAGGCGAGCTTCGGCTACGAAATGGAAGACGCGCCGCCCAAGACCATCCTGACCGGCGTGAGCCGCTCGGTGCAGGCCGGCCAGCGCATCGGCATCCTGGGCGCCAACGGGCAGGGCAAGTCGACGCTGGTGAAGACCATCGCCCGCGAGATGGGCGCCCTGGCCGGCACCCTCACCGAGGGCAAGGGCCTGAACATCGGCTACTTCGCGCAGCAGGAACTCGACGTGCTGCGCCCGCAGGACACGCCGCTGGAGCACATGGTCCGCATGGCCCGCGAGCTCGGCGCCAATGCGAAGGAAGCCACCGGTGAACAGGCCCTGCGCGGCTTCCTCGGCAGCTTCAATTTCAGCGGCGACATGGTCAAGCAACCGGTCGGTACGATGAGCGGCGGCGAGAAGGCGCGCCTGGTGCTGGCCATGATGGTCTGGCAGCGCCCCAACCTGCTGCTGCTCGACGAGCCAACCAACCACCTGGACCTGGCCACGCGCGAGGCCCTGGCCGTGGCGCTGAACGAATTCGAAGGCACGCTGATGCTGGTGAGCCACGACCGGGCGCTGCTGCGCTCGGTGTGCGACGAGTTCTGGCTAGTCGGCCGTGGCGGCGTGACCGATTTCGACGGCGACCTGGACGACTACCAGCGCTACCTGCTCGACGAGGCCAAGCGCCTGCGCGAAGAGGCCAAGGAGGCCGTGCGTTCCGCGGCCGCCGCACCACCGGCCCCGGCGCCCGTTGCGGCCCCGGCACCTTCCCCGGCACCCGCCGCCGGCAAGGAAGCGCGCAAGCAAGATGCCCAATCGCGCCAGCAACTCAGCGAGCAGCAGAAGCCGCTCAAGCGCGAGATCGCGCAGATCGACGCCCGCCTCGCCACCGCCAGCGCCGACAAGGCCACGCTCGAGGCGCGACTGGCCGAGCCCCTGCCGCCCGCGGAAATCGCCGAGGCTGGCAAGCGCCTGAAGGCGCTCAACGACGAAATCGCGGGTCTGGAAGAGCGCTGGCTGACGCTGTCGGATCAACTGGAGTCACTGGCGGCCTGAGCCTGCTACCCTGCGGGGCATGCCCTCCGCCATCGAACTCGCCCAGGGCGATCCGAAGCTGATCGCCGCCATCCGCCGCAGCCGCAGCCTGCTGCGGCGCAAGGCCTTGCTCGGCGCCGCTGCCAGCGCCATCCCGCTTCCGGGCCTGGATTGGGCGACCGATGCGGCGCTGCTGTCCCGCGTAGTGCCCCAGATCAGTGCCGAATTCGGCCTCTCGCTGACGCAGCTCGAGAAACTTGGCCCGCAGCGCCGCGAAGGCGTGCAGAAAGCAGCCGCCGCGGTCGGCGCGCTGCTGGTCGGCAAGTTGATCACCCGTGAATTGTTACTGGCGCTGGCCAGGCGGGTCGGCGTGCGCATGACCGCCAAACAGGCCACGAAGTACGTGCCGATGGCCGGCCAGGCCGTTTCGGCCCTGCTGGGCTACGCCGCACTGAGCACCCTGGGCGAACAGCACATCAAGGACTGTGTCCGGGTCGCCATCGCGGCTCGGCATTTGCTCCCCCCGCCCTCGGATGCCTGAAACATCGTTGACAAATCACCACAACTAAATATGAACGTTACCGGAGCGCCGCCAATTTCGCCCGAAGGCTCGGTATAGTCCTCGACAGAAGGTGCATTGGACACTCGAAAAAAGCGGGTGTGTACTTTTTTCTTAAATAGGGATGGCGAATTAGAGATACGTAGTTGAACGTGCGGATGAGACACAAGGACTAGGGATGAGCGAGACGGACATTTCAGCCGCAATTGAACGTGTGATGGGACGCGTGGACTACTATCTTCATTGCGAACTCGATGAAGAGTACGAGCACGATCGCCCTGACGCTGCACGCCGACAACTCGAAGCCGCATTGCGCGCGGAATTGCTGCGCGCGAGCGCCGTGGGCCTGGTTACCACGATGACGCAGGCGCCGACGACGCCCATCATGAGCCGGATCTTCAGCGCCAACGGATTCGCGGCCTGAGATTTTTCAGTCGGGTGACGCCGCATCAATTGGCGCGCGTCGGCTCTGTTCTGCACTTCTGAATTTCCTGTCCTCCGAATTGAGCAAGGGTTTACGCCAACCCCGGCCAATGGAGGCGGATTCGGCGCGCCTGTCAATTTGCGATGCAGTTGGCTGCGGAATCCCGATGTGAAATGCCGGGTCACCATTGGCCGGTCAAAAAACTCTGAGGCCGGGCTGGCCAGCCTTGGCCCCTTTGCAATACTCCCGGGAATTCTTGCGCATGTTTTGCAAACGATGGCACGGGATGTCAATGACATTCAATGCCGTCGGGTCGGCACAATGTAGGCCCACTGCCCGGGCCAAGCCACATTGATCTTGTCCTTCATGGCCGCCACGATGACTCGCCGGCCATGTCCATTGGGGACGCGGGCCGCAGGTATTCGCCCGATGACTTCGTCTCCGGCCGGGTCCGTAGAGCGGGGCGTACATCCCGCTCGCCTGGCGCGCTGGCGAGCGCAGCACCGTGCTGGTGATGTGACGCAGGAATTCAGGCCCGCATCGGCCAGTACATCGCGCAGCACGGCCTCGACCTGAAAACTTGAGGGCATCCCGCGTCCTATTGCCCCGTACGCCGTCGATTTTTCCGCGAGGAATTGAAGAGCAGGAACAGGGCCACCTGCGTCGTGCGCAACTCGATATGGCGTGTCGAGCCCGAAGAGAAGCGACCGCATTTGGACGCTGAGCTTCACGCGTATTGGTTTTGCAAAAATAGCGACCCGTTTGTGAATGGCAAGGCGTTTCCGGCACGCGCCGGATGCCACGTCCCCTGACCGGAGGATGGATGGGCTTCCACCCGCCTTGGGTGGTGCCGCAATGGCGGCCGGACCGAATCATGTGCGCTCACGCAAGAAAAGGATTTCATGATTCCGGACCACCCTGCCCTGCACGATGCGCGGCCGTTCAGATTGCTATCGAACGGCCGATTGCTCGATGCGCCCACTACATTCCCGGTCATCGACCCCGCCACGGAAGCCGTGCTCGCGCACGCGCCCGACTGCACGGCCGCGATGCTCGACGCCACGGTGGAGGCCGCGCAGGCCGCATTCCCGGGCTGGCGCGACAAGAGCATTGACGAGCGCCGGCAACGGCTCCAGTCGCTGGCGCAATGCCTGCAGGACAACGCCGAGTCACTCGCGCTGCTGCTGACAGCCGAGCAGGGCCGCCCGCTGGCACTGGCACGCAATGAAGTGCTGGGCTCGCGCCCTGGAATTTTCCGCTGACTCTCGCGGTGTGGAAGCTGGCGCCGGCCCTGCTCTGCGGCAACACGGTCATCGTCAAGCCCTCGCCTTTCACGCCGCTCACGGCCCTGCGCCTCGGCGATTTGATGGCCGACCTGTTCCCTGCGGGCGTGGTCAACGTCCTCTCAGGCGGGGATCAACTGGGGCCGCTGCTCACGGCGCACGCCGGCATCGCCAAGGTGGCCTTTACCGGTTCGACCGCGACCGGCCGGCGCGTGATGGCGGCGGCGGCATCGACGCTCAAGCACCTGACGCTGGAACTCGGCGGCAACGACGCGGCCATCGTGATGCCCGACGTCGATGTGAAGAAGGTCGCGCGGCGCCTGTTCATAGGCGCCTTCCTCAACTCGGACCAGGTCTGCATCGCGGCCAAGCGCATCTATGTGCATGAGGCGATCTACGACGAATTCGCGAAGGCCTTCGTGGCGGCGGCGGAGGCGGCGCGCGTGGGCAATGGGCTGGACGAGACCGTGGTGCTGGGGCCTGTGCAGAACAAGTTGCAGTACGAGCGCGTGCGGGAACTCATCGGGGCCACGCGCGATGCGGGCCATCGATTCCTCACGGGCGGTTCGGCCAGCGAAGGTCCTGGTTACTTCATTGCGCCAACTGTTGTCGACAACCCGCCAGACGACGCGCGGGTGGTGGTCGAAGAACCCTTCGGCCCCATCGTTCCGCTGCTGCGCTTCTCCGAGGTCGACGAAGTCGTGCGCCGCGCCAATGCGACGGAGTTCGGCCTCGGCGCGTCGGTGTGGTCCGCCGATATCGCGGCGGCCCAAGCCATCGGCGAACGGCTGGACGTCGGCACGGTGTGGATCAACAGCGTGCACCTGCTGGATCCGCAAGCGCCCTTTGCTGGCCGCAAGCAGTCGGGCCTGGGCATCGAGAACGGCCCTGAAGGGCTGCTCGAGTTCACGGCCATCCAGACGATGGTCACCCCTAGCTAATCGAATCGAAAAATGCAAATGAAATCCAAGGCCGTGGTGTTCCGCGGCGACGGCCAGGCCGTGGGCGTTGAAGACATCCTGGTCGACCCGCCGGGCCCCGGCGAAGTGATGATCAAGCTGGCCGCCTGCGGCGTGTGCCACAGCGATCTTTCCGTGACCAATGGCACCCTCCCCTGCCCACGCCGGTGGTGTTGGGCCATGAAGGCGCCGGCGTCGTCACGCAGGTCGGCGCGGGCGTGACGGACCTGAAGGTGGGCGACCCGGTCATCAGCAGCTTCGTTCACACCTGCGGCAAGTGCCGCTATTGCGTGACGGGCCGGGCCAACCTCTGCGAGGGTGGGCGGTCGGCACCGGGCACGCTGTTCGGCGGGCACCGTCGTACGTCGGACAGCAAGGGCGAGCCGCTCAACGTGATGGGCGGCTGCGGCGTGATGGCCGAGTACGCGACGCTGCATGAGAACAGCGTCGTGAAAATCGCGCCCGGCGTGCCGCTGGACCGCTGCGCCCTCATCGGCTGCGGCGTGATGACCGGCTGGGGCGCGGCCTGCAACACGGCCAAGGTGGAGCCGGGCTCGATCTGCGTGGTGTTCGGCGCTGGCGGCGTCGGGCTCAGCACCATCCAGGGCTGCCAGAACGCGGGCGCCACGATGATCGTGGCCGTGGACATGCTGGCACACAAGCTGGAGATGGCCCGGACCTTCGGCGCGACGCATGTCATCGACGCATCGAAGTCGGAGAACCTGCTGAAGGAACTGCGCAAGCTCACCGGTGGTGGCGCCGACTATGCCTTCGAATGCGTGGGGCATGGGGCGATCGTGGCGCAGGCCTATGCCTGTCTTCGCAATGGCGGCACAGCGGTGGTGGTGGGGCTTTCGTCGCCGGACAACACCACTACGCTGCGCACGGCGAGCTTCGCCTTCGAGGAGAAGACGCTGAAGGGCAGCTTCTATGGATCGACCCGGCCGCGGCATGACTTCCCGAGGCTGGTCGGCCTCTACCAGGCGGGCAAGCTCAAGCTCGATGAGTTGATCACGAAGCGCTATCGCATCGAGGAGGCGCCGCAGGCCTTCGAGGACCTGGCGGCCGGACGCAATGACGCGGCGTGATCGTGTTCGATTGACCTACTCGCTGTCCCCCTCACGCTCCGCCTGATCGAAGCGCAGGCCGCTCGAACCTTCGCCGCGCCCAACCTGCCTTCGGAACGAGGTCCAGACCCAAGTGCTCCCATCGGTCCACCGCGCCATGCGACGGGCGCGCGTCACATGCGCGCCTTCGCGAGGCACTTCCTCGTCGAAGAGCAGCAGCGAGGCGCCAGCGTTGAGTACCGTGCCCTGTGCGGGGTGCTTCTTGTTGCTGCCGTCGGGTTGCAATACGGCGCCGCGCCGCAGGCGCTGGACGATCTTGCCGCCTTCCGACATTTGCACGGGCAGCAGCGGGATCCAGTTGGCGGGCACGGTGGATGAGAGGACGTAGCGTGCGGTCGCGTCCACCGGCGCTGGAGGCTCCGGCGCGGCGTCAGCCTGGCCTTCGATGCGTTGCACGGGCTGTTCCACGGGGCTCTCGATGCTGCGCTCGATGGCCCATGCGAGGTTGGCCATCTCGTCGCGCATCAGCAGCACGTCTTCCAGCGTCGAGCCTTCGACCACGCGGCCGAGTGACGATGGCAGGAAGAACAGGTTGGTTTGCGGCGAGTTGATCGGTTCCTGGCCCGCGCGGCGCAGGCAGCCAAGTTGCCACATCGACCAGTACGGTCGCGGCAAGGCCGGATCGCCCATCGGCCGCAGCAGGCTGCGCACGCCGAAGGTGTCGGTGACCACCAGCGAATCGACGCGCGTCAACGAGCCGACCGGCAAGGTCAGCGGGACGACGAACCAGTCGTTGCCGTAGCTGCCCGCGTACTCGATCACCATCAGTTGCGCGAGGTCGGTCGGGCCGACCGGCAGCAAGCCGTAGGCGATGCGCGCGTCTTCCATCTCCCAGAAGCGCGCGGCCGGTGCGCCGCGGAAGCTGATCGGTGCGGGCACTGTCGTCTCGACGAGGCTGCTCAGCTTGCGGTCGCCGTCGGTGCCCATGCGCACTTCGAGGTTGCGGTCGAAGCTGCTCCAGTCGAGGCGGCCGTCGTCGAACTCGGCGGCGGTCAACGCGAATTCATCCTCGGGGCGATCCGAGAGTCGGCCGGCCACGGAGAGGGCGTATTCGATGCGCGTGGGTTGCCAGGCATCGTCAGTGGCGCCCGCGGGCTCGCTCACGAGGCCGTCGTACCACGCGAGCCATTCCTGTGCTGTCTGCTGCACTTCGGCGCGGTCGCCGACGGCGATCTTCAGCACCGGATCGAGCGGGACCTGTGCTGCGCCGCCGTTGCGGAAAGCATCGGCCAGTCGGCGTGCATCGGGCGCGCGGCCGATCATGGTCTGGATGAAGCGCGCTGTGGCTTCGTCCGGTGGGTCCGCGTCGGGCGGCGGAGGTGGCGGCGCTTGCAGGGCGAAGCGCGTGATGAAGACCGCGCGGTAGTTCTTCGACATGGCCTGCGCTTCCAGCATGCGCAGGAACTGCAGGCCGGCCTCGACCGCGAGCGTGAGCATGCGTGGGTCGCTGGCATTGGCGGCTTTCATGCGGCGGCGTTCAAACTGCACTTCCAACGGCATGCCGAGCGGGTCATAGGCCGCTGCCTGCACCTGCGTGTCGTGCTTCAGCGGGCCCATGTAGCAGCGCGACAGCATGGCGCTGGTCGCGCGCACGCGTGCCTGCGTCGGCGAGCCTGCGTCCTCGGCCTGGAACTCGCCGACCTGCCATTGGCGCGTGAGGAACCAGAGCGGGTCGAACACCCGCGCTGCCGTGCCGGTCGACATGGCGTCGTCCCGGCAATGCGTCTCCAGGCGCGTCCAGCTTGTGATGGAGGCGGTGCTTGGGCCCGGCGGGGGCGGCGGCGGGGGGGGTGGCTGCGGCGGCGGAGGTGGTGGACGCGGTGGCGGCGGCGGACGCGGCGGTGGCGGCTCCGGAGGTTCGGGCGGCTCGATCGGAACCCTGGGCAGGCGCGGTGCCGGCGCCTTGGGCAACGCGGCTTTCCTGGCAGCCTTCTTCACGGCCTTCTTCGCTGCAGCGGCTGGCGGCTTGGGCTTCATGGCCATGGCTTGTCCTGCACCGTATGGCGGGTCATCGGACGAAGGCCATGGCGTCGGTGGACACCACGTCGTCCTTCGCATTGAAGGCGAGGTAGAGCGCGGGCAGGTACTGCGCAGTCCCGGCCAGCGACTCGGGGTCGACGGCGCGCAGCTTGGCCAGGTCCAGCGTTTCCAGCAGCACGCGATGCAGGGTCTCGACGGTCCAGGCCTGGTCGGGTACGGGCGGCACGGCGAGCAGCACGGCCTGCGGTGCGCAGGCGTCGGGCGGGTTGTACTGGAAGGTGATCGCGGTGGTCTCGCGACGGCTGGGTACGACCTCGATCCATTCGTCGACGGCCAGGCCGCACATCGGCACCGTCGTGTCGAGCGTGGTCGGCGCCTGCAACACGAGCGAGAGCTTGCCCGATGGCGGCTCGGTGTTCGGTGCGCAAGGCAGGCCGACCCAGCGCTCGCCGTTGATGAAGGGCAGTTGCGCGATGCGCAGGTTCAGGCGCTCTCCGGTGTTGAGCACCTCCGCGCCGCGCAGGCAGGCGGACAGGCGCGCCACCGGGTCGCGCACGCGGGCGCTGCGGGTGAACCACGTGTGCGCGGCCAATGCATCGCCGCCCTGCGTGGGGGTGGACGCGGCCAGGGCTGTCTTCAACTCGGTGGCGCCGGTGGTGTCGCAAGTGAAGCGCGGCAGCACGACGAAGGCCGCGCCGAACACGGTGCGCATGCGCTCGTTCAACTGGTCGCGCCGCGCGCGTGGGTCGGTCGATACGGTGGCGGCGCGCAAGCTCGTGCCTTGGTCGAGCCGCGGCTTGCCCTGCTTGAGCAACGCGGTCGCTTGCTGCAACAACGCGCTGCGCGTCGCCGTATCGTCACCCGACGCGATCGCGGGCACAGCGGGAGAAAGGCCGAAGCTGCCGAGCTTGAGCATCGCGGTGCGCAGCGCATCGGCGGTGCTGGCGGTGCCTTTCTTCACCAAGGTGTCGAGGGCCTTGTGGGCAGCAGTCAGTGCGTTCTCGGCCTTGACGACGCGGGCTTCCATCTCGGCCAGGTCCAGGACGCCGCCGCTTGCGCGCTCGGGCAGGTTCAGGTCTTCCGCATCGGCGCCGCGCGCATTCGTCAGCAGGCGCTGCGCGGCGCGGGCCTGCTCCAGCACGTCCAGCAAAGTCAGTTCCGCCGCGGCGAGATTGGCGGGGCGCGCATGCTGGATGCGCAGCGTCGCCTGCTCCGCGAAGCCGCCGGCCTGGTGGCGCGCGACGTAGAGCAAGCGCTGCTCGATGTCGTCGGGGGCCTTGTCCGGGCGACGCGGGCCGGCGAGGTTCTCCACTCCGTACACCACGTCGAGCGGTGCCAGCGCCAGGTCGCTCAGGCGCAGCACGCGTGTCTCCACCACCAGGCCACTGATGTCTTCCAGGCGCTCGATGGTGCAGCGCACCTTGCGTGGGTCGCCGAAGAGCTTGGCGGCCCAGGCATTGAGCATGGGCTCGGCCGTGGCACGCGCCGAAGTGGACACGGCGGCCCAGCCGGTCGTCGCCGTGGCCGCGCCGCTCCACAGCATCAGCACCCGGTGCGTGAGTGCGACGCCGCTGCGGGGCATGCGTGCGACCTCCAGTTCCGGCGCCGGCGCATCGCCATGCGCGAGCGCAGCCAGGGTGCTGGCGATGCGCGAGGTGTTGCCGCGCGCCATCTGGTAGGCGGTCTCGGCGGTCAGGGCATCGCCCACGCCGTCGATGGCATCGCCCAATGCATTGAGCTCCTGCCGCATCTTCTTGAGCTCATCCTCGCTCGCGCCCTTCTGCACCAATAGCGCGTTGATCGGCCGACCGTCGGCGCGCCAGCGGCTGTGCAGCACCAGGCCGTCGACGACGTTGTTGGCGGCGATGGCTTCCAGCGGTTTCGTCTTCGCTTCCAGCTTGCCGGCGACCAATGGCGCGAGATCGCGCAACGGTGCGATGAAGCGGTCGAGCAAGAGCTCGTGAAGGCCGCGCTCGAAGCGATAGCCGAGCAGCGCGCCCAGCGGCTGGCCCTGGCGCACGCCTTCCAGCAACTGGTTGGCCTCGCGCACGCGGCGCGACGTGAGGTCGATGGCGAAGGGACCGTTCTCCTGCGGCACGCCGGTCGCGCCCAGGTGCGCATTGCGCAGCAGTGCGGCGGCGGTGGCATGCGTCATCGAGGGCGCGTGGATGAAGCCGCTGTCGTTGGGCGTGGCGAACAAGGCCCCGGCCTCGCCCGCGGGCGGCGTGACGGGTGCGGCGGCCCCGGCCGGCAGTGGGCGCAGATTCTCGACCCAGCCGTAGGCGCCCGCGTAGATGCCTTGCGGTGCGGCGGCGCGCATCGACGTGAGGCGCTTGGTCGCGAAGGAGGTGATCCAGGCATCGAGGCGGTGAGACGAGAGGTCCAATGTGCCCTGCATCAGCAGTTGCAGCGCTTCGCTGTCGAGCGTGCGCAACCAGGACAGGCTGTTGCGGAAGGCGCCCAGGGATGCGAGCGGGGCGGCATCGAAGGTGGTGGTGCTTTCGAGGAACTGGCGGATGGTCTTGTCGCCCGTCACGGCCGGCACCTTGAGGGCGAGTTGTCGCTTCCAGGTGAGCGACGGCGCGGCGCCCGTCACGAGGTCGATGAGTTCGGCGTCGCGCAGCAAGGTG
Source organism: Variovorax robiniae (assembly GCF_037889955.1). NCBI lineage: Bacteria > Pseudomonadati > Pseudomonadota > Betaproteobacteria > Burkholderiales > Comamonadaceae > Variovorax > Variovorax robiniae. The sequence continues at coordinate 795,435 of NZ_JBBKZS010000001.1, forward strand.
GCCAGGTCGTTGCCGGGCAGGCCGGCCGCGATCATGGCCGTGGCCTGCGCCAGTTCGCGCAGCAGCGCGTGGCGCAGCAGGATCTGCAGCAGGCTCGACTTGGCGTCGACGTTGTTCGGATCGGGCCGCATCGCGATCAGTGCGTCGATGGCGGGCTCGGTCAGCAGCGCGGTGATGAAGTCGGGCTCCAGCTTGCGCCACGGCGACACCTCGCCGGCCTGCACCGGCTGTGAGCCGACGGGGTAGTCCATGTCCGCATAGGCCGCCCGCGAAATGCGCGGGCGCCATGGCAAGTTGAGCCGCGTCAGCAGCCCGGTGGCGATCGCGTCCTGCTGCGCGAGGAAGCCACTGCCCAGCAGGTCTTCGCCGAGGAAGGCGCGCAGGTGCTGCAGATAGTGGCGGCCCATCACGGCGCGCGTGCTGTAGCTACTGGACACGGCATCGGTGCGCATCACGTCGGCCAGGTCGCCATCGGGGTCGGCGGGGTTGCGGCGGCCCACGCGCGCGGCGTTCACCAGTTGCGGACGCCAGGCGAAGTCGCGCAACTGGCGCAGCAGGCCCTGCAGCATCGTGTCGCGCGCGAAGGCGGCCTCCTCCCCGGCGCGCGGCTTCCAGTAGTCGATCGAGGTCACGGGCAGGATGCCGTAGGGCTGGCGGCCGCAGCGCAGGCTGGCGAGGGGTCCGGCGCTGCGCACGTGGTCGAGGAAATGCGCGCGCGCCCAGGTGATGTGCTCGGGCGTCATGCCGCTGCCCTCGGGGCCTGCGAGATTGCTGAGGAAGTAGCCCCAGCCCATTGGCCACAGCGCGGTGTTCATGGCGCGCATGTCGGCTTCCTGCGTGCCGGCGGCCAGGGGCAGGCGGCCGAGCACGGGAGCGATCTGCGCGTCGAGAAGTCCGAGCGCGAGGCCGAGGCGCTTTGCATTCGACGTTGCGGCCAAGGTCGAAGGATCGAATGCAACTTCCGTCGCAAAGCTCTGCGCCCTGCCCGCGTCCGAAGGGTCGTAGCCCGCGCGGCGGTCGGCCGTGTTGTTGGTGGGCGTTCCGGTGCGCAGGAATTCGGCGCCGTCGGTGTAGTGATGAGCGTCGAGCAAGGCGGCCAGTTGGGCGGCGGTGTCTGTGGGGCTTGCCGAAGTCGTACCGAACACGAAGAGGCTTTCGATGCCCCCGCCCGCCAGCGTCGGCGGCGGTATGGCGATACGCAGGCCCATGCCGGCCTTCTCGGCCTCGTCGAAGTCGACCATCCAGCGCATGCCCTCGTCGACGGCGAGCTGGTCGGCGGGGACCGTGGAGACGGGCACCTGGGGGTCGGGGCCTGTTGCGAGCGGCTTGCGGACCGGGCCGCCCGCGACCGCGATCACGACGCGGCCGCCGGCCTGGATCACGGCGATCCAACGGTCGGGCATGAGGCGCGCGACGGGGGCGTGGCGCCACGCGGCCTCCTTGCCGTCGCTGACCACGGTGACGGCGGGCCACTGCGGCGCAGTCGGCAAGGGATCCTTGGCGGCAACGGCGAGCGTGGGCCGCTGCAAGGGATTGGTCGGTGCGAGCGCGCGCGCGATCCACGCCGCACGCTGTGCACCGAAGCGATCGGCCAGTTGACGCCATGCATCGGCACGCGCGCCGGCGTTGGGGCCGGCGCGCCAGTCCTGTTCCCAGTAGTGCCGGCCCCAGTCGCGCTCGCCGGGCAACAGGTCGCGCTCGTGCGAGTCGAGGTGGATCTTGTCGGGGTAGATGCGTACGCGCAGCTGGACAGTGCTGTCGGGCAGCGTGAAGAAGCGCGTCTCCAGCCGCACCGGCAGCAACGCGAGCGGGCGGTCGCTGGGGCACAGCGTTTCGAGCATCACCGGCAGCGGCGGCGCAACGATCGACGAGAGCTTGAGGTTGCTCGCGAAGAAGTTGGCGGCGGAGAACTTGGGGGTGGTGGCCATGGTGGCGCTTCTCTGCTTCAGTGCTTGACGAGTTGCGAGGCATGGATCGAGATGCGCACGGGCAACTGCCGCACGATGCCGGCCATGTGCGCGCTGTTGCGGCCCCATTGCAGGCCACCGAGCGGTACGCCCGCGGGCGGTCCGCCGGCCACGGCCAAGTGGCTGGCACCGCCGGTCGGTGTGTCTTCATCGAGGCCGAAGCGCGGCTCGGTCGGATGCTCCTGGATCACGATGTAGTAGCCGGCATGGCCATCCGCGCCGGTGGCCTGTTCGGTCGTGATGTCGAAGCCGAAGAAGGACACGTCCGGCTGCATCGTGCCGCTGAAGGATGGCATCACGATGGCCAGCGGATCGTCGGCCGGCGCGCGCCCGCCGCCGGGGGTGAAGTAGCCCGACACCGCGAAGACGATGGCATTGGGATAGCGCTTGAGCAAGGTGCTGCGCATCAGCATCACGAACTGTTCGCGCACCGGCGCGGTGGCCGGGTCGGCCAGCGGGCGATCGCCCCAGAGGTGCAGCGGGCCGATGTCCTCGCGCGGCTCGGGTGCGGCGCGCGTGTCCCAGAACTGCTTGAAGCAAGTGCCTTGCTGGTCGGTCGGGAAGCCGCGCCACAGCAGTTCGCGCGCCATTTCGACATTGAGGCCGACCATGTAGGCCTCGACGAAGCGGCGGTTGGTCTTGAGGCCGATCACGCTGTCGGGCAGCACGTCTTCCAGGCCGGGCAGGAGCATCTCCTGCGACAGGTCGCGCAGCGGCTCGTACATCGGCTGCGGGAAGGTGGGCGCGGCCATGATGGTGTCGATGCCGACCGCGGCGCTGGCAGGCGTGTCGACCGGCGCGACCGCGTCTGCGCCGACCGAGACCAGCGAGCGGGCGAGCGCCACCATGGTCTGGCGCGGCTCGGTCTGCGCGAGCAGGGTCGCCTTGAATTCCCCCATCTCCATCGGGGGCGGCGGCGCCTGCAGGAACTTGAAGCGACCGGGATTGACGCGGCCCAGGTGCTCGCTCGCGGCCAGCCGGAACTCGCGCGCCGCTGCGCTGTCCGGGAGCGCCATCATGATCTCCACCTGCGGCACGTTGATCGCGGCGCCCTCGGTCATGACCTGGAAGTTGGGCCGCCCGGCCCGGGCATCGACCAGTGCCTTGTTGACTTCGCGGTACGGCTTGATCGTGACGATGTTCACCCGCGCGCGCACCGCGTCGATGGTGGCCATGTCGACCATGGGGGGCGTGGAGAAGGTCAGGCCGGTGTTGAGCTTCATCACCCAGGTCTGCGTGGTCGAGCGCGTGAGGCCTTGCGCGGCGATGCGGCGCGTGAAGGGACCGCGCTCGCGTCCGATGCGGCGCATGGCCGGGCTGGTGGCTGCGAGCGGCAAGGCCTTGCCGGCCATCTGCGCGACCAGCGTGTGCGATACGGCGTCACCGGAAGCGAAGCTGCGCAGTCGCGCGAAGGCCGGCGCGCCGATGCGCAGCAGCGTTTCCGGGCCGAGGTTCGCAAAGTGCCGCGTGTGCAGGCTGGTGCCGACGACCAGGCTCAGTTGCAATTGGCGCATGCGCTGGTTGGCGCGCTGAAGCTCGGCGGCCTGGTCCCAGGCCGCCGCCATCAGCGCTTCCTGGTGCGCCTGGACCACGCTCGTGCCGAAGGCGGCCACGGTGCGTGAACGCGGGTCGAGGTTGAGCTGGTCCAGCCACTTGGCGACGCCGCGCGCCACGATGGAGCGCGCGGCATGCCAGCGACCGTAGACCGGTGGACCGAGCAGCGGATCGGCATTCGGATCGGCCACTTCGTTGAGGCCCGGCGCGTTGATGATGCGCGCGAGTTCGGTCTGGAAGGGCTTGGCTGTTGCGTCGGCCCAGGGCGCCGGTGTCTCGGGCGTGTCGGTGGGTTGCAGTGCGCCCTCCAGGCCCAGCGTGACGTGGGGCGGGAAGTCCGCCGGCAGGCGGAAGCCGGGCGTGCTGATGTCGATGGGCCTGCGCCCCAGGTTGTCCGGGGGCGGCCGGGCCTTGAGCGCACGCACCAGCGATTCGAAGTCCCCGCCCTCCCCGGTGCGGAATTCCCAGTGGTGGTAGACGGGAAGTTGCAAGGGCAGCTTGGTCGTTGCGACCCATGCGGGCGCGAGGGCGTTGGTTGCGATGAGTTCGGCGTCCGTGACGGCCAAGCCCAGTCCGGCCTTGCGCCCCAGCTCGAATGTCGGCACCACGCACGCGATGTATTCGGTGTTGGCCTTGAGGATGCGCGGGCACAGCAAGCGAGAGAGGGACAGGGCCGGCGAGCCCGCGAGCGCATTGCCGACCTGCGAACTGTCGATGGCCGCGACCTGCGAGTGCGCCCAGGCCCAGCTGTCGACGAGGTTGGGCAATTCGGCTGCGATGCTGGCGGGTGCGGCGATCTGCAGCATGGTGCATGGCGCATCGACCGTCGGGCCGAGCGAAACCCCGTCCTGCTTGCGCACCACCGCCAGGCAGAGCCAGGGACGCAGCTTGCCTGTTGCGTCGGCTTTCGCGGGGGTGAAGAGCCAGGGGAAATCGGGTCGGTCGAATTCGATGCCGGCGAAGTAGTTGGGCTCGAAGTCGATGCTGCCGGGATGTGGGTCGCGGCGCACGATCTGGTTGGCGTCGATGCCCACCACGTCGGCCGGGCCACGCAGGCGCACCGTGACGGGGGGCGCGGCGCTGCCGTTGACGGAGACCACGGCGGACAACTCGGCCACTGCGCGCTGGCCCGCGCCGAGCGTGTCGGCCGTGGTGATGGCCGCTGCCGCGCCCTGACGCACCCAGGGTACGAGGCTCAGGTTGGCCTGGGGGCTGGTCGAGGTCGCCATGTGCTCACCCGCGCAACGCGACAGCGTCTTGCAATTCGTGCTGCGGCACCACCTGCCACTTCGCGCCGCCACGGTTCATCGTGGCCAGCGTGGCGCGGTACTCGCTCCAGGTCTGTACCCTGGCATCGACCGCCGCGGGCGTGCCATCGGCCAGCGGCACGATGGCGAATTGGGGCGGCGCGAGTTGCACCGCCTGATCCGCCGCCTCCTCTTCGCCACGACGGAAGCGCGCCAGGCCCACCGCCCGCACCGGCGCACGCGCCGCGGCACCGGTACGACTGTGGAAGTTCAGTTCCGCGAAGGTCATGAAGATCGGAGGCAACGGCGGCTTGGGCGGCGCGGCCATGTCGTCGATGACGATGGGCTCGTACTTCAGCGGCGCGGGCACGACCTGCGATGCGTCGAATGTCACGGCCTCGCTACCGAACACGAAGCCCGCATCCATCTCCTCGAAGGACGGCCCGGCCAGCTTCTCGTCATCGCTCATGTTGAAGAACTGCGAGGGGGCGAACTGGTCTTGCACCGTGTTGTTCGCATTCTGCGGCTGCGAGTTCAACGCCGCGCTGAGGGCAAAGCGCTTGTCCCCCGCCACCGGCGCGCCGCCAAAGGTGTCGATGTCGCGCGAGGTGTTCAGCGGCACCACCTGTTGCTTGACCACGAGACGCCCCGTTGGATCGAGCACGATCGCGCTGCCTGCGGCCGGCGGCGCAAGCTTGCGCAGCGCCACGCCATGGCTCGCACGCGCCGGCGGCAGCGTGGTCCAGCTCTGCGGCGTGACCAGCGCCTTCTTCAACTCCTCCAGTACGTTGACAGCCGGCGGCAGCGGCGGCATCTCGCCATCGATCAGCGTCTTGTCGAAGCGCACCGAGAAGTCGCACCAGAAGATCTCGAAGCTCGCCTTGCCGCTCACGCGCAAGGGCCGCGGCCCTTCCAGCTCGCCTTGCAGCGACACCTTGAACAGATTGCTGGAGCCTCGCTTCAGTTGCACCGAGGCATGGAACTCCGCGAGGAAATGCAGCGGCACGAACTGGATCAGCACGTCATAGCCGACGTCGCCATCCACACTGAAGCCATACGCCGCCGCATGCAGTTGCGCCCGCGCGCCCCATTGCAAGGTGTTGGAAGTGATCGCGTAGTAGGCCTCGCAGGTGATGCGCGGGTTGTCGCCCGAACACAGCGCGATGGCGATGCGGTCGAGCTTGGGCACATTGGCCGGCGGCGCGAAGCGCGGGTTGAAGCCGCCGACCGCCAGCACGAAGCCCGCGCCCGGCCCCTTCTTCCAGCGCGCGCGCAACGCCATCGCGCCGGTCAGCGCGAACTTGTGCACCAGCCGTGAATCGACCAGCACCGCATCGATGGACGCGGTGCCTTCGTCGAAGTCGAGCACGCCCATCGCATCGAGGTTGATCCGTATCAGGTCGTTCTCGCGCGAGGGCAGCATCGAGCTGATGCGGCCCAGCACCAGCAGTCGCTTGCGCGCGCCGAATTGCAGGATCAGCGCGAGGTCCAGCAGCACCAGCGTGGGCGTGGCCCAGCCGATGCGCGCGAGGATACCGAGCAGGTAGCTGCCGCGCAGCGCCGGGAAGGCCGTGGCCAGCGAGCGGATGATGGCCGGCGCGTTGGCGACCGGGTCGCGCGGGAACAGCAGCGTGCCGAGCGTGTCGTTCTTCAGGCCCGCACGCAACACGTCCTGGTCGAAGGTGCGATTCACCGCGACCATGCCGCCGATGCCCTGCAGCGTGAAGCCCATGCCCAGCGGTATCGGCCGGAAGTCCTCGGCCGTGATGAAGATGATCATCGAGAAGCCCGGCCGGCCGTCGGGCATCTGCGTGGCGATCAGCCCGAAGGCCTTCAGGGCGATGGTCTCGTGCAGCGACAGTTGCAGCACGCCCGCGTAGACCTTCTGCACGTCGTCATGGAACAGGAAGCCGCCGCCCGTGAGCACGCCGCTCGCCTCGACGGTGAGGCCGATGCCGCTCGGCGGCTTGAAGCCGAGATCGAGATTCGCCACGCCGAGGTTGCCGCCGTTGGACGGGAAGCTCAGCAGGCCTGCGATGCCGATGCGGTCGAGCACCGCGGTCATCGGGCCGATCGATGCCTTGACGCTGGCCGAGACCTCGGTGGCGATGCTTGCGTCCTGTGGCCTGACGGCGAGCGTGATGGCGGACAGCGTGACACCACCAAAGGACAACCCGACCGGGATCGACGCCTCCAGCGACGCGCTGCCGCGCAGCGTGAGGCCCTTGTCACTGGACCATGCAATGCCCAGGTCACCCTTCGCCTGCATGCCGCCTGCGGGCAGGATCGAGCTCAGGAAGCCATCGCCATTGCCGGCCGCGATCACGATCATGGCCTTGCTCACATCGGCCGACACAGCCAGCGATGCGCGTGCGTCCGACAGCGCGACTTCGAGCGCCAGCTTCGCACCGCCGACCTCGACGCGCGCGCCATCGGGCTGGCCGATGACATAGGCCGGCACGTCCTCGATGGTCGGGAGCGTGGCCGATGCGCTGGCCTTGGCGTCGAGCGTGCCGGGGCTGGCGAGCAGCGTCACGCCGTGGCGGCCCCAGGCGACGGCATTGATGCCGGCCGTGAGCGCCGCCTCGATCTTCCATGGGCCGGCGCTCCCCTGCACGGCGATGCTGCCGAAGGGGCTGATGACCAGGCCGAGATCGCCCTGGGCGGCGGCCGACAGCGACAGCACCAACCCGGATTCGGCCGCGAAGCCGTAGAGAGGCTCCTCGATGTAGACGATCGTCGCGTGCGACATCAACGGGCCGGCATCGCCCATCGAAACGGCATCGTCGGGACCGAAGCCATAGCGGCAGGTGAGACCGAGCGAACGCAGCAGCCGCACCAGCCGCGGGAACAGCTTGTCGGCCATGGCATGCGCATCGGCCACGGTCTGCATCGCGTTGCCGTACTCGGTACGCAACACGGCGAGCGGGTCCTTCAGCAGCGCGGGCAGGCGGCCCAGATGCCAGTCGTCGAGGCGATAGGTGTCACGCACCAGCCGACCGCCCTGCACCACCGGCGCATTGCCGGTGCGCTCCTCGGCGGGATCGAGCAAGGTCAGCAAGGCCGCTGCATGGCGCACGGCCGGCATGCGGCTCTGGAGGAAGGCCATGATCAGCAGGTCGACCAGCTCGCGGCCCAGGCCCTCGAGCGCGGCCAAGGGGCCTTGCTGTTCGAGCTTGCGCAGTGCTTCGAAAGCATCGGCGGCGGCATCGAGCACGGCAGCGATGCTTTCGAAGGACGGCGTCTGCTGTGCGCTCAGGGTCTCGATGCGCTCCTTGAGTACGGCAACGGCGGAGAGCGCCTGGATCAGCGCGTTATTGCTCCGGTCCGGTGGCACGCCGAGTTCGGCCAGCAGGCGCGGCAGCCAGGCCGGTTCCTTGACGACCTCAACGATGGGGTCGAGCAGCCGGCCCAGCCCATCGGCCAAGGAGACGAACAACGAACTCATTGGTGCCCCCACGCTCGGCACTTCGTGTCCGCGTTGCCCCCCGAGGGGGTGCGAGCTTGCTTGGGGCGGCCCGGCGCGGCGCTCATTGCACCTTCCTCGGCACGAACTCCGGAAACTGCGCGTCGTCCGGATCGAGGCTCACGACAAAGTCACTCTCCTGCACCACGTTGATGTCCTGTCCCTTGCGCCACCGCGCGATGTGATGCAGGCGGCGCGCGGCGACGTTGGTCGGGTGCCAGTCGAAGGTGATCTCGCAGAAGTTGTTGGTGCCGACGACCTTCGTCATCGTGCCGCCCGCGTTGTGCATTCGGTACTTGGTGGCCGCGGCGCGGATCGCCTCGGCGGCCATCTTGCGGTCGGTGGGCGTGCTGCCCGCGGGCAGCGGCGGCAGCGGCGTGGTGTCGACGGCCGCATCTGCGCCCGGCGGTTCCAGGTAGTCGAGCCGGTAGATGTAGTCGGGCGTCAACTGCGGATCGACCGCGGTGCCGAGGAAGAAGCCGTCGGGAACGGTGGGCAGCGTCGGCTGGTCGAGCTTGAGGGTGAAGAGCGGCACGAACACGCCGGCCGGATGCAGGCCGCGCTGCCCCACCACCATCTCCGAACCCTTCGCGACGTTCCAGCCCCAGTAGCCCTGCGGCTCGGTCTCGGGGATCATGAGGCTCTCGATGAAGCCCGGCGTGTAGGCATAGCCTTCGCGATGGAAGCCGAGCGTGTTGTCGGTCTCCTTGCGGAACGAGCTGGCGACGAGTTGCGCGATGACCGCCTTCACCGGTTGCGGCTGCACATCCCCGAGGCGTGTCGTGGCCTTGTAGAGCATGCGCGTCGCGAAGCTGAAATGCACGTCGCCGGAGATCATCGCCAGCGCCCCGGTGCGCGTGCCGTTGACCAGCGGCAGCTTCTCGACCAGGCGCGCCATCAGCTTGTCGAAAGCGACCGAGGGCAGCTCCCATGCCTCGTAGACATCGGGGAAGTGTGCGAACAGGTTGGCGACCACGTCGTGCCGCGCGGCCGAGCGGATCGGCTCCACGGCGGGCGCGTTGGTGGTCATCACCACGATCACGATGCGATTGCCGGCCGCTGGCGTGTTGACGATCTGCTGCACCAGCTGGTCCTCGGGCATCAGCACGGCGCCGCCGACGCGTCCCGTCGGGAAGGAGCGCCACGAGCGGGAGTCGGTGAAGATGATCTGGTGGCCCGGCCCTTCGACGGTGTAGTTGTAGATCAGCTCGCCGGTGTCGTGGAACGCGGCATGGTCCGGCCGTGCCGCCATTTCGGAGTCTTCGTGCACCGCGACCAGCTTGCGCAGCGCTGGTGATCTGGTGTCATAGACGCCCGCATCCGTGATGCCGTTCAGCAGGTCGAGCAGCGCCTTGCCCGGCGGCTTGGTGCCGCCTGCCGGCGGGTCTTCGAACTGCTCCGGCACGTTGCCCCAGTGCTGGCACAGGGTGTAGGCCACCAGTGAGTTCTGCATCACGCGCAGGCCCAGCGGGTTGCCGTAGAGCGCCTTGCAGATGTCCTGCGTCATGTTCCAGTCGTCGGTGGTCTCGTGGTCATCGAAGATCATGTAGCTGGGGATGTTGGCCAGCAGGCGGCGCACGTTCTTCAGTTCCTCGCGGAACAGCACCAGGCCCTTCGCGTGGCGGTCCATGGCGAAGTGGTCGCCCTTCTTCGCGCGCTTGCCGAACCACTCGCTGAATTCCTTCTGGCCACCGCCGAGCACCACGCGCGTGGCATTGGCGACGTCGCTGAAGATCGGCATGTCGACCGGCCACAGCACGTCCGACCAGACCATGATGTACATGCACAGGTACTCGCCGAGTGACAACAGTTGCCCGTCGAGGTCTTCCGAGGTGAAGCCGGCCTTTTCCAGCGGATCGCGGCGCAGGAAGGGCAGCAACTTGTCCACGTCGGCCTTGCTGCCCGCCTTGTCGTAGGGGATCAGTTCCTTCCAGCCGAGCAGCACATGCGCGGCATCGGAGAGCACCATCAACTGGGAGGCCGACACGTCGTCCGCGTAGATCTGGTCGCCCGTCAGCAGCATCTGGTGCGGACGGCCGACGGCGTTGGTGGCGGCTTGCGCGATCAGCTTGTCGCCAATCGCGAAGGCGTCCCTTCCATTGCCGTGCGGGATGCGGCAGGAGCCGCACAACAGGCGCAGGTCGTCGAGGTTGGCCGGAGGCAGGCAGAAGCTCGGCAGGCCCAGGGTGTCGTACGCGAAGGATCTGATATCGCCCGTGCCCGTGGCGGTGGCGAAGTCCATGGCCACACCGTCATCGAAGCTGAAGGCGAGCTTGTAGCGGTAGACGATGCCTTCCACCAGGTCGGCCTGGGTCGTGCCGGGTCGCGCCGTGACGCAGACGATGTGCAGTTGCGTGCCGACGGCGATCGTATGACGTTGGCCCGTGGCCAGCGTGGCGCTGGCCGCGTCGAGCACCGTCAGCGTGACATTGCCGCCCGTTCGCATCGCCAGCCAGACGCTGACGCTGCGCTTGTCGACCTTGCGCAGCACAGGGCCCGCCAGCACGCGCGGCAGCGTGGAGATCCTGTTGGCGAGCGACTGCCATGCCATGGGGTGCCTCCTGTCGGGGCCGCCATCCTGAGCCAACAGCCGCCGAGACTCAAGTCGGTCGACGGCCTATACGCCGAATGAAGTAAGCCCTCTTCCTCCTCCCTGTGTGGACATTGGCCGGCGCTGGACCGGGCTTACGCGCTCGGCCATGATCCGCGGACCATGGCCTCGTCCACGCTTCGTGCGGTTGCCGCGGCACTCGTCCTGGCCGCGTCGGCCACGCTCGGCGCGGCGGAGCGGGACTACGCATCCGAGCGCCAGCGGATGGCCGAGCAGATCGCGGTGCACGTTCGCGAGAACCGCAACGAGACCGGCAAGGGCACCCTCGACGAGCGCGTGATGGACGTCATGCGCACAGTGCCGCGGCACGAGTTCGTGCCTGCCGAGCAGTTGCCCTTCGCCTACCAGAACCGCCCGCTCCCCATCGGCCACGGGCAAACCATCTCGCAGCCCTACATCGTCGCGTTGATGACCGACCTGGCCAGGCCGGAGCCAGGCCACAAGGTGCTGGAGGTGGGAACAGGATCGGGCTACCAGGCCGCGGTGCTGTCGCCCTTGGTCGGCGCGATCTACACCATCGAGATCGTCGAGCCGCTGGGGGTGCAAGCCACGCGGCGCCTGGAGAAGCTGGGCTATACCAACGTCCAGGTGCGGCTCGGCGACGGCTACAACGGCTGGGAGGAGCATGCGCCCTTCGACGCCATCCTCGTCACCGCGGCGGCCAGCCACATCCCGCCGCCTCTCGTGCGCCAACTCAAGCCCGGCGGCAGGATGGTGATTCCGGTGGGGCCTGCCTTCATGGTGCAGCAACTGATGCTGGTCCAGAAGAACAGCGACGGCACCGTCTCGACGCGGCAGATCCTGCCGGTGGCGTTCGTTCCGCTGACGGGCAAGCGCTGAGCGCGCGGATGGGCAGAGCGCCGCTGATCGCCGTGACCCTGGTCTCGGGCGCCGCGCTGGCCTACGAGATCCTGTTGATGCGTCTGTTCTCGATCAACCTGTGGCACCACTTCGCCTACATGATCATCAGCCTCGCGCTGCTTGGCTGGGGCGCCAGTGGCGCATTGCTGACGCTGGCACAAGGCGCGCTCCAGAAACGATTCGCGCCGTTGTTCTGTTTGGCGGCTGCGACTTTCGGGCTCAGTGCCGTCGCCTGCTATGCATTGGCACAGCGCGTGCCCTTCAACCCGCTGGAAATCCTCTGGGATCCGTGGCAGCCGGCGTACCTGCTCGCCATCTACCTGCTGCTGTTGCTGCCATTCCTATGCGCCGGCGCCTGCGTGTGCCTTGCGCTGTCCTGCTTCCGCGGGCAGGTGGCGCGCATCTACAGCTTCGACATATTGGGCGCGGGCGCGGGAAGCCTGGGCATCGTGGCGTTGCTGTTCGTGCTGTCGCCGGCCGACGCGCTGAAGGTGGTCGGGGCGCTGGGATGTGTCGCGGCAGCACTCGGTTGGCTGGAATGCGGCGGCCCGCGGCGCTGGCCGGCAGGCCTGCTGACGGCGCTGTGCTGCGTTCCCTGGTTGCTGCCCCCGGGCTGGACGGAGCCCGTCATGTCACCGTACAAGGAGTTGTCGCAGACCCTTCGCATCCCCGATGCGCACGTGGTGGCGCAGCGATCGAGCCCGCTGGGCCTGGTCAGCGTGGTCGAGACCCCGCGCATTCCGCTGCGACATGCGCCGGGCTTGAGCCTCAACGCAAGCACGGAGCCGCCGCCCCAGTGGGGCGTCTTCAGCGACGGTGAAGGACTCAACGCACTGACCCGCTTCGACGGGCGCCGCGAGAGTCTCGCCCACCTGGACCAGATCAGCTCGGCACTGCCCTATCACCTGCTGCGTCGCCCTCACGTGCTGGTGCTCGGCGCCGGTGCGGGCGCCGACGTGCTGCAGGCGCACTATCACGATGCGAGCCGCATCGACGCGGTGGAGCTGAACCCGCAGGTCGTCGAACTGGTGCAGCGCGATTTCGCAACCGCTGCCGGCGGCGTCTACGGTCCGATCGCGCAGGTGCATGTGGCCGAGGGGCGCGGCTTCGTCGCGGCCAGCCAGTCGCGCTACGACCTCATCCAGGTGGCGCTGCTCGATTCCTTCAGCGCATCGTCCGCCGGGCTGTACGCGCTCGCCGAGAACTACCTGTACACGGTGGAAGCGCTGCAGGACGACCTCCGCCACCTGCAGCCCGGCGGCCTGCTGGCGATCACGCGCTGGGTCACGCTGCCGCCACGCGATGCGCTCAAGCTATTTGCCGCGGCCGTGACTGCGCTGGAACGCTCGGGCGTCGCCGACCCCGGATCGCGGCTGGCCATGGTGCGAAGCTGGAAGACCGTCACGCTGCTGGTCAGGAATGGTGACTTCCGCAGCGAGGACATCGCCGCCATCAAGGCCTTCTGCGCGGCCCGCTCGTTCGACCTGGCCTACTACCCCGGCATGCGCGGGGACGAAGCGAATCGCTTCAACGTCGTCGAAGGCCCGGACCTTTTCGACGGCGCCACCGCGCTGCTGGGCCCGGGCCGGGGCGAATTCATGCAGCGCTACAAGTTCCACATCGAACCGGCCACCGACGACAAGCCTCACTTCTTCCACTTCTTCAAGTGGCGTTCCCTGCCCGAGTTGTTGTCGGCGAAGGGCCGGGGCGGACTGCCGCTGCTGGAGTGGGGCTACCCGGTGCTCGTGGCGACCCTGGCCCAGGCAACTGTTGCAAGCCTGCTGTTGATCGGCCTGCCGCTGGCATGGATGGCGCGGGGCGGCGGCAAGGCGCGGGCACCAGGCGTGTCGCGTGGCCGCGTGCTGGTCTACTTCCTGGCGATCGGATTCGGCTTCATGTTCATCGAGATCGCCTTCATCCAGAAGTTCGTGCTGTTCCTGAGCCATCCCCTGTACGCGGTCGCGGTGGTGCTCTTCAGCTTCCTGCTGTTCGCCGGCATGGGCAGTCGCGTCTCAGGTCGTTTTCGGGCGCTGCCGACCGGCTCGGTCGCGGGCGCCATCGCGGTATCGGCAGCGCTCTGCCTGCCATTGCTGGATTGGCTGTTCCAGCATGCAATGGGACTGCCGGACATCGCGCGCATCGGCGTGTCGGTCGCGCTCATCGCGCCGCTGGCCTTCTTCATGGGCATGCCCTTTCCGTTGGGCCTGGCCCGGGTGGAGGCCGCGGATGCGCGGCTCATCCCCTGGGCCTGGGGCATCAACGGCTGCGCATCCGTCACGGCGGCCGTGCTGGCCACGCTGCTGGCCATCCATGTGGGCTTCACCGCCGTGGTGATGGCCGGGCTGGCACTGTATGCCGTGGCCGCCGCGGCCCAGCTCGCTCAGGTTCCAAAGGTGTAGCGCAACCCGATCCAGGCCGCGCGCGGCGCCCCCGGCGACATCAGGCTGCCCTGGCTCACCGGGAAGTCGCCGTTGGCGTTCTGCGGCAAGCCGCGTGCGATGTAGGTGCCCGCGCTGGTGAACCCGTTCGCCCCGAGTTGCCCACCCGTCGTGTACTTCTTGTCGAACAGGTTCGTCACCAGCACGAAGATCTTGATCCCCGGCCGCGGCTTGTAGTCGACGCCGAGGTTGAACACCGCGTAGCCCGAGCTTTTCCCCGGCCCGGTGTAGTAGACGCCGTCCGGCGTGTGCAGGCCGTTCTCGTTGCCGCGCAGGTTGGCGCCGCTGGAGGCGACCATGTCCATGCCGATGCGCCATTGCGCGGTCGGTTCGTAGTCGGCATACAGCTTGAGCACCTGGCGCGGCAGCATCGGGATGCGGTCGCCGGGACGGATATTGATCGTGCCCTCGGTGCCGGGGAAGCCGGCCAGCGCCTGGTCATTGGTGCTGTTGCCGGTGCCGCCAACGATCTCGTTGCTGCGATAGGTGGCGTCGAGCAGCATGAAGTTGCCGCCCAGCGTGAGGCCGTTCATGGCCTTGGCGCTCAGGCCCATCTCGATGCCCTGCCGGCGCGTCTTGCCGAAGTTCTTGAAGTAGCCGAAGCCGGCCGAATCGTCGGAGACGAACAGCAGGTCATCCTTGTTGTCCGAGCGGAACACGCCGAAGTTCCAAGCCACCTTCTGCGACACGAGGCCGCGCAGGCCCGCCTCGAAGGTCGTGGTCACCACCTGCTTGAGCGGCGGGTCACCGGCGAAGGAGTTGGGCAGCTTGCAGGGGCTGGCCGGGTCGGCGCAACCGAGTTCGATGGCGGTCGGGGCGCGGCTGCCCTGGTTGACGCCGGCATAGAAGGTGACTGATTCGCTCGGCGCGAAGGTCAGCCCGATTGCCGGGTTGAAGCGACTGAAGGTGTGGTTGCCGTCCAGCGAGCCGGGGCCGCCGCCGGGGTTGATTTCGTCGCGGTTGTCGACCTTGGTGTAGTTGTAGCGCCCGGAGAGCGTGAGGTGCGTCTTGGGATTGAACTCGATGGTGTCCGTGACGTAGACGCTGCTGGTGCTGGAGCGGCTGTTCAAGGCAACGCGCGCATCGAAGGCGTCTTCGGAATCCTGCGTGCCGTCGGCGAAGGCGCCGGGACCCCAGATCGGCGTGATGCTGCGGTTGGGGTTGATGAAACCGAACTGCGTGCTCTGTCCGAACTTGACGCGACTCGCATCGTAGGCCGCCCCGACGACGAACTGGTGGCCGATGTCGCCGGTCTTCGCATCGGCCGAGAGCTGCCCCGCGATCCCGTAGTTCTTCTGCTTCGTCTCCGTGCGATTGATGAGGCCAGTGCACTTCTCGTTCGGCTCGGAATTCAGCAGGCCGTTGGCGATGCAGCGCCAGAACGGGAATGGCGTGTTGCGGGCGTTGGCGCCACTGGTCGGGTAGCCGGTGAAGCCGGCTTCGGCCAGCGCCTCGCGCTCTTCCGCGTTCGGCTGGTAGACCGATTGATCGAAGGCCTCGTCGTTGGCATCGCCGTTGTAGGTCTTCGTCTTGATGTCCCGGTAGTAGACGTTACCCGACGCGGTCCAGGTGTTGTTGATGGCCTGCGTCATCGCGAGGTTGAGGGAGCCCGCCCTGTTCTTCGTCTGGTCGGGAATGGTGCGCACGCTGGCCCAGTCGCGATTCAGCGCGCCCAGTTCCTGCACGCCGTTGCCGGTGAGGTCGTTGTCGGCCAGGCCGAGGGACAGGGAGATGCTGCCGTCGCGCGTCTTGCGGCCGACCTTGGCGAAGAGCTGGCTCACGTCGGAAGGCGACTCGACGCGCCAGCCCTTCTCATGGAAGCGGTTGCCGGTGACGAACCAGTTCCAGCCGCTTTCCGCGTTGCTGCCGCCGGTCTCGAACTCGGCCGCGATGCGGCCCCAGGAGCCGCCCATCACCTGTATCGAGGTGCCGGGGTTGTTGATGCCGTCCTTGGTCTGGATGGCCAGTGCACCGCCCAGCGTGTTGAGGCCGAACAGCGGATTGCTGCCGGGCATCAAGGTGATGGTCGAGATGGCCGAGCGCGGGATCAGGTCCCAACTGACGACATCGCCGAAGGGCTGGTTCAGGCGCACGCCGTCCATGTAGACGGACAGGCCCTGCGGCGTGCCGAGCAACGGCGACGCGGTGAAGCCGCGGTAGTTGATGTCGGGCTGGAAGGGGTTGCCCTGGGTCTCGTTGACGGTCACGCCGCCGATGGAGCGCTGGAGGTAGTTCGACAGGTCCGGGGCATGGATGCGTTCCATGTCGGCGCCGGTGCCCGTCTGCACGTTGGACGGCACCTGGTCGCGCGGCACGTCGAGGCCGGGCAGCGGTGTCGGGGAGACCACGGTGACGGTGGGCAGCGTGGGCGGCGCGGTACTCGCGCTCTGCGCAAGCGCATTCATCGACTGGCACGCCAGCAGGCTGGCTGCGGCGAGCGGCGCCATGGCAAAGACTGGGAATCGGGCGCGGCGATGCTTCATCGGTGGTGTCTCCTCGGGCATGTTGGAATCGGACGCATACGCGCCCATCGCCCAACTTATGCGCAGCGCTGTCAAAGCGACAGGGAAAACTTCCCGACGTGTTGAATTGCGGCCTGGCCACCACATTCGCACGATCTCGATCGTTGTCCTCGCGTTGCATTCGAGCGAAGTCCGCGGGACACTGGCGCCCCGCCCCGGGCCCGCCGGCAATCCTGCCGCTCCAACGCTGAGGATCGAACCCATGTTCACCCGTCTCAAGGCGCTGTTCGACTACTTCAATGGGGCGGTGCCCTTCCGGCTCGGACCTGCGCTGATCGCCACGGCCGTCCTGTTCATCCTGCTGTTGATCCCCACGCCCGAAGGCCTCACGCCCAAGGCATGGGGCCTGGTCGCGATCTTCCTGACGACCATCGTCGCGATCATCCTCAAGGTCATGCCGATCGGCGTCATGGCCATGATGGCGATCGTGATCGTGTCGCTCTCGCAGGTGACGGCGGACTCGTCGAAAGAGGCAATCGGCGACGCGCTGAGCAGTTTCGCCAATCCGCTGATCTGGCTGATCGTGGTGGCGATCCTCATCTCGCGCGGCCTGAAGAAGACGGGCCTGGGCAGCCGCATCGGCCTGCTGTTCGTCGAGTTGCTGGGCAAGCGCACCATCGGCATCGGCTACGGGCTGGCGGTGTGCGAACTGGTGCTGGCGCCCTTCACGCCGAGCAACACCGCGCGCGGTGGCGGCATCGTGCATCCGATCATGAAGTCGATCGCCAATGCCTTCGACTCCGACCCGGCCAAGGGCACCGAGGGCAAGGTCGGCACCTACCTGGCGCTGGTCAACTACCACTCCAATCCACTGACCTCCGCGATGTTCGTCACGGCCACCGCGCCCAACCCGCTGGTGCTCGACTACATCGCCAAGGCCAGCAACGGAAGCCTGCAGTTGACCTGGACGACGTGGGCGCTGTGCATGCTGTTGCCGGGCCTGGTCTGCCTGCTGGTGATGCCGCTGGTCATCTACATGCTGTCGCCGCCGGAATTGAAGGTCACGCCCAATGCGGTCGAATACGCAAAGACCGAGCTCGCCCGCATGGGGCCGCTGTCACCGAAGGAAGGGGTGATGCTCGGCACCTTCGCCCTGCTGCTGCTGCTCTGGGCCAATGTGCCGGCGATGATCTTCGGGCCGGCCTTCACGCTGGACCCGACCGTGGTCGCGTTCCTGGGCCTGTTCGTGCTCATCATCACGGGCACCATCGACTGGGATGACGTGCTGTCGGAGAAGAGCGCCTGGGACACGCTGGTGTGGTTCGGCGCGCTGGTGATGATGGCCGAGCAGCTCAACAAGCTGGGCGTCATCAAGTGGTTCGCCGATGACATGAAGGACGCCATCGTCGCCAGCGGCATGGGATGGGGCGCCATCGCCACGGTACTGGTGCTGGCCTTCGTGTTCTCGCACTACCTGTTCGCCAGCACCACGGCGCACATCAGCGCGATGATGCTGGCGTTCCTGGCGGTCGGTGCACAACTGATTCCTGCCGGGTACCTGGCGCCCTTCATGCTGATGATGGCCGCCGGCTCGGCGATCATGATGACGCTGACGCACTATGCGACCGGCACCTCGCCGATCGTGTTCGGCAGTGGCTACGTCACGCTGGGCAACTGGTGGCGCGTGGGCTTCGTGATGTGCGTGGTGGAGTTGCTGATCTTCGCGGTGCTGGGCGGGATCTGGTGGAAGGTGCTGGGGTATTGGTGAGGCAGATCCGTCGAGACGCGGCATGTGCTGACGCATTCGGCACCGCCGGTCGCACCGCTTTGCAAGACGGGCATCCTGTCCATGCGAATGGCCAACATGATCTGTTCATGAACGCACCGGCTTTGCCCGCGCAACAACGATTTTTTCGCGTGCCGCCGCGCCAGGAGTGCATTGCCAACAAGAATGAGAATGACTTGGTAATTCCCACGATTCGCGTGACCTGAAATATCTTCTCGCCAGGCCCTGCAAACACTCCTCTCGAGTCTTTTCATTGCGCTTGGCCGGGTCTAAGATCATTCGATGCGCTCCCCCATGTTGACGTGCTCGGGCATCGGCCGATACGCCGTCGTTGTCACGATGCTGCTCGTATTCGTGGTCGGCCACGTGTTCGCGAGCGCCAACCTTCCAGCCGTCTTCGGCATTCAGTCCGAGGCGCAGCACGCACTGCTTCATTGGCAAGGAACGCCTCACCATCATCACGACGATGGGTCCATCGGAAGCGATCATTCGATGGAGTCCAGCCAACACATCAGCCTGGATGGTTGTCAGACCGCCATCGCGCTCCAGTGCGGCATGGCGGTCGACTTCGGCCCACCCCCTGCCGCGGGTCCTGCGAGCCACGACGAGCGTGCACGGCCGTGGCCCTATCTTGACGCGCCGATGCGTCCGCCATCCGTCTCCGCCTGAAGATCGCTGTCCCCTGACGAGCGCAGCGCGACGCGGGTCCACCTCGCATTGCTGGCAGCGCCTCAGGGCCTCGTCCCCTTCCACGGCAAGCCATCGATAGCGCGTTGCAGGCGCACGGCGCATGCCGTCGATTCATCCCTTCATTGCAATGGCGCGATCTCGTTACATCGGGATTGGGACCGTTGATGGACCGGAGCATTGAAATGAATTCCAGGAACGATGACCTGTGTTCAAAAGATCAGGTGGAGCAGTCACCATGACCGTCGGGATGCTTGTCGGCAGTTTCTTCCTCTACGCCGAACACCGGGCCGATCTGTTCGAGGTACTCCCCCTCTTGCTCCTCGCGGCGTGTCCACTGATACACGAGGTCATGAACCGCGGGCATCGCCGTGCCCATTTCAACCAGGCTCGGTATCCATCGGAAGACGATCTGTGAACGTAGCCACTCGAGCACCTGGGGTGCAGGAGGCCGGTCCTAGTTCGTGTTCCCGAACATCGCAGCCATGTGCGCCTCCGCCCGCTCCAGCATGAAGTAGCGAAAGGCCTCGGCCGCCGGCGACAGCATCTTGGCGGCCGCATTCACGAGATGCCAGCGCCGCATCAGCGGAAGGCCCTCGACGGTCGGCGCCGCAATCAACCCGTTGCGCCATTCCAGCCCGATGGTGTGTTGCGACACCAGGCTCACGCCGAGCCCCGCCATCACCACCTGCTTGATGGCCTCGTCGCTCGGCAATTCCATGATGAACATCGGTTGCAGCCGATGCGCCGCGAGGAATTCCTCCAGTGCCGCGCGCGTGCCTGAACCCTGCTCCCGCACGATGAAGCCTTCGCGCACCAACGCGGCGGCCGGAATGGCCTCGGCCCTGGCGAACGGATGGTTCGGCGCGGTCACCAGCACATGCGGATGCATCGCGAAGGCCTCGGCCCGATTTGGCCACTCGCGTGGCGCACGCCCCATCACCGACAGGTCGACCTCGTTGGCCTCCATCAGCGCGGACAACTGCTCGCGATTGCCCAGGCGCAGCCGCACGTCGACAGACGGATGCTCCGCATGGAACTGCGCGAGCAACTGCGGCAGGAAGTACTTGGCTGAACTCACCATGCCGATGGTCAGCTTGCCCGACTGGACGCCCTTGAAGCGCGCCATCGCATCCTCGGCCTCCTTGAAGGTGGCCAGCAGCCGACGCGCGTAGACCACGAAGTATTCGCCCGTGGTCGACAGCGTGAGGCGACGCCCGGTGCGGTCGAACAGTGGCATGCCGACCTGCGATTCCACCTCCTTGATCTGCATCGACACGGCGGGCGGCGTGAGGTGCAGCGCTTCCGCCGCGCGCTGCACGCTGCCTTGTTTGGCGACCTCCACGAAGACGCGCAGTTGGCGGAAGGTGATGTGCATGGTTCAGCAAAACCTTAACAAACCATAAACGAATCGTGAATTTACCTTAGCAAGCCCGGTTCATAAAGTGGCCTTTCCCATCCACTTTCCCCGGCTTGGAGGCTCCCTTGAACAAACCGTACGAAGAAGGCCTGATCACCGACGCAACCGTGGTCACCAACGAGAAGAAGCGCTACAGCGCCGGTGTCCTGAAGTACCGCCAGATGGGCTACTGGGACCCGCACTATGAGCCGAAGGACACGGACGTGCTCTGCCTGTTCCGCATCACACCGCAGGAGGGTGTCGACCCCGTGGAAGCCGCCGCGGCCGTGGCCGGCGAATCCAGCACCGCCACCTGGACCGTGGTCTGGACCGACCGCCTCACCGCCTGCGACAGCTACCGTGCCAAGGCCTACCAGGTCGACCCGGTGCCGGGCATCCCGGGCCAGTACTTCGCCTGGGTGGCCTACGACATCATCCTGTTCGAGGAAGGCTCCATCGCCAACATGACGGCCAGCCTGATCGGCAACGTGTTCTCCTTCAAGCCGCTCAAGGCGGCGCGGCTGGAAGACATCCGAATTCCGGTGGCCTACGTGAAGACCTTCAAGGGACCGCCGACCGGGCTTATCGTGGAGCGCGAGCGGCTCGACAAGTTCGGCCGCCCGCTGCTCGGCGCGACCACCAAGCCCAAGCTGGGCCTGTCCGGCCGCAACTACGGCCGCGTGGTGTACGAAGGACTCAAGGGCGGTCTCGACTTCATGAAGGACGACGAGAACATCAACTCGCAACCCTTCATGCACTGGCGCGACCGCTACCTCTACGTGATGGACGCGGTGAACAAGGCCAGCGCCGCCACCGGCGAGGTCAAGGGCAGCTACCTGAACGTGACCGCGGCCACCATGGAAGACATGTACGAGCGCGCCGAGTTCGCCAAGGAACTGGGCTCGGTCATCGTGATGATCGACCTGGTGATTGGCTGGTCGGCCATCCAGAGCATGTGCAACTGGGCACGCCGCAACGACATGATCCTGCACCTGCACCGCGCCGGCCACGGCACCTACACGCGGCAGAAGAACCATGGCGTGAGCTTCCGCGTCATCGCCAAGTGGCTGCGATGTGCAGGCGTGGACCACATGCATACCGGCACGGCGGTCGGCAAGCTGGAAGGCGACCCGATGACGGTGCAGGGCTACTACAACGTCTGCCGCGACAGCTTCACGAAGAAGGACCTGCCGCGCGGCCTGTTCTACGACCAGGACTGGGCCGACCTCAAGAAGGTGATGCCCGTGGCCTCCGGTGGCATCCATGCGGGCCAGATGCACCAGTTGATCGACCTGTTCGGCGACGACGTGGTGCTGCAATTCGGCGGCGGCACCATCGGCCACCCGGGTGGCATCCAGGCCGGTGCGGTGGCCAATCGCGTGGCGCTCGAATGCATGGTCAAGGCGCGCAACGAAGGCCGCGACATCCGAAACGAAGGGCCAGAGATCCTGCAGGCCGCCGCGCGCTTCTGCACGCCGCTGAAGCAGGCGCTCGACACCTGGGGAGAGATCTCCTTCAACTACACGCCCACCGACACCAGCGATTTCGCCACCACGCCAACGGCCGCCTGAAGGAGACCCGCACCATGATGACCAACCCCACCGGCCGCATCACGCAAGGCCAGTTCAGCTTCCTGCCCGACCTCACCGATGCAGAAATCACCGCACAGATCCAGTACGGCCTCGACCGGGGCTATGCCTGGAGCGTCGAGTACACCGACGACCCGCACCCTCGCAACACCTACTGGGAGATGCACGGCGCGCCGATGTTCGACCTGCACGACGCGGCCGGCGTGATGATGGAATTGACGGCCTGCCGCAAGGCCTTCCCGAACCACTACATCCGGATGATGGCCTTCGACTCGACGCGCAACATCGAGACCATCACGATGAGCTTCATCGTGAACCGGCCCGCGGACGAACCCGGTTTCGGCCTGGTGCGGCAGGAGTCCAACGGGCGGACGATGCGCTACACGGTGCACAGCTACGCCACCGACAAGCCCGAGTCGAAGCGCTACGGCGCCTGAACGGTTTGCTCGCCGGAGATGCCGCAATGACCGCACCGCTGTATGCCATACCGGGCACGCAGGCAGCAGCAGCCGCCGCCGAGGCGCAGGAGGCCGCTGCGCCTGCGGCGCCGCCGCGCTCGGTCGCCGACGTGCTGGCGCAGAGCCAGGTCGAATCGGTGATGGACGAGCTGGACCGCGACCTCATCGGCCTGGTGCCAGTCAAGTCCCGCATCCGCGACATCGCCGCGCTGCTGGTCATCGACAAGCTGCGCGCGCAGCACGGCCTGGCCGCGCAGGCGCCCTCGCTGCACATGTGTTTCACCGGCAACCCCGGCACCGGCAAGACCACGGTGGCGCTGCGCATGGCGAAGATCCTTCACAGCCTGGGCTACGTGCGCAAGGGCCATGTGGTCAGCGTGACGCGCGACGACCTGGTCGGCCAGTACATCGGCCACACCGCGCCCAAAACCAAGGAAGTTCTGAAGAAGGCCATGGGCGGCGTGCTGTTCATCGACGAGGCCTACTACCTCTACCGCCCCGACAACGAGCGCGACTACGGGCAGGAAGCCATCGAGATCCTGCTGCAGGTGATGGAGAACCAGCGCGACGACCTGGTGGTGATCCTCGCGGGCTACAAGGAACGCATGAACACCTTCTTCCAGTCCAACCCAGGCATGAGTTCGCGCATCGCGCATCACCTGGACTTTCCGGACTACGACGGTGCGGAACTGCTGCAGATTGCCGACCTGCAACTGGCCTCCGCGCACTACCGCTTCGGCATCGGTGCACGCGACGCCTTCGATGCCTACCTGCATCGGCGCATCGCGCAGCCGCACTTCGCCAACGCACGCAGCGTGCGCAATGCACTGGACCGCGCACGCCTGCGCCAGGCCAGCCGCCTGTATGCCGACCGCGACAGCCCGCTCACCGCGGAGGCGCTCAGCACCATCGATGCCAGCGACATCCTGGCCAGCCGCGTGTTCACGGAAATTGAAGGAAGCACCCCATGACCTCCCCTCGCCTGCGCGCGCTGATCTTCGACGTCGACGGCACCCTGGCCGACACCGAGCAGGCCCACCGCGCCGCGTTCAACGAAGCCTTTGCCGAGGCCGGGCTCGACTGGCACTGGGACGAGCCGCTCTACATGCGGCTGCTCGAAGTCTCCGGCGGCAAGGAGCGCATCACCCACTACTGGCGAGAGGTGCGCGGCGACATCAAGGCCATCGATGCCGGCGCGCTGGCCGACACCGTGCAGCGCATCCATGACCACAAGACGGCCGCCTACGAGCGCCGCGTGCACGAAGGCTCTGTGCAACTGCGCCCCGGCGTGCTCAAGCTGATCGAGTCGGCGCACCGCGACGGCCTGCGCCTGGCCATCGCGACCACCACCTCGCCGGTCAACATCGCCACGCTACTGCGCGCCGCGATGGGCCCGGCATGGTCCACGTACTTCGACGTGATCGAGGATGCGACGACCGCGCCGCACAAGAAACCGCATCCGCAGGTCTACGTGCAGACCTTGCAACGCCTGCAACTGCCACCCGCCGAATGCCTGGCCTTCGAGGACTCGGCCAACGGTCTCAAGGCGGCGCGTGCAGCACGGCTGCTGACGCTGGTGACCCCGAACCCCTTCACCGCCCACCACGACTTCAGCGGCGCGCTGCGCATCCTGCCCAGCCTTCAAGGCACGATCGTCGCGGACCTGCGGCACTGGCACGCAGCGGCCCACGCACAAGAACAACATTGAAAGCCCCACCATGCCCCTCTCCCAACGCGCCACGCTCACGCGCTACCTCATCGAGCAACGCCGCCGTTTCCCGGACGCCAGCGGCGACTTCAATGCGCTGATCCTCGATGTCGCATTGGCCTGCAAGGCCATCGCGCGCGCGGTCGCCTTCGGAGAACTGGGCTACGCGACGAGCCAGCTCAGCGGTGAACTCGAAACGCGCAAGCCGCTGGACGTCATCAGCAAGCAGGTCTTCACGCACATGAACGACTGGGGCGGTCACTGCGCCGGCATGGCCTCGCAAGAGTCCAGCGAGCCGCACCAGATTCCGCCGCAGCACCCGCGCGGCCGCTATTTGCTGGCGTTCGATTCGCTCGACGGTGGCTCCAGCAACATCGAGGTGAACCTGTCGGTGGGCAGCGTCTTCAGCGTGCTGCGCGCGCCGCCGGACGTGATCGAGAGCGGGCGCGACGTGACGGAAGCGGACTTCCTGCAACCGGGCGCGGCCCAGGTCGCGGCAGGCTACGCCTTGTACGGGCCGACCACGATGCTGGTGCTGTCGGTTGGCAATGGCGTGGCGGGCTTCACCCTCGACCCCAACCTCGGCGAATTCATGCTGACCCATCCCGACATCCAGGTGCCGCCGGAGACGGAAGAGTTCGCAATCAACGCCTCCAACAGCCGCTTCTGGGAAGCACCGGTCAAGCGCTACGTCGACGAATGCCAGGCCGGCAAGACCGGTGCGCGGGGCAAGGACTTCACGATGCGCTGGATCGCCTCGATGGTCGCCGAGGCGCATCGAATCCTCATGCGTGGCGGCGTCTTCCTGTACCCGCGCGACACGCGCGACACGGCAAAAGTCGGCCCGCTGCGCCTGCTGCATGAAGCCAACCCGATCGGCTTCATCATGGAGCAAGCGGGAGGACGCGCGAGCACCGGGCGCCAGCCCTTGCTCGGCGTGGTGCCGACATCGATGCACCAGCGCATTGGCCTGGTGTTCGGATCGCGCTGCGAGGTCGAGCGCATCGAGCGCTATCACCGCGAACCGGCCGGAGCGGAACTGGAAAGCCCCCTCTTCGGCAAGCGCAGCCTGTTCAGGGCCTGACCTCAAGGAAGCCATGTCCGAACGCCACCCCATCATCGCCATCACCGGCTCTTCCGGCGCCGGCACCACCTCCGTCACGCGGACCTTCCAGCACGTCTTCCGGCGCGAGAACGTGAATGCGGCCATCATCGAGGGCGACAGCTTCCACCGCTACGACCGCAAGGAGATGAAGCTGCGTCAGGCCGAGGCCGAGCGCGCCGGCAACATGAACTTCAGCCACTTCGGCGCGGAGAACAACCTCTTCCCCGAACTGGAGGCGCTGTTCAGTGACTACGGGGCCACCGGCGTCGGCCGCCACCGCAAGTATCTGCACGATGCCGACGAAGCCGCGCCCTACGACCAGGAACCCGGCACCTTCACGGCCTGGGAAGACCTGCCCGAGGGCACCGACCTGCTGTTTTACGAAGGGCTGCATGGCGCCGTGGTCACGCCCGAGGTCAACGTCGCGCGGCACCCGGACCTGCTGATCGGCGTGGTGCCGGTCATCAACCTCGAATGGATCCAGAAGCTGTTCCGCGACAAGACCCAGCGCGGCTACAGCACCGAGGCCGTGACCGACACCATCCTGCGGCGCATGCCCGACTACCTGCACTACATCTGCCCGCAGTTCAACCACACGCATGTGAACTTCCAGCGCGTGCCGATCGTGGACACCTCCAACCCTTTCACCACCCGCACCATCCCGACGGCCGATGAAAGCATGGTGGTGATCCGCTTCGCCCAGCCCAAGGGCATCGACTTCCAGTACCTGCTGAACATGATTCACGGCTCCTGGATGTCTCGCGCCAACACCATCGTCATTCCCGGCGGCAAGATGGAGCTGGCGATGCAGTTGATCTTCACGCCCTTCATCTGGCGGATGATGGAACGGCGCCAGCGCGCCCTGAGTGCCATCTGATGCGGGGCGAGCCCATGGACTTTCCCTACGACCTGGTGATGTTCGACCTGGACGGCACGCTGGTCGAGACCGCGCCGGAAATTTGCGACGCGGTAAATGACACCTTGCGGGATCTCGGACTGCCCGCCGTCGATCAGACGCAAGCGGAGCGCTGGATCGGCCACGGCACGCACGAGTTGCTGATCGAGGCGCTCGCCTTTGCCACCGGGGCGGATGCGAAAGCGGTGCGGGCGAGCGAGAGCCTGTCCTCCACGGTAGGCAGCTTCGACAAGCACTACCAGCGGCGATGCGGCACGCGCAGCCGTCTCTATCCCGGTGTGCGCGAAGCCTTGGCCTTCCTGCGCACCAATGGCGTGAAACTGGCCGTCATCACCAACAAGGAAGGCCGCTACACGGACACCGTGCTGGCTGTACACAAGCTGCGCGACAGCTTCGACCGTGTGATCAGCGGCGACAGCCTGCCCACCAAGAAGCCCAATCCGGCCTGCGTGCACGCATGCCTGCACGAGTTCGGCGTGCCGCCGTCACGCGCCCTCTTCGTCGGCGATTCATCGATCGATGCCGCCACCGCACGCAATGCCGGCGTCGAGGTGTGGTTGCTGCCGCACGGCTACAACATGGGCGCGCCGATCGAGCAGTGCCGGCCGGATCGCGTCATCGCGGATTTCCCGGCACTGATCACCAAGTCTTGACCGCAAGGATTGCGACGCGGGGGGCGTGACGCTACGCGCGACGCACCGCGTCGCCCTCCCCCGGATGCCGGCTCATCCAGTCCGCCATCCAGCGCTCCGCCCGCTCCGTGGCGCGGCGATAGGCCTCCGCCTTGTCGCGCCCCATGTGGGTGATGGCCATCCGGCATTTCAGGACGCCGTCGCACTTCAATTCCAGCGTGCCGCCATATTGCCCATCCCCGGTCGCTTCGAGTTCGATCGAACAGCGCCAGTTGTCGGGCAGCCTCGGCCCGCGCTCATCGCCTGCCGGATCGCCGCTCATGCCGCCCGTCATTCGAACACCACCTCCGTCGCGATCAACACACCGTTGACCACCTCGGCGCCGCGGACGTTGACTTTCACGCCGTTGCCGAGATTGGCCGCCGTGCCGTTGCTAAACATCACGCGCGGCCCGCTGGCGTCGACGGGCTGCCCACGCACGCGGAAGTCGGCCGCCGAGCGGAAGGCCCCCACGGTCCCGATGAGGTTGAAGGAGGACGGTCCGCCGGTTCCCGGCACATGGCGGATCTTCAGCTTGCTGACCCGCAACACGCCGTTCGACACGACGCCGCCGACTTCCACTCGCACGCCATTGCCGATGCCGCTGGCCGGTCCGCCGGTGATCTGCGCCGCGGACGCATCGATGGGGATGCCAAGCAGCTTGAAAGTCCCGAGCCCCGCGTAGCCCGTGACGATGCCGGCCACCTGTGCTGTCGTGCCGTCGGCCATCGGCACCGGGTACCACCGTTGCACCACGGTGGCGGCCACGCCCGCCGGGCCGACGCTGCCGGCTCGCACCCGGACCAGCACGCCATTGGCCAGCGGCTGGCTGTCCGGGCCGCCGGTCAGGCTTGCAGCGCTGTAGTCGACGCGCAGGCCGCCCAG
The DNA here is from genome assembly GCF_037889955.1 of Variovorax robiniae. NCBI lineage: Bacteria > Pseudomonadati > Pseudomonadota > Betaproteobacteria > Burkholderiales > Comamonadaceae > Variovorax > Variovorax robiniae. Next base: position 823,245 of record NZ_JBBKZS010000001.1, read on the forward strand.
CATGAAGCTGCGTGACACAAGGTCGAGGCCTTGTACCGTACCCGTGAGGATCAGCGTGGACGCGTCCCGCTGTTCCACACGCGTGGCCCGCAGCACGCCGGGCGCTCCGGGCAATCCCCAGACCTGCACGGTGCGACCCAGTGCCAGGGCTGCCAGGCCGCTCGAGTCGGCCCAGACCGTGGCGTCGTCCGTGGTCACCGTGGTGCCCAGCACCACGAAGCTGCCTTGCTTCTGGTCGATCGATGCCAGCGGTCCGCGCAGGTCCGCAGCGGATTCGACGCGGCGTGCGATCCCGCTCGTGAAGTCCGCATTGACCGGGCCGGTGACCTTCGCGGTCATGCCGAGTTGCAGGCCTGCGGGTGCGTCCTCGATGCTGCCGACCGTGGAATCGGTCGCGTAGCGCAAGCCATTCACGATGATGCTGCCGGCGCCATCGACGGCACCCACACCCGTCGCGTCCGCCGTGCTCACGCCCGTGCCGCCGGAGCCGACACCCGAGCCATCGTCGCCGCTTGTTGCGCTGGCCGTCGTCGTGCCTTCGCTGTTCGATGCAATGCCGCCAAGGCCGCCGCCACCTTGGGCGCCGTTACCCGCGGGCGCGCCGGAAGAGGACGCATCGGCTGTCGAGGCCGGGCTACCGGCAGTCGCCGTGGACCCCGCAGCCGACGGGGTGCCGGCGTTGCCCGCAAGGATGACCGGGCCACCACCGCCACCGCCCCCTCCACCGCAGGAGAGCAGCAAGGCGAACCATACCGACAGAAGGCCATGGCGGAGCAGGGAATTCATGAGGCGTTTCGTCCTGGCGGGTTGGAGGATGCGACGGCAAGGGGCGCCGCAGCGCCTCCGGCCGCAGCATCCTCGTAGTAGGTGTAGATACCGATCCGGATACGGCCCGGAGCCTTTCCGTCGACCGATTCGACAGCTTCCCTCATCTCCTGTGTCAGTGCATTGTGCAGGCCATCCCAACGCTCGCGCGCCATCTGGTGGATGCGCTCGCAATCGGCTAGCGACAGTCCGGCGGCGAACACCGATCGTTCCAGCAAGGGAGGCGCCGCGCCGGTCGTGTTCGACACGCTCGCCAGCAGGTGATCGCGCGCGTTGTCGCCGAGAAATGCCAGCATGCCGCGCAGGTCGCCCGCGGGCACGAAGCCGGCCGCCGCGAGTTCGGCATGGCCGCCGCGCACGCTGGCCATTTTCAGGCGCACCAGCTCATCGAGGATCGCGCGGTGATGAAGGTTGCCTCGGCTTGCGCGCCGCGCCAGCACCTCGAAGGATGGCTGGCCCTCCTGGTCGGCGATCGGGAGCGACCGGTGCCGGGGATCCTCGGCCACCATTTGCAGCCACAAGGTCAGGGTCTTGGCCTCGGCGGAAGTCTCGGTCTGCGGCAGGCTGTCGCCCGCGCGCACCTTGCTGGTCACGATCTTGCGGTTCAACCCGGTCGTCACCGACAACTGGCTGATGTTCGGCTCGGGGCCCTGCGCCAGCCAGGCGCGGCGCGCCTCGTCCACGAGGATGTCGCGCAGCAGTTCGTCCAGATGCGCATGCTTGATGCCGAAGGCCAGTGCCAGCCTCACCAGCGGACGAAGCACGCGGTCGCACGCGCCCAGCACCCAGGCCACCTGCCCTTCCCTGCTCCGGACGAGCTTGTCGCGAAGGGATCGCTGTGGCCCTCGACCGCGTTGTGCGCCTTTGGATCCCACCGTGCGAGTGACCATTTGCCGCTTACGGTTGGTTACCACGGGACAACGAGAACCGCCGCTGTCTGACAAGAAACATGCAGCCACTATAAGACAAAGAGGTATCAAATGTGAATTTTTCACATCTTCTACCCGGAACGATGTCATGACCTCTTCATCCCCGCGACATGTGGACGGCACCAGCCGCCAGGCAGAGTGGTCCCCTCTCGACGCACAGCGCTCCACGGGCGCGATACGCACAAGAGAAGTCGAGATGCGCGAGTCATTGGCTGCCGCGGCGCGCGAGCGGGCGGAGTTGCAGTCACGCATCGTCCGCGCATTCCGCGACCATCTGGACGGCGATGGGCCGGGCCCTTCGGAACAGGACCTCATGCTGTTCGCGCAGACCGCGGTCAAGGAGTGGCGGCTTGCCAGCCGGTTTGCCGCGACACGGCCACCGCTGGTTGCGCGCCGACGCTGAAGCGTGCCCTTTGCCGACAACGCCACTGCAAGCCCAAGGAGAGACTCGATGAGCCCGATACCAGAATCCCTTGACCCAGGCGAAACGATGGCCCCTGTCGCGTTCGGAAACTTGCTGGACCTTGCGCGACTGCGGCTTGGCGGTGCTTCGGCCGAAACCTGCGATGCCTGCAACACCATCAATCCCGTGCATGCCCTGTCCTGCAAGTGTTGCGCCCACAAATTGCCGGCGTTCCACGCAAGGATGCGCCGGGGCATCGGCGGCGGCATGATGAACGCCATGCTGATGTGCAGGAAGGCCCTTGCCGAGGCAGAGCGAGCATGGACTGCGACGAATGCGGTGCTGTCGCTCATGGGCCGGTCGCCGTGGGTCGCGCCGCGGGCGCGCCCCGGATTCGCGCGCGGCATGGCCGCCACAGGCCCAAGGAAATGACCAAGTACTGCGACGGCTGCCATACGCCCAACAGGGACAGGGCGCGGTACTGCCGTGGATGCGCAGGCAAGTTCTCGGGCTTTCGATTCGCCGCGAATGCCTTTGTTTCTACCGAGCCGGAAGCAGAGTTCTCGGTGACCTTGCCCAAGGCCCCCAAGCCACCTCCGATACCAAAGCTTCCCAGGAGGCCCGAACGGCATGAAGCGAGTGCATGGGATCCGGCCTCGATCGTCACGCAAGCCGTGGCGAGGGTGGCTCCCGTGCCGCGCGTGGCGCCGACGACGCAGGCACCCTTGTCAGCGGCAACGCGCCCTGCATGGCGGCCAAAGTCTGTTCGCCGGGACGTCCTCGCAGGCGTGCTGGCGCTCTCGGTACTCGCGATAGCCGCTGCCCTGGTCGCAAGTCATTGGCAAGGCACTGACGACCCGGCCCCGGCCCAGCAAGCCTCCGCATCGCCGCCCTTGCAGGCCGCGCCGCCGGTCGAAGCGCCCGCGCCGGTCGTGCCGCCGCAGCGAATGACGGAAGCCGCACCGCCAACCGCACCGCCGGCCACGCCGGAGGCCGACACGGCAGACCGAGGCGCGGTCATCGTGCTGCCGCAGGCACTCGAAGCAGCGCCGGTCGCGCCCGGCGGGGGCGGCGAATCGGCCCAGGACGTTGTTGCCGCGCCCGCAAGAGACACGCACGCGCCTGCGCCCTCCCGCACTGCGGGAACCGCCCGACCTCGAGCCGGGCGCGCTGTCGCCAGTACCGCGACGCCGACACTGACACCGACGCCGGACTTTCGACGCCAGGCGCTACCCGCAACGATCGAGGTGGCTTCCCCTCGCCCCGCTGGATTCAGGCGCCCGGACACGGCATACACCCCGGCCGGCAGTCCGCAACAAGCGCCGCTGCGTGCACCGGCGCAATCCCTGCGCCCCGCGCCGACGGCGGCGGCGAACTTCAATCCGTGCAATCGCCAGAACCCGTTCGGTGATGCGGTCTGTGCGAACTCGCCCGTTGCCACAGGCCAGGTAGCGGCATCACCGATGGCCGCGGCGAGCACAGGTGGTCCGGCTGGGCGCAATTCGAAGGCCTCGACAGGCGTCGCGGCCTTCAGTCCAGCCGGACTGTATGGAGGTGATGGCGCCGGCTCGGTCGCCGGCACTGGCCCCGGTCCGGCCGCGGGAGCCGCTGGCGCGGCTGGTGCCGGCGGTGTCGCGTCGGCTTCGGCTGGCGGAGGCCCGGGTACTGGGGGCGGCAGTGCTGGTGCTGGTGCTGGTGCTGGTGCTGGTGCTGGTGCTGGTGCTGGTGCTGGTGCTGGTGCTGGTGCTGGTCCTGGTCCTGGTGCCGGCGCAGGTGGCGGTGCCGGCGCAGGTGGCGGTGCTGGCGCAGGTGGCGGTGCCGGCGCAGGTGGCGGTGCTGGCGCAGGTGGCGGTGCCGGCGCAGGTGGCGGTGCCGGCGCAGGTGGCGGTGCCGGCGCAGGTGGCGGTGCCGGCGCAGGTGGCGGTGCCGGCGCAGGTGGCGGTGCCGGCGCTGGTGGCGGTGCCGGCGCAGGTGGCGGTGCCGGCGCAGGTGGTGGTGCCGGCGCAGGTGGCGGTGCCGGCGCAGGTGGCGGTGCCGGCGGCGGATCTGGTGGCGGTGGTGGTCCTGGCGGTGGCGGTGGCGCTGGCGCCGGCGGTGGCGCTGGTGGTGGCCCGGGTGGCGGTGGCGGCGGCCCCGGGGGCGGGGGCCCCGGCGGCGGCGGTGGTCCCGGCGGTGGAGGGGGCTCCGGCGGCGGCGGTGGCGGTGGGCCCGGCGGTGGGGGTGGTCCAGGCGGCGGGGGTGGCCCCGGCGGTGGCGGCCCCGGCGGTGGCGGCCCAGGCGGCGGCGGCGGCGGCGGCGGCGGCGGCGGCGGTGGCGGTGGCGGCGGTGGCGGCGGTGGCGGCGGCGGTGGCGGTGGTCGCTGAAAGCGCGTGATCCGCCCCGCATATCGGTACGCGCCTTCCCCGGAGGCTCCACCCTCGAGTCACTCCCGGACGCAATTCAACAAACAAAGGAGACATGGGAATGGCACAGCAGGCCACGAGTTCCGGTCCGCAGCGCATCGACCTCGAGGATCCCTCGGAAGTTGCGCTGTGGAGTGAGCAATACGGATGTACCGAGGCGCAACTGCGCGAAGCAGTCGAAGCGGCCGGGCCGCTGGCACAGGAGGTTCGCGAGTACATCGCGAAGCAAGCCAAGGATGCAATCAAGCGCGCGTCGTAGCGACCGCGATCCGGGCCCGCGCGCCGTGCGTGCTGCGCGACAAGCCGCTCACGGATTGCGCGCGGCCTTCAGTTCATCCGCTCAACTGCCGCAATCCACTTGCCGAAGGCATCCATCTGCCCGGCGACGACCCTGCGCGTCGGGTCGTCCGTGCAGAGTCCTGTGGCATCGAACTTGGCAGCCGCATCGCCGATGAACACCTCGGGCTTCACCAGCGTCATCGCGTTGACGAACAGCAGCACCTTGCGCAGGTCGTACTGCACCCTGGCGCCGCCACGCGGCCCCGGCGTCACGCTGAGGATGGCCACGGGCTTCTGCGAGAAGGGCTGGTCTTCGCCCCGGCTGATCCAGTCGATGGCGTTCTTCAGCATTCCGGGAATCGAGTAGTTGTATTCGGGCGTCGCGATGACGACGCCATCGGCGCGGCGGATGCGCTCCCGCAGCGCAACCACCGCGGCCGGCATGCCTTGTGCGGCCAGGTCGTCGGCGTTGAAAGGGGGCACGTCACGCCACTCGATGATCTCCATGTGCATGCCGGTCGGCAATGACGTTGCGGCCAGCTTCAAGGCCATGCGATTGAGAGACGCGGCACGCAAGCTGCCACAGAGGCCGACGATGTCCAATGAGGTCATGAGCTCCGTTCGTGATCGCACAGGGGAACCGCATCATGCAGCAGCTGCGCGGTCAGCGCGCCACGCAACGAGTTGGTGACGACGATGGCCTCGGCCCGTTGCAGGTCCACCGAAGTCAGGCTGCGCTCCGTCGCGCGATACATGTCATCTTCAAGCAGGCAGGCGCGCATCACGCCCGGCAACGCGCCGTCGCTGACGGGCGGCGTGTACCACCGTCCGTCGAGTTGGAGGAACACCGAGGTGCGACCGCCTTCGACCAGGCGGCCATCCGCGGTAAAAAACAGGCTGTCGAAAGCACCCACACGCTCGGCCGCGCGCACGCCTTCGTCGTATACACCACGCACCGTGGTCTTGTGGGCGGCCAGCGGATTGAAGTCGGGCAGGCGCTCGTCGGCCACCCGCAGCGTGACGAACCCGTCCGCGAGCGCGGCCAGCGGTGCGTGTTGCAGTTGCAGCCGGCCGTCGTGGCGCAGTGCCAAGCGCACGCGCCAGCGCGCACCGGCGGCCAGCGCGAGCAGGCGTTCCGGGAGCGCGGCGAGCGCCTCCGCTCGGTCGAAGCGAAAGCCCAGCACGCGGGCGCTGTTCTGCAATCGCGTCAAGTGGCGATCGAGGTTGCGAATGACCGGCCGCGCACCCTCCTCCACGGCCTCCGCCAGCATCGTCTCGAACAGTTCGAAGCCCGGGTCCAGGCCGGTGAGGAAGCGCGCCTTCAGATGGCATTCCTCGAATTCATCCTCGGCCCGGCTGTCCGCCACGATGCCGGCGCCGATGCCCAGGCGCGCCCGTCGCAGGCCCCGCGATTCACGCCCCAGCGTGAGCGTCCGGATCGCCACCGACAGGCAGAAATCGCCGACCTGCGCATCGCCCTGCGGCGCATCCATCCAGCCGATGGCGCCGCAATAGAGGCCCCGTGGTGTCGTCTCCAGCCCCGCGATCAACTGCATGGTGTGGTGCTTGGGGGCGCCGGTGATCGAGCCGCAGGGGAAGGCGGCGCGCAGCACGTCCGGGAACCCGATCTCCGGCTTGAGACGGGCCTGTACCGTGGAGGTCATCTGGAACAGCGTGCTGTGGTCCTCGATCGCGAACAGGTCCTTCACCTCCACGCTGCCGATGCGCGAGATGCGCCCCAGGTCGTTGCGCAGCAGGTCCACGATCATCACGTTCTCGGCCCGGTTCTTGACGTCGTTGGCCAGGTGGCGCGCGGTCTCGCTGTCGCCTTCGGGGCCTTGCGCGCGGGAGATGCGCGAGGCCGTGCCTTTCATGGGCCGGGCCGTGAGCACGCCACCGTCGTGACGCAGGAAGAGTTCCGGAGAACACGACAGCACATGCGTGACCGCATCGCGTGGATCACCAGGACTGGACGCGTCGGGCAACGCAATCAACGCGCCATACGGAACCGCCTGGCGATGGCGCAGTTGCCGGTACAACGACACCGGCGATCCGTAGGCCTCGCCGTGCAGACGGAAGGTGTAGTTGACCTGGTAGGTCTCACCCGCCGCGATGGCTTCCTGGATGCGCCCGATGGCTTGGATGAACTCTGGTCGTTCGACGCTGGGCGACAGGTTCATCACCCCCGCCGTTGACACCCCCTGTTCGACGCCCTGGAGCCAATCGCCCGCCTCGTCGGCGGAGAGCCGCGAAAGCTCGCGAAACATCAGCACGCGCAACGCGGAGGCATCGCCATCGCCGAGCCGCTCATGACCCGCCCGCAGCAGCTTCGCACCCCACTCGTAGTCCGCCAGCAGCACCGCATGCAGGCCGCTTCGAAGGTCCGCGTCCACACGACTCCACATCGCATCGAGCGTCGCAGGGTCGGTGCAGCGATGCTCGCGCACGAAGCCCTGGTAAAGCCGGCTCGTCGGATGTTCGCGCGTGGCGGCGCGGTCGTCGAGCAGCGCGAAGCAGGGACTTGCGGAACGGGACTCAAACGGCACGCCAAGCCTCCGTTTGCATCGAATACGCCAGCCGGTGGATGAGTTGCCAGGTGGCCTTGGTATGGTCGGTGGCCCCGCGGGTGATTTGCACTGTCATCGTCGCTATTTTGCGGCGATCAGTTCACCCTTGCCGTCGGCCGACAGGTCCCCGAGGTGCCGCTCGATGCGCCTGGAAGCCAAGGCCGCGAACGGCCCGCCGTGCCGCGCCAGATCGCGCGCGAGCAGTTGCCAGATCACATCCGCCGACGCAACGGCGGGCACGAAGGTCGAGGCCGGCTCGAAGCGCCCGCTTGCCGACGCCAGCACCACGCTGCCGCGCCGCATCCCGTAGCCGACATGCTGGCCGACGCCACCGCCGACAGCGATCGTCCCGGCCACCATGCGCGAGGCGAGAAAGTCACCGGCATGGCCATGCACGATCGCGCTGCCGCGACGCATTCGGTCGCCGAAGCGCGCGCCTGCGTTGCCCATGACGACGAAGGTGCCGCCGCGCATGCCGTCGATGCTGCCGGGGAGCGTGCTGGCGGCGAAGTCATCCACATCACCGTGCACGAGGAGCTTGCCGCCGGCCATCTCGCAGGCTGCCTGCAGGCCGGCGCTTCCATTGACGTGCAGTTCGCCAGCACTCATGCAGCCACCCGCATGGTGGCCGACGCTGCCTTCCACGCGCACGATGCCACCCGCCATCCTCCAGCCAACGCGGTCGAAGCGCGACAAGTCCCCCTCCAGGACCAGCGTGTCGTCATCGGCTGTCTCAACCTTGAAGAACTCGGCCAGCGCCACGAATGCACTGCCATGGCCGACACGCGTCTGCTCGACCTGCGCCACCGACAGACCCGCCAGCGCCACTGGCGCCACGCCGCGCAGGTCGACCCGTAGCGCGGGCTGGGACTTGAGGGTGAGTCGCCAGCCGCTCATGCCGACGCCCCACCATTCAGCAACTTGTGCAAGTGGAAGTGGAACGCCCCCAGCTTGCCGCCATAGTTGCCCGCCGAAATGCGCAGCAACCCCTTGGCCGCGCCGAGCGCAATGCCGGCCTCCATGCCCACGCGCATGGCCGCGCCGACATCCGCTTCGGTCAGCCCATCGATCACGATCTCCATCACGCAGCGCGTCTGCGGCGTCAACTCGCTGCCTGCCACCAAGCCAAGGAGGCTCGGACAGAACGCATCGTTGGTCGACGCACTCAGCGCCGCGTACTTGCTGCCCACCTTCGAACCCGAGCGCACCACGCCGCCGGGGAAGGGCATGATCACATTGGGCAAGGTCTTCATCGCCGCCACCGCGGCCTCCGCGACGGCCAGTGCGCTATCGGTGTCGGTGCACAACAGCAGCAGGTTGCCGCCGCCCACACCCTTGGCCACGGCCGTGGTCTCCTGCGCCACGAACTCGCCATCCATCACCGGCACGCGCCAGTAGCGGACGCCGTCGATCACCTTGGATATCTGCCAGCCGTCGCCGAAGAAGCGCAGGTTCTTGCCCAGCGCAATCGCCTCGCCCTCGGCAATGCCGGCGTAGACCGCCGTCGTCGGGCAGGTCAGCACGCATTGGCCGACGCGGCGCTCGACCTGCTTGGCCAGTTCCTTGCCGGACATTGCGAACAGCAGCACGCTGAGGCCTGGCCGTCCGTCGGGTGTCTCGCCAGGATCGAGTTCGCGCTCGATGCCCGCCTCGCAGCCGCAGCCGATGACCGAGGTGGCCAGGCCGGTCGCCGATGCGGCCGCGTGGCGCGCCCAGGTGAGGTTGTGCGCGGTGATGAGGATGCGCGTGGCCTTCATGGGGAAGGCCTCGGCGAAGGTGTCGTCGATCTGCACGCCGTTGCGCATGAAGACCTCGCTCACGATGTCCCCTTGAAGCACGCCGCAGGCAACAAGCGCCCGCCATTGCAGCAACTGCACAACTCGTCGCGGCTCATCGCGATGCGCTCGAAGTTCACCGATCCATGGGCCGCGAGGTGCTTGCGCAAGGTCTTCTCGATCCCGCGGTCGTATTCCGGCTCGACGAAGTGCGTACCGCCGACGGGCACTGCCGTGATCCTGCCGCCGCGCGCCACCATCACGCCATCCTTGAAGACGTACGCCGGCGTTGCGAACATTGCCTCGCGATCAGCCTGCTCGCGGTACACGGCGATGTCCGCCGCTGCGCCCGCGCGCAGGTGCCCGCGATCGACCAGGCCCAGCAGACGCGCAGGGGCGGCGCGCGTCATGATCGCAATCTCGTCCAGGCTCAGTTCGCGCGTGATCGATTTCAATGCGCAGTTGGCCGCCACCTCCGGATGCAGCTTCGCCAGTTGCTCTTCCCGAAAACTCCGGTCCATCAACAGCCGGATGAGATGCGGATAGCTGGTGAAAGGCCCGCCATTCGGATGGTCGGTGGTCAGCACCACACGCCACGGGTCGTTGACCAGCAGGAAGATCTCCAGGCCGATGACCCACTGCAACGCATTCACATAGCTCTGCTCGCGGTACTTGAACGGCACCACGCCACAACCGGCCTCGCATTCGATGTCGCCGCCGGCCCACTTGCGCGGGTTGGCGAAGCCGGACTGCGCATGCTGTCGCATCGTGTCAGCCGAGGTCGTCACGGTCTGGCCGAACATGATCTGGCCGACGTCGATGCTGACGTTCGGATTGGCATTGACGGCCTCGGCCAGTTGCAGCGCCGCCGACGAGAACTTCTTCGGCCCGTCCGCGCCGTAGGCGTGGAACTGCACATGCGTCAGGTGCGCGGGCAGGCCTTCGAGTGCGCGGATGGTCTCCAGCGTCGATTCGATGTTGCCGGCCACGCCCAGGTTGCTGCCGTGGATGTGCAAGGGATGCGGCACGCCGAGTTCGCGCAGCGCCCGCGTCAGCGTCTGCACCACCTGGCGCGGCGTCACCTGCCAGTGGACGTGCGCCTCGTCGACATCGAGCTTGCGCTGGTTGAACTTGAAGGCCGAGATGCCGGCCGGGTTCACCACCTTCACGCCCATCGCCCTGGTCGCATGGATCGTCCAGGCCATGTAGTCGCGGATGGTCTCGAAGTTGCGGCCACCCTCCCCGCCCTCGGCCAGCAGTTGGAGGAACAGTTCGTCATTGCCGAGCATCACGTAGGCGCCGTGGTCGAGGATCGGCGTGTCGCCCATCTCCATGTGCGCCTGGCGTGCGTTGCTCGCGATCATCGCGGGCTCGAAGGCCGCCGTGTAGCCCATCTCCACATAGCGATAGCCCGTGGCCAGCGTGCCGGGCGTGCAGCCGCCGCAGGAGGCCAGTTCCAGCGCGTTGGCCGGCAACCCGAACGGATCGCCATTGGCGCGCTGAAGCTCCGGCATCAACAGGCGCGCCAGGTTGGTCTTGCCGCCGCCGATGTGGGTGTGCATGTCGATGCCGCCGGCCATGACGATGCAGCCGCTCGCATCGATGTCGTTGTCGACCGGGTCGCGCGGATCGAGCGTCGTGATGCGGCCGTCCTGCACGCAGAGGTCGCGCACGGTTTCATCCGGCTGCGTCGGGTCGATGACGCGGGCGCCGCGCAGGCGCAGGCTGCTCATGGGGTGCTCCCTGCTCGCCGTGCCTGCACTGCATGCGTCAGGTCCGCGAGCACCTGGGCCAGCATGGGTAGCGTGTCCTCATAGAGCGCGCTCAATGGCAGCACCGCGCCGCCATCGGTGCGAAACAGGTGGCCGGTCGATCCGATCCCCGGCGTCGACACCGGAATGAAAACACCGCCAGCGCGTGCCGCCGAAGGCGCCAGGTCAGGATGCCCCATCACGACCAGCGGCAGCGTGATCGGTGGCAGTGCGCATTCGGCATCGAAGCTGGACACCCACAGCAGGCTGTCCACCGCGCGCTCGTCCAACAGGCGTCGCGTGTCGAAGCAATGGGGCTCGTGCTCCAGGCCGGCCGGCCCGGCACGCGAGCGCAGCGGCAGGCCCGACAGCCAGGTGAACACCTCGTTGACCGTCCGCGCGCCATTGCCGCCGCCGATCCACATCGCGGCGGCCCGCGTGCTGCCATTGAGCTTGCTGACGATGCGCCCGACCGCCTCCATGATCAATTCGCCTTGCGCCGGCAGTCGATCGACCTGGCCGACGATCACTGCGTAGCGGGCTGCAAGCAGACGCCCGGCCAGCGCGTCAAGTGCGGGCGGCACGTCACGCGCCAGTCGGCCTGCAACACGCGCCGCCAGTAGGCCCACTGTCGAGAACAAGTCCCCTTGCAGCAGCACCGATTCGGTCGTGACGCCGGGTCGCCGGCCGAGCGCGGCCAGCACTTCGACTTCATCGGCCAGACCGCCCAGCAGCACCACATGCCGCCGCGGCACCACGGCCCCCCCGACGCCACAGCGGTCGAAGAACCCGGCCGCATCGCCATCCGGCAGGCCGCCCACGCAGACGATCAGATCGGCGCGGTTGCGCACCTCGGCCAGCGTGGTCGTGAAGCCGCCGCGATCCTGCAGCGCCCGCATGCCTCGCATCAGCGCCTCGCCGTGGGCCGCATCGCAGATCGCGCCGGTCGCGCAGGCCAGCCTGTACAAGGCACGCGCCCCCGCCACGTCGGTGCCCAGCCCGCCGAACAGCGGCTGTCCGCTGCCCGCCAGGATGCGGGCCGCCGCGGCGACGGCATCGGCCAGGTCGCAGACCTTGCCACCGACCTGCGGCCTTGCAGTCGATGGGCTCGCGGAGAACCGGGCGAGCCCGGCGCGCGCACTGGGGCAGTCGCCCTCGACCAGTTCAAGCGCCGCCCCAACCCGCACACCGAGGTTGTCGCAGAGCCACACGCAATGGGGACAGGTCCATCGCGTCGGCTCCCCTTGGGTGGCGGAGACGGCTTCGTTCATTTGCTTCAGGGCAGCAAGCGACGTGCCACGGCCGGGCCGTCCGCCGCGGCGCAAGTCAGCGCGCGCACCCTTCAGAAGCGAGACACTGTGTCGCGCTCATGTTGCAGTTCTAGCGGCTCGCGTGTCACTGGCGCACGAGGCCCGGCACCGATTGCGCTGGCACGAATCGTGATGCAGCAGGTCCATGTGGCGAAGCCCCTTTCGGTTCCATCAGCGACGCACGCGCGGCAGTCCCCCGTCGTGCAGGGCACTGGCCACCAGCCAGGCCCCGGCGCCGGCGTCGCGCGCTTGCGCCAGGTCGCTTTCGTTGCGGATGCCGCCCGCGCCGACGATGAAGGTCAATGGCGACTTTTGTCGTACACCGGCCAGCGTCTGCAGGTCCGGGCCGGTGCCCGCGCCGACGCGCTCCAGCGTCATCACGATCACGCGCCGCGGCCACAGTTCGAGCGCATCCCAGCAACCCGCTGCATCCATGCGCTGGCCGTCGCGCCGGTCCAGCGAGAGCACACCCTCTTCGCCCGATCGCGCACCGCCAAAGCACTGCGCAAGCGCCTCGCGAGACGCCAGGGATTCGCTGCCGAACACCGGGACCACGCGACTTGCCGCGCTGCCGAGTTCCAGGCGCAGCGCATCGGCCGCCTGCGCGCTCGAAAACCCCGCGTCCAGCCACAGTTCCAGCGAGGGCAAGGCTTGCAACAAGGTGCGCAGCACCGCCACCTGGGCCGGCCGACCCAGCAAGGCGTCGAGGTCGGCCACGTACAACTGTTGCGTCGCGCAGTGCTCGCAGAGGATGCGTGCCACGGTGACCGGGTCGCTGCTGCCGCACAGCGGCGACACGATGGGTCTATAGGCCTGGCGGTCACCGCGTACGGCGCGCACCACCTGGCCCTGCATGAGGTCGATGACGGGAATGAGGTTCATGTCGATGAGACGAACGGATGGAGGAACACCAGGGTCATGAAGCGAATCTTCGTCTACGAACACCTGAGCGCCGGTGGGGAGATGGCGGGCGAGTCCTCGGCGGATGGAGGCATTGAAGCCGACGCGCTCCTGGCCATGGGCCAGCAGATGCGCGATGCCATCGTGCTCGACCTGCTGGGGCTCAAAAATTATGACGTGACGGTGGCCACATGCAAGCGCGCATCGCAGGTGCCGCGGCCGGCGCACGCGGTTGTCGCGCGGGAGGGCGAGTCGGCTTTCGAGTTCGTCGCGCGCCAGAGCCAGGCGCATGACATGGCCTGGGTGGTCGCGCCGGAGACCGATGGCTTGCTGTCGCGCTTCGGCCAGTGCGTGGCGCGCGACCGCTGGCTGGGTTGCGATGGCCCCTCGATCGCGCTCACGACCAGCAAGCGCCGGACGCTGTCGCGTTTGGCCTTGGCCGGCATCGCCACCCCGCGGGACTTCGAAGGTGCGACCGAAACCTGCTGCTGGGTGGCCAAGCCCGACGACGGCGCCGGCGCCACGGCGACGCGGCTGCATCGCACGCTCGCGTCGGCGGTCATCGCGTCGCGGTGCGCACCCGCGAATGCCGCCTGGGAGGTCGAGCCCTGGGTCGAAGGCACGGCGCTGAGCCTGTCGATGCTTTGCAGCCAGGCGGACGCCGAGTTGCTGAGCGTCAACCGCCAGCAGGTGGCCATCGACGCGCACGGTGTCGTGTCCTTCCATGGCGTCGAGGTCAACGTCATGGCTCGTGCGGATCCCCGCTTTGCCACGATGGGCGCGCTGGCCGAGCGCATCGGCCGCGCCATTCCGGGCCTGCGCGGCTTCGTCGGCGTCGACGTCGTGTGGCATGCGCAGCGCGGTCCGGTAGTGATCGAGATCAACCCGCGCGTGACCTGCGCCTATGCGGGCTTGTCGGCCGCGCTTGGCCGCAACCTGGCGCGCGAGGTGATCGCCGCGCACGGGCCTGCCGATGCGTGTGCCGAGGCCCCGAGGGTGGCGCATGCCTGAGCGCACCGTCATTGGCTGGGACATCGGCGGCGCCCACGTCAAGGCCTGCATGCTGCAGGGCGGCGAAGTGCGCGACGTGGCGCAGTGGCCCTGCCCGCTGTGGCTGGGCATGGACCGGCTCGATGCCGTCCTGGACGCCGCGCGCCAACGTTGGAACGGGATGCCGGCGGCGCGGCATGCGGTCACGATGACCGGCGAGATGGTCGACCTGTTCGCGAACCGCGAAGACGGCGTGTGCAGGATCGCGGGCGAGTTGGCGCGGTCGCTCGAAGCGCCTGCCGCGTCAGCGCACGCGGCCGGTTCGCTTCACTTCTTTGCCGGCGACGCCGGATGGGGCCGTATCGCCGAAGTGCCTGCCCTCTGGGACGCGATCGCCTCGGCCAACTGGCTCGCCACCGCGCGCCATGCCGCGCTGCGCTTCGACACCGGCCTGCTGGTGGACATCGGCAGCACGACCACCGACCTGATCGCCTTCCGCCACGGTCGCGTGCTCGCGCCGGACCGCACCGACGCCCAGCGCTTGGCCAGCGGCGAACTGGTCTACCACGGTGTCGTTCGCACGCCGCTGTGCGCGCTAGCCCACCGCATCGACTGGCGCGGCACGCCATACAACGTGATGAACGAATTCTTCGCGACCTCCGCCGACGTCTATCGCCTGACCGGCGAACTCGACCCCGCGCACGACCAGCATCCCAGCGCCGACAACGCGCCCAAGGACCTGGACGCGACGCGGCAGCGCCTGGCACGCATGATCGGCCTCGACCGGCGCGACGCAACGGACAGCGAATGGCTGGCCTTTGCGTACCGGTGGCGCGCCAAGCAGGTGACGCTGCTGGCCGACGAGATGCGCCGCGTGATCGTGTCGCATGGACTGGACGAAGACGCGGTGATCGTCAGCGCCGGCTGCGGCGCCTTCCTCGTCGGCGACGTGCTTGCGCAGTCCATGGCCGATGTGCCACGACCGAGGCCAGCCTACCGCCAACTCGCCTATGGCCGCGACGTCGCCCGCATCGGAGCGCACGCCAACGCGGACCGCCGCGCAATGCAGGACTGGGCCCAGGTCTGCGCGCCCAGCGTGGCCGTGGCGGCGCTCTTCGACATGGACCCCTGAGCATGTGGATCGTCAAGCTCGGCGGCAGCCTCAACACCAACCCCCTGCTCCCCGCATGGCTCAGCCTGCTGGCCGATTGCGGCGGGGGGCGCGTCATCGTGGTCTGCGGCGGCGGCGCCTTCGGCGATGCGGTCCGGCAAGCCCAATCGCACTGGCGCTTCAACGACCTCAACGCGCACAACATGGCCATCCTTGCGATGGCCCAGACCGCCTACCTGATGCACGGCCTCAACCCCGCGCTGCAACTGGTGCGAACCAAGACCGACATCCGCCGCGTGCTGCACAAGGGCCAGACCGCGCTGTGGCTGCCCTTCGAACTGCAACGCGAACGCGGCACCGCGCAGACCAACTGGGACGTCACGTCCGACAGCATCGCGCTGGAACTCGCGCAACGGCTGAATGCGGAGCGGCTGGTGGTGGTGAAGTCCTGCGAGATCGACCCGCGGCTAAGCCTGGCGCAACTGACGGAGGCGGGGATCGTGGATCGGAGTTTTGGCGGGTTGTCGGAGGGAGCGGCGTTTCCGATCGATGTCGTCCGGCATGACGAGCTGGAGCGGATCCGGGGGCTGCTGTTGGGGGGTGTGCGGTTTGTGGAGAACTGACAGGGCTTCAGGTCCATCACCACCAACTGCCATCAGCCACAACATTGTCAGGAGGGCACACCGAAAAGCGCGCGGATCTGATTCCTGACGCTGGAAGGCGTCCGCTCGATGGAGGTGTCAGGCGTCATTCGGACAAGCGACCTTGACGGACTTGAAGCTCATGTTCATTCGAGGGTGGAAGTAGGTCATCGACGTGGCCGTGACCTCCCGCAGCAGGTACACGTCGGTGAATTGGGGATCGCGTGCGGCTAATTGAAACCTGATGGCGCCTTCGGGTCGGCACGTCCTGAGCTTTTCATTGCCGAAGAATCTTCTCCATGGTCTTGCCCTTGGCAAGTTCATCAACAAGCTTGTCCAACTGGCGAATTTTCTGCATCAGCGGGTCTTGGACCTCCTCCACGCGAACACCGCAGACCACTCCCTTGATGAGGCTGCTGTTCGGATGCATCGCTGGCGCCTCCAGGAAGAAGGCCTTGAAGTCGACCTTCCGCTGGAGTTGACGCAGAAGAGCGGCCGGGTCGTAGCCTGTGAGCCAGCAAATGAGGCGGTCAACCTCGTCCTGTGTGCGCCCCTTGCGCTTGGCTTTTTCTACGTACATTGGATAAACCGCTGCGAAGGGGGTCGCGTAGATTCGATGTTCAGGCACCTGCGTGTCTCCCGTTTACATGCTGGGGCGGGTGGTTGGTAGGCCTCGCACATGAGGGGTTCATTCTTCACGCGCCTTCCGTCTGTCGGGATGCAACAACTTCTCCTTGGCCAACCTGCGCATGAGCGGCGCGTCGTAGAGCGTGATGCAGACGGCCACGAAGCCTAAGGCAATGACCTGGCCAACCGAGCCTGGCCGCAGGAGCAGCAGAGCGACCATTGCCAGCCATATGGCAACAACGAGCGCAGACCGGACTGCCATGGCTCTGCGTTGCGCGGCTGTCACAACGGCCGGCGGCGGCGTTTCAGTGTCTGCCATCGATGCTCAATCGACGAGTTGAGTCGACGATGCAGGCGGTCGGCTCGACCGCTGAGTTGGGCTCAAGTCAGTTGGCTTCTTGCAGCACCGCATGTGAACCCTCCATTCCAGAAATCTGGCGCAGCGCTAATACAAAACGATCGATGTCTGAGGCGACTGCTGACACCAAGACGACGGCTGATTCTGCTGCGTCGGTTGGAGATTCGGGCACGACTCGCAGCTCAACTCTGACGACTGCATGGCCCGCACCGTCCGTGCATTGAAATTGGAACGACGCAGTTCCGTAGCCTGGGAGATTGCCTTGTCCGAGCGTGAAATGACGCCGGTCACTCGAGCTCGATGGAAATCCCTCAATCCTTCGCGCAAGTTCTTCCACTTCTTGAAACCCTGCATACAGCCTTACCCGACCGGAGAAGCATGCGCTGGAAGCCTCTATTGAGATTTCTTGCAGGTCCGGGTCCAGCCACACTACCGCGAGAACAAGCTTTGAAGGTCGATTAGTCACGGCTTAACGGACGAGGTGAGACGACGCCGTAGGCGGTCGGCTCGACCGCTGAGTTAGGCCCAAGGCCGATGAGCCACACGGTACTCGCGTTGCGGCGGGCGCAATGTTTTGAGAGCTCGCTGACCGCAAAGAGGGACGCGAACCGCGCAGCACCACACGAGCGCCAAACCGCGGAGCGCGCGCGACCTGCGCACGGTGAACGAGTGAGGCAGAACGACGGGGCTTGAATGCGGACATGGCTTGGCCGGAAATGCTTAACGGACAAGGTGAGACGACGCCGTAGGCGGTCGGCTCGACCGCTGAGTTAGGCCCCTGCTCTTGATAAGGACAGATTTATCCGGCTGCATACATCGTGTTCTCCGGGAGTTCGCCCTTGGCCCAATGACTTGCAATTTTTTGAGCGGCACGAGTGGCGATTCGTCTCTGACTATCGCCGGGCATCGGCTCAATAAGCTTGAGCGTTCCGTCAGACTTGCGAATTTCCACCAGGCCAAACACCGAACCTATCGGCTCATTTCGCTTCTCGTCGAGGATGCGCCACCTGGTTGTAGTAAACCTATACACGCATAACGCTAGGTCTTCCTTCTCTTTGTGGATGCTGATGCACATCCAGTCCAAGAATTCCTCATATGTGGATTCGTCGGCTTGTGTCATTTGGCTTAACTAGAAATAGATCGCAAGCATCCTACCCAGCCATGCCGCCCATTCCAAGCGTGCTGCCCCCGCATGGCGCAAATTCCCCACGCGGGCAGCCACGCTTCAAGTTTCGGAAGCCGTTTAGGCAAACCTAAAAATTCACGGATGCGGCCTTCCCTCCCTGCGCCACACCTCACTCATGCAAGAGAGCCGGCACCGAATGCCCGCGCATCAACATGCCAAGATCGCGCAATCGCTGCGGGTCCAGTGCGGTGCTCCGATCCCCCACGCAGACGGCTGTCCTGAAGCCGGCGAAATCGGGGTCGAGTGCGTGCAGCAGTGGCGCGTGCACGGCGCGGAGCGCGCCCGCCAGGCCCGCCATCGATCCAGCGCCGTGCACTGTATCGACGAATGCGCCAAGCACCTCCATCGACACCGCATCGAACAGACTGCCAGCGCGCTTGTCGAAGGTATCGACCATCGCGCCGGGGAAGCGCAGCGTACAGGCATACGCCACATGCGCCATGTCCAGCCCTTGATCTGCAATGAACACCGGCACGATGGGCCAGCCGCTCGCCGCCAGCGCATCCAGCACACGAGGCGCCTGCGGATCGCGCTCGATGCCGACCTTCACATAGTCGACACCGCAGGCACCCACCGCATCGACGCAATCCGCGATGCGTCGCGTCTCATGCATCGGCACATCCCCGATCGTCGCGCTTACGGCCAGGCCGCTGCGATGCCGGCGCAACGCGGCGACGATCTCGCGAATGGTCGCCACCGGCAAGCCGCCCAACGCGCCCGCCCCCGGCTCCTTCAGGTCGATGAAGTCGGCGCCGCCATCCGCGGCCAGCAAGGCTTCCTCGACGCTTCGAACGCTGACGAGCAGTTTCATGACGATCCTCTTGTGGTCTCGGCGGAGGAGGCTGCGGCCTTCTCGCGGTGCCGCCGCACCGCATCGACCAACCAGCCCCAGGCCTCGTGCTCGCCCGGGCCGGCGGTCTTGTCGATGGCGATCTGCAAGTAGGCCATCTCGCTGTCGATCTTCTGCGCGGGCAGCATGTGCAGCCGGCTCACCAGCACCGCGCCTTCGAGCACGGCAGCCTGTGCCCGATTGAAGCCGGTGAAGCTGGCATGCACCACCTCGTGGACGCGCGCCATGTTCAGCACTGGGCGTTGTGCATCGTCAGACATGTCGCTCAGGTTCAGTTCCACATGACTCAGGGCGCATTCCAGCCGCACACCGGCAATCCGCTCTACCGGCTGAGTCGGCCAATCCCGGCGGCCGGTCACGCAGCCCGCGAAGACGCGCGTGTCCGTCACGATGTTGAGCACCGCGCAGCGCGTCGCGATGATGTTGTCGAAGGTGGTCGAAGGACGAAACGGCATCAGCACAACCTGCTCGCCGCGGTAGCGCACGCCCATCGGCGCGACATGCTTGCGGCCATCGGGCGCGAGCGTCGTCACCACGGTTTCGAAGATCACGTCGTTCATTTCAAGTACCCATCCGGCTCATCGGAAGTCTCGACGCGCTCCGTTGCGTTCTTCGGGTTCATCGGCTCCTCGGTCGTCTTGCGTCGCGCCATCGTCGTCCCCGGCGCGCACCACGTGTCCGTGCTGTCATCGACACGCTCGACAGCACAACCCCAGTCCAGCGGCTGGTCCTGCACATAGCGTTTGCCCAGCTTGTGGGCGATCTCCGCATGCGCCAGTTCCACGCCCATGTAGAAGGCATGGGCCGCATCGTCTTCCAGCCCGAGTTGCGGCCACAGCTCGAAGGCGCCCTGCCCCGTGCGGAGGCCGTCGCGGTTGTAGACGTGCAGGCCTTTCGCGGACACCTGCACGCGGAAGTTCGGGTCGCGCACCTGCGCGGCGGTCGCGTCGATCTCTTCCGGCGTATCGAGGAAGGGGCGCTTCGCATGCACGGTCATCAGCGCATCGCTCATGCCCTTGGGCAGCGTCTGGTGGCGACGCGCGGCATGCATGATGCGCCGGGCCCAGTCTGCCTCCTTCACGGCGCGGCGTGCATGGTTGCTGACTTGCGTGGTGAGCACGGCTGCCACATCGAGTTCGGCGCAGATGCCGAACAGCAAGGCGTTGATGCCGCTGGTGTCGGCCTCGGTCAGCTCGGTCAGGTTGCCCACGCCCATCATGATCGGCGCCTCGGGGAAACGTTCGCGCAGGCGGTGGTAGCGCACCAGAGACGTCGCGAAGCCGAAGGGAATCGGTTCCAGGATTGGGTCGGCCAGGAACTCCCGGCCCTGGCGCTGCATGTGTTCGATGGCTTCATGCAAGGAGGCTTCATCGGCGGGCACGCGCGGGATCAGGATTGGCGTGGACGCCACTTCGTCCGCGACCCACAGCGTGTCCAAGTTCAAGCTCAGCAGATAGTCAGCGCCGGCGCGTCCGCCACGCAGCAGTTCATCGGCATCGACCGAATCGACGCTCACCTGGAAGCCTTCCGCCTTCAACGCCTGGATGCTTTCTTCGAGGTGAGCGAATTCCGTTTCCGGCAGGCAGCCGAGGTCGATGACATCCGCACCATCGGCCCGCAGGCGCGCCGCACGCGCCAGGATGCCGGACACGTCCAGCCGAGGTGCATCGACGATCTCGGCAAAGATCGCGACCTCATATTCATCCAGCGTGATCGGGCTGGCGGCGCGGTTGAAGAACTGCGGCAGGTCTTTCAACTCCTCCGGCCCGCGCTGCACCGGAATGCCGAAATGCTGCGACAACCCCTCCATGTCGCCGCGACAACGCCCGGGCACCACGATGCGATCGATGCCAGCCATCGGCAGCGCCACCCTGCGGCGAATCATGTCGGCGGTCATGAGGCCTGCCACCTGCAATCCAAGATCGCGCGCCTCCCAGGTGAAGGGCGCAGGCGCGATCTGCGCGAGCACCCGTTCCAGGCTCGGCCGCGCAAGATGCCCGGTCAGGAAGAGGATGTGTTCCATGCGAGCGCGAGTTCGTTGAGGCGGGCGTCGAGGGCGGCCTCCAGTTCGGCGGGCGAGGCGACGACCTGGCAGAAGTCGATCTGGCGCAGCCGTTCGACGTTGTCCAGCTCGATGCGGCGCGGTCGCAGCGTGACCCATTTGTGCGGCGACTTCGTCACCACCACCGGTTCGGTGTCGCAGGCGAAGACGATGCCCGGGATGCCCAGCTTGCCGGCCTGCGCGAACATGTTGCTCGGCAGCGTGTCGCTGATGCCGAAGGCGCACTTTGCGACCGTGTTGCTGGTGGCGGGGGCGACGACGACCGTGTGATAGACGTCGTCGTAGAGCATCCCGACCGGTACGCCGCTCGCGGTCTTGTCGCGGAAGACGCGGAAACGCGGCTTCAGGTCGTCGACGTGGAGCTTGTAAATTTCGAGGACTTCCTCCCCGGCAGCGGAGAGGAACAGGTCGACGTTGGGCAGGCGCGCGGCCAGTGCCATCGACTCGTCGAGGAAATGCCCGGAGCCGGTGATGCACCAGGCGAAACGGGAGCGCGGCTTCGAATGCTCAGACAGCGACACGTCGCCGGACGCATGCCCGGCGACGTCGCTGATCTCTGTGGCTTCGCGGTGGTTGCTCTGGATGGGAGACCTCGGTGATGAATGGCGCCGAAGTCCCGGGCCGGAGCGAAACGTGACGGATCAGTTCGCCGCGAAAGGATGGCTCACGGTGCCCTTCTTGGCAACCACTTCCGCTGCGGTCGGCGAGCCGGCGACGGCGCGCTTGATCGATTCCTTGGTGGCTTCGTAGTTGAACTGCTGGATCTTCTTGTCGTCGTCGGCCTGCCAGTGGATGAACACGCCGACGCAGACGAACAGGTTGTCGGCCTCGTCCGCCGGGATGGTGCCGTCCTCGACGCAGTCAGCCACCGCCATGGCCACCGCGCGCTGCGCCGGGCCGAACATCTGCACGGCCTGCTTGGCACCCTTGATCGTGACCTTGTTGAACATCACGGTGGCAGGCTTGGCCAGCAGGTTGGGCGCGACCACGGCCAGCAGCGTGGTGAAGCCGTCCTTCTGGTTGGTCAGCGCGTTTGCGAACGCGGATTCGGCGGGGCTGCCGCGCGGTCCGATGATCAGGTCGATGTGGGCCACTTCATTGCCCTCGCCGACGAGCGATTCACCCACCAACATGCGATCGATTTTTGCCATGGCTGTTTGTCTCCAGGATGCGTTTTGGCCACAAGTACACCGGCCCCTTTGGCCCGTGCGAGTCATCGGATATCACGTTCCGTGCCACCCGAGGCCGACAAGCAGCAGCGCGGCCACCGTGAGGTCTGCCGTGGTGCCGGGGTTGATGCGACTGGCCTTGAGCGCATCGTCCCAGGCGGCGAATTCGGGATCGGCATCGAGTCCGCCGGAGCCGCCCGCGCGTGCCTGCCAGCCCTGCGCCGCAGCCATGACACTGTGTGCCACGGCCTCGCCATGAATCCGAACAATGTGTGAATCCGCCACAGTGCCCAGCAGCGCCAGGTAAAGACGCTGTACCGCCGCCGTCGTCGGCGCATCCGTCGCCCCGCCCTGCGGCGCCGGCAGCAGCGTGAACCCGGCGCCAAGCGAAGCCGTCGCCAGCCCGAACAAAGTGCCATAGCCGTCCCGGTACAGGCGAGCGATGCTGTCCCTGTCGGCCGCCAGCGCCATGGCCTCGCGCAGGCCGATGCTCGGCGGCTGCCGCACATCTTCCTCCGGCGCCGAACCGAGGCCGCCCGGATGGGCACGCGCGATGGCGCGATAGGCCGCCTCCGAATCCGACAGGTCCAGCGTCGCCAACACCCCCTCGATGGCCGCCAACAAGCCGACATCGGAGCCGACCGCCCCAGGCTGGCTTTCGACCGCACGCGCAACCGGCGCGCACAGCAGCAGGATGCCCAGGTTGGTGTTGCAACCCGCCGCCGCCCAACTGGCTTCGACCGCGCCTTCGATGCGCTCGCCCACGCTGGCCCCGATCGCGAACAACGGCTCGCAGGCAGCACGCGCGCTGGCGATGAAAAGCTCCGCCGTCATGCCATGACCCGGCGACGCCCGGCTCACGTTGCCCGGCTTGCGCACAGCCACGTCGAGTTCGCAAGCCCTCAGGAAGCAGGCCTTGGCCCGCTGCATCGCCATCTGCTGCGCGTCCGTTCCATTCATGCGCGGCGCGACACCTTCGACCGCCCGCTGCCATCGGACAGCGCGAGCCTGCGCCCCAGCAGGTCATCGACCAGCGCCGCAGCGATATTGAAGCGGGTCACGCGCTGCACCCCCTGCCACGCGGCAGCACCATTGACCTCGATCACCTGGATACCGTCCCTCGACCGCGCCCCCGGCCGCGCAGGAGGCGACGGCATCAGGTCGACCCCGGCGTAGTCCATGCCCAGCGCCTGCGCTGCGCCTTCGGCCAACTGCGCGAGTTCGGTGGTCAACTCCGCCGGCTCGCAGCGGGCCCCTTGCGCGACGTTGTGGATCCAGTGCGCGCTGACCCGCCGCATGGCGGTGACGGCGCGCCCGCCGATCACCAGCACCCGCCAGTCGAAGCCGGGTGTCGCCGCCGCCGGCAGGAAGTGCTGCAGATAGGCCAACCCGCCATAGGCCTTGTCGATATCAGGCAGTGCGTGATGAACCCCGTCCACCTCTCCCACCAGCCGCAGCCCCTTGCCTTGCGAGCCGAACAAGGGCTTCAGCACCAACGCATGCCCGGCCGCGCCTTCGCGGATCGCGATGCGCTGCGCCTGTGCCAGCGACTCCGTGGCCCAGGTGGGGGGAGTGGGAATGCGCGCGGCATGCAGCAGCAGGCTGGTCATCGACTTGTCGACGCTGCGTTCGATCGCCCGCGCGTCGTTGTAGACCGGCACGCCAAGTTCACGCAACGCATGCAGCACGCCGAGCCGCTTCGTCACCTGCTCGAAGCTACCCCCCGCGATGCCGCGCACCAGCACCGCATCCGGCAGCTCTCGCCCGAAACCCGGGATGACCAGGCCATGCCATGCGGCCGTGGTATCGATCCTGCAATCCGCCAGGTCGATGCAGCGCCCGATGCAGCCTCGCACCCTCAGCGCCGCCTGCAATTGGCGCGTGTGCCAGCCGATCTCGTCCGTCATGATGGCGACGGTGAGCCCCATCACGCCTCCTTGCGCCACAGATCGAGCAACAGTTGCATGTCCAGCCCGCCGGCATGCCAGGTGTTGCCGCTGTCCAGGTTGCTGACCCAGACCTCGGCCGGTGCGAACAAGGCGCCGTCGATCTTGTAGAAGTCGTAGTCGGCCGCCTTGAAGATGTCGGCGAAGGAGCGGCCGTGGTCGGCGGAGTTGCGCGAGGGCAATCGCTGCGCCAGCGAACGCGCCGCCTCGTCGTCGCCGCGCACCGTGAGATGCACTCGCCCGCCGTACAGGATCGCGTCGTTGGTCCGTCCCATGGCTTCCACGCCGTCGGGGCTGGGCGCGGGCAATGGCGCGGCGCCGGAGCCGCCGACGATGTCGCCCGCCGGAAAGCACAGCTGATGCGCCTTGTGCAGGGCCGTCTCCAGCACGCGCGACACCACCTGCGTGGTGCCGGCCAGGCTGGTCGTGGGCGTGAGGATCAGCGTCAACGCGTCCGCCTCCAGGCCGCAATCGCGCAGCAGCTTGTCGATGATCACCTGGGGCGGCGCACGGTCCACTTCCATCACGAGCACGCCGGTGTCCGCGCTGTCCCGGTAGCCGATCTCGTCGAACAGCGTCTCCTTGCCGGCCAGCGCCCGCGCCGGCCCGGAGCCCAGTGCGAAGAACTTCTTGCCGCCGGTCTCCTCCTTGCTGGCCGCGAGGCTCCAGCCCGCGTACTGGCTGCCCATGCAAGCCAGCACCGGCTGCGCGCTGCGCACCTCGATCCAGGTGGGCCAGCCCTCCAACCCACCCGTCGACAGATGCGCCTGGCCAAGGCCACCCATGCAGATCTCCCCGATCAGCAGGCCCGCCGCGACACTGCCGCGCACCGCGATGCCCGCATCGACGATGCAGACACCAGAAGGCTCGCGACGCACCTGCACGTCGAGAAGATCCGCCTGCGCGCGCAGCCGCTCCACCAGCGGCCGGGCCAGCGCATTGACGCTGGGCTTCGACGCCTGCAGCGGCGGCATGTCAGTCATTCAGAAGTCTCCACGGAGAGATGCACGGCCTCGCGGCGGCGCCGCAGCATCGCGCACACCTCCTCCGCATTGGAACCGCTGGCGCTGACGCTGCACAGCGGCTCGCCGGCCTCGAACTGCGTCGGCGCGTTCGGCAGGTCATGGCAGTCGGGATGCGAGGCCAGGCGCTGTGCCGCCGCCTCGTCCAGCGAGAGCGCACGCCTGGCGTAGACGATCTCGGTGCCCTGCACGGGAATGTTCCCGGTGCGCAAGGGCCACTGCGGCAGTTCGCCGTACAGGCATGCGCGGACATGCGCCGACACCATGCCGGGGGTCGCCGACAGGCGGCGTACGCGGCGATAGAGGCCCATGCTCAACGAGGGTCGCGCATTGATTTCCAGCACGTTGAAGACATCCCCATCGCGCATGAAGTCCAGGCTGCCCAGGCCGCGCAACGAAAAGGCCTTGGCCAGGGCGCGCGCGGCACGCGTGATCCTGGAGGCCAGATCGGCCGGCAGCGACACCGGCCCCACCGCGCCGCAGAACACGAAGGGCCGGCCCGCCATCGGCCGCACGATCATGTGATTGAAGCCCAGCACTTCGGCGTCGCTGCCGTTCGCGATGAAAGTCGCCGACATCGGGCCGCCCGGAACCTCGCGCTGGAAATAGTGATGCGCGGTCAGGCCCTCGCCACCCATGGCTGCGGCCCGCTGGATGTGCCAGCCGCCACTGCCTTGCGCGTCCTTGACCAGCCAGCCTTCAGCATCCTCCGGCGCGTCCATTCGAATCGCGGGATGGGCGATGCCCTGTTCATCCAGGCATCCAAAGAAGTAGCGCGGGTCCCGCACGCGGCGCATGGCGTCGGCCTGCGTGCCGATCAGCGGCAACAGTGCCGCACCCTGCTCGAGCAGGTCAGGCCGCCCCTCGAAGCCGGGCCCCGCGATCCAGCCTGTCACGCGGCCCTGCCTTGTCAGAGCCTCCAGCGCCGACAACAGCAAGGCGCCATCGATGCGCAGCGTCGACGGCTCGCCGATGCGGATCCACTCCTCGCTGCTGCGCCGGGTGTCGGCATCGCCGAACAGGTCAAGCGCCACCACGCTGATGTCGTCGTCGCGCGCCGATTCGGCCAGCATGCGCGCGGAGATGGCGGCCAGGGCCAGCGCAGTCATTGCGACGTCCGCCTCATGCCGCCTTTTCGGCGATGAAGGCCCGCGCCGTCGCGAAGGCCTCAGCGAAGCTCAGCACCACGGGCGATTCGGCATCGTGCATCTGCACCAGCATCCGCTGCTGCGTCTGGTACTTGACATTGCCGATGGCCAGCGCGCCAATGCCCACCGCCCCACCTGCCAGAGCCTTGCCGTTGTCCATCGCGTCGACGCCGGCAATGCCCTGCGGCGGCACCGCGTTCACGTCGGCCGCGACCTTGAGTTGCTTCGCGGCAGACAGCGTATCGGCCGACACAACCTGCACGCCGGCCGCCGCGCAGGCCAGCAGCACATCGGCCTGCCCGATCGCTTCACGCATGGCCGTGCCGTCGGTGCCGGACAGGCCCTCCAATTCGACACCGAACCGTTCGCCCGTCTTGCGCGCCGCCTCCTGCGCCGCGCTGACGCTGCTGCGGCTTGAAAGCGAGACCTGCGCCCCGGCTTGCGCCGCGATCACCCCAGCGATGCGCCCCACCGGCCCGGTCCCGCCAAAAATCACGACACGCTGCCCTTTCAATTCCGCCTTGTGATGCGTGCGCAGCGCGGCCTCCACGCAGGCCACCATCGCCGCCGCCGTCGTGTACGCGCCGCTCGGATCCGCCATCAGCGACACCTGGAAGGGCTTGAACATCGAGGCCTTGGCCCGCTTCAACAGATCGGCCGCTTCGAGCGCATCCCGCCCGCCGATGAAGATGCCCGTGCGCAGGAGGCCCTTGGGGCTGCGGGAGAAGATCGTGTCCTGCGTCAGGCTCGCGACGCTGTCGGCATCGCAATCGGTGTACGGCACGATGACCTGGTAGCCGGCGTCGGCGGCCATGTTGATGTCGAACGGGCTCATGCGGCGGCCCGGCGTGAACATGTGGAGGATGTAGGGACGTTCCATTTGAAAGAGCTCCGGACGGCGATGTTCAGCGCGCGGACCCGCCGGGCCGACGGTCCACCAGCGTGGCACCGGTATTGCGGCCCGACACGATGCGCAGCGTCAGCGACGGCCCGACGACCCCGGCCACATGCAGCGCGGCCGCCAGAGCCTCCGCACGCGCCAGCGACGGCAGGATGGCGAACCCGGTCGGCCCCCATGAACTCTGGCCCAGCGCGGCGAGCGGTTCATGCAAGCCGATCCAGTCCATCACCCGACCCACCGCCGCACTGGTAAAGGCATGCCCGCCCTGCCCCGGCGCGAAATGCGCGCCCAGCAGTCGCTGGATGTGCGTGACGCCGGCCGCGAAGGGCGCGAACTCCGCGCTGGCCGCGCCCGGCAGCACGCGCATCAGCGCCTGGTGGCAGATGTCGGCCGCCTGCGCCTGCGGCATGGGCGGCAGGGTGCGGATGGCCTGCCGCTCTGCCGCGCCGGACAGGCCCTGCTGCGCTCCGTCCAGTACGACCAGCACCCGCCACTCCGCAGGCAAGGCGATGCGCGACAGCACCAGCGGCGGTTCGCCATGGGCACCCGGCCCGCCGTCGACGATCAAGCCGCCCAGGTCGAAGCCAGCGACGCCAATGCCCGAGCGCTGACCGCGGCCCAGCCATTGCGCCAGCCTTGCCGTCGACACATCCAGCCCATGCCAGTGCGCGAAGGCCCGCGCAATGGCCAGCGCGAGTTGCGTGCCGGAGCCGAAACCCGCATGCGCCGGCAGCACCTTGTTCAGTCGCAAATGCAGCGGCTCGTGGCGGCCACTGTGACGTTGCAGCAGCAGCAGGTCGGCTTCCGCGCGTTCGATATCGGCCTGCGCCTCCGGCCCGTTGGCGCTCACCTGCGTGGCGGACGATTCGCCCAGTTCGACCTCGGTCTCGAAGCCGTTGATCACCAGCCCCAGGCTGCCGAAGCGCCGGCCCAGCGAGCCGGATGGATCGAGAAAGCCCAGGTGCAATCGCCCCGGGGCGTGCACCGTGACCGTGGCCGAATCGTCGGCGAGCATGGCTTCCTCGGCATTGGATGGAGACATCTGCATCCGCCCTGCAAAGCAAGGTCTGTTCCGCCGCCAAACCTACCGGCGCCCGGGCCGTTCGGCCTCGCCCGGTCCGGACGTGTATCGAGGCGGGGACACACTGTCACGCGGTGCGCCCGCACCCGCCTGCGCATGGCGCCAGTCTCCGTGGCGCTCACGGCACCGTCCGACGAGCGCACGCGCAACTCGGCCGACACCCCCACCCGCCACTCGCCCCTACGCTGGCCGCATCCATAACAAGGCATAGGTGATCAATGAAAGCAGTCATGGCAGCAGTGATGGCAACCTTGATGCCCCTCGGCGCATTGGCCGCCACCGGCAAGCCAACGGAAGCGGCCATCGCAAGCGCCTTCGGCAAGGCCGACACCGACCACGACGGCAAGTTGAGCTGGCCCGAGGCCCGGACGTTCGGCATGACCAGGGCGGCCTTCGACCAGTCGAACCAGGACAACAACACCACCCTCGACACGAAGGAGTTCCTGGCGGCCATCACCTACCAGTTCGACCGGGCCAACCCGGACAAGCATGGGACCCTCGATCGCAGGGCGGCGGCCAAGGCCGGCGTCAAGAGCAGCAAGTTCTTCGACGCAGCCGACCCTGGCAAGGACGGGAAGCTGGACCTCGCGGGTTACCTGCAGGCCTTCACGATGAGCGCCAGGTAGCCGGCACCGCTTCACGGGCAAGCCCTTATCGCGCAAGCCCTTCGGATCGGGAGAATCCGGAATCGTCCAGCAACCCCGGAGCCCGAGAACATGTACCCAGGCAAGTACGCGCAGCAGCACGCCGACCGTCCCGCTTTCATCATGGCCACGAGCGGCGAGTCGCTGACCTATGCGCAACTGGAGGCGCGCAGCAACCGCCTCGCCCACCTGCTGCGCGCGCAGGGCCTGAAGCGGCTCGACCACTTCGCGGTGTTCATGGAGAACAACCGCTACTTCATCGAATGCTGCGTGGCGGGCGAACGCACGGGGCTCTACTACACCTGCATCAATGCCTACCTGACCGCACAGGAGATGGCATACATCGTCAACAACAGCGAGTCGCAGGTGCTCATCACCTCGGCCGAGAAGCTGCCCGTGGCGCGCCAGGCGCTGGCCGAATGCCCGAAGGTCAAGCTATGCCTGGTGGCCGGCGGCGGCGCCAGCCTCGCGGGCCAGACCGTCGGCTCGGCACGGCTCATCGACTTCGACGAGGCTGTGGCCGGCCTGCCCGAAACGCCCGTCGCGGACGAATGGCTGGGCCACTCGATGCTGTACTCGTCCGGCACGACCGGCCGCCCCAAGGGCGTGCTGCGACCGCTGCCGGAAGAACCGCCCAGCCATCAAATTCCCTTGATGACCTTCCTGACCGGCCTCTGGAAATGCGAGGAAGGGATGATCTACCTCTCGCCCGCGCCGCTGTACCACTCCGCGCCGCTGGCCAACGTGTCGCAGACCATCCGGCATGGCGGCACGGCAATCATCATGGAGCACTTCGACCCGCAGCAGTACCTGGCGCTGATCCCGAAGTACAAGGTCACCCACACCCAGCTCGTGCCGACGATGTTCTCGCGCCTGCTCAAGCTGCCGCCCGAAGAACGGGCCAAGGCCGACATGTCGACCGTGAAGATCGTCGTCCATGCCGCGGCGCCCTGCCCGGCCCAGGTGAAGGAGGACATGATTGCCTGGTGGGGGCCGATCATCCACGAGTACTACGGCGCCACCGAAGGCCTGGGCTTCACCGCCTGCGACACGCCCCAGTGGCAGGCGCACCGCGGCACCGTGGGCAAGGTGCTGCTCGGCGACATCCACATCTTCGACGACCAGATGCAGCCGGTGCCCAAGGGCCAGCCCGGCGAGATCTGGTTCAAGACCGCCACGCCCTTCGTCTACTTCAACGACCCGGAACGCACCGCGCTCACGCGCTCGCCCGACGGCACGATGAGCACCGTCGGCGACATGGGCTATGTGGACGACGACGGCTACCTCTACCTCACCGACCGCTCGACCTTCATGATCATCTCGGGCGGGGTCAACATCTATCCGCAGGAATGCGAGAACCTGCTCATCACGCATCCCAAGGTGGCTGACGCGGCGGTGTTCGGCGTGCCGAACGCGGAGATGGGCGAGGAGGTCAAGGCCGTGGTGCAGCCCGTGCCGGGCGTGGCGCACACGCCGGAACTGGCGGCCGAACTGATCGCCTTCTGCGAATCGAACCTGGCGCACATGAAGTGCCCGAAGTCGGTGGACTTCACCTTCGAATTGCCGCGCCTGCCCACGGGCAAGCTGTACAAGCGCAAGCTGCGGGATGCGTTCTGGGAAGGCCACGCGACCCGCGTCGTCTGAAGTCTTCCCACCTCCGGGCACGCGGTCATTCGCCCACGCAGTGGCGAAAGCGTGCATCGGTTGCATGATGTGTCCTACGTCTAGATCGGCGCCGGCTTCGTAGATTGCGCTTGGCGAGGCATGGGGCCCGCCGCCGAACTGGACCCATCAGGGGAGGACTTTCATGAAGCAGCATTTCTTTGCGGTGGCCATCGTCTCGACGCTTTTCGCGCTGACTGGCGTGCAGGCGATGACGCAAGGCGAGTACACCGTCGCCAAGGCAAGGATCGGCTCCGACTACCGTCTGGCGCAGAGCCGTTGCGACACTTTGAAGGACAACGCCCGGGACGTCTGCTTGACGGAGGCCAAGGGCGCCGCGGACGTGGCCATGGCGGAACTCGAACAGCACTACAAGCCAAGCCCGGCCAATGCACGCAAGGTAGCCGCGGTCAAGGCCGCGGCCGCTTTCGAAGTCACGCGGGAAGCATGCGACACGCTGGCCGGCGAGGCGCACCAGGCGTGCGTCCATCAGGCCGAAGACAACCACGCCAAGGCCAAGGCGGACGTGGACGTGAGTGGGTGAAATGGAACTGCCACGCGCGGCAAGGCGAAGTCCACGCAAAAGCAGTGGCCGAAATGCCTGTTCGTGGGCACCCGCGGAACCGGCTTTGCCGGGCCGCTGGGTGCGCCCCCTGGAGGGGGAGGCGCCGTAGGCGCTTCGGGGGTGGGCTTTCCTTTCAGGCCTCGTCGCGCGCCCGTGCGGCGTTGCGCAGATCGCGGATCTGGTCATGGTTGCGTTGCGCGCCATCCGCCTGGCGCTGCACGACGGCGCGCACATCCGCGGGCAGTGCCTGCTTCAGCGCCTTGCGATAGCGGGCCACGGCGGTGTCTTCGCCGCGTTCGCACGACTCCAGCAGCGACAGTTCGCTGTTCGCGCCCAGCGATCCCTTCAAGTGCACCCAGCCGCGATGCATGGCACCGGCCGCCGTGCCGCCCTCGGCCGGCTTGCCGCCATAGGCTGCGATGAGTTGCAGCAATTCGGCTTCCGCCTGGCGGCAGCTTTCGGCGCGGCTCACGAAGAGCTGCTTCGTGGCCGGGCTCTTCACCTCCTCGGCGCAGGCCAGGAATCCGTAGCCACCATCGCGGGTGTTTTCAAGCAGGTCGTTGAGCACGTCCACCACGTCATCGTTGGACAGGGGCTCGTCGTAGGCTGGCCCATCGGCGGTGGTCAAGTCGTTGTTGAAGTAAGTCTGGTCGGCGCGCTCCCACGCGGCACGCGTGGCCGGACGCGCACGATCCCAGTCGAGCTGCGAGGCACCGCGATCGGTTTCCCAGCGGGTGGCCAACTCCGGCTCGACAGTGTCGAAGTCCCTGCCGAAGGTGCCGCGACCGGTGTAGCCCAACTCGTAGGCGGGGCCGTAATCCTCGTAGCCGAGGCCGGATTGGTAGTACGGCTGCCTGTTGTAGTTTTCGCGCCAGTAGGCCTCCTCCACGGTCGGGTTGATGCGCTCGCCGACGGCCTTGCCGCCCAAGCCGCCCACCACTGCGCCCGCTACCAGGCCCACGGCCGCACCGACGGGTCCGGCCATCGCGCCGGCTGCGGCCCCTGCCAATGCACCGCCTGTCGCGCCGACGCCGGTGCCGACGGGATGCGCTCCGGGAGCGCCCGTGATCGGGTCGCGGTTTTCATCACGGATTTCGGGAATGTCTCGATCCTTGGCTGCCATGTTGGCTCCTTCATTGGTTGGTTGAAAAGCGCCGCCTCGAAAGGCTGTGCGTCAGGACCCACGATGAACACACGCATTGCCGCGCTTCGTCAGCGACGGGGGCCGTCGCTTGTAGGGAATCCGGAAGGGGCGCGAAACGCTGTGTCTTTTGACATGCGGCCCAGCTAAGCAGAGGCGGCCGAACTTCCCGACAATGCCGCACCATGCAAACGCTCTCCCTGCGCCAGTTCGCCCTCCTCGTTCCTCTCACGCTGGCCTGGGGCCTCAACTGGCCGGTGATGAAGCTGGGCGTGGCGGACTATCCGCCGCTGGCCTTTCGTGCGCTTTCGCTCTGGCTCGGCCTGCCCGTGCTCGGACTGGCGCTGGTCGCGATGAAGACGCCGTTCAAGGTGCCGCGCAAGCAGTGGCCCGAACTGCTGTGGCTGGCCGCGACCAACATGTTCGTCTGGCACGCCTGCATCATCCTGGCGGTGAAGGCGCTGTCCAGCGGACGCGCGGCGATCCTGGGCTACACCATGCCGGTGTTCTCGGCCGTGATCGGCGCGGTGCTGTTCTCGGCGGTGCTGACACGCCGAGGTTGGGTCGGCGTGGGCGCCTGCGCGCTGGGCGTGGCGCTGCTGCTGTGGCATGAGTTCACGCACCTGGCCGGCCGCCCCGGCTATGTCGCGCTGGCGCTGATCGCAGCGGCCACCTGGGCGCTGGGGACGCAACTGTTGCGACACACGCGCATCCCCTTGCCCACGCTGACGCTGTCGTTCTGGATGACGGCGCTCACCGCCGTCGTGATGACGGTGCTGACCCTGTTGTTCGAACGCTCGCAATGGCGCCCGCCGGGCAACGCCGCCTGGGCGGCGATCGCCTACAACGCCGTGCTGATCTTCGGCTTTGCGCATGCCGCCTGGTTCTACCTGGCGCGCGGACTGCCGCCCGTGGCGTCCACGCTGAGCGTGATGCTGATCCCCGTCCTGGGCGTGTTCAGCGGTGCGCTGTGGCTGGGCGAAACCGTGTATTGGCAGGACTGGACCGCCGTTGCACTGATGATGGTGGCGATTGCGTCGGTGCTGTGGCCTGTGCGGGCCAGCGCTCCGCAGGCGGCTTCGGCGCCCGTGCGTCCCTGAGCCCCTCGGTGCATCGGTAGCCTTTTGACCCATGGGCGTCCTCGACAAGCTCAGAGCCTGGGCCAAGCGGATCAGGCGCGACAGCGTGACACTGTGGTTCGCCGGCAAGCATCCGCGGACGCCCTGGTACGCGAAGGCCCTGGGCCTGTTCGTGGTGGCCTATGCGCTGAGCCCGATCGATCTCATTCCGGATTTCGTTCCGGTGCTGGGTTACCTAGATGACGTGTTGATGCTGCCCGGCCTGATCTGGCTGGCGATCAAGCTCCTGCCGGCGGACGTCCTCGCGGAATGCCGCACGCAGGCGGACGACTGGATGGCCACGCGAGGCGCGAAGCCTCGCAGCTGGGTTGGTGCGGGTCTGGTCATCGCCGTGTGGCTGGGCCTGACCGCGGCGGCCTGGTTCTGGCTCACGGAGCGCCCGTAGCTGTTCCAGGTGTCACGCAAACGGTACGGCCGGATCAGTCGTACTTGATGTATTTGAACCGTGGGTCATCCGGCGTGCCTTCCAGCACCGCGTCTTGCACGGCTCCCGGCTGCCACATCACCACCTCCTCGATCTTCTTCGCCAGTTCGAAGTCCTTCTCGGTGATGCCCTTGGCCGCGTGGTTCATGAGCTTGACCGTCACGAAGGCGTAGGAGACGGTCAGGTCCGGATGGTGCCAGGCGGCTTCGGCCAGGTGGCCGACCGTGTTGACCACCATCAGTGTGCCCTTCCAGCCGCTGGTCTTGAACTTGCGTCGGATCCAGCCGTCCTCCAGATACCATTTCGGCAGTTCCTCGGCGAGCCTTGCGGTGATCTCCTCGGGCGTGAACACTTCGGATGCGGTTTTCTTGCGCCATTGGGTCATCTCGGTCTCCTTCTTCAAATTGCGAAGTGGTGATGGTCGATCCTATGGCGGCGCAGGGTCGCGGGGTGGATGCCTCGTGGATAGCCGCGACAACGAGAGGAGTAGCCGAATGATCCGTGCCCGATTCGTCGCGATCCCGAGCTTGGCTTCGATGGTCATCGCGCTGTTGCTCACCACCGCCGCCACGGGCGCCGCTTCCGCCGAGATGTCACTCGACCAGGTCAACGCCCTGCTCAAGGCCGCCTCGCCCGCCAAGCCGGCCGACCTGGCCGGCAAGGACCTGTCGGACCTGGACCTGAGCAAGCTGGACTTCCGCCAGGCCCACCTGCGCGGCACCAGCTTCTTCGGCAGCAAGCTGGTGCTGGCGGACTTTCGCGGCGCCAACCTGGAGGGCGCCAACCTCAACGGCGCCTGGCTGATGGGCACCGACTTCAGCGGCGCCAACCTCACGAAGGCCAGCCTGCTGTCGGTCGTGATCCTCGGTGGCGAGGTCAAGAAGATGCCGGTCTTCAAGGGCGCCAACATGACCGGCGTGAAGATGATCGCGGACCTGCCCGGCGCCGACCTTTCCGGCGCCAACCTCAGCAACGCGATGGTCGGCGTCAACATCAAGAACCAGGGCATGGGCCAGATGCGGACCGACCTGAACGGTGCGAACCTGGCGGGCGCGAACCTCGCGGGTTCGGACTTCAATCGCTCCGTGATGAACTTCAGCAACCTGCGCGGCGGCAACCTGCGCGGCGTCAGTTTCTACCTGGTAAGGCTGGCGGGCGCCGACCTCACCGGCGCGGATGTCACTGGCGCTGACTTCACCGAAGCGGACCTGGACGGGACGATCTTCAAGGACGCGAAGGGCTTCGACCAGGCCAAGGGCATCGACCGCGCCAGCAATCGCGACAAGCTTATCCGCTGAACTCAGCCTTGGGCTTGCGTGCCGCGGCCAGCAGGCCGGTCATTCGGGGCGATCGAGCCATTGGCCCGGGCCGCAAAGTAGCGATAGATGCCTTCGATGTTCGCGTCGACGAGCGGATTGCCGCGATAGGCGGGCATGCCGCGCGGGCCATTGCCATCCAGCACTGTGCGAACGAAGGACGCGTGGCCCTGCGTGCGGGCGAACTCGACGATGGAAGGCGCCGACAGGCCTTCGTAGCCCTGGCCATGGCAGCGTTCGCATTGCAGGGTGCGCAAGGCCTGCCATGCGCTGGCGATGACCGGGTCGTCAATCCCGGTGGGCGGCGCAGCCGCATGGCCGAGATTGTCCGGCGTGCCGAGTTCGCCCGACAGCGCCAGGAAGAGCGGCGCCGCATAACGGGCCATCTGACCCGCCCGCAAGCTCTTCGCCATTTGCACGCCGCGCCACATCGCATCGCTCCGGGTGCCCTGCCGTCATCACGCATGAAATCGCTAACGCCCGTCGTTGGCAATCTGCCCGACGAACTTCCAGCCCTGGTCGAAGTTGTACATGAAGGTGTAGCCGGTCGGGCCGTCGATGAACACCGTCAAGGGCCGCGCCGTCGCGGGTTGCTCCTCGGGCGGCACCGGGGGCGACTTCATGGCCGTCTTCATCATCTGGAGCATGCCGTCGCCTCGCGTGGTCTTCGCGACCGAAGCCCAGCCTCGATGGAGGCGCCAACCCGCATCGGCCGAGAACACGAGCGTCGAGGGATCGCCCGTCGGGCCGCGCAGCAGCAAGGTCAGCGGTGCTGCGCCTTGGGTAGAGCCCTGCGGCGGCGTGTAGCTGGATTGGGCCAGCGCCATGACGGCGGCGCCAGACAGCGCGAGTGCGGCGACGGCGGCGGCGGGCGCGCGCCAGAAAGAACGGGAAGAGAAAGAAGGCTTCATCATCGGCTCCTGCGATCGGTTGCAAGGGTCCGATGCGGCGATGGCTTCGAACCTGTGCAAATGGTAGGCAGCGAGACTTTCTTTCGATGTGGCCCTGTGCACACGAAAAATGTGCGGTAGTGTTTTCATCCCTCCAATGAGGGAGGCGCGTTCAGGCGTGCTCTGCGGGGATGAGTCCGTGCCGCAGCGCCAGGTGCGCCATCGCCGCCGTGGTGTGCACGCCCAGCTTGTCCTTCAGCAGGCTCTGCAGGTTGGACACCGTCTTCGGGCTCAGGTGAAGCGTGTTGGCGCAGTTGGCCACCGACTCGCCACGCGACAGCAGCCGGAACAGTTCGAATTCACGTTGCGTCAGCGAATCGAAGGCCTGCGATTCGCCCGCGCCGTTGCGCAGCCGCTCGGCCAGCGCCGGGCTCAGGTAGCGGCGCCCGTCGCGCACGCAGTGGACCGCTTCGATGAGGCATTCGGGCGGGCTGCTCTTGGAGACGAAGCCCAGCGCGCCGAGTTCCAGCGCGCGATGCACCAGCGTGTTGGTGTCGTGCATGCTGAAGACCAGCGTGCGTGCGCGGGGGTCGCGTTCGCGGAGTCGCCGGACCAGGTCGAGGCCGCTGCTGCCGGGCATCGACAGGTCGGTGATCGTGATCTCCGGCGCATGCAAGACGAACTGCGCACAGGCCTCGTCGACGCTGGCCGCCTGCGCCACCACCTGCATGTCGCCGTCCTGTTCCAGCAGGTGGCGGTAGCCGGCGCGCACCACCGGATGGTCGTCGACCAGCAGCAGCCGGATCACGCGGCCTCCCTGTGAAGTTCGGGGACCAGCGGCAGTTGCATGTGGATGCGGGTGCCGGCGCCCGGCGCGCTGTCGGCCACCAGCCGCCCGCCCAGCGCCGCGGCACGCTCGGTCGCGCCGAGCAGGCCGTAGCCGCTCTCCGGCGACGCGGCGGTGAAGCCGCGGCCATCGTCCTCCACGCACAGGCTCAGGCTGTCGGATGTGACCGCCAGCTCGATGTTCACGCGCGTGGCATGCGCATGCCGCACGACATTGGCCAGGGCTTCCTGCGTCACGCGATAGACCGTGGTGTCGACGGCCTCGCTGTGTTGGCACAGATTGCCCCGCGAATGGAACAGGCACGGCACGCCGCTGCGCGTGGTCCAGGCTTCGCACAGCGACTGCATCGCCGCGACCAGGCCCAACTGGTCCAGTTCCGCCGGCCTCAGGCGCCGCACCAGTCGCCGCACGCCTTCCTGCAGCGACTCGGCCGAGGCGGCAGCGCGCCGCGCGGCCTCGCCGATCTGTTCGAGGGAATGCGAGCGCTGGATGTAGGTGGCCTCGATGCGGATGGCGGTGCAGTGCTGGGCGAACTCGTCATGAAGCTCGCGCGCCAGCGCCAGCCGTTCGTTGTCCTGCAGCGCGATGAGCTTCTGCGTGAGTTCGCGGTTCTTGGCCAGCAGTCGCGATGCCTCGAGGCGCCGGCGTCGCGCATACCAGGCCAGGCCCAGCGACAAGGCCATCAGCGTGAATGGAATCTCGTCGACCTGCCATGCCTCGCCATGCGCCAGGAGTTCGGTCACGCGCTCGCGCAGTTCCAGCGCACTGGACACCACGAAGGTCAGCAAGGTCAGCAGCAGCACCCCGGCGAATTCGATTCGTTCGGGAGCCAAACGCACTTTCGGCAGTCGCCAATCCGTTCTCATCCGACATGTCTCCAATTGGAGCGCCGTGCCGCACTCTGTTCCGCAATGTAACGTCGTCCGGCACACGCAACCCCCGGGCTGACCCGAGTGCAGCCAGTGCCTGCAGCCCTGCGTCGCCAGCCTTCACATCCGCGCGGCAGGCGTTGATTCGTAGCATCATTCCCGCCTCCCTCACCCGCCGCGACGGCCCGTCGCAACCCAACCGCAAACTCCATGCCCAATCTGGTCGAGGCCCCGTTCGGAACCTGGTCGTCCCCCATCACGTCCGCGCTGGTGGCCGGCGAATCCATCACGCTCGTCGATGTGCTGCTGGATGGCCGCGACGTGTACTGGGTCGAATCCCGGCCACAGGAGGCCGGCCGGCATGTACTGGTCCGACGCGCCGAGGATGGGTCGAACGTGGATGTCACGCCGCCACCGTTTTCCGTGCGCACACGGGTGCATGAGTACGGCGGCGCGGCGGCGATCGTGGTGGATGGCACCGCCTGCTTCAGCGACTTCGCGGACCAGCGGCTGTACCGCCTGGACCAGGGCGGCAGCGCTGTGCCGCTCACGCCGGCGGCGGCCGACGGCGCGGCGCGTGCCGCGCTTCGGTATGCCGATGGGCGAGTCGACACGGAGCGCGGGCTGTGGATCGGCGTGCGCGAGGATCATCGTGACGCCACCCTGGAAGCCGTGAACACGATCGTGACCTTGGACCTGGGTTCCGAAGGCCCTGGCAACATGGTCGTGCAGGGCCATGACTTCTTCGCCTCGCCACGGCTCAGCCCGGATGGCCGTCGCCTGGCCTGGCTCGCATGGGACCACCCGCGCATGCCGTGGGAGGGAACCGAGCTCTGGGTCGCGGATTTCGACGGTGCCACGGTGCGCAACGCGACGCGGGTGGCCGGTGGTCCAGGCGAGTCGGTGTTCCAGCCCGAATGGGCGCCGGACGGGCTTCTGTACTTCATGTCGGACCGCTCGGGATGGTGGAATCTCCATCGCCGCGAGGCGGGCGGGCATGTCGTCAACGTGTGCCCGATGGCGGCCGAGTTCGGCCGGCCGCAATGGGGGCTGGGGATGTCGACCTATGCCTTCCTCTCGGCCAGCGAGGCGGTGTGCAGCTACATCGAGGGCGGCCTCGGCCGGCTCGCGCTGCTGGACCTCCACAGAGGCGGGCTGACACGCTTCGACCTGCCTTATGCCGACTTCTCGCTGGTTCGCGCGCACGGCGGACAGGTGTCCTTCAAGGCCGGCGCGCCAACCCTGCCGACCGCCATCGTCCTGCTGGACCCGCGCACGGGCGCAACCACCGTGCTCCGGCAGTCCGGCGCAGTCGCGGACGACCCCGCCATCCACTGCCACTTCTCCACGCCGAGACCCATCGAGTTCCCGACGCCACGCGGCGAGACGGCTTTTGCCCTGTTCTATCCACCCGCCAACGCGGACCATCGCGCACCCGACGGGGAACGGCCTCCGCTCCTGGTCCGATGCCACGGTGGCCCGACCTCCTCCGCATCCACCCTGCTCGACCTGCGCACGCAGTTCTGGACCAGCCGCGGCGTCGCCGTGGTCGACGTGGACTACGGCGGCAGTGCCGGCTACGGCCGCGCCTACCGCGAACGCCTGCAAGGCATGTGGGGCATCGTCGATGTCGAGGACTGCGCCGCCGCCGCGCGCCATCTGGTCGAGCAAGGCCTGGTCGACGGCCAGCGCATCATGATCACCGGCACCAGCGCGGGCGGCTTCACCGCGCTCGCCTGCCTGACCAGCGCCGACCCGGCGGTGCGCGAGATCTTCCAGGCCGGCGGCAGCCACTACGGCGTCAGCGACCTGGCGGCACTGGCGCGGGACACGCACAAGTTCGAATCGCGCTACCTGGACTGGCTGGTCGCGCCCTATGCGGAAGACAGCGAGGTCTACGCCCAGCGCTCCCCGGTCCGCAACGCCGACAGGCTGACCGCGCCGGTCGCCTTCTTCCAGGGCGCGGAAGACAGGATCGTGCCACCGAGCCAGACCGAATCGATGGTCAGCGCGCTGCGCGAGAAAGGCATCACCACGCAGTACCTGCTGTTCGCCGGCGAGCAGCACGGTTTCCGGCAGGGCATGAACATCGCGTGGGCGCTGGACGCCGAGTTCTATTTCTATGACACCCTGGTCTTCAAGCCGGTCCGCGAGGCGCGACGCCGGAACAGCAACGGCACCACATAGCGCGCCAGCAACAAGGCCCATGCCACAGCCGCCAGCGCGCCCGCCAGGCTGAAACGCGCCGCCTCCGGCCGAGCCAGCGCGGGCGAGGTCAAGGCTTGCGCCAGTCGCTCGGGCGATTGCAGGCGCACGAACTCCAGGCCCTGCTCCCCCGCCAGCAAGCGCAGGTAGGACTCGCGCAAAGCCGACAAGTGTTCGCTGCCCGGCGTGGCGCCAAGCGTGGGCGCATTGCCGCCGGCTGCGTCCTTGACCATCCCTTCCGAACGCACGCTGGCGTTGCGCCCCTGGCTGCGCAGGTCGGTCTGCGCCACCTCGTCGGCGCGCCAGAAGCCCAGCGGCCGGCCATCGGGGTCGGTCTTGGGAATGGGCGACGGTCGCAGATCGCCCACGCCGACGATCAGCCCGAGCACATCGCCCGGCTTGTCGTCGAAGGCCGGCCGGTAGTGCGGATTCAGCGGCGGCGCCTCCTGGCCATCCGTGACGAACACCAGCGAAGGCTTGTCCGGTAGCAGCTTGGCGATGCCGATGGCGCTGTGCAACCCCTTCGCGATCTCGCTGTTCCCCGACCAGGCCATGCGGGCGTCGATCTGCGCCAGCGTCGAGCGCAGCTCCTTCAGGTTGGCGCAGACCTCGATCGGCGACAGCAGCAGCAAGGCCCGGTATTCGGTGAACACCGCCCAGCCGACCTTCGAGCCGCAGGGCAGCCGCAGCAGCGACTGGCGCAGCGCATGCTTGGCAAAGGCCAGGCGCGACACCGGCTCGCCGTCGATGCGCTCGTCGGTCACGTTCATGCTCTGCGTCACATCGAGCACGACGATGTGGTCGACCAGCGGCCGCTGCGTCATCACGCCAGGCTCGAACAGACCGGCGACCA
The DNA here is from genome assembly GCF_037889955.1 of Variovorax robiniae. Lineage (NCBI taxonomy): Bacteria > Pseudomonadati > Pseudomonadota > Betaproteobacteria > Burkholderiales > Comamonadaceae > Variovorax > Variovorax robiniae. Next base: position 864,033 of record NZ_JBBKZS010000001.1, read on the forward strand.
ACGCGAGCGCCGCCAGAACCAGCAGCCAGCGCTCGGCCAGGTACCACCACGCGTGGCGTGGACCGTCGGCGCGCTTCATGGCAGGCCCGGCGAAAAGCCGCGCATCGTCGTGGCCGCGCGCTCGGCATTGCGCTTGAGGTCGGGCGGCTCGGGTTCGAGTTCATCGGGGTCGGGCAGCAGCCGCTGGGCGCGTTCGAGGTTGTAGCGCGCATCCCAGCGATCGGGCTCGACGCGCAGCACGTCGCGGTAGATCTCCTTGGCCAGTTCGATGAGCGGGATGGCCTTGCCGGGCTCGGCGCCGGCCTGCATCGCGACCGCCTGCCGGATCAGCAGGTTGGCGCTGTTGTAGCGGGCGGACTGGCCCAGCGGCGTTTCGTCTTCCAGGCTGCGATAGAGGTGCAGCGCGGCTTCTTCTTCGCCTGCCTCGGCCTGTGCATGGGCCTGTGCGAAGCGCAGCTCCGGCGGCGCTTCCTTGGTGTCGGCGGGCAAGGTGCCGGAAGCGATCACCTCGTTCCACCGGTGCTTGCGCCAGGCGAGCGCGCCATCGACCATCGCCGCCACCGCCAGCACGGCCAGCAGGCCCCACACCACGCGCGTGCGCCGCCGCAGCTTGTTCAGGCCCATCGCCGCAGCTCCACGAGGTTGGCCAACAACAGCAGCAGCACGCACGCGAGCGCGAAGCAGAGGACAGGCATGGTGAGGTCACGCTGCGGCACGGTGTCGAGGTAGGTGATCGGCAGGTTCTCCAGCCGGTTCACCGCCTCGATGGCCGTCTTCAGCGCGGCAGGGTCATGTGCCTCGTAGGCGCGGTACGGCGTACCGAGTTGCTCGAAGAAGCGATGCAGCGCGTACTCCGGCACGGCATCGACGTTCGACGGCGTCTCGCCCTTCTCCATCACCAGGCCGGGGCTGTTGTTCGAGCGCAGGTAGATCCAGTAGATCGCCACGCGCAGCTTGCGGGCCAGGTAGGCGATGCGCTCCTTGACTTCGGTATCGAGACGGTCGCCGCCGTCGGACACCAACATCACGATGCGCGAGCCGGTGTAGGGCTCGTCCTCGAAGTACGACAGCGCCGATTGCAGCGCCAGGCCGATGTTGGTCTCCGACAGCCCGCGCCCGATGTCACCCGCCGAGATCGCGGCCTGGATGGCCTCGTTCTTCGACGTGAAGTCCAGCACGCGGATCGGCAGGGTGCTGAAGACGATCATGCCGAAGCGGTCATCCGGCCGCTTGGCAGCGAACTCCGCCAGCAGCTGGCGCGCGACCTTGCCCTTGGGCTCGCCCAAGTTCCTCTGCCGCACGTAGTAGTCGATCGCCTCGGGCCCGGTGCCCTTGATGGCGCCGTTTCGCGCGCCGCCAAAGTTTTGGTCCATGCTGCGGCTGCGGTCCAGCACCAGCACGATCTCGGCGCCCTTGCCGACGCGCTCCACCTCGTACTCCGGCAGGTGCGGCCCGGCCATGCCAAGCAGCGATGCGACCAGCGCGATCGCACCGATGGCGCGTAGCGCCCAGCCCAGCAGGTCGGAGGCGCGATCGTGCGGCATCTGCGCGGCCCAGGTGTTGCTGAGCGCGCCGCCGGTGCGCGCGAGCAGCGGCAGCAGGGCCAGGGGCAGCAGCCAGAGGAGGTGCGGATGGTCGAAGGTCATCGAAGGACCTCCCCGCTGCGCGCTTCAAGGAAGGCGCTCATGCCGAACCCCGCTCTGCATCGCGGCAACGGCGGCAGAAATCGATCAGCCAGGTACGGTCCCCCTTGTCCGCTCCCCCCGCGCCGAAGAACTCGGTGCGCGACTGCGCGAAGAAGGTGGCCAGGTCGTCGCGCAGGTGCGCGAAGCGCGGCCGTGCGCCGACGAAGCGGTCGATGCCCTGCTCGAACACCACCTCGCCCATCGATTGGTTCAATGCTGCGTGAAGGCGCTGGTAGGCCTCGCGCCACTGCGCATCCGGGCTCGCCGGCGTCAGCCCGCGCAGCGTGCGCCAGGCCATCGTGAAGGGCCGGTGCGCGCGGCCCCACCACGGCAGCCCGATGTACACATGGGCCAGCCAGGCCAGCAGCAGCAGCGCCGCGCAGCCGTACGCGATGAGGCGATAGCGCCCGAAGCGGTTGTCGATCAGCGGCGGCGGGGCGTCCGGCCTCAGATCCCCGAGGCCGTGCCGCGACGACACATCCACCGGCACCAGCGGCGACACGGTCACCGGCCAGCTATCGATGCGAAGCTCCTGCGCACGCGGCTCGCCCTTGAAGCGCAGCGTGAAGCTCGGCATCTCCAGCGTGCGCGGCTCCGGCGGCGACAGGAACACCTGGTAGGCCAGCCTGATCTCCAGGCGACGCCCGCCGGACTGTCCGCTGCTGCTCCGCTCGACGCTGCGCAGTTCCAGCGCATTGCCGCGCGCGCCGGGGCGCGGCACGCTGGCCTCGTCGAGCACGAGCCCGTCCGGCTGGTCGACCGTGACGGTGCGTGACACCGTGTCACCCACCTGGTAGCCGAAGGCGCGGGGGTCGGAGGTGCTTGCTTCGAGTTGCATCGCTGCCGCGCCAAAGGCCGAGACGGCCAGCACCCATCCCAGCAGTGCGCGCCGCAACCGGCGCCGTGCCGGATCGGGGGTGCGTGCGCCGTTCGTCATGCGCCCGCTCAGGAATGGAAGTGCCGCGTGACGGCATCGGCATCGAAGTCGCCTTCGATGAAAAGCGGCTTGAGCCGGCTTGCCCGGAACACATGCAGCAGCGCCTCGCGACGCTGCGCCTGCGCCGCCAGCCAGCGATCACGCAACGCTGGACGCCACCACACCAGCCGCCGCCGGCCGCTCTCCGGATCGACCACGTTCGCCAGGCCACGCTGCGCCGTCAGGCTGAATTCGATCGGGTCCCAAAGCACGACCGGCACCAGCTCGTGATGCGCCATCGAGGCGATCAGCGCCTCGACCTCGGGCAGCGGCAGATGGAAGTCGGACAGCAGGAACACCAGCGCGCGCTGCCGCCCCAGGTAGCGGCTGGCCGACAGCAGCCCGCGCGCCGACTCGCCCTCCAGGTCCAGCCCGCGCAAGGCCTGCGCCAGCGTCGCGCCCACGCCGCGCATGCGCGTCGGCGGCAGCAGCACGTCCTCGCGCACCGCGCCATCGCAACCCACGAAGCCGAAGCTGTCCCCCGTGCGCCAGGCCGACCAGCCCAGGCTGTCGACGAAGTCGGCCAGCACGTCGAGCTTGCGCCGCGTGCCGGCAAAGCCCATCGACGCCGACAGGTCCGCCACCACCACGACCGGGATCGACTTGCGCTGGCTGTAGACCCGCACGACCCAGTTGCCGAAGGGATCGCGCAGGCTCGCATGCAGGTCGAGCCGGCGCGGGTCGGGCGCGTCCAGCAGGGAGGCATGGCCGCGGAACTCGAAGCCGCTCTCGCCGCGCGTGCTGCGGTGATGGCCAGGGAAATGACCCATGGCCGGTGTCGCAAACCGGTAGTGCACCTCGCGCGTGGTGGGCGCCTGCTGCGTCACCGCATCCGCCTTTCAGGGCGCCGCCACGCTGGCCAGAATGCTACTCATGAGCCGCCCCGAGATCTCCTGCCGCCGCATCTCGTACACCGGCTGGTAGCAGAGCCGATGCGCAATGGTCTCGACGAAGACGGCCTGCACGTCCTCCGGCGCGACGTAGCTGCGGCCATCCAGCCAGGCCGCCACGCGCGCGGCGCGCATCATGAGGCTCATGCCGCGCGGACTGGCGCCAGCCAGCATCAATTGCGCGGTGTCCAGGTCCGACAGCCGCACGCCGTATTCGGCCGGCACCGAGGTCGCGCGCCAGAGGTTCAGCGCATAGGCCTGCAACGCATCAGAGGCCTGCACCCCGCGCTGGATGAGATCCGACACCTGGTTGAGGTCCTCGTACGCAACCAGCCCGCTGGCCAGCGCGCCGACCAGCCGGTCGGTGTCATGGAAGCGCGGGTCGAACATCAACTGCCGGCGTTCGCCGTCGTCCGCCGGCGCATCGATGGTCACTTCCATCATGAAGCGATCCCGCGCCGCCGCCGAGATCTCGAAGGTCTCCTCTCGCTCCACGCGATTGCGGTCGGCGAACACCAGCAGGTGTGGAAAGCGGAACTCCCGGTTGAAGGCCGACACGCTGCGCTCCGCCATCACGCGCAGCAGCAGCGAATGCACCTGCGGCCGGGCCCGGTTGATCTCGTTGAAGAAGAAGATCGCCAGGTTCTCGCCATGCTTGATCAACGGACCGGGCTCGACCGCCGGCTTGCCCTCGGCGCTGATGTAGGTGTAGTAGATGAGGTCGTTGGGCATCAGGTCGATCGTGCCCTCGGTGCGCCCGAAGTCGCCACCCAGCACCTGCGCGAAGGCGCGCAGCAGCGTGGTCTTGCCGACGCCCACATCGCCTTGCAGCAGCACATGGCCGCGCGCGAACACGGCGGTGCTGATGCGCCGGATCGCCCTCGCCTGCCCGATCACCGCCTTGGCGACTTCGGCCTCCAGTGCCAGCGCCCGCTGCCGCCAATCGCTCATCACTGCATCGTTTCGATCCATCGAGCGTTCTCCGTTTGTTGCGGCTTGTCAGTTGACAGCACTTCGCGTGCCGCCCAGGCGCTCGGCCGCCGCGCGCTCCTTGGCGTACTCGGCGCGGCAGGCCTTGGCATAGTCCGCCGGCCCGAGGTAGGCGAGTTCCTGGTCGTACTTCGCCAGGTCCTCGATGAAGCGCGGGTCGAACATCGCCTTCTTGAAGGCATCGTGCAGCACGGTCACGATGGGGGCCGGCACCCCGCGCGGGCCGGCCAGCCCGTACGGCGACATGGCCACGATGTCGAAGCCCAGCTCCCGCAATGTCGGCACCTGCGGCCAGCGCTTCGAGCGCCGCGCCGAGAAGGTCGCCAGCAGGCGCATGCGGCCCGCATCGACCTCTGGCCCGAAGCCGCTGGAATTGACGCCCACCATCACCTGGCCGCCCTCGACCGCCAGCGTCAGCTCGGAGGTGCCCTTGTACGGCACATGGATGTAGCGCAGGCCGCGTTCGGTAAAGAGTTGTTCGAGCACGAGATGCGGCGTGGTGCCGACACCGTTGGTCGCGATGCTGAGTTCGCCCGGCCGCTCGCGCGCGAAGGCGAACAGGTCGTCGAGCGAGCGGAAGCGGCTCTCGCTGGCGACCAGCACACCGAAGGTCACGCCGGAGATCTGGATGATCGGCGTGGTGTCGCGCACCGGGTCCCACTGCACCTTGTGGATGAAGGGCGCGCGGAACACCGGCTGCGGCATCTGCGCGATGGTGTAGCCGTTGGGCTCGGCCTGGGTCAGCAGCCCCATCGCCATCGTCCCCCCTGCGCCGGGGCGGTTGACCACCACGACCGACTGGCCCAGCGCCGTCCCGGCGAGTTCGGCCAGCAGGCGCAGCGAGAGATCGGTGGCAGCGCCCGGCGCCCAGGGCACCCACAGCATCACCGGGCGGACGGGAAAGGGCTCGGGCTTTGGGGCGCCGGTCGCTCGCACGAACGGCAGGGCCGTCACCGCGCCTGCTGCCGCACGCACCAGCAACCGCCGGCGGCCGGTGTTCATGGAGGGCCTCCGCGCTTGGTGAGACCGCCAAAGCCCCGCTGCGGGTCATAACCCCAGCAGGCCACGAAGAAGAACACCAGCAAGCATCCCAGTACCACCCACGGCGCCGCGCCAGGGTCCTTGCCGTAGAGCGCGAAGCGGATCCATTCGACCGCATGCGTGAACGGGTTGAAGCGCGCCAGCTGGTAGACCCATTCCGCGCCCGACTCCTGCAACTTCCACAACGGATAGAGCGCGGTCGACATGAAGTACATCGGGAAGATCACGAAGTTCATCGTGCCGGCGAAGTTCTCCAACTGCTTGACGTAGACCGACAGCAGCAGGCCCAGCGCACCCAGCATCAGCGCGCCGCACACCAGCGCGAACAGTGCGTTCAAGCCCGACAGCGAGAACAGTGGCAGGTCGGTGCCGACCAGCATCGCCACCACGATGAAGGCCAGCGCCTGCAACACCGACAGCAGCGCGGTCGCGCACAGCTTGCAGAACAGCAGCCAGGCGCGCGGCAGCGGCGCGGTGAGCAACAGCCGCATCAGGCCCATCTCGCGGTCGTAGACCATCGCCAGCGAGGACTGCATGCCATTGAAGAGCAGCACCATGCCGACAAGGCCCGGCGCAATGTAGACGTCGTAGGGGATGTAGGTGTCGTAGGGCTCGACGATGGCCACGCCAAAGACGTTGCGGAAGCCGGCGGCGAAGACTGCCAGCCACAAGAGCGGCCGGACCAGTGCCGACACCAGACGGCCAGTTTGCTGGGTGAACTTGATGAGTTCGCGCAGGACGATCGCACGCATTGCCTGAAGCGCGTGCGCGATGCCGCGCCGCGGCGAGGCGTCCGCGACGACCTCTTGCACAGCGCTCATCGCGTCACCTTGCATTTCTTCTCCGGCGCATCCGCGCCCAGTGTGTCCAGCACGTTGGTGGGATGCAGCAGGCCATCGATCGGCGCCTGCGAAATCACGCCCTGGCCGTCGGTCAGCAGCATGGTCTGGCGCAACTGGCCGTCCCAGGGACGGAAGCTCAGGCTGGTGCCCTTGGAGCCGTCGATCGGCGTCTTGGCGATCGCCTGCGCCCACTTCGCCGCAGGCCCCTTGGGTGCGGCGATGGCCGCTGCCACCAGCGCCTTGCCCGCCATCCATGCCGACCAGTCATTGGCCGTCATCGGCCGGCCAGCGGCCTTGGCAAAGCGGCGCGACACCTGCGGTGCGCCGAAGCGCTCGAACTGCGCATGCCATGCCACCGCCACCAGCCCCGCATCGCCCACCACCGGACGCGGCAGCACGATGCGGTACGGCAGGGTGCGCGCGAATTCGCCGTCGCTGTCGACCACCCAGACCGCGTCATAGGTCGTGCCAGCGGTCAGCAGCAAGGGATTGGCCAGGTCGCGCTCGCGCGGATCGCCGGACAGCTTGAACGGCTTGGTCGCCACCACCTGCAAGCCGTAGCGCTTGATCGACGCCTGGACCGTGGCGGCGCGCAACTGGTCCTGCGCACTCTGCCCCACCAGCAGCAACAGCTTGTTCCATTTGCGTGACACAAGGGTTTGCGCCAGTGCATCGGCACGCATGCGCTCGCTGGGCAGGATGTGGAAGAGGCGCGCGCGGCAATCCTGCTCGCGCAGGCTGTCGGCGGGGTCGCCGATGTTGATGACCGGAATCTTCACCGCGTCGGCCACGGCCAGCGTCCAGTCGGTCGGCAGGTCGGTCAGCAGCACCGCCGCGCCGGCCTTTTCCGCGGCTTGCGCGGCCGTGCGCGCGGCTGCCAGTGAATCGGCCGTCTGGTCCGTCAGCGCGACGCCGGCATCGACCGCCTCGAGCTCGAATTCGCTTTCTTCCAGCGCGACTTGCAGTCCGTCGTTGGCCGGTCCGTCGGTGTGGCCCAGGAAATGTCGCTCGACCCGCGATCGCTCCAGGCGCGGGTCATCGGCTGGAACGATCAAGGTGGCCTTCAACGGCGTGACGGCGCCCGCCGCCGCGCCCGACACACTCACGCCCAGCACCGCCACCAGCAGCGCCGCGCCCGCGCGGAAGGCCACACCCTTCACTCGACCACCACCAGGCCGTAGGGCACGCGCCCGACCGGGATGCTCTTGAGCGCCTTGGCCCCGGCCACGTCCACCACCGTCACGTCGTCGCTCAGGCCGTTGACCACGAAGAGCCGCGCCTCGGCCTTGTCCAGCGCCACGTTCCACGCGCGCTTGCCGACCAGCACCAGGTTCGTGACCTTGCGTTGCGCCACGTCGACGAAGGCCACGTGGTTGGCCCGGCCCAGCGCCACGAAGGCGCGCTTGCCGTCGCGCGTCATCACGACGCCGACCGGCGAGATGTCCTCGGCGCGCGCGCCCTTCACCTCGAAGTTGATGGTGGCCGTCACCGCCTGGGTGGCCGTGTCGATGATGCTGACGCTGGCGTCGAGCTCGTTGGTGACCCACAGCTCCTTGCCGTCCGGCGTGAAGGCCATGCGGCGCGGCCGCTTGCCGACCTTGATGTTCTTCACCACCTTGGCGCTGGCGACGTCGATCGCGTGGACCAGGCTTGCCACCTCGGAGGTCACGTACAGCGTCTTGCCGTCGGCGCTGACCTTGACGCCCTCCGGCTCCTTGCCGACCTTGATCGACTTGATCACCTTGCCGTTGGCGGCATTGATGAAGCTGGTGGCGCCCTCGTCCTCGTTGGAGACGTAGATGGTCTTGCCGTCCGGCGAGATGTCGAAGGCCTCCGGCTCGTCGCCCAGCGGAATGCGCCGCACCGACTTGCCCGTGGCCGGGTTGATCACGTCGGCGGCGTTGGAGTCGGTGCAGGCGACCATGATCAGCTTGTCCGGCGTCATCTGGATGTGCCGGCCGCGCTTGCAGGTCGGGATGGTTCCCTTCACCGTGAGCGTGCCCAGGTCGATCATGGTGAGCGCCTGGTCCTTCTCACTCGACACGTAGGCCGTGCCCTGCGCCATCGCGACCCCGCCGAGGCAGAGGCCCAGCGCCACCGCGCCCGCACCGGCGATGCGCTTCACCCACACGCCAACATCACTCATGTCACGGTCTCCTTTGGTTTCGATTCGTTCGTGCGCGCGATGAAGCCCGCCTCCAGCGTCGCCCCGCCCAGCGCCTGCGTCACCTCGGCCGGCGTGCCATCGCACAGCAGTTCGCCCTTGTGCAGCACCAGCACGCGGTCCGCGCCTTCGGCCTCGCCGACCAGGTGGGTCGCCCACAGCACGCCCACGCCGCGCTCCTTCACGTCGGCGCGCAAGGCACGCATCAGGTCTTGGCGCGACTTCGGGTCCAGCCCCACCGTAGCCTCGTCCATCAGCAACACGGAAGGTCGATGCAGCAAGGCCCGCACAAGTTCCACCTTGCGCCGGTTGCCACCGGACAGTTCGCGCACCTTGCGATCGAGGTTGGGCTCGATGCCGAGCCGTGCGCAGTCGGCCTCGATCCGTTGCATCGCAACACGCCGTGGCAGGCCGTGCAGGTCCGCCTGGAACAGCAGGTTGCGCCGGATGCTGAGGTCCAGGTCCAGCGACATCTGCTGGAACACCACGCCGATGTGGCGCAGCGCCGCGGTGGCCGAGCGGCCGAGCGAATGGCCCGCCACCTCGACCTCGCCCTCGTCCGCCGCGAACAGCCCCGTGAGCACCTGGAACAGGGTCGACTTGCCGGCGCCGTTGGGCCCCAGCAACGCGACGAATTGCCCCGACGCCAGGCTCAGTGAAAGTCCCTTCAATGCAACGCGCGAGCCGTACCGCTTGGTAAGGCCGGTGGTCCGGAGCATGGTCGTCGAAAGCGTCTCTTGCATTGATCAGTCGTTGCGGTCGGTCGGGGCAATCCGAGTGGACTGCCTGAATCTTTTTGGCGAGTGAGGACCGGCCAAGTCGGGTGCGGAGACGCCATCAAAGCAATACCCGCGCCCATGGTTTTTCCGTCGGCTTCGCATGCCGCGCCTGCCTCCGGATGACACCCTTGCCGGTGAAACACTCTGTGTCGAAAGTGGTTGCCACATTTCTGATGCAGGGCCCACCGCGCGATGCTGCGGCCATTGGCCGGATCGCACTTCATGGTGAACCCTGAGAGCCTCGCGAATCGGGGCCAGGGCGGCTCGGCCGCGAGTGACGCGCGCCAGAGCGATTCCATCGCGCGCGAACCGCCCGTGACGGCATGGAAGAACTAGGGTTTCCCCTCGCCAATGCTGCAAGACGGCGCATCCCAACACGGCAACACACCGTTGCAACGCGCCACGATTGCGGCGCCCCGAAGCAGGCGCGCAACTTGCATTTAGTACGTCGGCCGGCTTCGTCGAGTTGCTCGGCAGGCGCCTGTCCGCGGTTGGTGCGACAGGCTCTGATGTTTTAAAACAAGGAGACTTCGATGCGATTTTCCGGGCACTTGATAGGGCGCACCTGGCGCCTGCTGGCGGCGGCGCTACTTGCGGTGCCGGCATTGGCGCATGCCAATGCCGATGTCGAGAAAAATATCGCCAATTCGAAGAACTGGGCGATGCAGGCTGGCGACATGTACAACCAGCGCTACAGCAAGCTCAAGCAGATCAACACCGGCAACGTCGGCAAGATGCAGGTCGCGTGGATGTTCTCCACCGGCGTGCTGCGCGGCCATGAAGGCTCGCCGCTGGTGATCGACGGGACGATGTACCTGCACTCGCCCTTCCCCAACAAGGTCTTCGCGATCAACCTCGACAACCAGAAGATCATCTGGAAGTACGAGCCCAAGCAGGACCCGGCGGTGATCCCGCAGATGTGCTGCGACACGGTGTACCGCGGCCTCGCCTACGCTGAAGGCAAGGTGCTCCTGCAACAGGCCGACAGCAACCTGGTCGCACTCGATGCCAAGACCGGCAAGGTGGTCTGGACCGTCAAGAACGGCGATCCGAAGCTCGGCGCGGTCAACACCAATGCGCCTCACGTCTTCAAGGACAAGGTCATCACCGGCATCAGCGGCGGCGAATGGGGCGTACGCGGCTTCATCGCGGCCTACAACCTGAGCGACGGCAAGCTGGCCTGGAAGGGCTACAGCGTCGGACCCGATGCCGAGATGCTGATCGACCCGCAGAAGACCATGACCTGGACCGACGGCAAGATGGCCCCGGTCGGCGCGGACTCTTCGCTCAAGACCTGGAAGGGCGACCAGTGGAAGATCGGCGGCGGCACCACCTGGGGCTGGTACAGCTACGACAAGGCGCTCAACCTGATGTACTACGGCACGGGCAATCCGTCGACGTGGAACCCCTCGCAGCGTCCGGGTGACAACAAGTGGTCGATGACGATCTTCGCGCGCGACGTGGACACCGGCATGGCCAAGTGGGTCTACCAGATGACACCCTTCGACGAGTGGGACTTCGACGGCGTGAACGAGATGATCCTGGCCGACATCGACGTCAAGGGCAAGCCGACCAAGGCGCTCGTGCACTTCGACCGCAACGGCTTCGCCTACACGATGGACCGCGTTACCGGTGCACTGCTGGTCGCTGAAAAGTACGACCCGAAGGTCAACTGGGCCACCAACGTCGACATGAAGACCGGCCGCCCGCAAGTGGTCGCCAAGTACTCGACGGCGCAGAACGGGCCGGACGTCAACAGCAAGGGCATCTGCCCGGCCGCCCTCGGCAGCAAGGACCAGCAACCGGCCTCCTTCGACCCTGAAACCAAGCTCTTCTACGTGCCGACCAACCATGTCTGCATGGACTACGAGCCCTTCAAGGTCGAGTACACCGCCGGCCAGCCGTACGTGGGCGCGACGCTCTCGATGTACCCGGCGCCGGGCAGCCATGGCGGCATGGGCAACTTCATCACGTACAACGCCGGCACCGGCAAGATCGTGCAGAGCCATTCCGAGAAGTTCTCGGTCTGGAGCGGCTCGCTCAACACCGCTGGCGGCCTGTCGTGCTACGGCACGCTGGAGGGCTACCTGAAGTGCGTGGACAAGAAGAACATCAACAAGGAACTCTTCAAGTTCAAGACCCCGTCCGGGATCATCGGCAACGTGTTCACCTATGAGCACAAGGGCAAGCAGTACATCGGCGTGTTCTCGGGCATTGGCGGCTGGGCCGGCATCGGCATGGCAGCGGGCCTGGAGAAGGACCAGGACGGCCTGGGCGCAGTGGGCGGTTACCGTGAGTTGAACCAGTACACGGAACTGGGCGGTTCGCTGACAGTCTTCGCGCTGCCGAACTGATGGGATGCGACGACAGGGTAAGTACCGGGGAACCACGAGGCCCCGGGCCCTGTCCACACACTGGAGAGGGGCAGCTGGCACCTACTGGCTGCCCCTCTTTTCAATGGCAAGGAAACAGGGCTGAATACAAATGATGAGACTGAAACTGGTGTTGGTCGGCGCATGCGCGCTGATGTGCATGGGTGGTGCCGTTGCGGCTCACGCGGAAGACAAGAAGCTGTACACGGTGGTGGATGGCTACAAGGTGGACGGCGAAACCATGAAGGGCTTCCGGGCCTGGCGTGCCGCGGCCTGCGATCGCTGCCATGGCGCCAACCAGGAGGGCCTGGTCGGACCGTCGCTGGTCACCAGCCTGAAGACGCTGAGCAAGGACGACTTCGTCAAGACCGTGACCAACGGCCGGCTGGACAAGGGCATGCAGAGCTTCGGCAACAGCCCGGTGGTCATGGACAACATCAATCAGCTCTACGCGTATCTCAAGGGCAGGTCCGATGGCGCCATCACCCGCGCCAAGGTCGAAGAACTTCCCAAATGAACGGCCTCCGCGCGCTGGCCATCGTCGCCCTCCCCCTGAGCTTGCTGGTCAACGGCGCAGCCGCGCAGGATCCGCCCGCGCCGCGCAAGGAGCTTCGCGTCTGCCAGGACCCGAACAACCTCCCCTTCTCCAACACCAAGGGTGAAGGCATCGAGAACAAGATCGCCGAGGTGTTCGGCAAGTCGATGGGGCTGCCGGTCGTCTACTACTCCTTCCCGCAGCGCCTGGCCTTCATCCGCAATACGCTGCGCTACAAGTTGCCCGGCCAAGACTATCCCTGCGACATCGTCATGGGCGTGCCGGCGGGCTATGACCAGGTGTCGGTCACCAAGCCCTACTACCGCTCGACCTATGCGCTGGTCTTTCCCAAGGGCAAGGGCCTGGACCAGGTCGCGTCGACCGAGGACTTCCTCAAGCTCGACCCGGCCACGCTGTCCAAGCTGCGCATCGGCATCTACGACCGCTCACCCGCGTCGGCATGGCTGACCAAGCACAAGCTCACCGAGCAGGGCGTGCCCTACAAGATCATGAACGCGGACCCGGATCAATATCCGGGCGAGATCATCGAGAAGGACCTCGCCGCGGGCAAGATCGACGTGGCCATCGTCTGGGGCCCGATCGGCGGCTACTACGCCACGCGCGTGAAGACGCCCGCGCTGGCGGTGGTGCCGATGAAGTCCGAGCCCGGCGTGCAGTTCGACTACCAGATCGCGATGGGTGTGCGCTACGGCGAGCGTGAATGGAAGCAGCAAGTCGAGGGCCTGATCGAATCGAACAAGCCGCAGATCATGGCCATCCTGAAGGAGTACGGCGTGCCGGTGGTCGATGCGTCGTACGAGGCGCCGAAGTAAGCCCCGGAGGTGCTGCCGATGAAAGCACTTCCCCTCCTCGCCCTGGTATTCGCCACGGGCTTTTCGGCGTCGCTGCCGGTCCGTGCCGCAACCGATTTCTCGGCCGCCGAGCAGTCCGTTTTCATGGAAGACCACCTGGCCGGCCTGCGTCCGCCGCTCACCTTGCACTACGTCTTCCGCAAGACCGGCACGATGGAAGAGGCCTTCGACGACAAGGTCGATGTCGCACTGACGGCGCAGCCCGACGGCAGCTGCTGCGCCGCGAGTCCGCAGTTCTTCAGCGGCAAGCGCGCCATCACGCTGCCGCCCGTGGAAGGCGCCAAGGGCAATCCGGCGATCCTGTACTTCCTGGAGCGCGACATCAAGGAGATGCAGCGCCTGACCAAGGGCCAGCCGAACTACTTCCGCAAGCGCATCCGCATGGCGGTGTACCAGGGCGCGACAGTGCGCGACGTGAACTTGCCGTACAAGGGCAAGCCGGTGGCGGTGAAGGAGTTCAGCATCTCGCCCTACCTCGACGACCCGAACCACGCGCGCTTCGAGAAGTTGATCAACAAGTCCTATGTGTTCATGATGTCGAGCGCCGTCCCCGGCGGGCTCTACGGCATCCGCACCCGGATCAGCGGCGCGTCGGCCGGCGACGCGCCGCTGATGGTCGAGGAGATGCTGATCGACGGCGCCGGGACCCCGTCCAAACCCTGAACGCCTGCGTCGAACACCATGTCCAAGCTCAACCCATTGCCTTCCGCGCTGACTGCCTGCGCGCTCCTGCTGGCTGGCGCTGCGAATGCCGCCGGCCCCGTCAACGACTTCCCGACGGTGGACCGGGTGCTGTACGTGCAGGAGTGCATACGCGCGCATCCGGGCTCCAACTTCGAGATGACGAACAAGTGCTCCTGCGCGCTCGACGCGCTCGCCAGCTCCGTCAAGTACAAGGACTACGTGACGATGAGCACCATCGTCAAGGCCATGTCGATTGGCGGCGAACGTGGCGGCGCGATCCGCGACGTGCCCTCGTACGAGCCCGAGGTCAAGCGCTACAAGGCCCTGGTGGCGAAGGCTGAACAAGGTTGCTTCCTCGGCGCTGCGGACCCGAAGTAGTCCGGGCCATGTGATGGCAGGGAGCAGGTGTGCGATGCCGACGCAAGGTTGGGCTCGCAGCCTCTGCCTCGCGATGCTGCTGTGTGCTGCGAACGCGGTCGCGCAAGCCGCCGATGCGGTGGCACCCCTGGCGGTCGTCGAGGTGAAGCCCGGCGTTTTCGTCCACACGGGCGCGTTGGAAGACTGGGCGCCCGCCAACGGCGGCGACGTGGCCAACCTAGGGTTCGTGGTCGGCAACCGTTGCGTCGCCGTCATCGACACGGGCGGCACGCCGGCCATCGGCCAGGCCTTGAAAGCCGCGATCGCGCGCGCGACGCCGCTGCCGGTCTGCTACGTCATCAACACGCATGCCCACCCTGACCATGTGCTGGGCAACGTGGCCTTCGTCGATGGCGACAAGCCTGCGCCGCGCTTCGTCGCCAGCGCCCGATTCAGCCCGGCGCTGACGGCGCGCGAACCGTATTGGTTGAACTCGTTGAAGCGCGATTTCGGCATCACCCTGCCGAGCTCCTCCGTCGTGTTCCCCGGCCTCAGTGTCGACAAGTCGCTGGACCTGGACCTCGGCGACCGGGTGCTCACCCTGCAGGCCTGGCCCACCGCGCACACAGACAACGACCTCACCGTGTACGACCAACGCACCCGCACGCTGTTCTCGGGCGACCTGCTCTTCGTGCGGCACCTGCCGGCGCTCGATGGCAACCTGCGCGGCTGGCTGTCTGTGATGGCAGACCTGAGGCGCCTGCCTGTCGACACCGTCGTGCCGGGACACGGGCCGGTCAGCGCTGACTGGCCGGGCGTGATGGACGCGCAGGCCAATTACCTTGGCGCACTGCTGCGTGAAACCCGTGAAGCCCTCCGCAAGCACCTGACGATCCAGCAGGCCGTCGACAGCATTGTCGTCACGCCCGGTACGTCCTGGCTGTTGACGGATCGCTTCCACAAGCGCAACGTCACGGCAGCGTACGCGGAACTGGAATGGGAAGACCCCGACCCCGCCGAGGCGCCCAAGGCGACGAAGCCATGACCGACATGACGACACCCACGCTCTCGAAACGCCCCCTGACGCGGCGCACCGTGACCTGCGGCGCTCTGCTTGCCGCCGCGCTGCCCTTCCAGCACGCGGCAGCGCAGATCAAGAGCGCCGACAACCCGGAGGCCAATCCGGTCTGGAAGAAGGTGCGCGCCAGCCTGTTCCAGTCGCGCCCGATCGCCACGGCCAGCGATGACGTGCTATCGCTCGTGGTGCCGGTGCGCGCCGAGGACGCGGCCATCGTTCCGATCGCCATCCATTCGCGCCTGCGGCAGACGCCGGAGCGCTACATCGACAAGGTCTGGCTGATCATCGACAACAACCCGTCGCCGATCTCGGCTGTCTTCCACTTCACGCCGCTGAGCGGACGGGCCGACATCGAGACCCGCGTGCGCGTCGATGAGTACACCCACATCCGCGCCATCGCCGAGACCAACGACGGCAAGCTGCAGATGGCAACGGCTTTCGTCAAGGCGTCGGGCGGCTGTTCCGCGCCACCGGGCAAGGACGCGGAAGCCGCGTTGAAGACGCTGGGCCGGATGAAGCTGAGCCTGCAAGGCCCCGCCGACGGCGACCAGCCGCAACTCGCGCAACTGATGATCAGCCATCCCAACAACTCCGGCCTGGCACTCGACCAGGTGACGCGCCTCTACACGCCCGCGCACTTCGTGCGGCAGGTCAACATCACCTACGCGGGACAACCGGTGATGTCGGCCGACGTGGATTTCTCGATCAGCGAGAACCCGAACTTCCGCTTCTACTTCGCGCCGCGCGGCGAGGGGGAACTGAAGGCGGAGGTGGTGGATTCGCGTGACCTGCAATTCGAAAGCACGCTGAAGTACCGGCGGCCTGGATGACGCCGCACCACGCTCGCGCTGCCTTCGCTCGCGGCCTTCATTGGTGATGCGAATGCGCTGGGCGCGCTCTGCATCGTGGGGCGCTGCGGCGCTCGCCATCGCATGCGCGGTGCTCGCCACCGGTTGCGCCGCGCCCGGCGCATCGCGACCCGTCGCATCGATGCCCTCCATGCAAGCCTATGTCTCACCGAAGGCCGTCGAAGTCGGCCCCGGCGTCTTCATGGTGCAAGGCGAGCCCGGCGCGGTCGACATGCGCAACCTGGGCCGCACCGGCAATGCCGGCTTCATCGTCGGCGAGACCGGCGTGCTGGCCATCGACACCGGCACCTCGTACCGCAATGGCGAGGCCCTGCTGGCCACCATCCGCAGCGTGACCGACAAGCCGGTGCGACTCGCACTCGTCACCCATGCGCAGAAGGACTTCCTCTTCGGCGCCGCTGCCTTCCGCGAGCGCGGCATCCCGGTGCTCATGCACCGCAAGGCCGCCGACCTGATGGCCTCGCGCTGCGAGCGTTGCCTGCGGGTGCTCAAGGAAACGCTGGGTGAAGAGGAAATGAAGGGCACCGTGATGTTCACGCCCGACCAGCAGTTCGACGACTCGCAAACGCTGGACGTGATCGGCCGCCCGGTGCGCCTGTTCTACTTCGGCCACTCCAGCGGACCCGGCGACGTCGCGGTGCTGGACCCGCGCACCGGCGTGCTGTTCGCGGGCGGCCTGCTCGACCAGGCGCGCATTCCCGACGTGATGGATGGCGACATCGACGGCTGGCTTGTCGCGCTCGATGCCTTGCGCAAGCTGCCGACGCAGGTCATCGTGCCCGGCCACGGTCCGCGCACCAGTGCCGCGGCCATCGACGCGCAGGTGCGCTACCTCACCCAACTGCGCGCACGCGTCGCGCAACTCTTGCGAGCCGGCACCGCATTGAGCGATGTGCCCAAGGCCGCGGCGCTGCCGGAGTTCGCGGGCTGGGACCAGTACGAGACGCTGAACGCCAAGAACGCCTCCACCCTCTTCGTTCGCATGCAGCGGGACCAATTGAATTAACCTCCGCACCGCTTGAATCGCTCCCGGAGATTGCAGATGCCCCTCGCCATGTTCCCCGCCCTCTTTTTCACCGTGGCACTGCTGGTCACCACCGCCTATTTCCTGATGGGTTCCGTGCCGCTGCTGGTCCTCAAGCACGACACGCCGCTGGACTCGCGCTTCGTGCGCGGCTTCTTCAACACCTACTACCTGGCGGCGATGGTCACCGCGGGCGCGACCTCGGTGAGCTACGCCTTCGCCGGCCGGGCGGCATTCGCCATCGGGGCGGCTGGGCTCACTGTCCTCGCCGTGGTGTTCCGCCGGCTGGTGATTGGAAAGATGGACCAGCTTCGCGCGCAGATCCAGGCCGATGACCTGGGCGCGATCCCGGGCTTCCGCAGGACCCACCTGGCCGCGATCTTCATCAACCTCGTGCAGTTGGTGGTCGTGGTGTGGAGCCTTTCGACCTTGTCGTTGTAGCGCTCGCGGCATCGCGTCGCCCGACAAGGCCCAGCCGCGCAGTCAGGGATCCAGCGACGCGTCCCGGACCGGCGTCGGCGTGGAGCGCCGCGCGCGAGCGCGTTGCACCAGCAGCCCCACGAGCACGATCGCAGCCGCCGAGCCCGTCATGCTGCCCGAGCTCGAAAGCTGCTGCACCAGGCTGTCGACAGTCTCGATGCTGACCTGCTGCGCATGGTGCACCAGCGCCATCATGTCGGCCCCGCTGACGTTCTGCAGGTCGTCGACGCGCACGTTCAGCTCGTGCCCCGCGCTGCGAAACCGGATCTTCGCGAACACGCCATGCGCGATCGCCACCAGCGACAGCACGCCAAGCGGCCGCAGCAGCGTTTCGACAAGATGGCAACGCTCTTCCGCGGGCGCCGCTTCGTAGACCTGGGCCACCAACGCCGGAATCTCCGAGTCCGACGCGGACCCAGCGAGGATCGGCGCATGGCCGATGGAACTCGATGCGATGGATGTCATGTATCCGCCTCCTTTGCGCCGGGCTGCATGCGGCAGCGCCGACGATTGAGATCGGCGACAAGTGCATGCCACCGAAGAGCCTCATGGTGACCTGTTGTCTGACCTGTCGCTGAGCGGTTGGTAAAGCTGCCGTGAATTTACGAAACGAGCCGCGAGGGAAGCTTCGACCCGCCCGCCGTCAGCAGAAGGTTCACATGCAAGACCGCAACCAGCATCCAGACCGTTGCAAAGCCACACTCGATTGGGATAAGCACGTACGTTCTTCTCACACCCGCCCCGCAGAGAATCAATTGACCAACAACGGGAGGGGTGTCGAATGATCTGGAAACTTGGGCGCGGCAAGGCCGCGAATGTGAACGTGGCCGCGAGGCTGCTGGGAGTCGGGGCCTTGCTTCTGGCGAGTGCATGCGGAGGCGGCGGAGGCGGCGGAGGCGGCGGAGGCGGTGGCGCGTTCTTTCCCATCTCCACCGGCACCACGACGACGCCGCCGATCGACACCACACCCAAGCCGACCAACAGCGGCCTGCCCGCCACCTTCGACACGTCGGCACTCACCTTGGCTTACCAGACGGGTGGGGCCGCGCCCGCTGGCGCCGTCGTCAACGTGGTCGTCCAAGGTCCGGCGTCCACCAGCCTGTTCGTCGACGTGAGCACGCCGAGCGGGCAACCCGATCCCAACATCGAGAGCACACAGGTCACCGTCACCGGTCTCTCAGCGCGCATCGTCGTGACGCCCAAGGCCGGCTTGCCGCCTGGCACCTACAAGGGCACGCTGATCTTCCGCGCCTGCGCCGATGCGGCCTGCACCCTGCAACATGCCGGGTCGCCCTGGTCTGTCACCTACACGCTAACCGTAGGCATGAGCTATGCAACGCTGGACACCAGCGGCCTCGGCATCCCCCGCACCATGGTCTACGACCGCGTGCGCGGCGACATCTATGCCTCGTATCCCACCTTCTTCTCGGCCGGGCTGAGTGCCATCGTGCGATTCCGCGCCGGCGCATCGGGCTGGACGAGTTCGACGCTTTCCGTTCCGGGCTTGCGAGACATCGCCTTGACGCCCGACGCCAGCGTACTTGCGGCCACGGACAGCAGCAACAAGGTCAACCTGATCGACCTGAAGACCTTCAGCGTGAAGAGCAGCTACGTCAACGCCGCCGGCATTTCCAACCAGGGCACCCACACCGAGGTGGGCATCGCCTTCACCAGCGACGGCAGGCTGTGGATGCCGACGGGGTCGGGCGGAAGTTGGAACGGCTTGGGATTCTTCGACCTGCGCACCAACACCTTCGGCGACGCGTCTTCCTCCTGCCCCTCGTGCTACAGCGGCCCGTTCTTCGCCGTGTCGCCCGATGGTTCGCGCTTGATGATGACCCAATCCGCATCCATCTCACCGGCACCGCCGATGCTCTACATGGACGTGGCCGATGGCGTCTTCCGGACCAATCCCGTCGGGCTGGAATTCTTCTATTACCTGACCAGCCTGAGCGACAACGGCGATCGTTTCCTGTTCAGCGGCTACAAGGTCTACGACCGCGCATTCGGCACGGTGGGCGCCATCCCCCAACCGTCGACGGGAGTGCGAGCGGCCCAACTGTCCCCGGATGGACGGCGCGCATACATCCTGGACTACACCATCGAGTCCGGTGCGTCGTCGGCGCCGATGGTCCGGGTCTACGACAGCAGCGCTGCGGCTGGCACGCAACTCGAACTGCCGCTGGTCGGAAGCTTCCCGCTTGTGGACCGCCCGGGCTGCCAGAGCGCCGAGTACCCCGACTACGAGTGCTACCGCCCCCGGATGCGCGTCACGCCCGACGGCAACAACCTGGTGATCCTGGGCAGCGAGAAACTGGTCGTCACGCCGATTCCGGTGGAACTGAGCGGCACGGCGCCGACGCCATAGACGGGCATCCATCGAATGGCCGGGCCGACGTCAAGCGACGGGCTCGGGCCATTCGGGGACGCTACTGGCTTCCCGCGCCTTCGCGCCTCCTCACCACTCTCTCGAACCAGCCATCGAGCATCGGCTTCTCGTAGCGCAGGCGGTCGCTGCTCGGATAGATGTTGGGCCCCATCAGGTAGTTCATGTCCGCCAGGCGTTCCTCGCCGCTTGCCAGCACCTGGTCGCCGCGCTTCAGGACGTAGGCCAGCTTGATGCGCGGCCAGGTGATGTCGCGCAGGATGCGCACGTCATGGCCGCGCGCGTGCCAGGGCTCGAACCATCCCGCGAGGTCGATGTCGCGGATGTCGACGGTCAGCGTCTCGTCGGGCGGCAGGCTGCGATCGGCGAGGCGCTTCAAGTGTTGCGTGATGTCGCGCTGCACAACGGCACGGTCCTTGTCGTTGGCATACGCGTACGAGTACGCCGCGTCCGTGTAGTGCTCCGCATCGATGAAATTGACCGTCACATCGGCATGGGCTGCGGTCATCGCGATGGCCAGCAGGCCGCCCGGCAACAGGCTGAACGATGGATGCATGGCATGCCCCTTCGAAAAAGCGAGGCAGGTTCGACCTGCCGCAGACTTCGACAGTTCCCGAGGCTTGTTCGCCTGCTCAACCGACCGTGAGCTTGCGCGAATTGGCCGGATCGCGAAACACCAGTGGATGCTCCACGACCCGCGCTGGTGACAAGGTGCCCGCCCGATCCACGGCCTCTTCCACCAGGTGATGGTGCGGGCTCTTGAAGCAGGCTGGATCGGCGACAGCCGGATCGTTGGCCAGCAGATAAGCCTGGCAGCGGCAGCCGCCGAGGTCCTGTTCCTTGAATTCGCAGGATGAACACGGCTCCTTCATCCAGCCCGTGCCGCGGTAGCGGTTGAAGCCTTCGGAGTCGAACCAGATGTGGCGCAAGTCATGCTCGCGCACATTCGGGAAGCTCAGGCCCGGCAGCATCTTCGCGGTGTGGCATGGCAAGGCCGTGCCGTCGGGCGCGACCGTGAGGAACATGTTGCCCCAGCCGTTCACGCACTTCTTGGCCTTGCCCTCGTGGTAGTCGGGCGCGACGAAGAAGATGCGCATGCGCTCGCCCATCCTGGCGCGCCAGGCGTCGGTCTTGCGCTCGGCTTGCAACAGTTGCTCATGCGTCGGCAGCAACTGGTCGCGATTGAGGAAGGCCCAGGAGTAGTACTGCGTGTTGGCCAGTTCCAGGTACTCGGCGCCGAGGTCGGCCGCCATGCCGATGATGCGGTCGATGTGGTCGATGTTCATGCGGTGGATCACCACGTTCAGCACCATCGGCCAGCCGTTGTCCTTGATGAGTTTCGCCACGCGGCTCTTCAGGTCGAAGGTCTTGGTGTGCGAGAGGAAGTCGTTCATCTCCTTCGTCGAATCCTGGAAGGAGAGCTGCACATGGTCCAGCCCCGCCGCCTTGAGCGCGGCGGCACGCGTCGCGGTCAGCCCGACGCCAGAGGTCAGCAGGTTGGTGTAGTAACCGAGCCGATGCGCCTCGGCGACGATCTCCTCCAGGTCATCGCGCACCAGCGGCTCACCGCCCGAGAGACCCAGTTGCACCGCGCCCAGTTCGCGCCCCTGCCGCAGCACGCGCATCCAGTCCTCTGTCGTCAGCTCCTCTTCCTGCCGCGCGAAGTCGACCGGGTTGAAGCAGAACACGCAATGCAGCGGGCAGCGGTAGGTCAACTCGGCCAGCAGCCAGAGCGGCGGGCCGGGCGTCGCATTCAGTCCCATGCGAGCCACCGTTGCTTGCCGGCCATCTCGATGAAGGCGAGCACGTCCTTGTCCAGGCCCTGCATCGAGAAAGCAGTCTCGAGTTCGCTCACGATCGCGGCGATGGTGCGTTCCCCGTCGCAGCGCTTCATGATCTCGCCGCCACTCTGGTTGAGCTTGACCATGCCTTCCGGGTACAGCAGCACATGGGCGTTCTGCGCCGGCTCCCATTGCAGCCGGAAGCCCGGGCCGACGCGCGGCAACGAGTCGACGGTCGGCGAGTTCATGCGGTCACCCCGTACTTCAGCGCCATCGCATCGTTCATGGCCCAGAGGATGTCGAGCTTCAATTGCAGCACCTCCAGCGCGCGTTCCTGCATGGGCCGCGTCGTGAAGTGCGCGAGCGTGATGGACAAGCCCTGCTCCACGTCGCGTCGCGCCTGGCTGACCCGGTTGCGGAAATAGGCCATGCCCTCGGGCTCGATCCACGGATAGTGCTCGGGCCAGGTGGACAGGCGCTGCTTGTGGATTTCGGGCGCGAACAGTTCGGTCAACGACGAACAGACCGCCTCCTGCCAGGGCGCGCGCCGCGCGAAGTTCACATAAGCATCGACCGCGAAGCGCATCGCCGGTGCCACGTGGCGCAGGTCGAGCACCTCCTCGCGCGTCAGGCCCACAGCGGTGGCCAGGCGCAGCCAGGCTTCGACGCCGCCCTCGTCTCGGATGCCATTCAACTCGAAGCCGTCATGGTCGAGGATGCGCTGCACCCAGCCCCGGCGCATCTCCGGGTCGGGGCAGTTGGACAGCACCGCGGCATCCTTGATCGGGATCGAGATCTGGTAGTAGAAGCGGTTGGCCACCCAGCCGCGCACCTGCTCCGGCGTGGCACGGCCGGTGTTGAGCATCACGTTGAAGGGATGGTGGATGTGGTACGCCCGGCCGCGCTCGCGCAGCTTGGCTTCGAACTGCTCGCGCGTCCAGGCTTGCGATGAAGGGGTGGCATTGACGGTTGGAGGGGTCTGGCTCATGTCAGTGTGCTCGCATTGGGCGGATCTCGCGCGGTCGTTCCGTCAGACGCGGATCAGCATGTTGTCTTCGCAAACCTCGACGTCGGCGCGGGCAAGCGTGGCGCGCTCTTCCGAGTCTTCATCGAGGATCGGGTTCGTGTTGTTGATGTGGATCAGCATCCGTTGCGTCGCGGCCGGCAGCTTCGCCAGCCACTCCAGCATCCCACCCGGCCCGGACTGCGGCAGGTGGCCGATGTCGCGCGCAGTCTTCGTGCTCAGCCCCATGCGTGGCATCTCGTCGTCAGTCCAGAAGGTGCCGTCGACCATCACCGCATCGGCGCTGCTCATCGCATCGAACACGGCTGGCGTGATCTGCCCGAGGCCCGGCGCATAGAACACCGACTTGCCGCTGTGCCCGTCGGAAATCAGCATGCCGATGTTGTCGCCCTCGACCGGGTTGTCGCGGTGCGGCGAATACGGCGCCGCCTTGCTCGACAGGGGCAAGGCACGAAAGCTCAGATCCGCGATGCCCGGCACGCTGAAGGACGTGCCGTCGAGCGCGATGCGATGCCGATCCACGCCGCAGTAGTGCCCCAGCACGGCCAGCACCGGATTGCCGCTGCGCAGGTCTTCCTCGACCGGATCGGTGCACCACAGCGGCAGCGGCGAGGTGCGCTCGCGCAGCATGAACAGGCCGGTCGCATGGTCGATCTGCCCATCCATCAGCACCACGCCGGCAATGGCCGTGTCGCGCAGCGTGCGCGCGGGTTGCAGCGCCGGCTTGCTGCGGATCTGTTCCAGGATGTCGGGGGAAGCGTTGAACAGCACGCCATCGTCGCCGTCGTCGGGCTGCACGAAGATCGACGACTGCGTGCGCGCCTTGGCCTTCAAGGTGCCGGCGCGCAGGCCGGCGCAATTGCGGCAATTGCAGTTCCACTGCGGAAAGCCGCCACCGGCAGCCGAACCCAGGACGGTGATGCGCATATCAGTGCAAGTGAAAGCCCAAGAAGACAACAAGCCCCGCAGGCCAGGCCAGCGGGGCTTGAACTTGCGCAGCCCGGCTCAACGGGCAGCGACGTACATCGTGATTTCGAAGCCGAAGCGGAAGTCTTGAGCGGTAGGGGTTTCCCATGTCATAGGCGGTTCTCCTTTTGCGCAGTTGCACGGCCACCGACTGGCGGTCGCGGGGATTTCTCGAGTCCCGTGACGTATGGTCCCTCCTCATGCCGCGCCAGCACAGCCCCTGGATCATGATTCGCGCCTCATGATTTTCATGAATCGGACCGGGTCGGTACACAGCATGAAACAAGTCGCTACCATCGCCCGGGTGTCAGCTCACACATCAGCTACGAGCGCCGCGCCGGGCCGCCCCAAGCAAGCTCGCGCCCCCTCGGGGGGCAGCGAGGACACGCAGTGCCGAGCGTGGGGGCATATGCAGTCCGCGCCGGGCCGCCCCAAGCAAGCTCGCGCCCCCTCGGGGGGCAGCGAGGACACGCAGTGCCGAGCGTGGGGGCCACATCGCAGATGAGTCTCCGGCTCAAGATCAACCTGATCGTCGTCGCGCTGACCTTCGTCTTCGCGGCCGCCATCCTCACGCTGGAGCTGCGCAGCATGCGCGAGTCGGTGCACGAGGAGACGGCGGCGGCCAATCGCGTGGCGTCCTTGCTGCTCCAGGGCCAGGCCATGCGCTACGCGGCGCAGGGCACGCCCGCGATGATGGCCTTCCTCCAAAGCATCGGCCGGATCCGCTCCAACGACCTCACGCTCTACGACGCGCAAGGGCAAGAGCTCTACCGCTCGCCGCCGCCCACCTACAAGGCCGGCCGCGACGCGCCCGAGTGGTTCAGCGCGCTGGTCGGTCCGACTCCGTCGATGCAGTCCATCGCCTTTTCGGACGGCAAGCTGGTGGTACGGGCCAATCCCTCGCGAGCCGAAGTCGATGCCTGGGACTACATGCTGAACCTGGGCATCGCCGCCCTGGTGTTCCTGTTCGTGGTCAATGCGATGGTGTTCTGGCTGGTCGGCCGGGCGGTGCGGCCCTTCGGCCAGATCGTGCATGCGCTCAATCAACTGCAGGGTGGCCGCTTCGACGTCGAGCTGCCGCCACTCGCGGGCACCGAGGCCGGCGCCATCGGCGCGGCCTTCAACCGCATGGTGCACGACCTGCAGGGCCACATCGAGACCGAGCGCCGTGCCGTGCGCGCCGAGTCCCAGCTGTCCGACAGTCGCGAACTCTCGCGCTGGGTCGACAAGCACATCGAGGCCGAGCGCCGCCTGATCGCGCGCGAGCTGCATGACGAGCTCGGCCAGTCGGTGACCGCGATGCGCAGCATGGCCCTGTCGATCGCGGCGCGCATGCGTGCACTGGACCCGCAGTCCGAACAGGCCGCGCGCCTGATTGCCGACGAATCCTCGCGACTCTACGACGCGATGCACGGGATCATTCCGCGCCTGACACCGCTGGTGCTGGACAACTTCGGCCTGGCCGAGGCGCTGGCCGACCTGGTCGAGCGCACGCAACGCACCCATGCCGGCGTGCAGGTCGCGCAGCAGGTCGACCTGGCCGATGCGGTGTTGGGCGCGGACGCCTCGCTGGCTCTCTACCGCGCGGCCCAGGAAGGCATCACCAACGCGATGCGTCATGGCCAGGCCGCCCGGCTCGGGCTGACGCTGCAAGGCGGCCATGACGAGGTGCGGCTGGAACTCGTCGACGACGGCGCCGGCTTCGCCCCCGAGGACCTGCATCGCGGCGGCCACCACGGCCTGCGCTGGCTGGCCGAGCGCGTGCAGGCACTCGGCGGCAGCTTCGAGATCGACAACGTGGCGCCCCACGGCGCCCGCCTGCAAGTGCGCTTGCCCGTGAACAACAAGGAGACCGCGTGATCCGTGTGATGCTGGCCGACGACCATGCCCTGGTGCGCATGGGTTTTCGCATGCTGCTGTCCGACGCCGAATGCGAAGTGGTGGCCGAGGTCGACACCGGCGAGCAGGCCTGCATCGACTACGCGCGGGTCAAGCCCGACGTGGTGGTGATGGACCTCTCGATGCCCGGCATCGGCGGCCTGGAGGCCGTGCGGCGGCTGCTTGCGCAAGACCCGAAGGCGCGCGTGCTCGCCCTGTCCGCCTACGAGGACACGGTGCACCCGCGACGCGTGCTGCGCGCCGGCGCGCTGGGCTACCTGACCAAGCGCAGCGCGCCCGATGCACTGATCGCGGCCGTGACCGCCGTGGCCCGCGGCCAGCGCTATGTCGATCCCGCCACCGCACAGGCCATGGCGCTCGCGCAGCTCGAAGGCGATGCCAGCCCGGCCGACACGTTGAGCGAGCGCGAGTTCTCGGTCTTCATCCAGCTGGCGCGCGGCCAGAGCGTGGCGCAGATCGCCGAGACGCTGAACCTGTCCCCGAGCACCGTGGGCACGCACCTCTATCACGTGAAGCAGAAGTTGGGGGCAAGCAACCAGTCGGAGTTGACGCTGGTGGCGCTGCGCTGGGGGTTGATCCAGGCTTAGGCGTCGTCATTGAGGCTCGGCGCCATGCCGGCCTGTTCCATGAACCAGTCCAGGAAGCGTCCCACCGCGTCATCGCCCGCCTGCTCCTCGCGATACGCGATGAAGTGGTGCGTGCCTTCCAGCACCATCTCCTGCACCACCGGCCTCACAAGCCGTCCCTGCTCGACCAGGTGCCGCACCAGGTGGTCCCATCCCAAGGTGACGCCTTGCTCGCCGAGCGCCATCTGCACCAGCAGGTTGTAGTCGTTGGCATTGAAGTAGCGCGGCCCCTGGCGCAGCCGATCCTCGATGTCGAGTTGATGCATGGCGAACCACACGCCCCAGTCCACATGCTCGGCAATCTGTGATCGCCCATAGGGGCTCAGGTCCAGCAGGACGCCGTCCCGCAGTCCTTCCAGCGTCTTGATCTCTGGGTGGGCGGCCAGGTAACCCGGCGCGCACACCGGATAGACCCGGTCATGAAACAGCGGCTTGCTCAGGTAGCCGTCCATGACCCGCGAGAGCTTGGTGATGAAGATGTCCGGATTCGTCCCGGGCTCCATCGAGAGAAAGTTTTCCGTCGCGACCAGGTTGAGGTCGATGTCGGGATTCGCCTGGAAGAAGCTGGCGAGCCGGTGTGACATCCACAGCGCGGAGAAGGCCGGCGAACAGCACAGCGTCAGCGTCCGTCGCGCGGTGCTGCCGTAGTCCTTGCGGATGCGCGTCGCGGCCTGCGCGATGTTGATGAAGGACAACTGCGCGGCATCGAAGAAGACGATGCCGGCCGCCGTCAATTCCACTGAGCGCCCCACGCGCTTGAACAGCGGCGTGCCCAGATGGTCTTCCAACTCACGGATCTGCCGGCTGATGGCGGCCTGGGTGACGCACAGCGTCTCGGCGGCGCGCGTGAAACTTTGGAAGCGCGCCGCCGCGACGAAGCACTTCACGGCCCGCAACGAGGGCATCTTGAGCAGCGTCTGGTCGGGTGTGGCGTGCTTGCTCATAACGTGACGTTATCACTTCCACGCAAGAAAGGTCGATTGTGCCCAATTAACGGCCTCCCTAGACTTCGAATCACCCAATAAGCAATTCGGAGACAAGGAAATGACCAAGATCACTTCACTTCCAGCGGATGATTCAACCTGCGGCTGGTTTCATTTGAGCAAGCCACGAAAGGCCAAACCGGGCCATTCCGGAAATACCAAAGCCCGCTGGGTCGTGGTGGGCGCGGGATTTACCGGCCTCGCGGCGGCAAGGCAATTGGCCATTCATTTCCCGGACGAGGAAATTGTATTGATCGATGCGCAGGAGGTGGGATTTGGCACCTCCGGCCGGAATGCCGGCTTCGCGATCGATTTGCCGCACGATATCGGCGCCGATGACTATATCGGCGACATTGAAACCGCCAAGACGACGATGAAGCTGAATCTGAGCGGACAGACGATGCTGAAAAACCTCGTGGAAGAACACCAGATCGAATGCCATCTCCGCGCCTCCGGCAAATACCAGGCCGCCATTGAAGACCGTGGCATTGCGGTACTCGATGCCTACCGGCGCGGTCTGGACAAGCTCGGCCAGCCCTACGAAATGATCGACGGGAAGCACCTGCCCGACCATATCGGCACAAGCTTCTACCGCAAGGCCTTGTTCACCCCCGGCACGATGCTGGTCCAGCCCGCGGCGCTGGTGAAGGGCTTGGCCGACAGCCTTCCGTCGAACGTCACGCTGCATGAAAACACCGCGATCACCGACGTCGATTACGGTGAAAAGACCGTGCTCACGCACCGCAATGGCCGCATCACGGCGGACAACCTCGTCCTCACCAACAACGCCTTCGGCATGCGCTTCGGCTTCCTGCAGGGAACGATGCTGCCGGTCTTCACCTATGCGAGCCTGACGCGCGAATTGACGCCAGCGGAGCAGGCCCGCCTGGGGGGCAAGGACTTCTGGGGCGTGATTCCGGCCGATCCCTTCGGCACCACGCTGCGCCGCACCCACGACAACCGGATCCTCGTGAGGAACAGCTTCAGCTTCAATCCCGACGGGCGCAGCAAGCAGAAATACCTGGATCAATTCGTCAACAGGCATCGCGACTCATTCCAGCGCAGGTTCCCGATGCTGCCTGGCGTCGAATTCGACTACACATGGGGCGGATCGCTGGCCTTGTCTCGCAATCACGCAGGCTTTTTCGGTCAACTCGCACCCAATGTCTACGGTGCACTTTGCTGCAATGGACTTGGAGTGACCCGCGGAACTGCCACCGGAACGCTGCTGGCCGACTGGCTGGCCGGCGAGCGCAATGACCTGATCGATTTCCTGCGCAATTCGCCAGGTCCGGTCAGGAATCCGCCCCAGCCATTTCTTTCCATGGGCGTGAATCTCAGCCTCAAGTGGAACCAATACCGGGCCGGCCGGGAAGGCTGAAAGTCCGCCGGGCATTTCGCGGCCCTTTTTCAATTCCTCGCGTGAACGAGACCTGGCGCATTTGCCGGGCGGCACGCCTTTGCTTTCAACAACGGAGACATCATGACAACCCCTATTTCCATCGAAGACGTTCCATTGAACCGATTCCACCAGTGGCTGAGCGTGCGCTGCGGCGGCGGCTGGGTGCTGGACGGCTACGTCCTGAGCATCATCGGCGTGGCCATGGTCCCGCTGGCGGCCGCGCTCGACCTCAACGGCTTCTGGCAAGGCCTGATCGCGGCCTCGGCGCTGATCGGCATCTTCTTCGGCGGCTTCCTCGGCGGCGTGCTGACCGGGCGGCTCGGCCGCCAGAAGCTCTTCTTCGTCGGCCCGACGATCTTCGTCCTGTGCTCGGTCGCGCAGTTGTGGGCCGATTCGGGCATGGCGTTGTTCCTGCTGCGCTTCCTCATCGGGATCGGCGTGGGCTTTGAGTATCCGGTGGCTGGCTCGCTGCTGGTCGAGTTCATGCCCCGCAAGCACCGCGGCCCGCGCCTGGCGATGCTCACCATCCTCTGGTTCGCAGGCGCCGCGCTGGCCTATGTGGTCGGCAACCTCCTCCTTGGCAGCGGCGAGGCCGACGCCTGGCGGCTGGTGCTGGCGAGCCCGGCCTTCATCGGCGTGGCCCTGCTGCTGGTGCGCATCGGCACGCCCGAATCGCCGCGCTGGCTGCTGAGCAAGGGCCGCACGACGGAAGCTGAAGCCGTCATCCAGAAGGTCTACGGCCCCTCGTTCTCGCTGCGCAACCTGCCCGAGCAGCCGGCCGAGAAGAAGGTGTCGATCGCTGATCTCCTGCACTCCGGCTACGGCAGGCGCATGCTGTTCGTCGCGGTGTTCTGGAGCTGCTCCGTCATCCCGGTCTTTGCCGTGTATGCCTTCGCCCCGAAGGTGTTGCAGGCCTTGAACCTGAGTGGCGCCTGGGCTTCCTTCGGCTCCGTCGCCATCACCCTGCTGTTCGTGGTGGGCTGCGTCATCGCCACGAAGCTGATCAATGTCGTCGGCCGCCGCAGCATGCTGATCCACAGCTTCCTGTGGTCGGGCCTGGCGCTGCTGGGGCTGGGCTACTTCTCGGCTGGCGCAGAACTGCTGGTCCTGGTCCTGTTCGGTGCCTATGCGGTGTTCATCGGCGGGGCGCAGGTGCTGCAACTGGTGTACCCCAATGAGCTGTTCCCGACCGAGATCCGCTCGGCAGCCGTCGGCATGGGTGCCTCGCTGTCCCGCATCGGGGCGGCCGTGGGAACCTGGCTGGTGCCGCTCTCGCTGCAAGGCATCGGCATCGGCAACACCATGTTCGCCGCCGCGGCGGTCACGCTGCTCGGCCTGCTGGTCTCGCTGGCCCTGGCGCCGGAGACCCGTTCGATGAGCCTGCAGGAGGCCGCTTCACTGGCGCGCTAACAAGACATCCCTCCCGCCTGCAATGCGCAGGCGTCCCTTGATCGCAAACCCATCCCACAATCGACAGAAAGATCATCATGAAATTCGAAGGCATCTACACCCCCGCCATCACGCCCCTGACCTCCGACGGCCAGATCGACACTGCGGCATTCGCCGAAGTCCTGGAATACCTGATCGATGCCAAGGTGCACGGCATCATCATTGGCGGCTCCACCGGCGAGTACTACGCGCAGACGATGCAGGAACGCCTCGACCTCGCCGCCCTCGCCCGGCAGGTGATCGGCACACGGCTTCCGCTGATCGTCGGCACCGGTGCCGTGCGCACCGAGGATTCGGTCGAATACGCCAAGGCAGCCAGGGCGATCAAGGCCGATGCCATCCTGGTCGGCTCGCCGCCTTACGCGCTGCCGACCGAGCAGGAGAACGCCGCGCACGCGCTGGCCATCGACAAGGCCGCGGGCCTGCCGGTCATGCTCTACAACTACCCGGGCCGCATGGGCGTCTCGATGGGGCGCGAGTTCTTCGACATCGTGACCAGGGCTTCCAAGAATTTCGTGGCCATCAAGGAGAGTTCGGGTGAGACCGGCCAACTGCACATGCTGGCGCGCGAGTTTCCCAACATCGACATTTCCTGCGGCTGGGACGACCAGGCCATCGAGTTCTTCGCCTGGGGTGCGCGCAGCTGGACCTGCGCCGGCTCGAACTTCGTCCCCGCGGAGCACATTGCGCTCTACGAAGCCTGCGTGGTCCAAAAGGACTTCGACAAGGGCCGCCGCATCATGTCCGCGATGCTGCCGCTGATGGACTTCCTGGAAGGCGGCAAGTTCGTGCAATCCATCAAGCATGGCTGCGAACTGGCGGGCTTGCGTACCGGCGGCGTACGGGCACCCTTGCAAGTGCTCGACGCCAGTGAGAAGCAAGCGCTCAAGGGCATCGTTGACGAACTGAAGCGCGAAGTGGCCGCCATCGTGCACGCGCCCTCCAGCCAACGACTCAAGAAGGTCGCATGATCAGCAAGAACAAGGCGACCCTGATCGGCCTGATCGCGATCCTGCTGTGGAGCTCGATCGTCGGACTGATCCGCGGCGTCAGCGAGAGCCTCGGCGCCACGGGCGGCGCCGCGATGATCTACACGGTGGCCTCTGTTCTTCTGCTCTTCACGATCGGCTTCCCCAGGCTGCGAGCCTTTCCTCGCCGCTACCTGCTGTGGGGAAGCCTGCTCTTCGTGGCATACGAGCTGTGTCTTTCGCTTTCCATCGGCTACGCCAACAGTGGCCGGCAGGCCATCGAGGTGGGCATGGTCAACTACCTGTGGCCGAGCTTCACCATGCTGTTCGCGATTGCGTTCAATGGTCAGAAGTCGAACCTGCTGATCGTTCCGGGACTCGTCCTGTCCCTCTTCGGCATTTGCTGGGTGCTGGGCGGCGACCGGGGCCTGGACGTCCCAGGCATGGTGGACAACATCCTGACCAACCCGCTGAGCTATGGGCTGGCCTTCGCGGGCGCATTGATCTGGGCGGCCTATTGCACGGTGACGGCAAGAATGGCCGGCGGCAAGAACGGCATCACCCTGTTCTTCATGCTGACGGCCCTGACGCTCTGGGCCAAGTACCTGTCTGACGGCGGTGGCGCGATGCACTTCAGCTTCCACGCCGTCCTCCAGCTCGCGCTGGCCGCCTCGGCGATGGGCTTTGGCTATGCAGCCTGGAACACCGGCATCCTGCACGGCCATGTGACCGTGCTGGCAGGCGCGTCGTACTTCACGCCGGTCCTGTCCGCTGCGCTCGCCGCGCTGCTGCTGCACCAGTCGCTGTCCATTTCCTTCTGGCAAGGTGCAGCGATGGTCTGCGGGGGATCGATCCTGTGCTGGCTGGCGACACGCGGCGCACGTACACGACCGGCTATCGGGAGCCAGGCGAGGACGAGTGCGTGATGGCTTTCTCGGTGGGATTTGCGGGAGGCCAATACAGGATCGGCCAACCTGCCTGCAACGCATGCGCCCGCAAGCGCTCGTCGGGACATACAGCAACCGGGTCCGACACCGCTTCAAGCAGAGGCAAATCGCCGATCGAATCGGAATAGAACCACGAGCGACCGAAGTCGCCAATCCGAGTCCGCGCCCCCTGCGGCTGTGCCGCCAGCCATTCCGTCACCCGGCTCACCTTGTGGTGCCGGTAGCAGGGCTCACCGTCGATCTCTCCCGTGAACGCAGCGTCCGGCAAGCCGTCCACGGTGGCGGGCCGCGTCGCGATCAGCTCGTCGATGCCGAACAGGCGGGCAATCGGCCAGGCGATCAGTTCCGTGGTCGCCGTGACGATGGCGCACAAGTCGCCGTTCGCCCGATGCCGCTCGACCACTTCCAGGCTCGCAGGCGGAATGCGCGGCGCCAGGTCGGTCTCGAATTCACGTTGCCATTGCGCAAGCACCGGCCGCGGCACCGGCAGCAGCGGCTGCATGTTGGACCGATGCATCGCATGGATGTCGAGGGTGCCGGCCACGTAGAGCCGGCAGAAGTCCAGGTGGCGCTCCTCGGCGTCGGCCGGCAGGCGGCCATGACGCATCAGGAAGCGAATCCAGGCGGTGCCGCTGTCGAAGGGGATCAGCGTGTGGTCGAGGTCGAACAGCGCCACGTTGCCGGAAGGCGCCCTGCCCGCCACCCCTGCCCCGTCACGACGCCCGCTCACGCACCCTGCTCTGGATGCGAGACCTCGATCTGCAGCTTGTGGATCTTGCGGTAGAGGGTGTTGCGGCTGATGTCGAGCGCCTTGGCCACGTTGCTCACGTTCCAGCGGTGCTGCTCCAGCATCTGCAGCAGCAGTTGCCGCTCGTTGGCCTGGATCGGGTTGAGCCGGGACGAGGCGTGCGCGTCGTCATGCTGGGCGTTGTGCGGCGCGGCGGCCTGCAATTCGGCAGCATGCATCGGGGCCGCGCCCAAGCGCTCGCCGCCGACCTGGGGCACATGCTCCGCGTCATGCGGGCCATGCAGGTTGACGGCCAGCGCAGGCAGGTGCACACGCGTGATCGGCGAGCCATCCGCCAGTGCCGCCGCCGTGCGCAGCACGTGTCCGAGTTGGCGCACATTGCCGGGCCAGTGGTGCGCCATCAGCATGCGCTCGGCCTCCGCGCTCAGCACGGCGTCGCTGCCGCCTTCGGTGGCCAGCATGCCGCGGATCAGCGCGAGCTTGTCGCTGCGCTCGCGCAGCGGCGGCAGTTGCACTTCGATGCCGGCCAGCCGGTAATACAGGTCTTCGCGGAACCGGCCGTCGCGCACCAGCGTCGGCAGGTGACGATGGCTGGCGCTGATGAGCTGGAAGTCGACCGCATGGCTTTCCTCGGTGCCCAGCGGCGTGACGCGGCGCTCGTCCAGCACGCGCAGCAGGCGCGATTGCAGTTCCAGCGGCATGTCGGCGATTTCGTCGAGGAACAAGGTGCCGCCGTCGGCCTGCTGGATCTTGCCGCGCCGCCCCGCCTTCTGCGCTCCGGTGAACGCGCCGGCGCAGTAGCCGAAGAGTTCGGATTCGATCAACGCCTCGGGCAGGCTTGCGCAGTTGATCGCCACGAAGGCGCCTGATGCCTGCGGGCTGTCCTCGTGCAGCGAGCGCGCAAAGACTTCCTTGCCCGAGCCGGTTTCGCCGCACAGCAGCACCGGCGTGCCCCGCGAGATCACGCGCCGGGCGACCTCCAGTTGCGAGGCCAGGCGCGGATCCTCGAAGACGCAGGCCGCGCTCGGAATGCGCCGGGCCATCGGACGGACCTTGGCACGCGACAAGGCCAACGCGCCGCTACCCGACGCTGGCGTCGCGGTTGGCGCCGAGGACGTAACGCAGAACGCATCCGCTGACGAGGCCGGGCGCCGCGCGACGGCAAAGAAGCGCGATGCCGCATTGGTCCGGTAGGTCACGACTGGATGAAACGATGACGATGCGCTGCGCTGCAGCATGTCCGGCAGCGAGGTCTGGAACAGGTCCTCGATGCGCCGCGACCGGATCTCGTCCATCGACTGCAGGCCCAGCTGGAACAAGGCGCTGCGATTGGCGGCCAGCACGCGCCCGTCGTCGTCCACCGCGAGCTTGCCCTCATGCAGCGTGTAGACGAACTCGGGGCGGCTGTGGAAATGCAGCGGGTGGGCGTTTCGGAACTGGTGGTCGATCAGACGGTTCTCGATCATCCGCGCCGTCATCGTCAGCAACACCAGCAGGTGCTGCTGCATCAGGCTGGACCGGCTCGTGACGTCGAGCGCCGCGACGATGTTGCCGGCCGGGTCGCACACCGGCACGGCCGAGCAGGTCAGTTGCGTGAACTGCGTGTAGAAGTGGTCCTCGCGCCGCACGCAGACCGGGCTCGCCGCGGCCAGGCAGGTGCCCATGCCATTGGTACCGGCCTCGGTCTCGCTCCAGATGCCGCCCGCGCGCAGGCCCAGCGGGCCGACTTCGGCCGCGAACTCCGGCGAGGACACCATGTGCAGGATCACGCCGTCGGTGTCGGTCAACAGCACGGCCATCTCGGTATCGGCCAGTTGCTGGTAGAGCGTGGTCATCTCGTAGCGCGCGCATTCCAGCACCGCCGTGTGCCGCGCGCGCCGCTCCTCGAGCAGCACACGCCCCATCACGGCCGGGTCGCGCGGCTTGTCGGGCCGCAGGTTGTACTGGTTCAGGCAGCGGATCCAGGAGAGCGTCACGACGTCGTCGCTGCGCTCCGGGAGACTACCGCGCACCACTTCCAGAACCCGATTGGCGTGGGCATCCGCCGGATGTCCCGCCGGATGTCCCGCCGGATGTCCCGCCGGATGTCCCGCCGGATGTCCCGCCAAATGCCCCGCATTTTTACGCACCGTCAGCACCATCGATGTCTCCAGTCCGCCCGGCGTCGATTTGCGCCGGTTGACGATTCTGTAACGCAGTGACCACTGAACGCAACGGGGTGTGCACGAGGGCGCGCAAATTCCCACCGCGCGCCCGACGCGATGCGTGGCCCGGATTTTGCGGATCCGGGGTCCATTGCATAGGGAAATCTTCCCGGCGACGATCGCTCCCCAGAAGAAAGAAAGAGCCCCTTGGACACGAGCCATCCTTCCTTCATTTCACCCGCGCCCGCCTCGGCGCCGGCACCCGACCTGGCCGCGATGGACGTGATCTTCATCGAGGGGTTCACCGGCGACACCGTGATCGGCATCCACGAGACGGAGTTGCACCGCCCGCAACCCCTGGTCATCGACGTGCACATGGGCCTGCTGCGTGCGCGGGCCTGCGACACCGACCGCATCGCCGACACCATCGACTACGGCAAGGTCTGCGAGCGCCTGCGCGGCCTGATGGCGGAGCACAGGCTGCAGTTGCTGGAAGCCTTCGCCGAGGCCATCGCGGACATCGCCATCGGCGAATTTGGCGCGTGCTGGGTCCGGGTCAAGGTGGTGAAGCCGCGCAAGTTCAGCGACGTGGGCGCGGTAGGTGTGCAGATCGAGCGTCGGGCGCCGGCCTCCGAGGTGCCGCTGTCGCGCGCCGGCGCCGTGCTGCGCCTGATCGGCTCCGGCATGGTGCCCGACGACGCCCAGCGCTGATCCGGCATCGCATTCAAACGCGCGCCGGGGTCCATGTCCTGCCCCACGGGCATGACAGTGTGTACCGCTGCCCCGCCATGAACCCGGACAATGTGTGAGCCGCCTCAGGGCGTAGCCCGGACGCCCGCCTTTGCTTCGCGGCGTTCATTTCAGGGTATTTGCGGAGGCCGCGACGCGCGAAAATGCCACGGCCTCCATTTCCAGAAATGAACCCACTCATCCGCGCCGCGGCACTCGCCGGCTATGAACAACAGGCCACGGAAGCGGGCCTGTCACCGGCCGTTCAATTGCGACGCGCCGGCCTGTCGCTCGCGGCCCTTCGGGACCCCGACCGCCTGATCCCCTACCCCGACATGATCGCGCTGCTGGAGCATTCGGCGCAGGCATCGGAGCAGCCCGACTTCGGGCTGCGACTGTCGCAGCGCCAGGGGCTGGAGATTCTCGGGCCGGTGGCGGTGATCACCGAGAACGCAGCCGACATCGCGCAGGCTTTTGCGCTGACCGGCCGCTACATGTTCGTTCACAGCCCGGCCATTCGCGTGACCGTGGAACCCGTTGGCGGCGCCTCGGGACGCTGGGTCGACTTCTGCTTCGACATCGAGATCGAGCCGCGCCCACCTTGTGTCCAGGCCGTCGAACTGGCGCTGGGGGTGATGGTGCGCTGCGCGCACATGCTGGGCCAGGGCGAATTCAGGCCGCACGAAATCCTGCTGCCGCATGCCCGGGCCAAGGGCAGCGCACGACACGAACAACTGCTCGGCGCGCCTTGCCGCTTCAACCAGCCCCAGGCCGCGGTGCGGCTGAGCGCCCGCGACGTGCGGCGCCCGCTGCACGGCAGCAATCCGATGCTGCGCGAGATGGCGCAGCGCTACATCGACACGCAATTCATCGAGCCCAGCAAGCCTTTCTCCGACCGCGTGCGCCAGATCGTGCAGCGCCTGCTGGGCACGGAGCGAGCCTCGCACCAGTCGGTTTCGCAGATGCTCGCGATGCACCCCCGCACCATGCAGCGGCGGCTGGTGGAAGAAGGCACGAGTTTCGAGAAGATCAAGGACGAGGTTCGCCGCACCATGGTCGAAAGCATGATGCGCAGCGCCGATCCACCATCGCTGTCGGTGCTGATGGCCATGCTCGACTATGCCGACGCCTCGACCCTCACGCGGAGTTGCCGCCGCTGGTTCGGCGTGCCGCCGACGGCCCTGCGCACCGTCTTCGACCAGGCGAAGTGACCCCGCCTCCGGGGCGCCAGCGGCCCCCCTGGGCCATCGCACCGAAGCATCTGCGCCGCGCTGGCTCAAAGTCGCAGACCGGCATCCGGTCTTACCCCAAGCTGTCGCCAAAAGAAAAACTTTTGTCGCCATCGGCCAAGCCCGATGCCCATGGCACGGCGCGCATAATGCACCCCGGTTTCAAGTCCCGCGGCGGACACCACAACAACATTCAGAGGAGTGACATCGATGAACGACAGTTCAGCGGCAGCGTGCCGCAACGCCCAACAACCTGCCTTCCTGCGCCGCGGCACCGCTGCCGTGGCAGGCCTGATGATCGCGGCGGCCACCGCCGCATTCGCACCCCAGGCGCAAGCGCAAGCCGCCGCCACTCCCCCCAACATCCTGGTCATCATGGGCGATGACATCGGCATCTGGAACCTCTCCGCCTACAGCCGCGGCAGCATGGGCTACCGCACCCCCAACATCGACAGCATCGCGCGCGAAGGCGCGATCTTCACCGACCACTACGCGCAACCCTCTTGCACCGCCGGCCGCGCCGCATTCATCACCGGCCAGTTGCCGATCCGCACCGGCCTGACGGCCGTGGGCTTCGTCGGCGCCAAGCAAGGCATCCAGTCGACCGACGCCACGCTGGCCGAAGTGCTCAAGGCCAAGGGCTATGCCACCGGCCAGTTCGGCAAGAACCACCTGGGCGACCGCAACGAATACCTGCCGACCGTGCACGGTTTCGACGAGTTCTTCGGCAACCTCTATCACCTCAACACCGAGGAAGAACCGGAAGACGTCGACTACCCGACCGACCCCGCCTTCAAGAAGCGCCACGGCCCGCGCGGCGTGCTGCATTGCACCGCCCGCAAGGACGACAACCCGGCCACGCCGACCGATGCACGCTTTGGCCCGTGGGGTGCGCAGAACTGCGAAGACACCGGCCCGCTCACCAAGAAGCGAATGGAAACGGTGGACAGCGAATTCATCGGTGGCGCCGAGAAATTCATGGCCAAGGCCAAGGCCGACAAGAAGCCGTTCTTCGTGTGGCTCAACACCACGCGCATGCACGTGTTCACGCACGCACCGCAGGACTACTACAAGCGCTGCCGCGCCATCACCAGCGGCAACGACCCGCACTGCGCCGGCATGCTGCAACACGACGAGGAAGTCGGTGGCCTGCTGAACAGCCTCAAGAAGATGGGTCTGGACCAGAACACCATCGTGGTCTACACCACCGACAACGGGCCGGAGCACTCGACCTTCCCGGAAGGCGCCACCACGCCCTATCGCTCGGAGAAGATGACAACGTGGGAAGGCGGCGTGCGCGTGCCGGCCATGATCAAGTGGCCCGGCCGCATCCAGCCTGGCACCGAGCTCAACGGCATCCAGTCGCACGAAGACCTGTTCACCTCGCTGGCTGCTGCCGGCGGCGCCGCCGACATCAAGGAACGCCTGGCCAAGGGCGATGCGCTGGGCACCTCGGTGGTCAAGAAGGGATTCATCGACGGCGTGAACAACATCGACTACTGGAGCGGCAAGTCGCAGGAATCGGCGCGCAAGAACTTCTTCTACTACGAGGAATCGACGCTGCGCGCGATTCGCATGAACCAGTGGAAGGTGTCCTTCGGCAGCCGCGACGGCTACTACGGCGGGTCGACGACCTATCCGCTGCCCTTCGTGATCAACCTGCGCCAGGACCCGTTCGAGTCGTACACGCAAGCACCCGGACCGCGCGCGGATGTGACCCAGCACAAGACCTGGCTCTTCAACGGCGTGCTGGAGCAACTCATGCAGCACGTCGGTTCGCTCAAGGCTTTCCCGCCGAGCCAGAAGTCCGCGTCGCTGGACGTCAACAAGCTGATCGAGAGCATGGTCAACGCAGGGGCTGCCAGGCCACCGGCACCTGCCGCGGCACCCGCACCGGCACCTGGCGCAGCGCCGGCACCCGCTCCGGCACAGCAGTAAGCAATGGGGGCCTCGTGCCCCCTTTTTTCCGAGGAGTAACGATATGACCGACATGCGAGTTCCGTTCGCGAGCGAGGCGAGCACCCGTCAATTGACCGACGCGCTCGCGTTGCAGCGCAAGGCCTACTTCATGCACCCGGTGCCCACGTATGAGGAACGCCGCGCCGACCTGCGCCAGATCAAGCGCTTCATCCTGGACAACAAGGAAGCGCTGATCGACGCGGTCTGTCGCGACTACGGCAACCGCTCGCGCCACGAGACCCTGCTGGCCGAGATCTTCCCGTCCGTCGACAGCGTCGACCAGGTGCTCAAGCATCTGCGCGGCTGGATGAAGCCGCGCAAGCGCGCGGTCGACATCCGCAACTACTTCGGTGCGAAGAATCGCGTCATTCCCCAGCCCCTGGGTGTGGTCGGCGTCATCACGCCGTGGAACTTCCCGATCAACCTGACCATGATCCAGCTCACCTACATCTTCGCCGCGGGCAACCGCGCGATGGTGAAGATGAGCGAGAACTCGCGCCACCTGGCCAAGCTGCTGATGGACCGCATGCCGGCCTACTTCCCGCCGGAGAAGCTGCAGTTCTTCGACGAGACCGGCGGCGTGGGCATCGAGTTCTCCAAGTTGCCCTTCGACCACCTGCTGTTCACCGGCTCGGGCCAGACCGGCCGTTCCGTCATGGCAGCCGCCGCCAAGAACCTGTGCCCGGTCACGCTGGAACTGGGCGGCAAGGCGCCGGCCATCGTCTGCGACGACTACCCCCTGGAACTGGCCGCAGAGCGCATCCTGTTCGTCAAGTACCTCAACGGCGGCCAGATCTGCACGACCGTCGACTACACATGGATCCCCGAGCAGAAGCTGGGCGCCTTCGTCGAACTCGCGAAGAAGATCATGCCCAAGCGCTACCCCACGCTGGAGACCAAGGACTACACGTCCATCATCGACGAGCGTGCCTTCGATCGCCTGGTGGGCGCGCTGGAAGAAGCGCGCTCGCGCGGCGCCACGGTGGTGCAACTGGTGCCGGGCAAGGCCTATGACCGCAGCATCCGCAAGATCGCACCGCACATCGTGTTCAACGCGCCGGAAGACTGCGAGCTGATGACGCGCGAGATCTTCGGCCCGATCCTGCCGATCCGCACCTATGCGCGGCTGGACACGGCCATCGACACGATCAATGCCGGACCGCGTCCGCTGGCGGTCTATCCGTTCAGCTACGACAAGCGCGTGATCCAGACGGTGCTGGACCGGGTGATGTCGGGCGGCGTGTCGGTCAATGACGCGCTGTTCCACGTCGGCCAGCACGACCTGCCTTTCGGCGGCGTGGGCGAGTCGGGCATGGGGCACTACCACGGGCATGAAGGCTTCGAGACCTTCTCGAAGATGCGCCCGGTGTTCTACCAGGCGCGCTTCACCTCGATGAAGTTCATGATGCCCCCGTACGGCAAGTTCGCCGACCGGGTGTTCAAGTTCCTGATCAAGTAGCAACGCCTGCCCCCGGTCTATCGGCAAGACGCCGAGCCGACCGTGAAGACCAGGAATCGCCGCCGCCGAGCAATCGCCGGCGGCGATTCTTCGTGCACGGTGAGCGCGACGACGCTGCAGGCGCAAAAGTGCTTGCATGACATTCCGCCGGGAACTTGAACGCGACAGCGCAGACCTACACCGCTTTGCAAGGTCGACTGTCAGGCCGTTAGCCCGACTGCGCGACGCTGCACTCGGCGCAGTCTGCGCCATCAACGGACCAAGGAACACGTCATGACGCACCCCGATGAGTTCACGATCTCTCGACGCGGCTTGTTGAAAGCCGGTGCGGCGACCGCCGCGGTGCCCGCGATGGCGGGGGCGGTGGCCGCCGAGGCGGCACCGGCTCGCGCGACCGGCGAGCCGGCACCCATGGCCGTGACGCTGGTCGTCAACGGCAAGCCGCAGCGCCTGGTGCTCGACACACGCACCACTCTGCTCGACGCCCTGCGCGAGCACCTGCATCTCAGCGGCACCAAGAAGGGCTGCGACCACGGCCAGTGCGGCGCCTGCACGGTGATGGTCGACGGACGTCGCATCAATTCCTGCCTGACGCTCGCCTTGATGCACGAAGGCGCCCAGGTCACGACCATCGAAGGCCTGGGCCAGCCTGGCAACCTGCATCCGATGCAGGCGGCCTTCGTCAAACATGACGGCTTCCAGTGCGGCTATTGCACGCCAGGGCAGATCTGTTCTTCCGTGGCCATGCTCGCGGAGATGGCACAGGGCATCCCGAGCCATGTCACGGCCGACCTCAATGCCCCGCCACAGATGACGACCGTCGAGTTTCGCGAGCGCATGAGCGGCAACATCTGCCGCTGCGGCGCGTACAGCAACATCGCGGAAGCGATCAGCGAAGTGGCAGGAGTGAAAGCATGAGGGCCTTTTCTTACGAGCGCGTGAGCTCGCCCGCGCAAGCGGTGAATGCTGCTTCACGCACGCCGGATGCCCGCTTCATCGCCGGCGGCACCAACCTGCTGGACCTGATGAAGCTGGAGATCGAGACGCCCGCGCATCTCATCGACGTCAATGGCCTGGGCTTCGACAGGATCGAGCCCACGCGAGAAGGCGGATTGCGCATCGGCGCGCTGGTGCGCAACACCGACCTCGCCGCGGATGCCCGCGTGCGGCGCGACTACGGCGTGCTGTCGCGTGCCTTGCTGGCTGGCGCTTCCGCCCAGTTGCGCAACAAGGCGACCACGGCCGGCAACCTTCTGCAGCGCACGCGCTGCCCTTACTTCTACGACACGAACCAGGCCTGCAACAAGCGCAAGCCAGGCAGCGGCTGCGCGGCGATGGGCGGGATCAGCCGGCAACTGGCGGTGGTGGGCGCGAGCGACGCCTGCATCGCCACGCATCCCAGCGACATGGCCGTGGCGATGCGGGCGCTGGACGCGACCATCGAAACGATTCGCCCGGGTGGCGTGCGCCGCACGATTCCGATCGCGGATTTCCACAAGCTGCCCGGTGCGACCCCGCAGGTCGAGAATGCCCTCGCCCCCGGCGAACTCATCACCTCGGTCACGCTGCCACCCCCGGTCGGCGGCAAGCACATCTACCAGAAGGTGCACGACCGGGCCTCGTATGCCTTCGCACTCGTGTCGGTCGCGGCCATCGTGCAGCGTGACGGCACCGGCCGCGTGGCACTCGGCGGCGTCGCCCCCAAGCCTTGGCGGCTCGAGTCGGCCGATGCGCAGATGCCGCGCGGCGCCAGTGCCGTCGCCGCCGCCCTGTTCGCCGGCGCCAGGCCCACCGGGCAGAACGAATTCAAGCTGACGCTGGCCGAACGCACGCTCGACGCGGTGCTGACCGAGGCGAGGAGCTGAGCCATGAAATTCGACACCCCCGCCACCACCAACCCGATCGACCAGCTCAAGGTCGTCGGCAAGGCGACCAACCGCATCGACGGCCCGCTCAAGACCACCGGCACCGCACCCTATGCCTACGAGCGCCATGACGTGGCGCCGAATGCCGCCTACGGCTGCATCGTCGGCTCGGCGGTCGCCAAGGGGCGCATCAACGCCATCGACCAGGCCAGGGCCAAGGCCGCGCCGGGCGTGATCGCCATCGTCACCTGGGAGAACGCCGGCAAGCTGGGAAAGGGCAGCCTGAATACCGCGAAGCTCCTCGGCGGACCCAATGTCGAGCACTACCACCAGGCCATCGCGCTGGTCGTGGCAGAGACCTTCGAGCAGGCGCGCGCGGCTGCCGCCCTGGTCAAGGTCGACTACGCGCCAGGCGACGGCGCCTTCGACCTGGCCAAGGCGAAGGAGTCGACGGACCGCAAGACCGACGACCGCAACAGCACCGTCGGCGACTTCTCCACCGCCTTTGCCAATGCCGAGGTAAAGCTCGACGAAACCTACACCACCCCCGACCAGTCGCATTCGATGATGGAGCCCTTCGCGACCACCGCTGCGTGGGACGACGGCAAGCTCACCATCTGGACCTCGAACCAGATGATCGCGTGGAACACCCGCGACCTGGCCGCGACGCTGGACATGCCCAAGGAGAAAGTCCACGTGATGTCGCCGTACATCGGAGGCGGCTTCGGCGCCAAGCTCTTCCTGCGCGCCGACGCGGTGCTCGCCGCCCTCGGCGCACGCATGGCCCGGCGCCCGGTCAAGGTCGCGATGCAGCGTCCGATGATGGCCAACAACGCCACCCACCGTCCCGCGACCATCCAGCGCATCCGCCTGGGCGCGACGAAGCAGGGCAAGCTCACGGCCATCGCGCATGAGAGCTGGTCCGGGAACCTCGTCGGCGGCAAGCCCGAGAACGCCGTGCAGCAGACGCAGTTGCTCTACGCCGGCGAGAACCGCCTCACCGGCACGCGGCTCGCGATGCTCGACCTGCCTGAAGGCAATGCCATGCGCGCACCCGGCGAGGCACCCGGCCTGATGGCGCTGGAGATCGCCATCGACGAGCTGGCCGAGAAGCTCGGCATGGACCCGATCGCATTGCGCGTGCTCAACGACACGCAGGTCGACCCCGCGAAGCCCGAGCGCAAGTTCTCGCAGCGACGCCTGATCGATTGCATGCGCATCGGCGCGGAGAAGTTCGGCTGGTCGCAGCGCAGCGCCAAGCCTGCCAATCGACGCGAAGGCCGTTGGTGGATCGGCACCGGCATGGCCGCGGCCTTCCGCAACAACATCGTGATCAAGTCGGGTGCGCGCGTGCGCCTCGATGGCCAGGGCCGCATCACGGTGGAGACCGACATGACCGACATCGGCACCGGCAGCTACACCATCATTGCGCAGACCGCCGCCGAGATGATGGGCGTGCCGCTGGAGCGCGTGTCGGTGAAGCTGGGCGATTCGGCGTTCCCGGTGTCCTCGGGTTCGGGCGGGCAGTTC
Source organism: Variovorax robiniae (assembly GCF_037889955.1). NCBI lineage: Bacteria > Pseudomonadati > Pseudomonadota > Betaproteobacteria > Burkholderiales > Comamonadaceae > Variovorax > Variovorax robiniae. The sequence goes on from NZ_JBBKZS010000001.1 coordinate 907,765, forward strand.
GGCGGCAACAGCTCGACCGCGGGCGTGTATGCGGCCTGCGTCAAGCTGCGCGAAGCCATCGCGCAGCGCGCCGGCCTGGATGCCGCGAGCGCCAGCTTTTCCGACGGTATGGTGCAGGCCGGTGGACGCAGCGTGCCGCTGTCTCAGGTCGCGGCCAACGCGCCCATCGAGGCGGAGGATTTCATCGAGTTCGGCGAGTTGAGCAAGACGTATCAGCAGTCCACCTTCGGCGCGCACTTCATCGAGGTGGCCGTCGATGCCTGGACGGCCGAAGTGCGCGTGCGCCGCATGCTGGCGGTGTGCGCGTCGGGCCGCATCCTGAATCCGCAGACGGCGCGCAGCCAGGTCATCGGCGGCATGACGATGGGCGTGGGCGCGGCGCTGATGGAAAAACTGGTCGTGGACAAGCGCCTCGGCTATTTCGTCAACCATGACCTGGCCGGCTACGAGGTGCCTGTGCATGCCGACATCCCGCACCAGGAGGTGATCTTCCTCGACGAGACGGACCCAGTGTCCTCGCCGATGAAGGCCAAGGGCGTGGGCGAACTGGGCATCTGCGGAGTCGGCGCGGCGGTGGCGAATGCGGTCTACAACGCCACTGGGGTGCGGGTCCGCGACTACCCTGTGACGCTGGACAAGCTGTTGCCGAAGATGCCTTCGCTGGCGATCTGAGGCTACTTGTTCAAGTCGTAGGGGAACTTGGCGCCCAGCATGCGAAAGCCCGCAAGCACGGTGTTTCGCGCGGCCATGCGCAACTCGCCCTTCAATTGGACCGAGGCCCGATAGAGCGGGTACACGGCTCGAATCAAGCGTTCGCGGCCGTCGTCGCGGCGGCCCAGGAGGTCACGCAGTTGACGCTCCATCGTGTCCCCGAACGCAGCGGGACCGAAATGCGTATCGAAAGTCTTCCTGGCTGCCTCGCCGCGTCCCTGCCATTCGCTGGCATGCGAGCGGACGATGGCATCGAGTTCACGGTACCGGGCCTCTTTCACGAAGATGCAAAAGCTCCAATCCACGCCGTCCACCGGTATCCAGCGGTCGGCCAGCACCACCGGCGCGCAGCCCAGTTCCATCGCCTCGAACATGCGGATGCTCGAAGCGCTCGCGCCGCGCGGGCAGAGGACGAACTTCGACGCCTTCATGGTCTCGATGTAGTGCCGCTGCTGTGCGCTGCGCTCGGGTGAGGACTCGTTCGACCAGTGCTTGTAGTGGTCGGTGCATTCCACCAGGGCATCCGGGATGGACAGCGACCGGTAGTACCTGAAGAGTCGCTTGCGCAGCATGCAGGTGCTGCCACCGAGGAAGCTGTAGAGGTAGCGTTTCTCCAACTGCGCATCCTTCAAGGGCGAGATCCAGGCGTTCCGCGATCCGAGGGGCGCCTCGGCCAGCGACAGGTAGGGGCCGGCGGTCAGCGCCCGCCCGCGCGAAAGAAAGGAGCGATGGTTGGACGCATACAACGACGGCAAGTAGTAGCTCAGGATGTCTCCGTCGGAGATCGCCACGCATTTTTCCTTGTGCGCCCTGAACACCGGGGAACTGGCGATCATTCGTGAATCCTTTTCCGGAATCAGGATGACTTCCGCTGCCGCCGGATCACCGGTGAGAGTGAGGTTGCCGAACTGCCCGAAGACGGAAGCCAGCCTTGCGCCGAATGTCGCATCCGGGCCAGTGCTTGGAATATGGACTTTCAACATGCGTTCCCTATAGGTTGAGGACGGGCACCGGCATGGCGTCCGGCAACGTGCCGCGCACCTCTTCGGCGCGCGACAGCGCTTCTTCGAGCTGTTCCGTCGTGTAGGGCTTGTTCAGCCAGATGTCGCCGTCCTCGCCATGGCGAGGACGGCCGACACCCGACGCAAAGATCACGGGCAGCCGCTCCCGACGGCCCAGCTTCTCGGCGAGATCCAGGCCCGAAAGGGCCGGGAGGTTGACGTCGAGCAGAAGGACATCGAACGCCCCTTCGGAGAAGCGGGCGACCGCGGCCTCGGCACTGCTCACGCCTGCCGACCAATGTCCCATCAGCACCAGCAACTCCTGCGTGAGATGGAGTGCGTCCGCATCGTCCTCGACGACGAGGACGCGCAGGTTCCGGGCGGCCTTGTGCGGCTGCGAATGTTCTTCGCGAATGGGGATGATCAGGTGGCGGCCTTCGTCCGGCCGATGGGCACTGGGGCTTTTCATGCAACGCAATAGGCTGACCGTTGCGCGACGACCGCCACGTAGGATCATTTCCCGTGTCAGGGTCAGGGTCCGATGCGCTGACAAACCGCTTTGCACATACATGCTCGGTCCGCCGCGGTCCAGTGATCCAGTCAGCGCTTCCATGCGTACAGCCTCGATCGGCACGCTTCCCGTGCCGCAACTCAAGGCAGACGCATGCCCGCAAATACCGCTGTCGCCATTCATTGGGTCGAGCAAGGCCTCGTCCCGGACCGGGTCGTTCGCATCGGCATTCGGCGCCTGCTCGAAGCGCGGCTTGTCGAGCTGCAAGGCGGTGATGCGGAACTGACGGCCGCGCGGACGCAGGATTTCGTGCGGGCCATGCACGGTGCGGAATTGGCGCCCCAGCCGGAGATGGCCAACCAGCAGCACTACGAATTGCCGGCCGCCTTCTTTGTCCATGTGCTGGGCGGCCACCGCAAGTACAGCTGCGCGCATTGGCCAGCCGACGTTCACACGCTGGACGATGCCGAGGCTGCCGCACTCACCATCACCTGCGAGCGAGCGGGCCTGGCGAACGGCCAGGACATCCTGGAACTGGGATGCGGCTGGGGATCGCTCACCCTGTGGATGGCCAGGCGCTATCCGGAAAGCCGGATCACCGCGCTGTCGAACTCCCATTCACAGCGCGAGTTCATCGAGGCGCAAGCCAACAACGCGGGGCTCGACAACGTGCGGGCGCTGACCTGTGACTTCAACACCTTCGATACCGCCGACCGCTTCGACCGCGTGGTGTCCGTCGAGATGTTCGAGCACCTGCGCAACTGGCCGCAGGCCTTTGCCAACGTGGCGCGCTGGCTGCGCCCGGAGGGCCGCTTCTTCATGCACGTCTTTGCGCACCGCGAGGCCCCCTACCCCTTCGTCGAACGCGATGCGAGCGACTGGATGAGCAAGTACTTCTTCAGCGGCGGCATGATGCCCAGCGACGATCTCGCCCTGCATTGCCAGGACGACTTGCGCCTGCTGCAGCGCTGGCGCTGGGACGGCAGGCACTACCAACGCACGGCGGAGGCCTGGCTGCGCAACATGGACGATCGGCACGAGCAGATCCTTCCTCTGTTCGATGACACCTACGGCCCTGACGCGGCGATCTGGTGGACGCGCTGGCGCTTGTTCTTCCTGTCGGTGTCGGAACTGTTCGGCTTCGACGCGGGACAGCGATGGTGGGTGAGCCACTACCTGTTCGAGAAGCGTGCATGACGATGCCCTGGCACGCCGACGCGGGACTTGTTCCGTACACGGGGCCGGTCTTGCGGCCGACGCGCGCCCGTCAGCTTGCCAACTTCGTCGTGTTCCAGTCGGCCTGGTTTGCGGCGGTGCTGGGTGCGGCGCACCAGGCGCCGTTGCTCGGCACCGCCTGCGTGATGGCTGCGATCGCATGGCACGTCGGCATATCCGAGCATCCGTGGGACGAGCTCAGGCTGGTCGCCCTGGCATGCGCCATCGGATTCGTGGTCGAGACCTTCGTCGTCTTGCAGGGCAACGTCAGCTATCCCTCGGGCCAGCCTGATCCTCGCTTGGCCCCTTACTGGATGGTGGCGATGTGGGGACTGTTGGCCATCGCATTGAACGTGACGCTGCGATGGCTGCGGGGCCGCTGGTGGCTCACAGCTGTCATCGCGGCGGTGGCGGGGCCGGCCTCTTTCGCCTCGGGCGTCCGGCTGGGTGGCGCGGCGTTCATCCACACGACGCCGGCACTGCTGACGCTGGCCTGCATCTGGGCTTTGGCCATGCCTGGGCTGATATGGCTGTCGATGCGCTTCGACGGTGTGGCGCCGGGAGTGCGCCGTGGATAAATCTTTCCTTGATGCCGCGCTGGTCGGGCTTGCGCCAATCGTCGGCTTGAGCCTTGTCACGTGGATCGTCAGCGTGGCGCAACGCGATGCGAGCCTGGTCGACCGCATGTGGGGCGCCTTCATTGCCAGCGCCGCCCTGGCCTGGTTTGCCTGGCTTCCCGATTCGGGCGAGCGCGGTGCGGCGATGCTGGTGCTCGTCATGGCGTGGGCCTTTCGCCTGGGCATCTACGTCACCGTGCGCAACTGGGGGCACGGGGAGGATCGCCGGTACCAGCAGATCCGGGCGCGCAACGAACCGGGCTTTGCGCTCAAGAGCCTCTACCTCGTCTTCGGCTTGCAGGCCGTGCTGGCGTGGGTGGTGGCCACACCCTTTCTTGCCGGCATGGGGGCGGCAAGTGAACTGAACGTCGTGGACTTCGTGGGCCTGGTCCTTGCCGGCTTCGGCATGGTCTACGAAGCGGTGGCCGATGCACAGATGGCACACTTCAAGAGGGACGCTTCCCATGCCGGCCGGGTGATGGACCGCGGCCTGTGGCGCTTCAGCCGCCATCCCAACTATTTTGGCGAGGCATGCATCTGGTGGGGTTTCTGGCTGGTGGCGCTGGCCGGGGCGGGTTGGGCCGGCGCATGGACCGTGGTATCGCCCATCCTGATGACGGTGCTGCTGCTGAAAGTCAGCGGTGTGAGCCTTCTCGAAAAGGACATCGGCGAGAGGCGCCCGGCCTATCGTGACTACATTGCGCGCACTCCCTCCTTCATACCCGGTCTGCCGCGGAAGGGCGGCGCATGAAGTCGCCATCGCCGCGTCGCGTATGGGTCGCGGCCCTGCTGGCCACGACGCTCCATGCGAAAGCTGGCGCGCCGACCAGCGGCACATGGGACTTCGTCGCACTGCTGAACGGCGAGCCGATTGGCGAGCATCGCTTCCGCGTCGTGGCAGCCGGCGACGCGCGGAAGGTGACGAGCGATGCGAATTTCACGGTCACGTTCGTTGGCATCACGGCCTACCGGTACCGTCACGAGGCGAGCGAGCAATGGCACGGTAACTGCCTGAAGGCGCTCGATGCAACGACCGATGATGACGGCAAGGCCATCCAGGTGCGAAGCAAGCCGGACGATGACGGCCTGGTCGTGTCCACCAACGCCGGCAAGGCCCGCACGCTGACCGGTTGCGTGATGAGCTTCGCCTACTGGAACCCGGCGATCCGCACGCAGACCCGACTGCTCAACGCGCAAACCGGCGAGTACGAGGAGGTGCAGGTCCGACGCATGGGCACCGGCGAAATCCCCGTGCGCGGCAAGATGGTGGCCGCGACGCGCTGGCGCATCAGCGGGCCGCCGCAGCCCGTCGACGTCTGGTATTCAGCGCAGGACGAGTGGATCGGCCTGGACTCCACGGTGGCCGGTGGCCGCACGCTCAGCTATCGCCTTCAATGAACAGCCTGCCCGCAGCTTCGGGCGTCAAGGAATGCAGCGCCATGAATGTTCGACAGTTCGGCATCGCCTACGCCGTCGCCGCGGTGATCTTCCTGGCGCTGGACGCCATCTGGCTCACCACGATGGCGGACCGCCTCTATCGGCCTGCACTTGCGCACCTGATGCGCGAGAGCTTCGACCCTGTGCCGGCGCTCCTCTTCTATGCCCTCTACTTCGTCGGTGTGCTGGTCTTCGCGGTGGCACCGGGATTGCGTGACGGCGCATGGTCCACGGCGCTGGGTCGCGGCGCCCTGTTCGGCCTGATCGCCTACGCCACCTACGACCTCACCAACCAGGCGACGCTCAAGGATTGGCCATGGCACGTGACGCTGGCTGACCTGCTCTGGGGCAGCTTCGTCACGGCAGTAGCGGCGGGCGCTGCGTGCTTGCTCACCGCCAAGTTCGCAGGACGCGGCTAAAGCCCGACCAGTGCACCCATCCAGCGCGCGACCGCCCCCTGGAACAGCACCTTGCCACGCACGGTGGCCAGGCAGATGCACTCGCCCTGCGCGTCCACCGTGGGCTCGTGAAGAATGCTGGGGTCGGTCTCGTCGAAGTCGCCCGGGCCGAGCCGGACACGGCCGTCATGGAACGAGCCATGCAGAACCTGCGTCAGCTCGTTGTCGCTGTGCGTGTGAACGGGCAGACACTTGCCGGCGCCGATGCGCAGCAGGAAGACATTGGCAGCCGGGTCGTAGGGCACCTTCACCCGGGACCAGCGCATGCCGGGTGCGATCCAGCGCCAGCGGGAAGCCTGGCAGTCGTCCAGCGCGCGCGGCCAAGCCATGCCGGCAGGCAGTTCCGGGCGCGTGCCGACCGGGCGCGAAGCTTCGCGAGCCGGCGCGGTTTCATCGATGGCATCGATCGCAGCGAAAGTCTGCGCCAGCGCCTGCGATGGCAACTCGGCCGGGGCCACGTCTTCCAGCAGGGCGCCGCCCATCGCCTCGAACAGGCGCATGCGCTCGCGGCAATGCGCGCACAGTTCCAGGTGGCTGGCCACGACCAGGGCACGACCGCTCTCGAGCCGTCCGGCCGCATGGCCGAGCAGGAGTTCGTCGTCGGGATGGTGTTGAATCATGGCTGTCAGATCTCGCCGAGCATGCGACGCAAATGGGTGACGGCGAGCCTCACGCGCGACTTGACCGTGCCCAGCGGGATGCCCAGGTCCTGTGCAATTCTGGCGTGCGAATGCTCTTCGTAAAAGGACAGTTGCAGCACCTGCACCTGCTCGGCAGGCAATTGCGCCATCGCCGCGCGCACGCCGCGCTCGCGCTGGCGGGCGCTTGCTTCTTCATCGGGCTGGAGCGCCGTGTCCGACTGCTCTTCGCCCTCGGGCTCCATGCCGTCCAGCACACCGGAGCCGCCGCGACGGAAATGGTCCACCCGCAGGTTGCGCGCAATCGTGAAGATCCAGGTGGAGACGGCCGCATGGCGCGCATCGAACAGCGATGCCTTGCGCCAGACGCTGATCATCGTTTCCTGCACCAATTCCTCGGCCAGGCCTTCGCTGCTGCCCGCACGCATCAGGTAAGCCTTGATGCGCGGCGCAAAGTGCTTGAACAAGGCGGCAAAAGCCTGGCGATCGCCGTGTACAGCCACGGCGTGGACGAGTTGAGTCAGTTCCTCGCTGGTTGGCATCGGTGGATCTTTATGCGGCGTCACGATCGACAGATGGGCCGATCGCAGCCGCTTCGATCTCGAACCCCTCGCCGAGGACTGTCGGGCAGTGTTCATGACCTTCATACGCACCGCCGGGAAATTAGATCACACCGTTTTCAAATTCGGCAATCCAAAAGCCGGCGCGCAACGTACAACTGCAACAGCTTCAAAGGACATCCTCATGCGCATGGCGCCCGCACCCGGCGAATACCCGCCGGACCCAAACGCATCCGTGCTGGATGTGGCCGTCATCGGCAGCGGCATCTCGGGACTTTCCGCGGCCTGGTTGCTGGCGCAGCGCCATCGGGTGACCGTGTTCGAAGCCGACCGCCGGGCGGGTGGCCACAGCAACACGGTCGATGCGCCTGCGCCTGGCGGAACAGTGCCGGTCGATACGGGCTTCATCGTCTTCAACGAGGCCGCGTACCCCAACCTGACAGCCCTGCTGGCGCACCTGGGCGTGCCGACGCAGGCCTCGGAGATGTCCTTTGCCGTGAGCCTGGACAACGGGATGCTGGAGTATTCGGGCACCGACCTGCGCGGGCTCTTTGCCCAGCGCGGCAACCTGGTCAGCCTGCGCTTCTGGTCGATGCTGCGCGACCTGGTGCGCTTCTACCGCCGCGCGCCTGCGGATGCCGCCCGTATCGGCCTGATGCCGCTGGACGACTACCTCGACGAACAGGGCTACGGTCGCGCCTTCCGCGACGACCATCTGTATCCGATGGCCGCCGCCATCTGGTCGACACCGGCGGCGCGCATCGGGCAGTATCCGACCGAGGCTTTCGTGCGCTTCTGCGAAAACCACCAGTTGCTCACGCTGGGCAATCGCACGGCATGGCGCACGGTGCAGGGTGGCAGCCGGCGCTATGTCGAACAACTCACGCGCACCCTGGGCGAGCGGATGCGCTTGAGCAGTCCGGTCGTGGAGATTCGACGCGATGCATCCGGGGCGATGGTGCGGACGCGCGATGAAGGAAGGTGGCAGCGCTTCGACCAGGTCGTCGTTGCAACCCATGCCGACCAGGCCTTGCAACTGTTGCCAGATGCCAGCGCCGAAGAGCGGCGACTACTCGGTGCTTTCGGCTACACGCGCAACCGCGCGGTGCTTCACAGCGATCCCGCGCTGATGCCCCGGCGCCGCGCCGTGTGGTCGAGCTGGAACTATGCCGCCGACCGCAGCCGCAATGACGCGTTGAGCGTGACCTACTGGATGAATCGCCTGCAGGCCATCCGGCAGGATGTGCCGCTGTTCCTCACGCTCAACCCGCTGCATGAGCCGCGCGCCGGGCACCTGATCCGCACCGAGAACTATGAGCATCCGGTGTTCGACGCCGCGGCCATCCGGGCCCAGGAAGAACTCTGGTCGCTGCAGGGGCAGGACCGCACGTGGTTCTGCGGCGCGTACTTCGGCTCGGGCTTTCATGAAGACGGGTTGCAGGCGGGACTGGCGGTCGCCGAACAACTGGGCGGTGTGCGCCGGCCATGGAGCGTGCCCAATGAATCGGCGCGCATCCGCATCAAACCGGCGACAGCGAAGGCGTCATGAACAGCGACTCCGTCTCGGCACTCTACGCGGGCAGCGTGATGCACCAGCGCCTGCGCCCCAGGCGCCATCGGCTGCGCTATCGGGTGTTCAGCCTGCTGGTCGACCTGGATGAATTGCCCGCGCTGGACCGGCGGCTGAAACTCTTTTCGCTGAACCGCTTCAATCTGTTCAGCCTGCATGAGCGCGACTACGGCGATGGCCTCGGCCTTCGGCAGCACATCGATCGCCAGTTGCGCGACGCAGGGATGAGCCAAAGCGGCGCCGTGTCGCTGCTGACCATGCCGCGCATCCTCGGCTATGCCTTCAACCCGCTCAGCGTCTACTTCTGCCATCGACCGGACGGCTTCCTGCAGGCGATCCTCTACGAGGTCAACAACACCTTTGGCGAGCGGCACAGCTATCTGCTGCCGGCCTCGCCACAGGGCGCGGGCAACGCGCGCATCACGCAGAGTTGCGCCAAGGCGCTGCACGTCTCGCCCTTCCTCGGCCTTCAGATGCACTACCAGTTTCGCGTCAAGCCGCCCCGCGCAGACCAGCCCGACCTGGACATCGGCATCACCGCCGCGGATGCGGATGGCACGGTGCTCGTCGCCCGCCTGGACGCCAGGCGCGAGCCGCTCAGCGACACCGCGCTGGCGCGAGTCTTCCTGTCGCATCCGCTGCTCACCCTGAAAGTCATCGCTGCCATTCACTGGGAAGCGTTGCGACTGTGGTTCAAGGGCGTGCCTCTGCATACGCACCCCGGCCCGCCTCGCTCCTCTGCGCCACTCGTCAATCCAGAAGACGCATGAATACACCCGTCACCTCTCCCGCCAACCTGCCTTCGAGACGCCCAGGCAGCATCGCACCGCTGCGACGCTTGCTCGCCCGGCTCCTGCGCAAGGTCACCCATGGCGCGCTCAGCGTCGTCTTGCCGGACGGCCAAACCGTGGAAGCCCACGGCACGATGGCAGGCCCGCATGTGTCGATCCACCTGCACCGCTGGCGGCCCATGCTTCGCCTGCTGCTGCGGGGTGACCTGGGCTTTGCCGAGTCGTACCGCGATGGCGACTGGTCGACGCCCGATCTCGCCGCGCTGCTGCTCTTCGGCTTGCGCAACGAGAGCAGTTGGGGGCGCACGCTGGACGCATCCCTGCCCTTCGGATGGCTTGGCCGGCTCTTTCATCTGGCACGCACCAACACCCGCAGGGGCAGCCGCGACAACATCGCCTTCCACTACGACATGGGCAACGATTTCTACGCCCAGTGGCTGGATTCCGAGCTGATCTATTCCAGCGGCATCTACGCGAGCGGGCAGGAAACGCTGGCGCAGGCGCAGACAGCCAAGCTCGATCGCATCATGGCGCTGCTGGACCTGAAGGACGGCGACAAGGTGCTGGAGATCGGCTGCGGATGGGGAGCGCTGGCAATGGCGATGGCCAGGACACATGGCGCCGAAGTCACCGGCCTGACGCTCTCGCGCGAGCAGTTGACGCATGCGCGCCAACGCGTCGAGGCGCAAGGCCTTCAAGGGCGTATCGACCTGCGCCTCCAGGACTACCGCGACGTGGAAGGCCAGTACGAGCACATCGTCTCCATCGAAATGCTGGAGGCCGTGGGCGAGCGCTATTGGCCGGTCTATTTCGACACCCTTCGAAAGCGGCTGCGCCCGGGTGGCAAGGCGGTGCTGCAGGTCATCACCATCTCGGACGAAGGCTTCGAGCACTACCGGCGCAACACCGACTTCATCCAGCGCTTCATCTTCCCCGGCGGCATGCTGCCATCGGTGTCCGCGATGCGCGAACAAGCGCGGCGCGCGGGTCTGCAACTGGAACACACGGACTCATTTGGTCCCAGCTACGCGGCCACGCTGGTGGAGTGGCGCAAGCGTTTCATGCAGGCATGGCCCACCATCGCCGGGCAGGGTTTCGATGCCTCATTCCGCCGACTTTGGGAGTACTACCTCTGCTACTGCGAGGCCGGCTTTCGCAGCGGCCGGGTCGATGTGGGGCTGTTCACGCTGAGCCATTCGAATGAAGCGTGAGGTGTGAAGGACGTTCACGGGGAATGAGAAGCGGCACTGGCTGACAGAAAGTCATCGGCGTGCGGGCAACCTGTGGTGGAGGACATGCGTCCTCCTCTCTCCTCCCCCCGTGAACCGAATGGAAGCCGATGGCCACGAAGCACGCAGCCAAGACAGCCCGCAAGACAGCCCGGAAGACCACCCCGCATCGCAAGCCCGATGCGAGCGCCGGCAAGGCGCCCACCTCGACCCGCTCGCTGTGGAAAGGCGCCATCAGCTTCGGCCTGGTGCACGTGCCGATCGCGCTGTACTCGGCGACCGAAGAGAGCGACCTGGACTTCCGGATGCTCGACAAGCGATCGATGGACCCGGTGGGCTACAAGCGGGTCAACAAGAAGAGCGGCAAGGAAGTGGCGATGGCGGACATCGTCAAGGGCATCGAATGGGAGGATGGCCGCTTCGTCCTGCTCTCGCCGGAGGAGATCGAGAAGGCCTACCCGAAGACTACGCACACCATCGAGATCGAGTCCTTCGTCCCCATCGACGACATCCCGTTCGTCTACCTGGAGAAGCCGTACTACACGGCGCCGATCAATCGCGGGCAGAAGGTCTACGCGTTGCTGCGCGAAGCCCTGGCCTCCTCTCGCAAGGTGGGCGTGGCCAAGGTCGTGATCGCCAACAAGCAGCACCTCGCCGTCTTGATGCCCTGCGGGCCTGCGCTGGTGCTCAACCTGCTGCGCTGGGGCGGCGAGATCCGCTCATGGGAGGCCTTGAAACTGCCGCCACAGGGTGTGGAAGCCGCCGGCCTCAAGAAGTCCGAGATGGCGATGGCCACGCAACTCATCGACGAGATGAGCGCGGCCTGGAACGCCGACAAGTTCCGCGATTCCTTCCATGCCGAGATCATGAAATTGGTGGAGACCAAGGCATCCGAAGGTGAAGTCGAGCAAGTGGAGAAGATCGAGGCGTCGCCCGCCAGTGCGCCCAGCGGGAAGAACGTCGTCGACCTGACCGAGTTGCTGAAGCGCAGCCTGGGCAAGAAGCCCGAGGCGGAGCCTGCGGCGAAGACGAAGGCGAAAGAGACCAAGGCGCCAACCGCGAAGAAGGCACAACGCAAGCCGGCCGCGCGCAAGGCTGCGTAGCCCTAGCAAGACCCGAGCAGGCTGCAGAAGCGCTCGATGTCCACGTTGCCGCCGCTCACCAGCACGCCGATGCGCTTGCCCGCGAACTTCGACTTCATCTGCCGTGCCGCCGCGAATCCCAGGCAGCCGGTCGGCTCGATGACCAGCTTCATGCGCTGTGCCGCGAAGCGCATGCAGTCGACCAGTTCGGCATCGCTGACGGTCAGGATGTCGTCGACTTTGTGCTGGATGATCGGAAAGGTGTAGTTGCCGAGGTGCTGCGTCTGCGCGCCGTCCGCGATGGTCTTCGGCGTCTCGATGTGGACGATGGCGCCCGAGCGAAACGACTGCTGCCCATCGTTGCCGGCTTCCGGCTCGACACCGTAGAGCTTGCAATTCGGCGACAGCGCCCGCGTCGCGAGCGCCGAGCCGGACAGCAGCCCTCCTCCACCCAGCGGCACGAAGAAGGCATCCAGTTCACCCACCTGCTCGAAGAGTTCCTTGGCGGCGGTGCCCTGGCCGCAGATCACGTCCGGATGGTCGTAGGGCGGAATCAGGGTGTAGCCGTGCTTCTCGGCCAGGTCGCGGCCGATCTGCTCGCGGTCTTCCTTGTAGCGGTCATAGATGATCACCTGGCCGCCGTAGCCCTTGGTGGCGGCCACCTTGGCGGCCGGCGCATCGTGCGGCATCACGATCGTGGCCGGGATGCCGAGCAGGCGGGCCGACAGCGCGATGGCCTGCGCATGGTTGCCCGAGGAGAAAGCCACCACGCCCGCCTTGCGCTGCGCCTCGCTGAAGCGGGACAGCGCATTGAAGGCGCCGCGGAACTTGAAGGCGCCCATGCGCTGCATGTTCTCCGCCTTGAAGAAGACCTCGGCGCCGAGTTCCTCGTTCACCGTGCGCGATGTGATGACGGGGGTCTTGTGGGCATGGCCCTCGATGCGCTGGGCCGCGGCCTTGACGTCGTCGAATGTCGGGAGTTGGAGCGTGGTCATGTTGTGGAGCGTAAGGGTTGATTCACCAGGCCCACGGGACGCTGGCGCCAGCCCCCGTGGTCAAGGCTCGTTGATGGATCCGTCTTGCCAGGGTCAGGTCTTGCAGGGCCAGGCCCGTCATGTCGAACACGGTGATGTCCTGTGGCTGGCGCAGGGCGGCAACCTTGCCGGTGAGCAGGTCGCCGATCTCCTCGCAAGGCGCGTCCGGGCACCACTGCGTCTCGCCGATCTGGCGCGCTTGCGTCGCGTCGTCGACGAAGAGGCGTACGCGTTGCAGCAAGCCTTCGGGCAGTTCGCGCTTGCCGCGCGTGTCGGCGCCGACGCAATTCAGATGCGTGCCAGGACGCACGGCCTGCGCATCGAAGAGCGGGCCTGCACCCGGCGTGGCCGTGATGACGATATCGCTGCACGCGACGGCTTCATTCGCGTCCGACGCATGCGCGATGTTGCAGCGCGAGGCGAAGCGCGCCTCGAAGCGGCTGTCGGGCTCGCCCTTCCACGTCACGTACCGCACATGGCGCAAGGCCGGCATCAGGCGCAGGGCAAATTCAAGTTGTACTTGCGCCTGCACACCGGTGCCGAAGACACAGGCGTGGCTGCTGCCAGGCCGTGCCAGCTGCTGCAAGCCGATGCCGCCGGCCGCGCCGGTCCGCGCTGTCGTGATCGCGTTGCCGTCGATCACGCAGGTCGGTCGCCCCGTGGCCGGGTCGAACAGCAGGATGGTCGCCTGGTGCGGCTCGCCACCCACCGCGCGATTGGCCGGCCAGAAGCCGGCGGCCTTGAAGCCGAGCAAGCCTTGCGACTCGACGTCGCCTGACTTGATGCCGAACACGCCGCCGGTGCGCAAGGCCTCGCGCACGACCGGGAACACGCGCCCCTCGCGCCGGCTGTGCAGCGTGAAGGCTTCGCGAACGGCCTCCAGCGCTTCATCGGGCAGCAGGAGCGCTTCGACAGCGTCCTTGTCGAGCAGCAGGAGCCTGGCGTCACTTCGCATAGCTGTACACCGATGCGCGAGACACGCCCAGATGCGCGGCGATGGTTTCCATCGCCCGGCGCACGTCGAGGAGGCCGGCGGATTTCAGCTCCTGCAGCAAGGCGCGCCGGTCGTCCGCCTTGAGTGCCCGCGGTGATGTGGCCAGGCGCGCGGCGAACTGGTCGATGCGCGTGCGGATCAGGTCGGTTCCGGCCGGGTCGAGCGATTCGCCGGGGGCCAGTTGCGCATCGACGCTGACGAACTGGCCGATCGCCGTCTGGAAGCTCTGGAACAGCGTCAGGTCCACGTTCATGCACAGCGCGGCGATGTACTTGCCCTGCGAATCCTTGATGCCGATGGATGTGCTCTTGGCCTGGCGGCCGTCGGAGAACTGGTTGGCGTAGTTGGCGATGACCTGCGGGTATTCGGGGTCGAGGATGCGCGCCAGGCCCAGTTCGGTGGCCGGGTGGCCGACTTCGCGGCCCGACAGGTTGTTGTGGATCGCCAGCACCGCGTGCTTTGGGTCCAGCAGGTCGTGCACGACCACTTCGCAGAAAGGCGCGAAAGTCTCGCCGAGTCCTTGGGCGATCTGCTTGAGTTGATCGAGCAGGATGGTTTGCTCGGGGGATTTCCTTGGCATCTGGATAGTTTGTCCAGACTTGGATTGTTTGTCAAGTCAGCTGGATCACCGGCCCATGCGCGTCAAGACTCCGCGCTGCCGCTCCAGAACGCATGCGTCACGCCCGGCAGTTCCTCCAGTCGCGCCATCACGCCATCCAGCTGCGCCGGCACCACCGCGGACGCAAAGAGCACGGCAAGGATCTCCACGTCCTCGCGGCCGAAGGGGCGCTGCTCGACGTTGCGTGCCGGATAGTCCTGCCCTTCCAGCCATTCGATCAGGTGGTCGTGCACGTCGGCATGCACCGCCTTCTGGCAGATCACATGCACCGTGTAGCTGGCCTCGGCATCTTCCTCGCGCATCGGCTTGCGATTGATGCGGTCGGCCACCGGCCGCAGCAGCGTGTTGCTGGCCAGCACGAACAGCGCCCCGATGAAGGCCTCGCCGATGCGGTCGGCCCCGGCGCAGGCGCCCACCGCCGCCGAGCCCCAGAGCGTCGCCGCCGTGTTGATGCCGAAGATGTTGGCGCCCTCCTTCATGATCGCGCCGGCTCCGAGGAAGCCGACGCCGGAGACCACATAGGCGATCACGCGCACCGCGCCGTCGTCACCCGAAAGCCCCTGGGCCAGGTCGACGAAGGCCGCCGCGCCAACGGCCACCAGCGTGTTGGTGCGAAGCCCGGCGGTGCGCTGGCGGACTTGCCGCTCCAGCCCGATCAGGCTGCCCAGCAGGAAGGCGGCGCCCAGGCTCACGAAGGTGTCGAGCATCGATGGCAGGTCGAGGTGTTGCAGCGCTTGCATGCGGCATTCTCTCCACGATCCGGCGGCGCCGGAAGGACAGGTCAGCCGGTCCGCTGCACGACCGGCATGGCGCGGTACAGGAAGTCTTCCAGTTCCTGGATCGAGTACGGCTTCTGCAACAGCGCGAAGCCGTGGTCGCCATCGACCGCCAGCACATGGCTGTAGCCGCTCGTCAGGACCACGGGCAGGTCGGCCCACCTGGAGCGGATCTCCTTGGCCATGTCGACGCCGTCCATGCCCGGCATCACCACATCCGAGAACACCAGGTCGAGCGTCTCGCGGTTGGCTTCCAGGATCGTCAGGGCCTCCTTCGCGCTCCCGGCACGCGTGACGGAATGGCCCAGCGCGGACAGCAGCCCGGATGCGAACTGCCCGACGTCATCGTTGTCCTCGACCAGCAGGATGCAGAGCCTGGGCGTCTCCCGCGGCACATCCGACAGGCCGCCCCCCGTTGCGGCACAGACTTCGCCCGCCGTTCGTGGCAGGTAGAGCGTGAAGCAGGTGCCCTCGCCCACGCGGCTGCGCACATCGATCTCGCCGCCGGACTGCTTGGCAAAGCCGTAAACCTGGCTCAGGCCCAGCCCGGTGCCCTTGGTGGCGGGCTTGGTCGTGAAGAAGGGCTCGAAGATCCGCGCCAGCGTGAGCGGCTCGATGCCGGAGCCGCTGTCCTCGATCGAAATCGCCACGAAGGCGCCCTTGACGGCTGCATGGCGCCGGACCGCAGGCACCTCGTCCACACTGCGGGCCGAGATCTTCAGCGTGCCGCCCTCGGGCATCGCGTCCTTCGCGTTGATCACCATGTTGAGCAGGGCCGTGTCGAACTGCGTGGGGTCGGCCTTGACCGCATCGAGCGGCCCTTCCAGCGCCAGCGCGACCTTTACCGCGGAACCCAGCATGGTCTCGATCACCTGCGTCATCGAACCGATGCGCTGTGCAATGCCGAAGGCCTCCGGCCGCAATGGCTGCTGCCGTGCGAAGGCCAGCAACTGCTTGGTCAGCAGCGCCGCGCGATCGGCCGTCTCCGAGATCGCGCGGATGTAGCGCTCGCGCTTTTCCTCGTCGGCACCGCTGCGCCGCAGCAGTTCGACCGAGGACCGGATGATGGTCAGGAAGTTGTTGAAGTCATGCGCCACGCCGCCGGTGAGCCGGCCGACGGCTTCCAGCTTCTGCGCATGGCTGAGCGCTTCGCGCGCACGCTCCATCTCGTCCTGCGCCCTCTTGCGCTCCGTGATGTCGCGCGTAATCTTGGCGAAGCCGATGTGCCGGCCGGCCTCGTCGAAGATGGCGTCGATGACGACGTTGGCCCAGAAGCGCGTGCCATCCTTGCGCACGCGCCAGGCCTCGGCCTCGTAGCGTTTTTCCGCCAGCGCGGTCTGCAGCGCGTGCGCCGGTACGCCGTTGCGCTGGTCCTCCGACGTGTAGAAGCGCGAGAAGTGCTGGCCCATGATCTCGTGCGCGGTGTAGCCCTTGATCAGCTGCGCGCCGGCGTTCCAGTTGGTGACCCGGCCGGCGGGGTCGAGCATGTAGATGGCGTAGTCGCGCACGCCTTCCACGAGCAGCCGGAAGCGCTGCTCGCTCGCATACAGCGCCTGCTCGGAGAACCGCACCTGCGACATGTCGCGCGTGATCTTGGCGTAGCCGATCAGCTCGCCCTCCGGCCCCAGCACGGGCTCGATATGCACGTTGGTCCAGAAGCGCGTGCCGTCCTTGCGCACGCGCCAGCCTTCGGCCTCGAACTTGCCCTGCTCGCGGGCGAACTTCAGGGCACGCGCCGGAAGCCCTGTCGCAATGTCCTCGGGCGTGTAGAACCGGGAGAAGTGCTGGCCGACGATCTCCTCGGCCGTGTACCCCTTGAGCCGCTCCGCACCGGTGTTCCAGCTGCTGACGCGGCCCTGCGAATCCAGCAGGTAGATCGCATAGTCCTTGATCGCATTGACCAGCAGTTGGAACCGGTGTTCGCTGGGAAGCGAAACGGGCGATTCATCGCCGTCAGGCTTCGATGAAGGGTCCATGGTGAGTCGTCTCTCTTGCCGATGTTCTGCGAGTCCGGCCCGGGCTGTCCCGGGTGCGCCCGTTGGGTAAGGCTTGATTCTGCGCGACGCGCAGGATGCGCCGCCATCTGCACCGCCGAACGCGCGCTTCTCCTACAGCAAGGCGGAGCTTGCGCGGACAGTCCCGAGCACGTGGCCGGCCTATTCGACCGGGGCCTGGTGTCGAAGGCGCCGAACGTCTGGATGCGGTGGGACGGCCAATCTGGAAGAATGCCCTCGTCCTCTCCAGCGCCCTCCAACCTGACCGACACATGCCCGCCACCGCGCCAACGCTTGTCGAGACGCTGACCGAACTCAACATCAGCGACCTGCTCGATTCGCTGGGCCTGCTGCGCCTGCGTGACACGCCCTTGCGCCACCTGTTCCGGCCCGCGGCCCACCGCTTCGCCATGACAGCGCACGAGTTCGACAACCGCGTCGGCGCGCAGGGCCTGGCGCAAGGCAGCGCCTGGCTGGTCGACCGGATGACGGCAGGCATCGTCTGCTCCGGCCTGCAACACCTTCCGCCGCAAGGCCCCGTGGTGATCCTGGCCAACCATCCCGGCATGACCGACACGGTCGCGCTCTTCACCAGCCTCGCGTCGCGGCCGGACCTGCGCGTGATCGCAGCCGATCGGCCCTTTCTTCGCGCCTTGCCCCACGTGGCGCGGCAACTGATCCTGCTGCCCGATGAGGGCGGCGAACGCATGGCCGTGGTCCGGGCCGCGACCCGGCACCTGCAGCAAGGCGGCGCGTTGCTGACCTTTCCGGCGGGCGACATCGAGCCCGACCCCGCCACCTTCGGGGCGCAACGGGCCGTGGAATCCTTGCGGCACTGGTCGGACAGCTATGCGCTGTTCGCCCGCCTCGTGCCCGAGACGCGCTTCGTGCCCGCCCTGGTCAGCCATGTGGTGTCCGCCGATGCGCAGCACCATCCGCTCACGCTGCTGCGGCGCACGGCGCGCGACAAGGAGAAGCTGGCCGTCGCCTTGCAGGTGGCGCTGCCCCGCTACCGCAAGGGGGTCGCCCGCGTCACGTTCGGCGTCTCCACCAGCGCCGGTCCGGGCGGGGCGAAGGCGCTCGCTGCCTCCATCACCACGCAGATGCGGCAGCTCATCCTTGCGGATGGGTCGGAACCGCGCACGGCCGGGTCGCCGAGCCCGATCCACGCGTCGCCGCAAGATCCTCGTTCGCCAGCGATTTGAAAGGTGGATCGCGTGCTCGCCAATCGCTCCCGTGCCGCCGCCGTCGAATCCCGGGCCTGCTGGATCACCGCGCCGGGCTGCGCCGAGATCCGCTCTGTCAATGTGACCGAGCCGGGGCCCGAGGAGGTCATCGTGCGCGCGCTGCACAGCGGTGTCAGCCGCGGCACCGAACTGCTCGTGTACCGCGGACAGGTGCCGCCCAGCGAGTTCGATCGCATGCGCGCGCCGTTCCAGGAAGGCAACTTCCCCGGACCGGTGAAATACGGCTATGCCAGCGTCGGCGTGGTCGAACAGGGTCCGCCGGCCTTGCGGGACCGGCATGTGTTCTGCCTTCATCCGCACCAGACGCGCTACCGCGTTCCCGCCGATGCCGCGCACTTGCTGCCCGAGGGCGTGCCACCGGCGCGTGCGGTATTAGCGGCCAACATGGAGACCGCGGTGAATGCGCTGTGGGATGCGGCGCCGCGCGTGGGTGACCGCATCGCCGTGGTCGGTGGCGGCGTCGTCGGCCTGCTGGTGGCCTGGCTGGCGGCACGCATGCCGGGATGCCAGGTGGAGGTGATCGACACGCATGCGGCGCGCCGCGCGGTGGTCGAGCGACTGGGGGCGCGCTTCGCGAGCCCGTCTGATGCGCGCCCGGATGCCGACCTCGTGATCCACGCCAGCGGCAACCCGGAAGGCCTCTCGCTGGCGCTGAACCTCGCCGCCTTCGAAGCCACCGTGCTGGAGATGAGCTGGTATGGCTCGCAGCCCGTCTCGTTGCGGCTCGGCGAAGCCTTTCATGCGCGACGCCTGGTGCTGAAGAGTTCGCAGGTCGGCCACGTGGCTGCGGCGCAACGTGCGAGGTGGACGCATCGCCGCCGGCTATCGCTGGCGCTGGAGTTGTTGCGTGAGCCGGTGCTCGATGCACTCGTCACCGACAGCGCACCCTTCGACGAACTGCCGCAGGTGCTGGCGCGGCTGGCCCGCGGCGCACCGGACACCTTGTGCCAGCGCATCGACTACCCCTGAACTTCCAAGGAGCACCCTGCATGTACAGCGTCAACGTCCGCGACCATTTCATGATTGCCCACAGCTTCCGCGGCGAGGTGTTCGGCCCCGCGCAGCGGCTGCACGGCGCCACCTACGTGGTGGACCTCGAACTGCGCCGCCCCGAACTCGACGCCGATGGCGTGGTCGTGGACATCGGGCTCGCCACCGAAGCCTTGCGCAACGTACTGGGCGAACTCAACTTTCGCAACCTCGATGACGAGTCCGCCTTCACCGGGCGCAACACCACGACCGAGTTCATGGCGCGCGTGATCTTCGACCGGGTGGCCGCGCGCATCGCGGCCGGCGGACTCGGCGCGCATGCGAGCGGCCTGACCTCGATGCGGGTGTGCCTGCATGAGTCGCATGTGGCCTGGGCCGCCTATGAACACTCCCTTTGACGGGATGCACTGTCACTTCCTCATCCCCGGCGACCTGGACACGCACACCGGCGGCTACACCTACGACCGCCACATCATCGAGGAGCTTCGCGCATTGGGTTGGCAGGTCGAGGTGCATGGACTGGGCGATGGCTATCCCGCGCCCGGCGCGGACGCGCTGGCCCATGCGGCCCGCGTCGCCGAGGCCTTGCCCGATGGCGCGCTGGCCGTGGTTGACGGCCTCGCCTTCGGCGTGCTCGACGAACTGGCGCACCGGCATGCGCAGCGGCTGCGATGGGTGGCGCTGGTGCATCACCCGCTGTCACTGGAGACCGGGCTCGATCCCGACCGGCAACGGGCGCTCCATGAAAGCGAACGGCGCGCCCTGGCCGCCGCCCGCGGGGTGATCGTCACGAGCCCTTTCACTGCCCGGGGACTCGACGCCTTCGGTGTTTCGCCATCTCGAGTGGCCACCGTCGTGCCGGGCACGGAGCCGGCCCCGGCTGCGGCGGGCTCGGGCGGGGAGGCCTTGTCGCTGCTGTGCGTGGCCACCCTCACTCCGCGCAAGGGCCACGCAGTACTGATCGAGGCATTGGCCGGCCTGCAGGGCCATGCGTGGACGCTGCACTGCGTCGGCAGCATGACGATGGACGCCGCATGTGCTGCCGCGCTGCGCGAGGCGATCGACCATCACGACCTGCGCGACCGCATCGCGCTCCATGGCGACAAGCCCGAGGGCGAACTTGCGGCCTTCTACGCGGCGGCCGATGCCTTCGTCCTGCCCTCCTTCCACGAAGGCTACGGCATGGCGCTGGCCGAGGCGCTGGCAAGAGGCCTGCCGGTCATCAGCACACAGGCGGGCGCGATCCCCGACACCGTGCCGCCCGAAGCCGGCGCGCTGGCGCCTCCCGGCGACGTGGTCGCGCTGCGCACTGCCCTGCGCCGACTGATGGAAGACACGGCATGGCGCGCGCAATTGCGCACCGGGGCCATGGCCGCACGCCTCGCCCTGCCCACTTGGGCACAGAGCGGCGCCCGCTTCGCATCGGCCCTGGCCGATGTAAGGCAGGGGCTGCCCGCGGCATGACCGGCTTCAGCGCCGACTGGCTGGCCTTGCGCGAGCCCTTCGACCTGGCGGCCCGTGCAAGGTCGGCCGATGCACTTGCATTGCGGTCCCTGGCAGGCCGGCTGCGCGGCACGGGCGTGCTTCGTGTGATGGACCTGGCCTGCGGCACCGGCGCCAACGTGCGCGCACTGGCGCCGCGGTTCGGCGGTGCGCAGCAGTGGCTGCTGGTCGACCATGACCCGGCGCTGCTCGCCGCCCTGCCGCAGCACTTCGCCGCGTGGGCGCTATCGCAAGGACTTGCCTGGCACACGTTGGCCGAGGGGTGGCGCCTCGAGGGCGCAGACTGGCAGGCCGACATCCTGTTCCGGCGCGTCGACCTCGCGACCAGGCTCGACACCCTGCCCTTCCATGCGGCCCAACTCGTGACCGCCTCCGCGTTGCTGGACCTCGTGTCGACCGATTGGCTCGACGGGCTGTTGGGCAACGCCATCGCAGCAAGGTCGGCGTTGCTGTTCGCGCTGACCGTCGATGGCCGTGTCGCGTTTGATGAGGTCGACGCGGACGATGCCGCCATCCATGCGCTGTTCAGCGCGCACCAACGGGGCGACAAGGGCTTTGGCCTCGCACTCGGCACTGACGCGGCGACCCGCTTCATCGCAAGACTCGCCACAACGGACTTCAGGGTGGCGCAGGCACGCAGCGACTGGGTCATCGAGCCGCCGCATCACGCGATGCTGGAAGCCATGATCCAGGGCATGGCCTCGGCGGCGCTGGAACAGGATGCGTCAGCGCAAGCGCGCGTGCAGGCCTGGCAGTCGAGGCGCATGGCCGCGATCGAGCACACGGCCTTGCGGATCGGTCACGTCGACGTGCTGGCCGAACCCGCCCCGGCCGAAGAAGTCCCGGCCCGCAGGTCCAGGTCCCACAACACGTCCTCGCCCATCCGGTAGACCCGGCTGGGCGGCCGCGCGCAATCGCCCATCGACAGGTTCTGCGGCAGCGTCAACCCCGGCCGCCCGTCGCCGATGACCACCGAGGCGATGCTCAGGTGCAACCGGTCCATGCCGCCCTGCCGCATGAAGTGCGACACGGTGACGCCGCCGCCCTCCACGAACAGCACGCGCAGGCCGCGCCCGGCCAATGCCGCCTGCAAGGCGTGGACGTCGACGATGCCGTCCGCGCCGGCGAGCCGAGGCACGCCCAGCACCTGCTCCGCGCCCACACGATCCGCCGCCTCCGCCTCGCGCTCCGCATCGCAGACCAGCAAGGTCGGCGCCGCACGATCACAGAAGACGCGCGACGACGGCGGCACGCGCAGCGCCGGATCGATCACCACACGCACCGGGTTGTCCCCTTCCACGCGGCGCGTCGTGAGTTGCGGGTTGTCCAGGGACGCGGTCGCCGCGCCGACGATCACCGCGTCACAGAGCGCGCGCAGACGATGCAAGTGCGAAAGCACCTCGGCGCCGTTGATGTAGTTCGCATCGCCGCTGCGCGTCGCAATGCAGCCGTTGAGGCTCTGGCCCAGTTGCCCGACGACCCAGGGCTTGCTGCCGGGCGTGCGATCGAGCACAGGCTTGACGAGGGCGAACAGCTCTTCCGCCTGCGCGCTCCACTCATCACCAAGGGCATACCCTTGCGACGCATCCCAGGTGAGCGCCGGGCCGTCCTGCGGCTGCTTGCCGAGTCGACGTTGCCGGACGATGTCCAGGCACAGTCGCCACAGGGCGTCGATATCCAGCGGGGGCAGAGTCTCCGGTTTCATGGGCAGGTGTGGGTCATCGGCATGGACAGCTCCGGTGTGCGCGGCCCTCGGCCCTGCGCTTGACGGCTATTCTGACGCGAGGATCCCGCGAATAGACATCTCCTGCGCCCACATGCTCCAAACGCCTACATGGAAACCCTTGGCGCCGCAAAGAATAAGGGCGGATGGAAAACGAAGAAACGACGGCACTGGTCGCCGGCGATGAGCGCGTGCGCCCGTCCCACACCCATGAATTCAAGTTCTTCCGCGCAGGAGGCGTCGACCAGGTCCTGATCCGGAACGGGACCGACATCGCCAACATCCGCCAACTCGACCAGAAGCTCTGGGTCGCGCTGGCCTGCCCGACACGCGGCGTGGAATTCGACGCCCGCACGCTCGACTTCATCGACACCGACCAGGATGGGCGCATCCGGCCACCCGAACTCATCGAGGCCTGCGAATGGGCCTGCGCGCAATTGCGCGATCCCGACGAGCTCATGGAGGGCGCGGACAGTATCGCCTTGAGTGCGTTCAGCGAACCGGCCACGGAAGACTTGCCGCTCAGCGACGAGGCCCGCCGCGTGCTGGACGTCCTGCAAAAGAACGACGCCAATGTCATCACCCTCGATGAGGTCCTGCAACGCAGCGACACCCTGGCCGCCATGCGCTTCAACGGTGACGGCATCGTCACGCCGGACACCGCGGACGAAGAGCCCGTGCGCCGCACGCTGCAATGGATCGCCGAGACCCAGGGCAGCGTGAAGGACTGCAACGGCCACGATGGCGTCGACCGCGCCCACGCCGAAGCCTTCTTCGCGGAAGTCGAAGCGATGCGGCTCTGGCAGGCCGGCGACGACGGTGAAGGCTGCCACGACGGGCGTGTCCTGCAAGCGGCCGAGGCCGTGGACGTGGTGCGCGAGAAGGTGGACGACTTCTTCGCGCGATGCCGCGTCGCGGCCTACGACGTGCAGGCGGTGACGGCGCTCAATGCCTCGCCCGAAGCCTATGAGGCATTGGCTGCGGAGGAACTGACGCTCGACAACCAGCGCATCGCCGCGCTGCCGCTGGCAACCATTGCACCAGGCCGCACGCTGCCCCTGCGCGCGGGCGTGAACCCGGCCTGGGCCCAGGCGCTTGCCACGCTGCAACAGGACGCGGTGGCGCCGCTGCTCGGCGCTGCCGACCAGATCGACGAACACGGCTGGAACGAACTCCTGCGCCGTGTCGCGTCCTGCCGTGCGTGGCTCGCGGCCAAGCCGCAATCGCAGTTGTCGGAACTGGACAGCGTCACGATCAATGCGCTGACTACCATGCAGGCCCCGGTGATGGCGCTCATCGGACAGGACGAGGAAGCCGGCCCGCACAACGCGCGCCTGCGCGACCTCGAGAAACTGTTGCGCCTCAAGCGCGACCTCCTGCGCCTGCTGGAGAACTTCGTCTCCTTCAAGGCCTTCTACCGCCGCGAAGGCGCGATCTTCCAGGCTGGCACGCTCTACCTCGACAGCCGCAGTTGCGATCTCACCGTGCGCGTGGACGACATCAAGCAGCATGCGGTGCTGGCGGGCCTGGCCAAGACCTGCCTGGCCTATTGCGAATGCCGGCGCGGGGAGGACAAGATGAGCATCGTCGCGGCCTTCACCGCCGGCGATGTGGACTTCCTCTTCGCGGGGCGCAACGGCGTGTTCTACGACCGTCAGGGACGCGACTGGGACGCCACCATCACCCGGCTGATCGAGAACCCCACCAGCGTCATGCAGGCCTTCTTCTCGCCCTACAAGAAGTTCGTGCGCGTGATCGAGGAGCAGGTCGCCAAGCGCGCCGCCGCGAGCGAGGCCGATGCGCAAGGGACGCTCAGCTCGCTGGCCAGCGGACTCGCCAAAGCGGACAAGCCCGCCCCGGCCGGCGCGACGACCGTACGCCCGAGCGGCCGCATCGACGTGGGCACGGTAGCGGCCATGGGCGTCGCGCTGGGCAGCATCAGCGCCGTGCTGGTGGCGCTGTTCAGCAAGTTCATCGACCTGGGGCAATGGATTCCGATGGCGATTGCCGGCGTGGTCATCGCCATCTCCGGCCCGAGCATGCTGATCGCCTGGCTCAAGCTGCGCCAGCGCAGCCTGGGCCCGTTGCTGGACGCCAGCGGCTGGGCCATCAACGGACGCATGAAGGTCAACGTGCGGCTGGGCGCCTCGCTGTCGCAGACGGCCCGGATTCCGCGCGACGCCACCCGCCTGCTGCGCGACCCCTATGCCGGGCGACCCGGGCTGGCCGGGCCTCTTACAGCGTTGGGGGTGCTGTCAGCGGTCGCCGTGGTGGTCTGGAAACTGGACCTCCTGCACATGTTCTAGGCAGCGTGCTCCAGAG
This sequence comes from Variovorax robiniae, assembly GCF_037889955.1. NCBI lineage: Bacteria > Pseudomonadati > Pseudomonadota > Betaproteobacteria > Burkholderiales > Comamonadaceae > Variovorax > Variovorax robiniae. The sequence continues at coordinate 932,787 of NZ_JBBKZS010000001.1, forward strand.
CAACGAGTCATCCGCGCCACATTTCGAGACATTCTTCCTGGCAATGAAATAGGGTTTACCCTAATATGAAGCCATCCCGTTTCAAACCAGCCAGGAGTTTCCCGATGTCCACCCTCTTGCTCTGCCTCGTCTCCGTTGCTGCCGTCGCCTTTTCTGCTTTCCACACCTCGAAGGCCATCGACGACCTGACTCGCTGAGTCCCGGGTTGCCTACCGCCTGAGCGCGAAGGGCCCCTCGCCGTTCAGTTGCTCCTGCAGGAACTGGACGCACACGCGCACCTTGGCCGAATGGCTGAGCCGCACCGAACTCGCGGCCCAGATGTCAGCGGGCTGGTGCCACTCCGGCAGCACCGGCACCAGGCGCCCGGCGCGCAGGTCCTCATGCACGTCCCACCGGCCCTGCAGCAGGATTCCGTGGCCGTCCTTGCCCCATCCGCGCACCATTTCCGAATTGTTGGATGACAGGCGCCCGCTGACCTTTACCTTCTCGCTGCCACCGCCCGGACCGGTCAGTCGCCACACACCGAAGGCCTGGTTGCGATCGCGCAAGACCACGCAATCGTGCCGGCTCAATTCCGCGACGGTGGCGGGCGCACCGCGGCGCTCCAGATACGCCGGCGCCGCGCACAGGAGCCGCTCGCTCGCGGCGATCCGGGTCGCGACCAGGTGCGGCTCATCCACCTCCCCCACACGCACGTCCAGGTCGACGTTCTCGCTGATCAGGTCGACCCGGCGATCCACCGCGTCCAGCGTAATGTCGAGCGCCGGATAACGCTTCGCCAGCAGGGACAGCGCCGGCGCGATGTGCTTGCGCCCCAGGCGCGCACTGGTCGTCACACGCAGCAGGCCGCGCGGATCGAGCCGTCCGCCGGCGACCGTCTCCGCCATGTGGTCCACGCCCTCGAAGATCTGCTGGGCCGATGCGTACACCCGCTCGCCGTCATCGGTCACCGTGACGCGCCGCGCGGCCCGATGAAACAGCGTCACGCCGAGCGATTTCTCCAGGATCGCGATGCGCTTGCTGACGAAGGCCGGCGAGGTGCCCAGCTCGGTCGCAGCCGCGGCAAAGCTGGCCTTGCGGGCCGCCAGGCAGAACACGCGCAGATCGTCCAGATGGAATTTGAGGCTCACGATTCGTGAATCATAGAGCCACGATCCGGCCGTTGTTCATCGAATCGTTCTTCTCTAAATTTGCCCCATCGCTCAGAACGACGCAGCCAATGCAACCGTCCTGCCAGTCGAATTCCGCAAATCCATCCGAGACATACGACCCATGAACGCAGCCCCCGCCCCCCAACCCGCCCAGCGGCCGATTCGCGTTGCCGTGGCCGGCGCCGGCCTGATCGGCCGCCGCCACGCCGAACTGGTCCGGCAGAGCGGCGAATGCGTGCTCGCGGCGATCGTCGATCCGTCGCCGGCGGCGGCCGCTTTCGCCGATGGCGCCGGCGTGCCGCGCTTCGGCAGCCTCGCCGAGTTGCTGGCGCAGCAGGACAAGTCCGACGCAGTGATCCTCGCGACGCCCAACCATCTGCACGTGGCCAATGCCATCGAGTGCATCGATGCCGGCGTGGCGGTGCTGGTCGAGAAACCGGTCGCGCACACCGTCGAGGAAGCCGAGCGCCTGCTGCAACATGTCGAAGGCAGCGAAGCGCGCGTGCTCGTCGGCCACCACCGGGCGCACAGCCCGATCCTGGCGAAGGCGCGCGAAGTCATCCAGCAAGGCGCGCTCGGCCATATCGTCGCCGTGACCGGCAGCGCGCTCTTCTACAAGCCCGAGAACTATTTCGAGGAAGGGGCCTGGCGCACGCGTCTGGGCGGCGGCCCGATCCTCATCAACCTCATCCACGAGATCGGCAACCTGCGCTCGCTCTGCGGCGAGATCGTCTCGGTGCAGGCCGCAACCTCCAACGCAACACGCGGCTTCGAAGTGGAAGACACTGCCGTGATGCTGCTGCGATTCGCCAGCGGTGCGCTCGGCACCTTCATCCTTTCCGACACGGCCGCCAGCGCGCGAAGCTGGGAGCAGACCTCGCAGGAGAACAAGGACTATGCCCACGATCCGGACGAGGACTGCTACGGCCTCGTCGGCACGCAGGGCTCGCTGTCGGTGCCCACGATGCAGTTGAAGTCTTTTGCGCCAGGACAGCAGCGTTCCTGGTACGAAGCCATGACGAGCGCGGTGGTGGAAGGCGAGCGGCTGGACCCGCTGGCCCTGCAACTGCAGCACTTCTGCGCCGTGACGCGTGGTGAAGCCGCGCCGCTGGTCAGTGCCCGCGATGGCTTGCAGAACCTGCGCGTGGTGGAGGCGATCGCCGAGGCGGCGCGCACCGGCGCCGTCGTTTCGATCCCGCTGCAAGGCTGACATTCGCAACCAGCACACCCCATTTCCAGGAAACAAGACAAATGACCCGCGCCATTGCCCTCGCCGCCCTCACCGTCCTCGAACTCACGCCGCCCGAGATGGTGACCTGCGCCCACGAAGCCGGCTACAGCCACGTCGGCATCCGCCTGCTGCCCGCCACGCCGACCGAGCCGCAATACGACATCGTGGGCGACACGCCGCTGCTGCGCGAAGTCGAGGCGCGACTGGCGGACACGGGCATCAAGGTGCTCGACGTGGAGATCTTCCGCATCAAGCCGGATGTGCGCGCCGCCAACTACGAGGCCGCGATCGCCACGGCCGCGCGGCTCGGCGCGAGCGAGTTGCTGGTGGCGGGCAACGATCCCGACGACGCACGCCAGATCGAATCGTTCGCCGCCTTCTGCGAACTGGCCGGCCGCTACGGCCTCGGCGCGGTGCTCGAGTTCATGCCGTGGACCGAAGCGAAGAACCTGACGCAGGCCGCGCGCATCGTCGAGCGCTGCGGCGCCAAGAACGCAGGCGTGCTGATCGACCCCTTCCACTTCAGCCGCTCGCGCAGCCGCATCGAGGACATCGCATCCATCCCGCCATCGCGCCTGCGCTACCTGCAGTTCTGCGACGTGCCGGCCGAGATTCCGCCGACGATGGAAGAGATCCTCCACCAGGCCCGCGCCGAGCGGCTGTTCCCGGGCGAGGGCGGCGTCGACCTGGTCGGCCTGCTGCGCGCCGTTCCGCGCGACATCCCGCTGAGCCTGGAAATCCCGATGCACACGCTGGCCCGCACCGTCGGCGCGACCGAACGGGCACGCCGCGCACTGGCCGCGACCAAGCGCGTGCTGGCCCAACTCGACGCGTGAACGCGACCATGCCCTCGGTCAATACCCAATGGCGCAGCATCGACTGCGACCTGGTCGTCGTCGGCTCCGGCGCTGCGGGCCTCGCGGCCGCCGTGACTGCGGCGTTCCATGGCCTCAAGGTCGTGGTCGTGGAAAAGGCGCCCGTGTTCGGCGGCGCCACCGCCTGGTCGGGCGGTTGGATGTGGGCGCCCGGCAATCCGCTCGCCAGGCGTGCCGGCATTCATGAAGACCCGCAGCAACCGCGCACCTACCTGAAGAACGAACTGGGCGAACGCTACGACGCGGCCAGGGTCGATGCCTTCCTCGACAACGCGCCCCGGATGGTCGCGTTCTTCGAAGAGAACACCGCGCTCCAGTTCGCCGATGGCAACGCGATCCCCGACGTGCATGGCAAGGTGGCCGGCGCCGGCACGCAGGGCCACCAGGTCATCGCCGCGCCCTACGATGCCCGCGAACTGGGTGGGTTGAACAAGCGCCTGCGCAAGACGATGCGGGAGACCTCCTTCCTCGGCATGCCGATCATGGCGGGCGCGGACCTCGGGGCCTTCCTCAGCATGACACGCTCGCCCAAGTCCTTCCTTCATGTGACGAAGCGCTTCCTGCGGCATCTGCGCGACCTCGCCTTCCATGGCCGCGCGATGCACCTGGTCAACGGCGTGGCGCTCATCGGGCGCCTGGCCAAATCGGCCGACGACCTGAAGGTGCAGATGATCGAATCCGCGCCTGCGAAGCAACTGTTGCTGGAGAACGGCGTCGTGCGCGGCGCCATCGTCTCGACGCCCACGGGCGACATCGAGATCCGCGCCGCCAGGGGCGTCGTCCTTGCGGCAGGCGGCTTTCCAAACGACATCGCGCGGCGCAAGGCCCTGTTCCCGCGCACGCCCACGGGCCAGGAACACCTCGCACTGCCACCCGAAAGCTGCTCGGGCGACGGCATCACGCTCGGCGAATCGGCGGGCGGACTGCTGGACACCCGCGTGGCATCGCCGGCCGCCTGGGCGCCCGTCTCGCGCGTGCCGCACCCTGACGGCACGGTCGGCCACTTCCCGCACATCATCGAACGCGGCAAGCCGGGACTGATCGGCGTGCTGTCGAACGGCCAGCGCTTCGTCAACGAAGCCGATGGCTACTACGACTATGTCGCAGCGATGGTGGCGCAGGCGCCACAGGGCGAGGAAGTGCATTCATGGCTCATCTGCGACCATCGCTTCCAGCGGCTCTACGGGCTGGGCTATGCGCGCCCGTTCCCGGTCCCGGTGGGCCGCTTCGTGCGCAACGGCTACCTGAAGCGCGGCAACACCATCGAGGAACTGGCGACGACCTGCGGCATTCCGCCGTCGGCACTGGCGGCAACCGTCCAGCGCTTCAACGACAACGCCCGCCAGGGCACGGACCCGGACTTCGGACGCGGCTCCACGCCCTACAACCGCAAGATGGGCGATCCATTGCACAAGGGCCCCAACCCCTGCGTCGCGCCGATCGAGCAAGGCCCCTTTTATGCCGTGAAGGTGCTGCCTGGCAGCTTCGGGACTTTCGCCGGACTGAAGACCAATGAACATGCGCAGGTGGTGAACGCCAATGGCAAGCCGATTGCCGGTCTTTACGCAGCCGGCACCGACATGGCCAGCGTCATGGGCGGCTTCTATCCCTCGGGCGGCATCAACCTCGGGCCGGCGATGACCTTCGGCTTCATCGCTGGGCGGCATGCGGCGCGCGCAACGGATGACCGGCACATGAGCACCGTCCGCCAGGAAGAGCTGGCCGCCGTTTGCTGACGCGCGCTGCAGGTCGGCTCGACGACACATGGCATCGGCGTGCAGCGCGATGCGGCAAGTTCCGACAGGCTCCGATGAGCACTGGCACGGAGACTGGCTGCATGACCCAATTCATCCTTGCCGCGCTTGTTTCCCTGGCCGCCGCCGTCGTGTTGACTGCCACCGTGCCCGCGGATGCGGCATCGGTGGACTGGCAGTTGCCTACCGTTGAAAGCCGCTGAGGAATCTTCAAGCCGTCTTGCGGCTCTTGGGACGCGCAGCCCGTGCCGCGCCCTCTGTTGGCGCAAGACCCGCGCGCGGCGCTGAATGCTCTCCGCGCACCGCCTGCGCGTACTTGGCCAGCACACCCGTCAGTCCCTCGTGCGCCTCGGGGCTCTGGGCGGGACTCAATGCCTGGCGCGCAATCTCCGCGATGTGCGTGTCCATGGCGGCCATGACCTCGTCCACCTTGCTCGTGCCAAAGCGGCGGATGATGTCCTCATGCTCCCGGATCGAGCATTCGTTCGAATGCGGCCCGGCATGCACGGCCAGGATCAGCGAGCAGCGCGACACGGCCTCGGACATGAAGCGCATCAGCAGGAAGTTGTCGGCCATCTCGGCCAGCGCGGTGTGGAAGTCGCCGGCCAGCCGGCTGGAGGCGCGCAGGTCACCGGCGTCATGCGCATCCTGTTCGGCCTGCACGATCTTCTGCAGGCGCTTCGCGAAGGCTGGTGTCCAGCGCTGCGCCACCAGGCGGACCACCTCGCGCTCCAGCGCGCGGCGCACTTCGAAGACCTGGCGCGCCTCGCCCAATCCGGGCTCGGCGACCGCCGCCGTGCGCCGGCCACCCCCGGCCACCAAGCCTTCGGCCTGCAGCCTGGCGAGCACGGCGCGCACCGGCGTGCGGCTGATGCCGAATTGCGTGGCGAGGGCATCTTCCGGCAGCTTGGTGCCGGGCTCGATGGCACGTTCGATGATCGCCCGGCGCAGGGCCTCGTAGGCGATCTCGGCGGGAGCCTTGTTGCTGTTCATGGCTCCAAACTGTATACGAAGCGGCGGAAACTGGTATCCGCGAGCTGAAGCCTACATGCGAACCAATTGAATCGCTCTCTGGACGAGACAAGGCGCGCACGCTGCGATCTGCAAGAGTGTTAACTAGGTGTCAACCCTTGCATACTTGAAAATCCCCTGATGCATACTCGCTCCGCATACTCATCAGGTATACGGAGTGCCATGAAGCATCGACTGCTCGTCCCGCTCAATCGTCAGCAGCTGGAGCTGATGGACCGCACCATTGCGCAAGGCGTCGCCCCTGATCGGGCGGCCCTGCTGCGACTGGCCCTGCGCGAATACGGCCCGCCGCATCGCGCGCCGGCCGCGCACAAGCAGCCCACCGCGGAGCCCGCGAAGGAGTCCGCATGACCCGTCGCGAACTCATCGCCGAATGGACCCTCCAGCCCGGCACCGGCAAGGCCATCGAGGTCAAGGCCGGGCAGATCCTCCGCATCGAACAGGTCGAGGGTGGCCAGTGCGTGGACTTCAACGCCTTCAACCTGCATGACTACAAGGAGTTCATGCACTGCGGCCGCACGCGCACGGTGCACGGCTTCAATCCCACGGTCGGCACCTTCATGTGGTCCGCACCGCCGCGCGAGCGGGCCATGTTCTTCATCCTGGCCGACACGGTGCGCCAGAACGACGTGCTGTTCCCGCGTTGCAGCGCCTACGTCTATGAAAGCACCTACGGCTTCCAGTCGCATACCAACTGCCACGACATCCAGGCCGAAGCGCAGCGCGAATACGGCTTGACGCCCGACGACGTGCACGACAGCTTCAACTTCTTCATGGTCACCGAAGTGCAGACCGGCGGCACGGTCCGCATCAGCCGGCAGGACACCGGG